>NZ_LMSN01000019.1:242412-417861 GCF_001428425.1 Nocardioides sp. Soil777
GGTGCAGTGCTGTCCGGGTTGGTGGCGGGGTGGCGGGCGCGGATCATCGCGCAGACCACCCTCGCCCTCACCTTGGAGGCCGCGACCCACGTCGACGAGCAGGTGTTCTGGTGTGCGTCGCGGCTGACGCCCTCGCAGCTGGCCCGGGTGGTCGATGAGGCCCGGGTGCGGTTCATGCCCGACCAGGTCGCAAAGGCGTTGGATGACTCGGCGGACAAGCGGCACGTCACCTTCGACACCGAGCAGGCCTCGTTCGACGGGACCATGCACCTCGAGGCCGACCTGGAGATCCCCGACGCTCTCGCGCTGGCCGAGGCGGTCGCGTCGGGTGCGGAGCATCTTGCGAAGCTGGGGTCCACCGACACCGTCGACGGCCGCCGCGCCACCGCCCTCGGTGACCTCGCCCGSCACCAGATGACCATCGGCTTCGACGATGACGACGCGGACGACACTTCGGGGGTTGGGGTGCGAGCGCAGCGAGCCTCGAAACCCACCACCCAGATCCACCTCTATGCCCACCTGTCSGCGGACGCGATCACCCACTTCGACCRCCCCGACGCMCCRGATGAGGCGTTGTGYGGGCGGATCGAGCAGGCCGGCCAACGCCTGCTGTCCGTGGACCAGATCCGCGCCTGGTGCGGCCGACCTGACGTGCAGGTCTCCGTCACCAAAGTCATCGACCTGCGAGAGCGCCTCGAGTGCCAGGGCTACCGGCCCACCCCGGAGATACGTGAGCACGTCATCGTCCGCGACGGCACCTGTGTGTTCCCGTGGTGTGGTCGCAACGCGAGGCTCTGCGACCTGGACCACGTGATCCCGTACGACCACGACCATCCAGAGGACGGCGGCCCTACCGCGACCGACAACCTCGCCCCGCTGTGCAGGCGGCACCACCGGCTCAAGACCCGTGGGCGATGGCGGTATGAGATGACCGAGCCCGGGGTGTTCGTCTGGACGAGCCCGCTCGGCCACACCTACCTCCGCGACCACACCGGGAGCCGACCCATTGGCCGCGCCTGGCCCGAGCCTGGGATCCCGTCCCCTCGCATGGGCACCGACGCACCGGATCAGGGTGACGCGCCGCCCCGCCACCCGAGCTCGGATCCGGACGACCCTTCGGACGCACACCCGCCCGACCTCTGACCACCACGCCCCGGACCCCGCCCAGCGACAACGGCAGGGCCACAGGCGCGTTCAAGGGCCACGAGACTCCGGGTCGATGCAAGCGAGGCAGCTCCTCACGGTTCTGACGGCCCCGGGCTGTTGCTGTGCCCTCGAGGTGGACCAACGACTCGGGCGGACGAGGGACGGCGGGATCGATGGTCCGCAGGCGGTTCGCCCTCCTTTTCTCTTGTCGGCCCTGGGCCGGGACAGCAAAGGCGCTCGGGACCCTGCACGAGTGATCCGCCACCGTCCTCGAGTCGCGCACGCGCTGAGGCGATCCGGTGGCCGGGGGAGTGGCCGGTGGCAGAGCGCGGGTCCATGCTTGCCTGATGACAGGGGCGAGGGTTGCGGTCGTGGGTGGGCTGGTCATGATCCTCCTGGCCTTCTCCGTCGGCACCGAGCACCAGAGGTCGACACACGTCGCCGGCCGGGCCCACCCGTGCGGTGCCGCGATCTCCGCGTCGTGGCTCGTGTCCGGGACGCCCGACGCGGCGCGCACAGCGGACAGTCGACGGGGCGAAGCAGTAGCGTGCGGCCGCGTCATCCGGCAGTCCCGGGTGGTGCTGCTGACCACGATGGGCATGGGCGGGCTGCTGGCGCTGGTCGGGTGGACGAGGATCCTGGCGCGACGCGAGGTCGACCGGTCGGAGACGGCACCCGCCCACGCGTAGCACTGGCGAGACGAGGCACGCCGGTGGACCCCGGCACCCGCCCACGCGTAGCACTGGCGAGACGAGGCACGTCGGTGAACCCCGGCACCCTCCCACGCGTAGCACTGGCGAGACGGGGAACGTCGGTGAACCCCGGCACCCGTCAACGCGGTGCCGGGCGGCGTACGCGTCATTTCCGCGACCACGGCCACCCCGCACTAGGGTTCCGCGCATGCCCGAGACGACCCCCGCCGTACCCTCCCCAGACGTTCCGCGGGAGGCGTGGTCCGGTGTCCACCGCGGTCCGCTGAGGGCCGGTGAGTGGGTGCGCCTGACGGACCAGAAGGGCCGCCGCCACAACTTCGAGCTGACGCCGGGCAAGCGCTTCTTCTCCAACCGCGGGCACCTCGAGCACGACGAGCTCATCGGCCGCGACGAGGGCTTCACGGTCGTGTCGTCGGCCGGCGGGCAGTACCTCGTCTTCCGGCCGCTGCTCAGCGAGTTCGTGGTGTCCATGCCCCGCGGTGCCGCGGTCGTCTACCCCAAGGACGCCGCCCAGATCATCGCGCTGGCCGACATCTTCCCGGGCGCCCGCGTCGTCGAGGCCGGTGCAGGATCGGGTGCCCTGACCTGCTCGCTGCTGCGCGCCGTCGGCCCGTGGGGCCGGGTGACGTCCTTCGAGCTCCGCGAGGAGTTCGCCGAGGTCGCCAAGCGCAACGTGGACCAGTTCTTCTCCGCCCCCGAGGGCGAGACGCACCCGGCCTGGGACCTGAGGCTGGGCGACCTCAAGGAGGGGCTGCCCCAGCTCGAGGGCCAGGTCGACCGCGTCATCCTCGACATGCTCGACCCGTGGAGCTGCGTGGACGCCGTCGCCGACGCGCTCGTCCCCGGCGGCATCGTCTGTGCGTACGTCGCCACGACGACCCAGCTGTCCCGCGTCGTCGAGACGCTCCGCGTCCACGGCGGCTTCACCGAGCCGCAGCCGTGGGAGTCGCTGGTCCGGGACTGGCACGTGGAGGGCCTGGCGGTCCGCCCCGGCCACAAGATGATCGGCCACACCGCCTTCCTCGTCACCGCCCGCCGGATGGCGCCGGGGGAGAAGCCCATGCGCAAGACCCGCCGTCCCGCGCCCGGCGCCTACGGACCCGACTACACCGGTCCGCGTCCCGCCGACCTCCCCCCGCTCCCGGAGGCCGACGCCGGCGACGCCGTCACCACCGACGCCGTCACCGACGAGGCGTGAGCCTCGAGGTCGTCGCCTGGTCCCCGGACTGGGCGGTCCGCTTCGAGGAGGTCGCCGAGGTGCTGCGCGGGGCCGTCGCCGACATCCCCGGTGCCCGGGTCGAGCACGTCGGCTCGACGTCCGTGCCCGGTCTGGCCGCCAAGCCGATCCTCGACATCGACGTGATCGTCGAGCGCGAGCACGTCCCGGAGGCGGTCGGCGCGCTCGAGCGGGTGGGCTACGTCCACCGCGGCGACCTCGGCGTCGCCGACCGGGAGGCCTTCCACGCCCCGGACACCGCACCGCGTCGCCACGTCTACGTGTGCGTCGCCGGCACCATGAACGTCCGCAACCACCTCGCCGTCCGCGACGTGCTGCGACGCGACGAAGGCCTCCGGGAGGCGTACGCCGACGTCAAGCGCGCCCTGGCCGACGACCCGGCCATGGACATGGACGTCTACCTCGCCGGCAAGTCGGCGGTGGTCCAGGAGGTGCTGCGAGCGTCGGGGGAGTTCACCGACGACGAGCTGCTCGCGATCCACCGTCTCAACGACCCGTCGGCCTGAGGCGCCGCTGGTGGAGTCACCGGTCGGGGAGCCGGCCGAGTCCGGATCGCGACGAAATAGTGATCAACACTGGCGGTTATCCACTTCCGTCCCATCAGGAGATGGGTAGTGTCCGAAGGACCAAGGAGGTGACGCACATGTCCGAATCGACATCCACGCCCGCCGGAGCGGGGCGCACGCCCGACGAGCTCGTGCAGCAGGTGCGCTTCCTCGAGGCCGAGGTGGGTGACCTGCGTCGCCGCCTCACCGACATGCCCGGTCAGTCCCGGGGCCTCGAGCTGCGACTCGCCGACACCCAGCGGTCACTGGCCGCCGTGACCAGCCAGAACGAGCGGCTCGCCCAGACGCTGCGCGAGGCGCGCGACCAGATCATGAAGCTCAAGGAGGAGGTCGACCGGCTGGCGCAGCCGCCCGCCGGCTTCGGCACCTTCCTGTCCCGCAACGAGGACGACTCCGTCGACGTGTTCACCGGCGGTCGCAAGCTCCGGGTCAACGTGAGCCCCGCCGTGGACCTCGACGAGCTCGTCAAGGGCCAGGAGGTCATGCTCAACGAGGCCCTCAACGTGGTGGCGGCGCTCGGCTTCGAGAAGGTCGGCGAGGTCGTCATGTTCAAGGAGCTCCTGGAGGACGGCGAGCGCGGTCTGGTGATCGCCAACGCCGACGAGGAGCGCGTCGTACGCCTGGCCAAGCCCCTCTTCGACGAGCCGCTGCGCGCCGGCGACTCGTTGCTGCTCGACGCCCGCGCCGGCTACGCCTACGAGCGGGTGCCCAAGTCCGAGGTCGAGGAACTGGTGCTCGAGGAGGTCCCCGACATCGACTACTCGCAGATCGGCGGCCTGATCTCCCAGATCGACGCGATCCGCGACGCCGTCGAGCTGCCCTACCTGCACCCCGAGCTCTTCAAGGACCACCAGCTCAAGCCGCCGAAGGGCGTCCTGCTCTACGGTCCGCCCGGCTGCGGCAAGACGCTGATCGCCAAGGCGGTCGCCAACTCGCTCGCCAAGAAGGTCGCGGCCAGGACGGGCCAGGAGGGGAAGTCCTACTTCCTCAACATCAAGGGCCCCGAGCTCCTCAACAAGTACGTCGGCGAGACCGAGCGCCACATCCGGCTCGTCTTCCAGCGTGCCCGCGAGAAGGCCTCGATGGGTACCCCGGTGATCGTGTTCTTCGACGAGATGGACTCGCTGTTCCGCACCCGCGGCTCGGGGGTCTCCTCCGACGTGGAGAACACCATCGTCCCGCAGCTCCTCAGCGAGATCGACGGCGTCGAGCTCCTGGAGAACGTCCTGGTCATCGGCGCCTCCAACCGCGAGGACATGATCGACCCCGCCATCCTGCGACCCGGCCGCCTCGACGTGAAGATCAAGATCGAGCGGCCCGACGCGGAGTCGGCGCGCGACATCTTCTCCAAGTACCTCGTCGCGTCCCTGCCGCTGCACGCCGACGACGTGGCGGAGTTCGGTGGCGACCGCGATGCGACCGTGGCCGGCATGATCCGCGCCACCGTGGAGCGGATGTACACCGAGTCCGAGGAGAACCGCTTCCTCGAGGTCACCTACGCCAACGGTGACAAGGAGGTCCTCTACTTCAAGGACTTCAACTCCGGCGCCATGATCCAGAACATCGTCGACCGGGCCAAGAAGATGGCCATCAAGGACTTCCTCGAGCACGACCAGCGCGGCCTGCGGGTGCAGCACATGCTCCAGGCGTGCGTCGACGAGTTCAAGGAGAACGAGGACCTGCCCAACACCACCAACCCCGACGACTGGGCGCGGATCTCGGGCAAGAAGGGCGAACGGATCGTCTTCATCCGCACGCTCATCACGGGCAAGCAGGGCACCGAGCCCGGCCGCTCCATCGACACGGTCGCCAACACCGGCCAGTACCTGTGACCCCAGCCGACGACGAGCTGGGGCACGGCGACATCGAGGCCGCCCTGGCCACCCGTCGCGAGCTGGGGGCGCGCTACGACGCGGAGCTGGTCGACGGGTTCGCCGAGCGCATCGAGCGGGCCGTCGAGCAGCGCGTGGCCGAGCAGGTGGCGCTGCAGCAGCGCCGGTCCGCGGCGGTGGCCGGCGCCGGGGCGCGCCAGCTGGCGCTGGGGATCATCTCGCTGGTCGCCTTCATCCCGATCAGCATCGCGCTGGGCGTCAACGACGCTTTCCTGCCGCTCCTGGTGACGCTGCTCGGCATCGTCGGCGTCAACCTCGCGCACGCCTGGCAGAGCCGGGGCTGACCCCGCCGGAACCGGCTCACCGGGTCGCCCGCGGGGGTGAGCCTCGGGGCCGCTCCGGGGGGCTACAGTGACCGCTCCGGGACCCCCCGGAAGGCAAGATTCCTCGTCCCCCGGGAGTGCATCGTGCGCACCATCATCATCATCGCCATCGTCGTCGTCGTGGTCCTGGCTCTCATGAGCTTCCTCCGCGGCCGCCGCTGACGTCACACCGAGGTCGCGACGCCCAGGGACAGATGGGTCCAGGGGCGTCCGACCGTTGGCCCGGGCAGGTAGTCCTGCTCGAGCCACCCGCTCTCGCCGTCCGGTGTCCACCCCGCCCGGGCCAGCATCGCGGGCACGTCCCGCGTGAGGTGGCAGCCGCCGGCCACCCGACGCTGCACCGGCTCGATGCGACGCTGCCAGCGACTCACTCCCGGCTCGGGTGCCAGTCCGTGCTCCACGAAGTGGAGCCGACCACCCGGACGCACCACGCGGCGTACCTCCCGCAGCGCGAGCTCCGGGTCCTCGATCGTGCACAGGCTGAAGGTCACCAGCGCGGCGTCGTGCGACGCATCGGCCTCGGCGAGGTGCTGACCGTCCAGGCCAGAGCGGGTCACCGGTACGCCGCTGCGCCCGCGCCGCTCCTCCGACAGCCGCCAGGCCACGTCGGAGGGCTCGACGGCGCTGACTCCCGTGACCCCGGTCGGGTAGAACCGGGTGTTGAGCCCGGAGCCGAAGCCGATCTCCAGGACCTGACCGTGCAGCCCGGCGCAGACCCGCTCACGGAGCACCCCGACCTCGCGGCTGCGCAGCGACGCGTCCACCAGGTGCGGCACCACCCGGTCGTTCCAGATGCCCATCCCGCTCACTCCTCGCCCCGGCCTCGTAGGCTCGCCCCATGAGCGTACGGCGGATCATGGGCACCGAGGTCGAGTACGGCATCTCGGTGCAGGGTCAACCCGGCGCGAACCCGATGGTCGCGTCCTCCCAGGTGGTCAACGCCTACGCGACGTCGACCATCAAGGCGCGGCGGGCCCGGTGGGACTTCGAGGAGGAGTCGCCGCTGCGCGACGCGCGTGGCTTCGACATGTCGCGCCAGGTGGCGGACCCGAGCCAGCTCACCGACGAGGACCTCGGCCTCGCCAACGTGATCCTCACCAACGGGGCCCGGTTGTACGTCGACCACGCGCACCCGGAGTTCTCCACCCCGGAGGTCACCACGCCGCTGGACATCGTGCGGTGGGACAAGGCGGGGGAGCAGGTCATGCTCGACGCCTCCCGGGCCGCCGCCCAGGTCCCGGGGGCGACGCCGATCGTGCTCTACAAGAACAACACCGACAACAAGGGAGCGTCGTACGGCGCCCACGAGAACTACCTGATGCGGCGCTCGACCCCGTTCGCGGACATCGTGCGCCACCTGACCCCGTTCTTCGTGTCCCGGCAGGTGGTCGTGGGGGCGGGCCGGGTCGGCATCGGCCAGGACGGCCGTGAGCACGGCTTCCAGATCAGCCAGCGCGCCGACTACTTCGAGGTCGAGGTCGGCCTCGAGACCACCCTCAAGCGGCCGATCATCAACACCCGCGACGAGCCGCACGCCGACCCGGAGAAGTACCGCCGGCTGCACGTGATCCTCGGCGACGCCAACCTCGCGGAGGTGTCGACCTACCTCAAGGTCGGCACCACGGCGCTCGTGCTCGCCATGATCGAGGACGGCTACATCACCCGCGACCTCGGCGTGGACCAGCCCGTCGCGTCGCTGCGCGCGGTCTCCCACGACCCCACGCTCCAGCACCTCCTCACGCTCCGCGACGGGCGCACCCTCACCGCGGTGCAGCTGCAGCTGGAGTACCTCGACCTGGCTCGCAAGTTCGTCGACGACCGGCTCGGCAACGACGTCGACGACCAGACGCGCGACGTCCTCGCCCGCTGGGAGTCGGTGCTGACGCGGCTCGAGCAGGACCCGATGCTGTGCGCCGGCGAGCTGGACTGGGTGGCCAAGCTCAAGCTGCTCTCGCAGTACCGGGACCGCGACGGCCTCGACTGGGACGACGCCAAGCTGCACCTGATCGACCTGCAGTACTCCGACATCCGCCCCGAGAAGGGCCTCTACGCCAAGCTCGTCGCCGCGGGCCGCATCGAGCGCCTGCTCGACGACCGTTCGGTCGAGCGGGCCATGCACGAGCCTCCCGAGGACACCCGTGCCTACTTCCGTGGCCGTTGCCTCGAGAAGTACGCCGACAACGTCGCCGCCGCGTCGTGGGACTCGGTGATCTTCGACCTTCCCGGGCGCGAGTCGCTCCAGCGCGTCCCCACCATCGACCCGATGCGGGGCACCAAGGCGCACGTCGGCGACCTCCTCGACCGCTGCGACACCGCCCTCGAGCTCTTCTCCGCCCTCACCGCCCGCTGAGGCACCCGCCCCGGGGCGGCGGACGAGGGTCTCAGCCAGCCGCGAGGGCCGGGTCCTGGCCGGCGTCGGTGAGGGCGGCGGACACCCAGCCGTCGCCGACCAGCTCGTCGACGAGCGAGCGCAGCCAGGTGACCGCTGCGGCCGAGCGGTCCTGCGGGACCGCGACGGCCTGGCGGATCTGCATGAAGGCCGGCTCGAGGATGCGGTGGCCCGGGTGCGCAGCGACCCAGGCGGTCATCGGCTGGCGGATGCCGGCGCCCACGTCGAGCGCCCGCTCCACGAAGGTGTCGATGCCCTCCGACCCGCGCTCCAGCGAGGCGCGCTCGAGGGTGCGGGACAGGTGCAGGTCGTACGCCGACCCCTCCTTCACCCCGATCCGCACGCCGTCCACGTCGACCGCGGACGTCCCGGCCAGCGGCGAGCCGGCCGCGACGACGTACACGCCCTCGATCAGCACGTAGGGCGACGTGAACTGCAGCGGACGCCCCGGGTCGATCGCGAGGAAGCCGATGTCGGCACGTCCCTCCGCCACCGCGGCCACCGAGTCCCGGGCCGCGCCGTAGCACTGGAGCTCGGCGGTGACGCCGAGCCGGGCCGCGACCTCACGGGCCAGCGCGACCGTGATGCCCGACGGGTCGTCGTGGGTGCCCGAGGCGAGCACCGGGTTGCCGAGGTTGATGGAGGCGCGCAGCGCGCCGGTCGGGGCGAGATCTGTCCGGAGTGCGGGATCGACGGTGTCCACGACGCCGAGCCTAGGACGTGCCCGTGCGCGGCTTCGTTTTGTGGATAGGGTCGGAGACATGGCCCAGGAGCAGAAGCAACCGAGGAAGTCCTCCCAGGAGGAGACGACGACCGAGGAGGTCGTCGAGACCGACGTCGCCGAGCGCAAGGAGGTGATCGACGACGACGTCGACGCCATCCTCGACGAGATCGACGACGTCCTCGAGACCAACGCCGAGGACTTCGTGAAGTCGTTCATCCAGAAGGGCGGCCAGTGATCACCCCATCGAAATCCTCGCTGCGCTGCGGTTTCGACAGGGACCCCGAATGAGCGACCGGCTGCCCGCGTCCTTCATGTCGCCCGGGACGTCGAGCTTCGCCGACTTCCTGGGTGACCACCAGCCCGACCTCCTGCCGGGCCGTCGCGCGGTCCCCGCGGGCAATGCCGGCGAGCTGGCGCCTCACGGCACGACCATCGTCGCCGCCACCTTCCCCGGGGGCGTCGTCATGGCCGGTGACCGCCGCGCCACGATGGGCAACATCATCGCGCAGCGCGACATCGAGAAGGTCTTCCCCGCCGACGAGTACTCCGTCGTCGGCATCGCCGGTACCGCCGGCCTCGCGGTGGAGATGGTGCGCCTCTTCCAGACCGAGCTCGAGCACTACGAGAAGATCGAGGGCACCACGCTCTCCATGGACGGCAAGTCCAACCGCCTCGCGACGCTGATCAGGGCCAACCTCGGTCTCGCGATGCAGGGCCTGGCCGTCGTCCCGCTGTTCGCGGGCTACGACCTCACCACCGACCAGGGGCGCATCTTCAGCTACGACGTCACCGGCGGTCGCTACGAGGAGACGGCATTCCACTCGGTCGGCTCCGGGTCGCTCTTCGCCCGCGGTGCGCTCAAGAAGATCTACCGCGAGGACCTCGACGCCGAGGGGTGCGTCACCGCCGCCATCCAGGCGCTGTACGACGCCGCGGACGACGACTCCGCGACCGGTGGGCCCGACCTGGCGCGCCGGATCTTCCCCGTCGTCCACGTGATCACCGCCGACGGCGGACGCCGTGTCCCCGACGACGAGGTCGCGGCCATCGCCGACCGGATCATCGCCGCCCGGATGCAGAGGCCCGACGGCCCTGCCGCGGCCCTGACCTGAGCTGAGGAGCCCAGATGAGCACCCCCTTCTACGTCTCCCCGGAACAGCTCATGAAGGACCGGGCGGACTTCGCGCGCAAGGGCATCGCGCGCGGCCGCTCGGTCGTCGTGATCCAGTACGCCGACGGCATCCTGTTCGTCTCGGAGAACCCCTCCCAGGCGCTGCACAAGGTCTCCGAGATCTACGACCGGATCGCGTTCGCCGCGGTCGGTCGCTACAACGAGTTCGAGAACCTGCGCATCGCCGGCGTGCGCCTCGCCGACATGCGCGGCTACGCCTACGACCGGCGCGACGTCACCGGCCGCGGGCTGGCCAACGCCTACGCGCAGACGCTCGGCAGCATCTTCTCCTCGGGCGGCGAGAAGCCCTACGAGGTCGAGATCTTCGTCGCCGAGGTGGGCGAACGGCCCGCCGACGACCAGGTCTACCGCCTGACGTACGACGGCCAGGTGGCCGACGAGCACGGGTTCGCCGTGATGGGTGGTGCCGCCGACGTGGTGGCCGGCCACCTCAAGGAGCACTACGTGGAGGGCGCCTCCCTCCAGGGTGCGGTGCGCCTCGCGGTGGCCGCGCTCGGGCACAGCGAGAGCGACGACCGGGTGATCCCGACCCGCGACCTCGAGGTCGCGATCCTCGAGCGCACCCGGCCCCAGCCCCGCAAGTTCGTCCGGCTGCGCGAGTCGCGCCTCGTCGAGCTGCTGGGGGAGCGGGGAGCCGAGCAGGGTGACACCCCCCAGGCCGACGACACCGCGGGCGCGACGCCGCCCACGGCGCCGGGGGTCGACGACCCGGCCGACCCGACCGACCAGGTCAGCGGGGGCACGCCTCCTCTCGAGCACCCGGTCACCGGCGAGCCCACGCAGCCGCCCGTCGCCCCGCCCGTGGCCCCGCCCGTGGCTCCGCCGACCGCCCCGCCCGTGGCCCCGCCGCCCGCGCCGACCCCGGAGCCGACCGACCCGGCGCATCCCGGCGAGCCCCGGCCACCCGCACCGCAGCCGCCCGCACCCGACCCGTCGCAGCCCCCCGCACCCGGCACACCGCCGGCGGACCCGGGCGACCCGCTGCCCTGACGACGCTCGCGGCGCGGGCTTTCTGCGTGTCATCCGTCAGGACGCCCCGCAGGCGTGGTCCCGCCGCCTAGGGTGTGGGCATGGACCGGCGCATCTTCGGCATCGAGAACGAGTACGGCGTCACGTGCACGTTCAAGGGCCAGCGCCGGCTGAGCCCCGACGAGGTGGCGCGCTACCTCTTCCGCAAGGTCGTGAGCTGGGGCCGGTCGTCCAACGTCTTCCTCCGCAACGGCGCGCGCCTCTACCTCGACGTCGGCAGCCACCCGGAGTACGCCACCCCCGAGTGCGACGACATCGTCGAGCTGGTCACCCACGACAAGGCCGGTGAGCGGATCCTCGAGGGGCTGCTCCTCGACGCCGAGCAGCGCCTGCACGACGAGGGCATCGCCGGCGACATCTACCTCTTCAAGAACAACACCGACTCCGCCGGCAACTCCTACGGCTGCCACGAGAACTACCTCGTCGGCCGGGCCGGCGAGTTCAGCAAGCTCGCGGACGTCCTGATCCCGTTCCTCGTGACCCGGCAGATCGTCGTCGGGGCCGGCAAGGTCACCCAGACCCCGCGCGGGGCGTCGTACAGCGTGTCCCAGCGTGCCGAGCACATCTGGGAGGGCGTCTCCAGCGCCACCACCCGCAGCCGTCCCATCATCAACACGCGCGACGAGCCGCACGCCGACGCGGAGAAGTACCGCCGGCTGCACGTCATCGTCGGCGACTCCAACATGAGCGAGACGACGACGATGCTCAAGGTCGCCTCGTGCGACCTCGTGCTGCGGATGATCGAGGAGGGCGTCGTGATGCGCGACCTCACGATGGAGAACCCCATCCGCGCGATCCGCGAGATCTCCCACGACGTCACCGGCCGGCGCAAGGTCCGCCTCGCCAACGGGCGCGAGGCCAGCGCCCTGGAGATCCAGGCCGAGTACCTCGGCAAGGCTCGCGACTTCGTCGACCGACGCCAGATCAGCACGCCCCTCATCGAGCAGGCCCTCGACCTCTGGGAGCGCGGCCTCAAGGCCATCGAGTCCGACGACCTCGGCCTCGTCGACCGCGAGATCGACTGGGTCATCAAGTGGAAGCTCATCGACCGCTACCGCGCCAAGCACGGCCTGCCGCTCGGTCACGCGCGCGTCGCCCAGCTCGACCTCGCCTACCACGACATCCACCGCGGCCGCGGGCTCTACTACCTGCTCGAGAAGCGCGGCGCCGTCGCCCGGGTGACCACCGACCTCAAGATCTTCGAGGCCAAGAGCGTCCCCCCGCAGGACACCCGCGCCCGGCTGCGCGGCGAGTTCATCCGCAAGGCCCAGGAGCGCCGCCGCGACTTCACCGTCGACTGGGTGCACCTCAAGCTCAACGACCAGGCGCAGCGCACGGTCCTGTGCAAGGACCCGTTCAAGGCGTACGACGAGCGCGTGCAGCGCCTCATCGACGGCATGTGACCCGCCCGGACCGGTCGCCCGCGCGAGTCACGGGGGCTGCGGCCCTGCCTCAGGACCGTCTCAGCGTCGCCGGATAGGGTGACCGCGCCGTCCAGACGGACCATCGACCAGCTCGACCCACCGCTCAGCCATCGCTCAGCCATTGAAAGGGTGACCCGCACGTGTCTCGCCCCCGCTCCACCTCCCGTCGTACCCGCCTCGCCGCCGTGAGCGGCGTCCTCCTCCTCTCCTCGGTCGGCCTGGCCGCCTGCGGTGAGGACGACGCGGCGTCGAGCGGCGCCGGCCTCGACGCGATCACCGTGGAGGGCGACGCGGGCAAGGAGCCGAAGGTCACCTTCGACGAGCAGCTCGCCCCCGTGGAGATCGAGTCGGAGGTCCTCATCGAGGGCGACGGGGAGGAGCTGGCCGCGGGCGACAACGCCTTCGCGCACATCTGGATGGGCAACGGCTTCACCGAGGAGAAGGCGTTCAGCACCTACGACGCCAAGGCCCCCGAGCTGCTCACCTACGCCGACCTCGGTGCCCCGTTCCAGGAGGCCATCGAGGGCCACACCGTCGGGTCGCGCGTCGCCGTGGCCGCCAGCGCCGAGGACACCTACGGCGAGGCCGGCAACCCGCAGCTGGGCATCGGCAACCAGGACGGCCTCGTCATCATCGTCGACCTGCTCGGCAAGGTGGCCACCGAGCCGAGCGGCGAGGAGCGCGAGCCCGCCAAGTGGGCGCCGACGCTCGTCGAGGAGGGCGACACCATCACCGGGCTCGACTTCACCGACGCCAACAAGCCCAGCAAGAACCTCCTCGACACGACCCTCATCAAGGGCGACGGCCCGGTCGTCGAGAAGGGCCAGACCATCGCCGTGGACTACCTCGGCCAGGTCTACGACGCCAAGAAGCCCTTCGACGAGTCCTACTCCAAGGAGCCCACGTCGTTCCCGATCGGCACCGGCGCGGTCGTCGCGGGCTGGGACCAGGCGCTGGTCGGCCAGAACGTCGGCTCCCGGGTGATCCTGTCGATCCCGCCGGAGCTCGGCTACGGCGAGGCCGGCAACGAGCAGGCCGGCATCAAGGGCACCGACACGCTCTTCTTCGTCGTCGACATCCTCGGCGCGGCCTGATCAGAGCGGCAGACTGACCCGGTGGCGAGCGACAAGGCGGAGCGGCTGCTCAACCTCTACATCATGCTGCTCGCCCAGACCCGGTTCGTCTCCAAGCAGGACATCCGGCGTGCCCACTACGCGGAGTACCCCGACAACGCCAAGGGCGACGAGGCGTTCGAGAAGGCCTTCGAGCGGGACAAGGACGACCTGCGCGAGCTCGGCGTCGTGATCGAGGTCGGCTCGCTGGACGCCTTCTTCGACGACGAGCCCGGTTACCGCATCTCCACCGACACCTCGGCGCTGCCGGAGATCCGCTTCGAGGCCGACGAGGCCGCGGTGCTCGGGATCGCGGCCCGCGCGTGGGAGCAGGCGACCCTCGCGCGTCGTACGACCGAGGCGATGCGCAAGCTCACCGCCCAGGGCGTCGAGGTCGATGCGGCCCGGCTCGACCTGGTCCCGCCGAGCCTGCGCGCCGAGGAGCCGGCCTTCGACGCCTTCTGGGACGCCACCCAGAAGCGGCGGGTCGTCACCTTCGACTACAAGCGGCCGGGGGAGCAGCCCCGCAAGCGCCGCCTCCAGCCGTGGGGCGTCGTCCGCAGCTCCGGGCGGTGGTACGTCGTGGGGCACGACGTCGACCGCGACGCGGAGCGCGTCTTCCGGCTCTCCCGCGTGCAGGGCAAGGTCAGCGGCATCGGCAAGGCCGGGGCGTACGACGTCCCGCCCGGCACCGACGTCTCCGCCATCGCCGCCGACCTGGCGCGCCGCACGCCCGACGTCGAGGCCACGGTGCTGGTGCGTCAGCGGGCCGGCGTCGGGCTCCGCCGCCGCGCGACGAGCGTCGAGGAGGACGTCGCCGGGCCGGACCGGGAGAGCGGGTGGGACCGGGTCGTCCTCACCGGTCCGGGTTCCGACCTGGCCTCCGAGGTGCTGACCTACGGGCCCTCCGTCGTCGTCGAGGCCCCGGAGGAGCTGCGTGCCGACGTGCTGGCGCGGCTCCGCGGCATCCTCGAGCAGGAGGGATCTCCATGAGCTCCCCCAAGCCCGTCGTGCACGCCGCCCGCGAGCAGGTCGCCCGGCTACTCGCCCTCGTGCCCTACCTCCACTCCCGCGGCGAGGTGCGGCTCACCGACGCCGCCGCGGCCCTGGGCGTCGACCCCGACCAGCTCGACAAGGACCTGCGGGTCCTCTTCATGTGCGGCCTGCCGGGTGGTTACCCCGACGACCTCATCAACGTCGACCTCGACGCGCTCGAGGGCGACCGCATCATCCGGGTCGCCAACGCCGACTACCTGGCGCGCCCGGTCAGCTTCGCGCCGTCCGAGGCGGCCGCCCTCGTGGTGGCCCTCCAGGCGCTGGCCCAGAGCGCCGCACCCGAGACGCGGGACGTCGTACGCCGCACGCTGGCCAAGTTCGAGGCGGCCGGGCAGACGGCGGCGGCCGAGCGGGTCCACGTGGAGGCGACGCCGGAGCCGGGCAGCGAGCTCGTCCCGGTCCTCCAGGGGGCCATCGACCGGGGCCACCAGCTGGAGCTCGACTACCACGTGGCCAGCCGCGACGAGCACTCCACGCGCGTCGTGGAGCCCCGCGCGGTCACCCGGGTCGGGGACGCGACCTACCTCGACGCGTGGTGCCACACCGCCGGCGGCGACCGGGTGTTCCGCCTCGACCGGATCCTGCGGGCCACCGAGCTCGACACGCCGGTCTCCGAGCAGGCCGGTGACGCCCGCGACCTCGGCTCCGGGTGGTTCGCAGGGGAGGGGGCCGCCACCACGGTGACGGTCCGGCTCGCCCCGCCGGCCCACTGGGTGACCGAGTACTACCCGGTGACCGACACGCGCCCCGGGCCGCGCGGCAGCCTCGACGTCGACCTCGAGGTCGCCAGCGAGGCCTGGTTGCGCCAGCTGCTCTTCCGCGTGGCGCCGCACGCGAGCGTGGTCGCACCCCAGGAGTTCGCCGAGTCGTTCACGGCCGGTGCCCAGGCGGCGGTCAGGCTCTACACCGATCCCGGCGTACGATGAAATGACCCCGCACGATCCCCGACATTCACGACATTGGAGAGTCTCATGATCCACACCCTGATCGGCATGCCCCAGGGCGCGGAGTGGCTGATCATCCTCGCCATCGTGGTCCTCGTCTTCGGCGCGGCCAAGCTTCCCGAGCTCGCGCGTGGCACCGGCCAGGCACTGCGCATCTTCAAGACCGAGACCAAGGGCCTGCGCGACGACGATGACGACTCGACCACGCCGCCGGCGAGCACGGCCGAGCTGCCGCCCCCGACCCACACCGACACGACCCGTCCGGACGTGACGCGCACCGGCACCAACGACCTGCCGCCCGAGCCGCGCTCCGACAAGCACCCCGGCTGACGGCCGCACCCGACGTACCTTTCGTGAAGCTCCTCGCCCCGCTGCGCCTCTTCTCCGCGCGCCCGGCCCACCCCGTCGGTCCCGACGGCCGCATGGCCCTCTCGGACCACCTGCGTGAGCTGCGCGCGCGCGTGCTGCGCGTCGCCCTCGTGACGATCGTCGCGCTCGGCGTTGCGCTGTACTTCTTCGACTTCCTCTACGAGCTCGTCTACGGGCCGTACCAGGACGCCGCGGAGCAGCTGGCCGAGGGCACGACCTTCGCCACCACCAGCGGCGCCGCCGGTGGACTCATGCTCTACCTCAAGCTCAGCGGCTTCGCAGCGCTCGTGGTGACGGCGCCCTACTGGCTGTACCAGATCTGGGCCTTCATCCTGCCGGGCCTGCACGCCCACGAGCGCAAGTGGTCGCGGGTCTTCGTGATGGTCGCCGGGCCGTTGTTCCTTGCAGGGGTGCTGCTCGGCTACCTCACCCTGCCCAAGGGCCTCGAGGTGCTCATCGGCCTCAACCCCGAGGGCGTCACCAACCTCGTCGACTTCAACGAGTACCTCCAGTTCTTCACCCGCACACTGCTGGTCTTCGGGATCGCCTTCGAGATCCCGGTCTTCGTGGTGATGCTCAACCTCGCGGGCGTCGTGTCGGGCAAGAGCCTGGGCGCGCACCGGCCGTGGATCATCGTCGGCATCTTCATCTTCGCCGCGGTCGCGACCCCGTCGGCGGACCCGTTCACGATGACCTTCATGGCCGTCCCGATGGTCATCCTGTTCCTCATCTCCGAGGTCATCGCCCGGGCCCACGACCGGCGCAAGGCGGCCCGCAGCGCCAATGCCGGCCTCAGCCCCGATGAGCTCTCGCCCATCTGAGGTCTGACAGGCTGGGCGCATGCACGTGCAGCCGCTGGTCGAGATCGACCCGTTCGACCTGCCCGACTGGCTGGGGACCGCCCAGGTGGTCTGGCACGCCGACGGCGGCCTGCGCGACGGGCACCTCGTGGCTGGGCGGCTCACCAGCGACGGCCACGACGACGTGGTGTGCGACCTGCTCGGGATCGACGACGCCTACCCCGTGCCGGTGACCGACGACGCCTCCCGGCTGCGCGCCCACCAGGCCTGGCGACACGGCCAGGTGCTGCTGGGGCAGTACGACGGCCGGATGACGCTGGCGGTCCCCGGTACCCGCTTCGACGCCGGGCTCGTGCTCGACGCCCTGGGCCGGCTGGCCAAGGCCGTGGGCGCCTCTCCCGACCACTACGCCGCGCTGCTGCGGATCGGCCAGGACAAGTCACGTGGGTCGCGGTGAGGTACTGCCCGTGACCGGGCCGTCCCGGCGCTAGGGTCGGCCCATGGACGCGGGTGCTGGACCAGTCGCCGGGGATGTGGGCCTCCACGAGATCGCTCTCCTCACCAACCCGACGGCCGGTGGCGGCCGGGGTGGGCGCTACCGCGACGCCGCCCTGCAGCGGCTGCGCGACAGCGGCCTGGTGGTGCGCAACCTGGAGGGTCGCGACGCCGACGAGGCCGCGGACCTCGCGCGGGCCAGCGTGGCCGACGGCGTCGAGGCCCTGGTCCTCTGTGGTGGCGACGGCCTCGTGCACCTGGGCGTCCAGGCGGTCGCCGGGACAGGCGTCCCGCTCGGGATCATCCCGGCCGGCACCGGCAACGACGTCGCCCGTTACCTCGACCTGCCCCGCAAGGACCCCGTGGCGGCCGCGGACCGCGTCGTCGCGCGGCGTACCCGCACCCTGGACCTGGCCCGCAGCGGCTCGCACTGGTTCGTCACCGTGATGGCGGCCGGCTTCGACGCGATCGTCAACGAGCGCGCCAACGCGATGCGGTGGCCCCGGGGCCAGATGCGCTACAACCTTGCCACCGTGGCCGAGCTGCGCACCTTTCACCCGCTGCCCTACACGCTGGACCTCGACGGGGCCACGCGGCGGGTCGACGCGATGCTCGTAGCGGTCGGCAACGGGCCCTCCTTCGGCGGTGGCCTGCGCATCACCGAGGGCGCCCTGCTGGACGACGGTTTGCTCGACGTGGTCATCATCAAGGAGATGTCTCGAGCCAAGCTGGTCCGCACCTATCCCAAGCTCTTCTCCGGCACCCACACCACGGTCGCCGAGTACGAGCACCATCGCGTGCGCCGGGTGACCGTCGCCGCGCCCGGCATCGTGGCCTACGCCGACGGTGAGCGCTTCGGCGAGCTGCCGCTGACCGTCGAGGCCGTGCCCGGCGCCCTGGTGGCGCTCGCATGAGCGGCGACCTGACGCCCGCCGAGCGCTACGCGGCGTACTCCCGGGACAAGGCCTATCCGGCCTTCCGGGACTTCGCGGGCCACTACGACTTCCCGCTCGACGACTTCCAGGTGCGCGCCTGCAAGGAGATCGAGGACGGCCGCGGCGTCCTCGTCGCGGCGCCCACCGGGTCGGGCAAGACGATCGTCGGCGAGTTCGCCGTCCACCTCGCGCTCGCGACCGGTCGCAAGTGCTTCTACACGACGCCCATCAAGGCTCTGTCCAACCAGAAGTACAATGACCTCGTCGCCCGTCACGGCGCCGCCAACGTCGGCCTGCTGACCGGCGACAACGTCGTCAACGGCGAGGCACCCATCGTCGTGATGACGACGGAGGTGCTGCGCAACATGCTGTACGCCGGGTCGCGGACCCTGCTCGGCCTCGGCTACGTCGTGATGGACGAGGTGCACTACCTCGCCGACCGGATGCGGGGCGCGGTCTGGGAGGAGGTGATCATCCACCTGCCGGAGTCGGTGTCGCTGATCTCGCTCTCGGCCACGGTCTCCAACGCCGAGGAGTTCGGAGAGTGGCTCTCCACGGTCCGCGGTGACACCGCGACCATCCTCGAGGAGCGACGCCCCGTGCCGCTCTTCCAGCACGTGATGGTCGGCCGCCGCCTGCTCGACCTGTTCGCGTCCTCCGACGTCGACGCCAGCGCCGGCTTCGTGCGCGAGGGGGCGCCGGTCAACGACGAGCTGGTGCGCCTCGCCCGCGACGACTGGGCCAGCTCCCGCCTGATGCGCGACCGGCGCTCGCCGCGCAAGGGCAAGCCCGGGTCCTCGAAGAACCCTCGCCAGGTCGGCAACGGCCGCCGGGTGTGGATCCCCAGCCGGGTCGACGTCATCGAGCGGCTGGACCGCGAGGGGCTGCTCCCCGCGATCGTCTTCATCTTCAGCCGGGTCGGCTGTGACGCCGCGGTCACCCAGTGCCTGTCGGCCAACGTGCGGCTCACCAGCCCGGAGGAGCGCGACGAGATCTATGCGTACGTCGAGGAGAAGTGCCGGCACCTGCCCGACGACGACCTGCACGTGCTGGGCTACCACGAGTTCCTCGACGGGCTGACCCGCGGCGTGGCGGCCCACCACGCGGGCATGCTGCCGACCTTCAAGCAGATCGTGGAGGACCTCTACGTCCGGGGCCTCTGTAAGGTGGTCTTCGCGACCGAGACGCTGGCGCTGGGCATCAACATGCCCGCCCGCACGGTGGTCATCGAGAAGCTGTCGAAGTGGAACGGCGAGACCCACGCCGACATCACGCCGGGGGAGTACACCCAGCTGACGGGTCGTGCCGGTCGTCGCGGGCTCGACGTCGAGGGCCACGGCGTCGTGCTGTGGCAGCCCGGGATGAACCCCCGCGAGGTGGCCGGTCTCGCGTCCACCCGCACCTACCCGCTCCGGTCGTCGTTCCGCCCGTCGTACAACATGGCGGTCAACCTCGTCCACCAGTTCGGTCGCGCGCGCTCGCGCGAGCTGCTCGAGCAGTCCTTCGCGCAGTTCCAGGCCGACCAGGCCGTCGTCGGGCTCGCCCGACAGCTGCACAAGGCCGAGGAGGCGCTCGACGGCTACGCCGAGGCGGCGACCTGCCACCAGGGCGACTTCATGGAGTACGCCGCGCTGCGTCGCCGCATCAGCGACGTCGAGAAGGGCGCCGTGCGCGAGCGTCGCCAGGACCGTCGCCACGAGGCGATGGAGTCGCTCGCCAAGCTGCGCCCGGGCGACGTGATCATGGTGCCGTCGGGCAAGTTCTCCGGCTTCGCCGTGGTCATCGACCCCGGCCTGTCCGGGCACGAGCCGCGGCCCTACGTCCTCACCCAGGACCGCCAGGCGCGACGGCTGGCGCCGATGGACTTCCCGACGCCGGTCGAGGCGATCACCCGGATGCGGGTGCCCAAGTCGTTCAACGGCCGCAACCCCGCGATGCGACGCGACCTCGCCTCGGCGCTGCGCTCCAAGACCCACGACTTCACGCCCCCGCCCCGCCGGCGCGAGAGCCGCGACTCCTTCGCCGACTCGCCGGTCGACCGGGAGATCGCCGAGCTGCGCGAGCGGCTCAAGTCGCACCCCTGCCACCAGTGCCCCGAGCGCGAGGAGCACGCCCGCTGGGCGGAGCGCTGGTTCAAGCTCTCGCGTGACGCCGAGACCCTCAAGCGACGGGTCGAGCAGCGCACCAACACGGTCGCGCGCACCTTCGACCGGGTGTGCAACGTGCTGACCGCGCTGGACTACCTCGACGGCGACAAGGTCACCGAGCGGGGCAGCCACCTGCGGCGGATCTACACCGACATGGACCTGGTGGCGGCCGAGTCGTTGCGCGAGGGGCTGTGGGACGACCTCACGCCCTCCGAGCTCGCGGCCGTGCTGTCCGCGCTCGTCTTCGAGGCCCGGCGTCCCGACGACGCGTCCGCACCTCGGGTGCCCGGGGCTCGCATCCAGCGGGTGCTGGGCGAGATGGTCCGCGTGTGGGGGCAGCTCGACGCCCTGGAGCGCGACCACAAGCTCGACTTCCTGCGCGAGCCCGACCTGGGGTTCGCGTGGGCGGCCTACCGCTGGGCCGAGGGCGACGACCTCGACGAGGTGCTCGACGGCACCGACCTCGCCGCCGGGGACTTCGTGCGGTGGATGAAGCAGCTGCTCGACCTCGCCGGCCAGGTCGCCGACGCCGCGGGCGGCACGCCGCTGCGGGCCACCGCCCGGGAGACCGTGGGGCTGCTCAAGCGCGGGGTGGTGGCCTACTCGGCGCTGACCGAGTAGGTCGCGTCCCTCAGCGGGCCGCCAGGACCCCGGTGAGGCGCTCGACGGGGCTGGACAGTCCCCACCGCTCCGCGAGGGCGGCGAGCGCCTCGGTGTCGGCCGGATCGGACGGGAGGGCGTGGTTCCGCTCGCCCAGGTCGATGTCGCGGGCGACAGCGACGACGGTCGGCGCGACGTCGAGGTAGTCGGCCGCCGCGATGATCTTGGAGCGCGGTCCGGGTCCGAGCGCGGAGTCCGGGTCGGCGGCCGCGGCACGGACCCCGGCCAGGTCGCCGTACGACAGGAGCAGCGAGGCGGCCGTCTTGTCGCCCACGCCGGCCACGCCGGGCAGGCCGTCGGAGTTGTCACCGCGGAGCGTCGCGAAGTCGGCGTACTGCTGGGGGAGCACGGCGTACTTCTCCACCACCGTGTGCTCGGTGACCTTCTCGTGCTTGCCGACGCCGCGGGCGGTGTAGAGCACCCGCACCTCGGCGGCGTCGTCGACGAGCTGGAAGAGGTCGCGGTCGCCGGTCACGATGTCGACCGGCATCCCCGCGCCGGTGGCCAGCGTGCCGATGACGTCGTCGGCCTCGTAGTGGTCGGCGCCCACGACGGCGATGCCGAAGGCCTCGAGCACCTCGAGGATGACCGGCACCTGGACCTGCAGCGGGTCGGGCACCTCCTCGATGTCGGGGGTGTCGCCGGGGCGCACGGCGACGACGCGGTGTGCCTTGTACGACGGGATGAGGTCGACGCGCCACTGGGGCCGCCAGTCGTTGTCCCAGCAGCACACGAGGTGGGTCGGCTGGTACTCGTCGACGAGGCGGGAGATGAAGTCGAGCAGCCCGCGAACCGCGTTGACGGGGGTGCCGTCGGGGGCCTGTACCGAGTCGGGGACGCCGAAGAAGGCCCGGAAGTAGAGGGACGCCGTGTCGAGGAGCATGAGTCGCTGTGCGGTCACTCCCCGATCCTTGCACGATCCATCGCTAGCCTGTCGGCGTGACGACCTCAGAGGTGGAGTCCACCGACCGCAAGATCCTCGCGCTGCTGGCCGAGGACGGCCGGATGTCCTTCACCGACCTCGGCAAGGCCACCGGCCTGTCGACCTCGGCGGTGCACCAGCGCGTCAAGCGGCTGGAGAGCAAGGGCCTCATCACCGGCTACACCGCGCTGGTCGACCACGAGCAGCTCGGCCGGCCGTTGACCGCCTTCATCTCGGCGACGCCGATCGACCCCGCCCAGCCCGACGACTACCCCGAGCGGCTGGTCGGCATCCCCGAGATCGAGTCCTGCTGGTCGGTCGCGGGGGAGGAGTCCTACATCCTCAAGATCCGCGTCGCCACCCCCCGCGCCCTCGAGGACCTGCTCGCCCGGATCCGCTCCGCCGCCAACGTCTCGACCCGCACGACCATCGTGCTGTCCACCGCGTACGAGAACCGCCCGCTGGGCTGAGCCGCGTGGCCTGACCGACGCACCGTTCTCCTCGACGCACCCCTCATGCCGCCCGGCGGACAGCCGGACGACGACGTACGGCTGGGGTCAGGGCCTGGAACCTCGCGACGAGTGTGCGTGGATGCACGTCCGTCGCGGCTCCCGACGTGCTTCCACGCACACTCGCGAGGCGGTCGTCGGCCTCCGCGCGGGACCTGCGACCAGAGTCGCCCATCGAGTCGAGCGCCACCGCGCCCCCATGCCTCGCTCACGCACGTCGACCTGGGTCACGACGTGACTCAGGCAGCACACTTCACCAGGCCTGGAGCGCCGCCGTACGCCGGGAGGCCTCGGCGACCTCGGCCGCCTTGAGGGCGGACTCGTCGAGGTTGCCGTGCTCGGCCCACCACTGCTGGCCGGCCTCGGGGAGGGTGTGGATCGGGTCGTAGTACTCGTAGGTGCGCGAGAGCGCGTCGTCGGAGGTGGCCTCGATCGAGGTGCGGTAGTTCTTGGTCCAGTAGGAGATGCCGCGCTCGGTGTCGTAGTCGGCGAGCTGGTGCACCCAGCGCTTGCCCACGAACGGCACGTCGCACACGATGCGCGGCGTCGCGAAGCCCGGCAGGTAGCCCATGATGTGGTGCTGCAGCTTCTGGGCGTCCGCGACCGAGACCCGCCAGTGCTCCGAGAACGGGATCATGTCGCACATGTAGAAGTAGTAGGGCATGATCCGCGCACCGTCGAGGAGGCGGAAGCACAGGTCGAGCAGGGCGTGCGGGTCGGCGTTGACGCCGTTGAGGAGCACGCCCTGGTTGCGTACGTCGCGCAGTCCGGCGTCGAGCATCGCGCCCGCCGCCTCGGCCACGATCGGCGTGATGGAGTTGGCGTGGTTGGCGTGCGTGTGCATGGCCAGGGAGACCCCGCGAGCGTTGGCCAGCGTCGCGACGCGGCGTACGCCCTCGACGACGTCGGGCTGCAGCCAGTGCTGCGGGAGGCCGATGAGTGCCTTGGTGGCAAGGCGGATGTCGCGGATGTTGTCGATCTCGAGCAGCCGGGTGAGGAAGTCCTCGAGGCGGGGCCAGGGCATGTTGGCCACGTCGCCGCCGGAGACGACCACGTCGCGGACCTGGGGCGTGCGGCGTAGGTACTCGAACATGGAGTCGAGGCGGTCGACCGGCTTGGCGGTGAACTTGAGCTTCTCGATCACCGGGGTCGAGTTGCCGACGAGGTCCATGCGGGTGCAGTGCCCGCAATACTGCGGGCAGGTGGGCAGCAGCTCGGCCAGCACCTTGGTGGGGTAGCGGTGGGTCAGCCCCTCGGCCACCCACATGTCGTGCTCGTGCAGCGAGTCGCGGGTCGCGTGCGGGTGGGAGGACCAGTCGGTACGACGGTCGCTGAAGACCGGGATCATGTAGTGGCGGACCGGGTCGGCGTAGAACGCCTCGGTCATGGAGCCCGCACCCCCGGGGGAGAAGGTCGGCACCATCGTGTTCATCATCTGCGGCGGCACGAGCATCGACATGGTGGCCCGCTCGGCCTGGTCGCGCTCGAGGTCGGCGTAGAAGCGCTCGTCGAGCAGGTCGCCCATGAGCTCGCGCAGCTGCTTGAGGTTCTTGATGCAGTGGGCGCGCTGCCACTGGACGGAGGCCCAGTCGTCGGCCGTGACCGACGCCCAGCCCGGGAAGCGGGTCCAGTCCGGCTCGACGAGCTCGACGCGCTCGTACGGGTACGGCTGACCGGTGGTCAGGCCGATCGCGGTCTCGATGCTCATGGGAGGTGCTCCTGGTGCGGGCGGGTGCGGGCGGACGGCAGCGGCGCGTCGGTTGTGTGACGTGCGGCTCCTCTGTCAGAGTAGGCGGAGATCCTCCGGTGCGTCCAATGGCGCGCCGCAAGATATCCCGTCAGATGCTCCAAGCAGCGAAGGAAACAGCGGTCATGTCGACCTCGCCGGCCATCATCACCAGTGACCCCACGGGGCTCCACCGGGTCCTCGACGATCGGACCGTGCTCCCGCAGGCGGCGGAGCGCCTCGACACGCGTCGGGAGCTCTGGCCCGACGAGGTGCGGATCCGCGTCCAGCGGCTCAACCTCGACGCCGCGTCGTTCCGCCAGCTCGAGCGCACCCACGACGACGGCGACGGCGTACGCCGCGCGGTCCTCGACATCGTCGCGACCCGCGGCAAGATGCAGAACCCCGAGACCGGCTCCGGCGGCATGCTGGTCGGCACCGTCGAGGAGGTCGGCCCCGCGTCGCCCCTCGGCCTCGCGGTGGGCGACCGGGTCGCCACCCTGGTGAGCCTGACCCTTACCCCGCTGGTGATCGAGGACGGGCTCGCCGGCTGGACCGGCACCACCGAGCAGGTCCCGTGCGACGGCTACGCCATCCTCTTCGGCCGCTCCATCGCGGCCGTCCTGCCCGACGACCTCACCCCCGAGCTCAGCCTGAGCGTCATGGACGTCTGCGGCGCCCCGGCGCTCACCCGCCGTGTGGTCGAGGAGTGGACGCGACTGCGTCCCGGCGGCGAGGGCGGACCGACCGTCGCGGTGGTCGGGGGAGCGGGCAAGTCCGGCTCGCTCAGCCTCGCGGCCGCCCGTGACGCCGGCGCCACGCGCACCATCGGCGTCGTCCCCCACGAGGCCGAGGCCGACCTGCTCCGCGGTGCCGGGCTCGCCGACGCCGTCGCCGTCGCCGACGCACGCGGCCCGATCGCCCTGCGCGACGCCGTCACCGCCGCCGGGGGACCGGCCGACGTCACCGTCGTCTGCGTGGACGTCCCCGGCTGCGAGGGGGGCGCGATCCTCGCGACCGCCGACGGCGGCACCGTCGTCTTCTTCTCCATGGCCACCTCCTTCAGCGCGGCCGCCCTCGGGGCCGAGGGACTGGCCGCCGACGTCCGGATGATCGTCGGCAACGGCTACGTCCCCGGCCACGCGGCGTACGCCCTGGACCTCCTGCGAGCCCACGAGGGCGTGCGCGGACTCTTCGAGCGGAGGCTCTGATGGGCAAGCTCACCCTCGACGCCGCAGACGTACGCCGCGCGCGCACCCTCGCGCGCCAGGTCGGGCGCCCGATCGTCAAGACCGCCCAGCAGCACACGACCGTCAGCGTGGAGCGCGCGACCCTGCGCCTCGCCGGGCTCAGTGGCGCCGACGCCGAGGGCACCCCCTGGGTCAACCGGCTCTCCGACGTGGTCCGCGCCGACGTCGGCCTCGAGCACGGCGTCTCCGCCCCGGTGTGGGACGCCCTGCTCCGCGGCGAGGCCGAGGACCTCGTGACCCTCGCCCAGAAGGCCAGCGCCGGGTCGGTGACGTTCCGCCTCCCGGAGGGCCGCGACCTGACGCGGGCTCGCAGCGCGTCCCGCAAGGCGGTCGGCAAGGGCATCAAGCAGATCGACCGTCGCCGCGTCGAGCGGGAGCGGATGATCGCCAAGGTGGGCGACGCCCCCCGCAAGCCGTGGATCTACCTCATCGTCGCGACCGGCGATATCTACGAGGACATCCCCCAGGCGCAGGCGGCCGCCCGCGAGGGTGCCGACGTGATCGCCGTCATCCGCAGCACCGGCCAGTCGCTGCTCGACTTCGTGCCCGAGGGCGCGACCCGCGAGGGCTTCGCCGGCACCTACGCCACCCAGGAGAACTTCCGCCTGATGCGGGCCGCGCTCGACGAGACCAGCCGCGAGCTGGGCCGCTACGTGCGCCTGACCAACTACGCGTCCGGCCTGTGCATGCCCGAGATCGCCGCCCTCGCCGGTCTCGAGCGGCTCGACATGATGCTCAACGACTCGATGTACGGGATCCTCTTCCGCGACATCAACCCGATCCGCACCTTCGTCGACCAGCGCTTCAGCCGCCAGGTCCACGCCCGCGCGGGGATCATCATCAACACCGGCGAGGACAACTACCTCACCACAGCCGACGCGGTCGAGGCCGCGCACACGGTGACGACCAGCCAGCTCCTCAACGAATACTTCGCCAAGGAGGCCGGCCTCGAGGACTGGCAGCTCGGCCTGGGCCACGCCTTCGAGATCGACCCGGCCGTGCCGGACTCGTTCCGCCTCGAGCTGGCCCACGCGCTGCTGGCCCGCCAGCTCTTCCCCAAGGCGCCGCTCAAGTGGATGCCGCCGACCCGGCACATGACCGGCGACGTCTTCCGCGGCTACCTCCTCGACGGCTTCTTCAACCTCGTCGGCGCGCTCACCGACCAGGGCATCCTGCTCGTCGGGATGATGACCGAGGCGGTGGTCACGCCGTGGATCTCCGACCGTGACCTGGCGCTGCAGAACGTCCGCTACGTCATGGACTCCGCCGGCAAGCTGCACGAGGACTTCCACCCGGCGCCCGGCGGCTTCATCAACCTGCGCGCCCGCGAGGTGCTGGGGGAGTCCATCGGGCTGCTCGAGGACATCAAGGCCCACGACAACGGCCTCCTCGACGCCATCGCCGACGGCACCTTCGGCCTGATGAAGCGTCCCGCCGACAAGGGCCGGGGCCTCGAGGGCGTCGCCCGCAAGGCCGCCGACTACTACAACCCCGCGACCGAGATCCTGGAGGGCGACCCCTCATGACCTGCACCCCAAGACGTTCTTCGCCTCCTCCGCTGCGCTCCTCCGTCGAACAACGCCCAGGGGACCCCGCATGAGCATCGTCCGCCCCTACGGCGACACCACCGGCGACGGCATGGTGCAGCTGTCCTTCACCCTGCCGATCAAGCACTCCAAGGTCGCCGAGGGCGCGGCCGCCCAGCTGGCCAACAAGATGGGCATGGACCCGGCCCTGGTCGTGCACGCCAAGCCGATGGGCGACGGCTTCACGTTCTTCGTCGTCTACGGCCGGGTCAACCACCTCGTCGACACCGACCAGGTCGAGGTGGTCGAGCGCGACTACCCGCTGCTGACGCCCAAGGAGGCCAACGCGGCGATCAAGCGCTCGCTGCGCCGCCGGATGGTCGTGGTGGGCGGGTGCATCGGCACCGACGCCCACACGGTCGGCATCGACGCGATCCTCAACATCAAGGGGTTCGCGGGGGAGAAGGGGCTGGAGTACTACCGCGAGGTCAAGGTGGTCAACCTCGGCGCCCAGGTGAGCGTCCCGCAGCTCGTCGACGCCGCGATCACCGAGAAGGCCGACGCGGTCCTGGTCTCCCAGGTCGTCACCCAGCGCGACGCCCACCTGCTCAACACCCGCGAGATGTCGGCCGCCTTCCGCGAGTCCTACCCGGCCGCCAAGCGACCACTCCTGGTCGTCGGCGGTCCGCGCTTCGACGAGACGATGGCCGACGAGCTCGGCGTCGACCGCGTCTTCAGCCGAGGTACGACGCCCGGCGAGGTCGCCTCCTACCTCGTCCACCGCCTCACCACCCGGAAGGCCTCATGACCACCCCCCAGACCCGTGTCGGCACCGTCGTCACCCACCGGCGCTACGTCCCCTACAGCCACGCGCACTACGCCGGCAACCTCGTCGACGGCGCCTACTCGCTGGGTCTCTTCGGCGACGTGGCGACCGAGATGTGCATCCTGCTGGACGGCGACGAGGGCCTGTTCGCGTCGTACTCCGACGTCCAGTTCGTCGCTCCCGTCCGGGCCGGGGACGTCCTCGAGATCACGGCGACGCTGGTCCGCGAGGGCACCCGCAGCCGGGTGATGGACTTCGCGGTCCACGTCGTCGCCCGGGGCGCCGCGACCGCCGAGGCGCCGGGTGCTGCGACCCCACTGGACCCCCCGGAGTTGGCCACCACGGCGACCGGCACGGTCGTCGTACCGCCCCGTCAAGGCTGACCTGCGGCGTGTCACGACGCGACACGCCGCGAGGCCGTGAAATTTGTTGCCCGATTGTCGGTGTCCGTCCCCGCGTTGACCTGCGATTTCTCGCGAACGTGCAGGTCAGGGCCGTGTTGACACCTCCGCCCCGGCGAGACAGGGTTCCACGGTCCGCCTGTGCAGATCGTGGCGAGCGGACCGACGTCCGGGTGGCCGGTTGGCCGGTGTGAAGCCAGCATCTGAGCCAACTTGTCCACGGAGGTCGGTCTCGCACCACGAGGGCGGATACGGGGGGCCTGCTGGCTCCGTAGACAACTTCCCACGGCCGGCAGCCGGTCGGTCGTGGGTTGGTCCGAAGGGTCAGCGCGCCCCCCGTCCCCCTGCAAGCACCCCGCGCGTGGTCGCGCCGGATAGCGTGGAGCCGTGATGCTCCGCTGCCTCGCCGCCCTCCTGGGCGGCGTCGTGCTCTCCCTCGCCTTCGAGCCCGTCGGTGTCGCCGCGCTGATGCCGGTGGCGCTGGCCGTGCTCGTGCTCTCGGTCCGCGGGCTGACGGTCGGGCGAGGGGCGCTGGTGGGCTGGCTGTTCGGCCTGGGCTTCATGGCCACCCTGCTGTGGTGGATGCGCGCGGTCGGCACCGACGCGTGGCTGGCGCTGACGTTCTTCCAGGCCCTCTACCTCGCGCCCCTGGGCATGGTGCTGGCGCTGGTGACGCGGCTGCGCGCCTGGCCGGTGTGGGCCGCCTTCGCGTGGGTGGCCGTCGAGACCTGGCGGGGCGCCTGGCCCTTCGGCGGGCTGCCGTGGGGTCGGCTGACCTATGCCACCGCCGACACGCTCTGGCAGCCGGTCGTGCCGTGGCTCGGCATGACGGGCACCAGCCTGCTTATCGCGCTCACCGGCACCACCCTGGCCTGGCTGGTCACCAGCCGCCTGCGACGCCCGGTGGCCGCGCTGGTGGCCGTCGGCGGCCTCGCCACCGTGACCCTGCTCCCGCTGGCCGGCTCGTACGACGCCGTCCCCGGCGTGAGCAGCCGGGGTGAGGACCTCACGGTGGCGGCCGTCCAGGGCGACGTGCCCGGCGACGGGACCGACGTGCCGGCCGTGCACCGCGAGATCACCGCCAACCACGTGGCCCTCACCGAGCAGCTCGCAGCCGACGTCGAGGCGGGCGCGGTCCCACGCCCCGACCTCGTGGTCTGGCCGGAGAACTCCACCGCCGTCGACCCCTTCACGGACGCCGAGGTCAACGCCGGCATCGTCGCGGCCTCGGACGCGATCGGCGTGCCCATCCTGGTGGGCGGCATGGCGGACTCGCCCCGCGAGGGCGAGGTGCTCAACCAGGGGATCGTGTGGCGACCCGGCCTCGGCGGGGGAGACCGCTACACCAAGCGCCACCCGGTGCCCTACGGCGAGTACATCCCCTTCCGCGGCTCGATCCTGCCCGACACCTACGGCCAGCTCGCTCTCATCCCGCGCGACATGGCCCGCGGCACCAGCCTGGAGCCGCTGCGGGTCGGTGACGCGCTGGTGGCCGACGCCATCTGCTTCGACGTCGCCTACGACGACGTCATCCACGGTCAGCTGGCCAACGGGGGAGAGCTGGTCACCGTGCAGACCAGCAACGCCATGTTCATCAACACCGCCCAGATCGACCAGCAGTTCGAGATCAGCCGGCTCCGTGCCGTCGAGACGGGCCGTTACGTCGTCGTCGCCGCGATCAACGGGGTCTCCGGGATCGTCGCCCCCGACGGCACCGTCGTCCAGAGCGCCGCACCCCGCACCCAGGACGTCCTCGTCGCCGAGGTCCCGCTCGCCCACGGGCTGACCCCCGGAGTCTGGATGGGGCCGTGGCCCGGACGCGTCAGCGTGGCGATCACCGTTCTTGCCCTGGTGTTCATCCTGGTTCCGTATCGTCGTCCCTCACAGCACGACAGCGACACGACGACCGGGAGGTCACGGACCATGACGCGGGTCTCCGCATGAGCACCCCGAGGAACACGCCCGGACTGGGCCGCGTCGTGATGGTCGTCCCGACCTACAACGAGGTCGACAACCTCGAGTGGATCGTCAGCCGGATGCGCGCCGCGCAGCCCACGGTCGACCTCCTGGTGGTCGACGACGGGTCACCCGACGGCACCGGCGAGGTGGCCGACCGGCTCGCGGCGGCGGACCCCGCCGTGACGGTGCTGCACCGCAGCGAGAAGGCCGGCCTGGGCGCCGCCTACCTGCACGGCTTCCGGGTGGCCCTCGACGAGGGCTACGACGTCATCGGAGAGATGGACGCCGACGGGTCCCACCAGCCCGAGCAGCTCCACCGGCTGCTGGACGCGCTCCACGACGCCGACCTGGTGATCGGGTCGCGCTACGTCCCGGGCGGCTCGGTGGTCAACTGGCCGCTGTCGCGCCAGGCGATGTCCCGCGGCGGCAACCTCTACGTCCGCGTCCTCCTCGGGATCCACGTCCGGGACGCGACGGCGGGCTTCCGGCTCTTCCGGCGCGAGGCGCTCGACAAGATCGACCTGGCCGGCGTGCAGAGCACCGGCTACGTCTTCCAGACCGACCTCGCCTACCGCGCCGTGCGCGCCGGGCTGCGGGTCGTCGAGGTGCCCATCGAGTTCGTCGAGCGGGTCCGCGGCGACTCCAAGATGAGCGGGCCGGTGGCCTCGGAGTCGTTGCGCCGCATCACCCGCTGGGGCCTGCGCGAGCGTCGTACTCAGCTCGCGCACGCGCGGCAGGGACGGAGCACCCGATGAGGCGCGTGCGGATCCCCGGCTGGCTGCTCCTGGTGGCCTTCGTGGTCGTGCCGCTGGTCGAGATCTTCGTGCTCATCCAGGTCGGCCAGGTGATCGGCCCGTGGTGGACGATCCTGCTCCTCATCGGCGCCAGCGTCCTGGGCACCTGGCTGATCAGGCGGGAGGGTTCGCGTTCCTGGGCCGCCCTCCAGGAGGCGCTGCAGACGGGTCGGATGCCCGCCCGCGAGCTCGCCGATGCCGGCCTCATCCTCATCGGCGGCACCCTGATGCTGACGCCGGGCTTCGTCAGCGACATCGTCGGGGTCCTGCTGATCCTGCCCCTCACCCGGCCGATCGCGCGCGGCGTGCTGACCAAGGTGGTCGCCGGCCGGCTGCTGGGCCCCCTGGGTGGCGGGCTGGCGGGACCGGGAGGGGGCCCCGGAAATGCACGACGCCCCGGACCGGGCCCCGAGGGGCCCGTGGTCCAGGGCGAAGTGGTCGACGACTGAGTCGTCGGCTGCCGGTCAGGCGGCCTGGTCGGACAGTGCCGATCAGGCAGTCGCCTTGCGCTTCTTGGCATTGGCGCGGTGCAGGTGCGCCGGGCCGATCTCGCCGCCGCGGAGCAGCTCGAGACGCTCCTTGAGGATGTCCTCGAGCTCCTTCTCCGAGCGTCGCTCCAGGAGCATGTCCCAGTGCGTGCGAGCCGGCTTCTCAGCCTTCTCCTCGGGCTTGATGCCCGCCGTGCTGAGTGCCTTCGCCCCACAGCGCGGGCACTCCCAGATGGCCGGGATGTCGGCCTCGACCGACATCGTGACCTCGAACTCGTGACCCTGCTCGCAGCGGTAACCGACCTGCTGTCGGGCCGCGAACTCGATCCCGCGCTCGTCTTCGAAACTCTGGCCGCCGAGCCGTGCGCCACGTAGCGTGCGCTCCGCCATTGAGCCACCTCCAGATGATGTGTGCTGACCCCGAGTGAGTCGGGAGTGGGACGATCGGAGTGTGCATCCGTGACGCCATTTCGGGAGCGTCGCTCGTCCCCTGTTCCTTCCAAGGTAGCGGGGAACGCCAAGGTTCAACCAATCACGCGGTCGTGGGACCACCCGATCGGGTGCCGTGCACGGGGGAGGGTCAGACGACGGCGGGCAGGGCGTTGCCGGCGTCGCGGATGCCACGCTCGGTGTCGACGCGGGTGAGGAGGTAGCCGCCGATGAGGAAGAACACGATGAGCGCGAAGACCGCCGGCCGGTAGGAGCCGGTGAACTGGAACGTGAGGCCGAACACCAGGGTCCCGAACCACGACGTGCCGCGGTCCATCGCGTGGTAGAAGCTGAAGTACTCGGCCTCCTTGCCCCGCGGGATGAGCAGCGAGAAGTACGACCGCGCCAGCGCCTGGGTGCCGCCCAGCACGATGCCCACCGCGACCCCGAACACCATGAAGAGGGCCACGTTGCCGGCCGGCAGGAACAGGGCCGCGGTGACGATGACCATCCAGATGACCAGGCCCATGAGGATCGTCTTCTTGGCGCCCTGGCGCTGGGCGAGGCGACCGAAGAGAAGCGCCCCGAAGAACGCGACGAACTGCACCAGCAGGATGGTGCCGATGAGCACCGACTGTCCGTGGCCGAGCTCCTCGGAGCCGTACGTCGAGGAGCTGGCGATGACGGTCTGGATGCCGTCGTTGAAGAAGAGGTAGGCCAGCAGGAAGGTCAGCGCCATCGGGTAGTTGCGCATGTCACGCAGCGTCGCGACGAGCTGGCCGAAGCTGCGGGCGACGACGTTGCCCTCGGCCGGCTCCACGTTGGTCGGGGGGTGGTTGCTGAGCCGCACGAACGGGATGATCGTGAAGCCCGCCCACCAGATCGCGGCGGAGAGCATGCAGATGCGCGCCGCCTCCCCGGTGGTCAGCCCGAAGGGCAGGAGAGTGACGACCGCGAGGTTGACGGCGAGCAGCAGGCCGCCCCCCAGGTAGCCGAAGGCCCACCCGCGCGAGGACACCCGGTCGCGGTTGGCCTCGTCGGAGATGAGCGGCAGGATCGAGTCGTTGACGACCATCGACGCCGCCAGGCACAGGTTGGCGCCGATGACGGCGACCGCGCCGATCTGCCAGTTCTCCCCGCGGGCGAACCACAGCAGCGAGGCGAACGCCGCACCGGTCCACGCGAAGCCGGCCAGCCACTGCTTCTTCTTCTCGGTGCGGTCCATCATCGCGCCGAGCGGCGGGAGGACCAGGGCGGAGAGGATCGTGGAGAACGTCACGAGGTACGACGGGAGCGAGCCCGGCGCCACCGACAACCCGAGGACACTGATGCGGTCGTCGACCGCGGCCTCCTCGGCGATGGCGATGAGGTAGGGCGCCAGCAGCACCGTCGCGATGGTGGTGACGTAGGCGCTGTTGGCCCAGTCGTACCAGTACCAGGCCTTCTGCTCCCGGGCCTGGTCGAGGGGCCGCAGGTCGGCGACACCGGCCGGCACGTCAGAGTCCTTCACGATGATTCCTCCCACAGGCCACGGCTGCGCAGCACGTCCCTGAGTATGTCGGTGCGGTCGGTCATCAGGCCGTCGACACCACGGTCGACCAGCAGGTGCATCTCGTCGGGGTCGTCGATCGTCCACACGTGGACCTCCACGCCGTTGGCGTGCGCCCGGCGCACCAGGCCGGGGGAGGCCACCACGAGCCGTCCCTGGCGGTGCGGGATCTGCAAGGCCCGCGGGTGGTCGCCGGTGAGCCGCCGGACCAGGCGGGCGCTCGGCACGACGACGTACGCCGCCACCTCGAGGGGGTGCGCCGACGTCGCGACCCGACCGCCGGTCATCCGGCGGAACGCCCGCATCCGGCGGACGGAGAAGGACCCGACCACGACGCGGTCCCACGCCTCGCGCTCGTCGAGGAAGGAGGCCAGCGCCGGCACCGACCCGTCCGACTTGAGGTCGATGTTGAAGGCCGCCGCCGGGAACGCGTCGAACAGCTCGGCCAGGGTGGGCACCCGCTCGCGACCGCCGATCAGGGCCTGCTGCACGTCGGCGTACGACGTCTCGGCGATCGAGCCGACCCGGTCGGTGACCCGGTCGAGGACCGTGTCGTGGAAGGCGAGCAGCACGCCGTCGCTCGTCACGTGGACGTCGGTCTCGAGGTGGCGGTAGCCGAGGGACACCGCGTGGCGGAAGGCCGCCATGGTGTTCTCGAGGCCCTCGACCTCCGGGTGGTAGGCGCCACCGCGGTGGGCGAAGGCAAGCACCGTGGGGCGCCTGCGGGACTCGGGCCGTGTCACGCGAGCAGTATGGGCCCCACCGGGAGTACCGTCTGGGAAATGGAGCCCCTCACCTGCCCGCGTTGCGGGACCGAGATGCGCGAGCGCTCAGTGGGCCTCGCCACCGTCAGCCAGTGCCCCGACGGCCACGGAGTGTTCCTCGACCGTGCCGACCTGGGCACGCTCGTCGAGGCCGAGACCGACTGGCACGCCGGATCGGCCACGCGGACCGCACCCCTGCCCCGGATCACCCCCGACATGACCGCGCCCCCGGCCGCCGCCAAGCGGTCGAGGGCGTGGGTGGAGACACTCTTCGGCTGAGCCGACGAGTCGGGCCGAGCGTCACATCGGCGCCAGGACCTCGCTCATCGGCTGCACCTCGATGCCTCGCGCCGCGAGGTGGTCGAGAAGACCGCTGAACTTCTCGGTCGTCCAGTCCAGGCCGTCCCCGGTCTCGTCGCCGACACGGTGGAAGGTCAGGACCAGCCAGTCCCGCGCCTCGACGCTCGCGTCCACGATCCGGATGACGTCCTCGAGGCTCTGGTCGGAGTAGACGTTCAGCGACTTCACGGCGTAGGGGTCGATGTCGCCCACCGGCTGCACGTTCTCGTTGATGGTGCGGCCGACCGAGAAGTAGTCGGCGACGACGCGACGCACCTCCGGGTCGACGGCGCCGTTGGGGTAGGCGTAGAGGTGGCTGCCCCGCGACCCGCGCTCGCGCAACCAGCGCGCCGTGGTCTCGACGTTGTCCTCGAGCGCCTCGGTGGCGAGCTCGGTCAGCGGGATGTCGCTGTGGCCGCCGAGGTCCCACCCGAGGTCGTCGAGCGACTCGAGGTCACCCCGGTCGAGGAAGCCCGGCTCGTCCACCAGGGCGGGCACCACGAACGCCGTGCCGCGGAAGTAGCGCTCGCGCATGAGGCGGGCGGCGTCGGCCACCGACTCGTCGCCGTCGTCGAAGGACAGTGTCACGACGCCGGCGCCCGGCGCCGAGCGGTCGAGGCGCGGATGGGTCTGGACCTCGTCGACCAGGACGGTCGGCGAGGTCGGCCCGTCCTCCCCGTCGGTGAAGCCCCACACGGCGAAGGAGACGACCTCGAGACGGCGCCAGTCGGGCTCGCCGACGGTGAGGAAGTCGGCCCGGGACAGCTGCACTCGCTGCCAGGCGTCGTCCACGAGCGCGGTGCGGGCCGTGCGGTCGCGCACGTTGGCGTAGAAGAAGTCGTCATCGGTGGTGTGCAGCCGGAACTGGATGTTGGCGACCTGGCTCCAGTCCGCGGTCCGCACCGAGAACGACCAGGAGAAGGGGGAGCCGTCCCGCACCGGGAGGAGCGCCTTGCGGGCGTTGGCCTGGAGCCCGCCGGGCTCGGCGGTGATCTCGAGGGCGGCCCGGCCGGCCTTGGTCGCACCGACGTGCCGCATCGACCCGGGGCCGTACCAGTCCGAGAAGCCTGCGGCGGTGCCCACGAACCGGGCCCCGGGCCCCGTCTGCACGCCCAGCGCAGGCGGCGGGTCGAGCTCGGGCTCACGGGTGAGTGCGCTGCACGAGGCGGCCACGACGGCCACGACGGCGGCGAGGCCGAGCAGCCGCCTCGTCGGCGTGTTCATGATCCCCCCGGATGCTGGTGCGCCCGACGTCCGTCAGGCGGCCACTGCGACAGTAGTGAGCGCGGTGCTCAAATGTCGCGGAACGTCTCGATGTTGGCACCCAGCTGGTTGAGCCGCTCCGCGAGGTCCTCGTAGCCGCGGTGGATGACGTACGTCGAGCGCAGCACCGAGCTGCCCTTGGCGGCGAGCATGCAGATGAGGATCACGACCGCCGGCCGCAGGGCCGGCGGGCACACGATCTCGGCGCCGGACCAGTGCGTGGGCCCCTCGACGAGCACCCGGTGCGGGTCGAGCAGCTTGACCTGGGCGCCCAGCTTGTTGAGCTCGGTGAAGTAGATCGCGCGGTTCTCGTAGACCCAGTCGTGCAGCAGGGTCTGGCCCTCGGCCACGGCAGCGATGGCCGCGAAGAACGGGAGGTTGTCGATGTTGAGGCCGGGGAACGGCATCGGGTGGATCTTGTCCAGCGGCGCGCGCAGCGAGCTCGGGTGCGTGGTGATGTCGACCAGGCGGGTGCGGCCGTTGGCGGCGACGTACTCCTCGGAGCTGGTGTAGAGGAAGCCCATCTCCTCGAGGATCGCGAGCTCGAGCTCGAGGAACTCGATCGGGGCGCGCGTGATGGTGATCGACGACTTGGTGACGATGGCGGCGGTCAGCAGCGACATCGCCTCGATCGGGTCCTCGGAAGGGGAGTAGTCCACGTCGACGTCGATCCGCTCGCAGCCGGTCACCCGGAGGGTGGTGGTGCCGATGCCCTCGACGGTCACGCCGAGCTTCTGGAGGTAGAAGCACAGGTCCTGGACCATGTAGTTGGACGAGGCGTTGCGGATCACCGTGGTGGCCGGGCGCAGCGCCGCGGCCATCAGGGCGTTCTCGGTGACCGAGTCGCCGCGCTCGGTGAGGACGATCGGGCGCTCCGGCTCGATGGTGCGGTTGACCATCGCGTGGTAGCTGCCGTCGGTGGCCTTGACGTCGAGGCCGAACGGGCGCAGCGCCGACATGTGCGGCTCGACGGTGCGCTCGCCGAGGTTGCAGCCGCCGGCGTAGGGGAGGTCGAACTCGTCGTAGCGGTGCAGGAGCGGGCCGAGGAACATGATGACCGAGCGGGTACGCCGCGCGGCCGCCTCGTCGATGTGGGCCAGGTCGAGCTCGGCCGGGGGGATGATCTCGAGGTCGTTCTGGTCGTTGAGCCAGCGGGTCTGCACGCCGAGGGAGCCGAGCACCTCGAGCAGCCGGTTGACCTCCTCGATGCGCGCGACCTTGCGCAGCGTCGTACGGCCCTTGTTGAGCAGCGAGGCGCAGAGCAGCGCGACACCGGCGTTCTTGGAGGTCTTGACCTCGATCGATCCCGACAGGGTGGTCGGGCCGTTGACCCGCAGGTGCGTCGGCCCGGCGCCGAGGGCGACGATCTCGGAGTCGAGCGCGGCACCGATGCGTGCCAGCATCTCGAGCGAGAGGTTCTGGTGGCCCTTCTCGATGCGGTTGATGGCACTCTGACTGGTGGCCAGCAGCTCGGCGAGCTGGTGCTGGGTGAGGCCCCGGTGCTTGCGGGCGTCCCGGATCAGGTTGCCGATGCGTCCCTTGTAGTCGGTCTCCATGCCGGCCACGGTATCTCAGATATGAGATACGACAACACTTGGCGAACGCCGTGTCGCGCACCTCCTCCGGGGGCGTGCAAGGATCGCCGACATGCGCGCTACGACCATCCATGCCCCCGGCGACATCCGGGTCGAGGACGTCCCCGACCCGACCATCGAGGCCCCCACGGACGCCATCGTCAAGGTGGCCGCGGGCTGCATCTGCGGCTCCGACCTGTGGCCCTACCGCGGCCACAACGACATCACCGCCGGCGACACCATCGGCCACGAGTGCATCGGCGTCGTGGAGGAGGTCGGTAGCGAGGTCACCGACTTCCGCGCCGGCGACTTCGTCATCGTGCCGTTCGACCACTGCGACAACACCTGCGTGCACTGCCGGGCCGGCGCGCACTCGGGGTGCGTCAACCTCGGCTTCACCTCGAGCGGCCAGGCGGAGTGCACCCGGGTCACCCAGGCCAACGGGTCGCTGGTCAAGACCGACGGCCTTCCCGACCGCTCGCTCTACCCCTCGTTGCTGACCCTCTCCGACGTGATGGCCACCGGGTGGCACGCCGCCGTCTCGGCCGGCGTGACGCGGGGGAGCACCGCGGTCGTCGTCGGCGACGGGGCGGTCGGCCTCTGCGGGGTCCTCGCCGCTGCCCAGCTCGGCGCCGAGCGCGTGATCGCCATGTCGCGCCACGAGCCCCGCCAGGAGATCGCCCGCCGCTTCGGGGCCACCGACATCGTCGCCGAGCGTGGCAAGGAGGGCGCCGAGCGGATCGCGGAGCTCACCGACGGCGTGGGCGCCGACGCCGTGCTCGAGTGCGTCGGCACCGACGAGTCGATCAAGCAGGCCTTCTCCATCGCCCGGCCCGGCTCGACCGTGGGCTTCGTGGGCGTGCCGCACGGGGTGGAGCTGCCGGTGCGCCGGATGTTCCAGCGCAACATCGGCCTGGCCGGCGGCATGGCCCCGGTCCGCAAGTACCTCCCCGAGCTGCTCGAGCTCACCCTGAGCGGCGCGATCGACCCCGGGCTGGTCTTCGACATGACCCTGCCGCTCGAGCAGTCCCCGGAGGGCTACCGCGCCATGGACGAGCGTCGGGCCATCAAGGTCCTCCTGGAGCCGTGAGATGACCGCCACCTCGGCCGACCTCGTGGTGGGCCCGCTGCTGCGCTACGTCGACGAGACCTCGGCGTCCGTCTGGGTCGAGACCCGCGACCGTGCCCGGGTCACGGTGACCCGGGACGGCGAGTCCTGGTCGGCGGGCACCTTCGTCGTGCACGGGCACCACTACGCCCTCGTCGAGCTCGACGGCCTCGAGCCGGGCTCGCGGGCGGCGTACACCGTGGCGATCGACGACCGGCCGGTGTGGCCCCCGGAGGACTCGGCGCTCCCGGACCCGGTGATCGCGACCCTGGTGCCCGACAAGCCGCTGCGCCTGGCCTTCGGCTCCTGCCGCACCTCGGTCGGGCACGACAAGAAGGGCAACAACACCCACGGCATCGACGCGTTGCGCACCTACGCGCTGCGGATGGCCGGTCAGGCCGAGGCGCACGACGCCGACGGCGACACCGACCTCCTCGATCCGCGGTGGCCCGACCTGGTGCTCTTCCTCGGCGACCAGGTCTACGCCGACGAGACCACCGACGAGATGCGTGAGTTCATCAGCGCCCGCCGCGACATCGAGCAGCCGCCGTGGACCGAGCTCCAGGACTTCCAGGAGTACGCACACCTCTACTCCCTGGCGTGGACCGACGCCACCAACCGCTGGCTGCTCTCGACGCTGCCGACGGCGATGATCTTCGACGACCACGACATCCGCGACGACTGGAACACCTCGCAGGCCTGGCGCGACGAGATGGAGGCCACCTCGTGGTGGCACGGTCGGATCGTGGCCGGGCTGGCGTCCTACTGGGTCTACCAGCACCTCGGCAACCTGTCGCCCAGCGAGCGCCTCGAGGACGAGATCTGGCAACGGGTGGTGGAACACGAGGGCGACGACGAGCTCGACCTGACCGAGGTGCTCGACGCCTTCGCCGAGCGGGTGGACCAGGAGCCGACGACCTACCGCTGGAGCTACGCCCGCGAGTACGGCGACCAGGCCCGCCTCGTCGTCGTGGACTCCCGCGCCGCCCGCGTGCTCGAGCCCGACCAGCGGGCACTCCTCGATCCCGACGAGCTGGCCTGGCTCGACGAGCACATGCGCGGCGACGTCGACCACCTGCTCATCGGCACGTCGCTGCCGTTCATGCTGGCCCGCGGGCTGCACCACCTCGAGGCGGCCGGCGAGGCCATGGCCGCGGGGGCGTGGGGCAAGCGCGGCGCCAGCGTGGGGGAGTGGGCCCGTCAGCTCGTCGACCTCGAGCACTGGGCAGCCTTCCAGGACAGCTTCAGCCGGGTGGCGGAGATGGCGATCGAGGTCGCGTCCGGCCAGCGCGGCCGGGCACCGTCGAGCGTCACCTTCCTGTCGGGGGACGTGCACCACAGCTACGTCAGCGAGGCGCGGCTGTCGCGTCGTACGGCCCGACGGAGCCCGGCGCTGCAGGGCCGGCTGATCCAGGCGGTCTGCTCGCCGATCCGCAACCCGCTGTCGCGCAACATGCGCTTCGCCACCGCCGTCCTCAGCTACGGCGTGGCGGGACCGCTCGGGCGGCTGGCGTCGCGGTCGGCCAAGGTGCCGACCAGCCCGATCACCTGGAAGTACGCCGAGGGGCCGTGGTTCGACAACAACCTGGCGTTCCTCGAGCTGGCGCCCGGGTCGCTGCGGATGTGGTGGGTGAGCAGCAAGGTCGTCGACGGTGACAACGACTCCCCGCGCCTGACGAAGGTCGCCGACTACGCCCTCGGCGACTGACGCCCGGAGGGGTCAGCGAGCGGCGGGATCAGCTGGCGGCGGCGAGCATGCGCCCGTGGGCGCAGGTGCACGCGTCGGAGCACGGGAGGTAGCTGTGCGCGGCGTGGCCGCAGCCGGTGCACGGCATGTCGTGCGAGAGATGCGATCCGGTGGTGTCGACGGTGTCCCACATGGTCCTGCTCCTGAGCTTCGTTGCTGTCGGGCGTGTCATCACCGTGACACGCGAGATGGCCGGTCCTGACGCGATCCCCGTGCAAACACGCCGTATGCGGTATGAAGATGACCCGTTCGGGCCATGCCCGCTGGTCACGCGGGGTGGTACTCACCTCGACGGATCGTCGAGGACCCGGTCCTGATACCCCCGCGGCTCAGGTCCAGGCGGGCCCGGTGCCGCCGACGCGCTCGACGAGACGCGCCGCGACGTACGACGCGTGCGCCCGGTGCACCTCGAGCGGCACGGCCGGGAGGTTCTCCTCCCAGTCCAGGAGCGGCGACCCACGGAGCTGGAGCATCCGGGCCGGCCGGCCGAGGAGGAACAGGTGCAGGTGCGCGCCGCCGTCGCCGTACTTGGCGAGCTGCGCGCGTCCCACGCCCGGCAGCGACTCGATCGCGGCCGAGACCGCCACCACCAGCCGGCCCATCTCCCCGGCCAGGTCGTCGGGGACGTCGGTGAGGTCGCAGTGCTCGCGGGGGAGGAGGTTGACCGCGATCGGCAGGCGCATGGTGGTGTCGAGCACGAGCACCCAGCGCTCGTTGCTCCAGACCGTCCGCTCCGGGTCGTCGGCGGGCCCTGCTGCGCACCAGCAGTCCGCCGGATCCTCGCCACGGCGCGGCGGCTCCGCGTCGGCGAGCGGTTGCAGCGGCTTGATCCGCAGCGAGTCGATCTCGAAGGGGAAGATGTCCCACCCCGGCATCTCGCTGACGGCGACCGGCAGCCGTCCCTCCGCGTCGGTCGCGGCCGCCACGCGGGCGTGGAACTCCTCGGGCGTCTCCAGGTGGTCGCTCGTGCGACCCATCAGAGCGTGACGATGTCGTTGTCCCCGAGGTCGGGCTCGGCGTCGCTGACCAGGCCCTTGGCCAGGCCGATCGCCATCGAGACCTTGCCGGGTGACTCCCAGTACTCGGCGGTCGCGCCGCTGACCTCGAGCAGCACGTTGCCCTCGTCGTCGGGACCGCCGGACATGAAGATGCCGGCCGAGGCGTCCCACAGCTCGCGGAGCTTGGCACGGTCCTCGTTGACCCGGGCGGTGCCGGTCAGGGACACCCAGCCCGACTTGCTCGCGTAGGAGACGTTGACGCGGGGGTCCGCGGTGATCGCGTGCACCTTGTCGGTGTCGCGCTCGGTGATGAACCACACCGTCGACGGGGTCTCGAAGTCCTGGGTCCCCATCGGCGTGGACACCAGGGTGCCCTCGGCGGAGTGGTAGGTCAGCACCGCGATCCGGGTGTCGCGCATGATCTCGGTGACGGTGCCGAGCTGGTCGTCGTGGGTTGTCATGCCTCGACCCTGTCACCCGGCACCGACGCCCGCCTCACCCCTGGGAGGCGGGGGGCCGCGTCAGGGCGTCGTACGACGTCCGGTGCGGGTGACGAGGAGCACGAAGCCGCCGATGACCAGCGCCCAGAAGGCCGGGCTGACGCCGGCGAAGGAGAGCCCGGAGGCGGCCACCAGGAAGGTGACCGCACCGGCCTCGCGGTGCTGCGGGTCGGCCAGTGCCGCGGTGGCCGACGCGGCGAACGTCCCGAGCAGGGCCACCCCGGCGACGGCGGTGATGATGCCCGCGGGGGCCGCCGCGCTGACGGCGGTCACGAGCACCGAGAGGGGGGCCAGGCAGAGGTACGCCGCTCCGCAGGCGACGCCGGCGATCCAGCGGCGGTCCCGGTCGGGACCGGCCTCGGGGCCGGCCGCCAGCGCGGCGGAGATCGCGGCCAGGTTGATGCTGTAGCCACCCGCGGGGGCCGTGGCGACGGTGGCCACACCGGCCCACCCGAGCGCGGGACGCAGCGGGGCGCGGTAGCCGAAGGACTCGAGCACGGCCACGCCGGGGATGTTCTGCCCGGTCATGGTGACGAGGTAGAGGGGCAGCCCGATCGCGACCACGGCACCCCAGTCGAGCACCGGCGCCGTCCAGGTCAGGGCTGGCAGCAGCGACCCCTCCGGCAGCGGCTGACCGGCCACGGCGATCACCACGCCGGCAGCCAGCAGGGCGCCCGGGACGGCCCAGCGCCGCGCCACCCGCAGAAGGACCAGCCAGGTGAGCAGCACCGGCGCGATCGTCGCGGGGTCGTCGGCCAACGCCCGAAAGGGCGCCACGCAGAGGGTGAGGAGCACCCCGGCCAGCATGCCGCTGGCTACGGGGGCGGGGATCCGGCTCACCCAGGTGCCCAGGGGCCGCACCACGGCCGTGAGCAGGTAGAGCAGTCCGGCGAACGCGAAGGCGCCCACGGCGCCGGCCCACCCCGCCGCCGGGATCGCGGCCCCGGCGAGGAGCGCGGCACCCGGCGTCGACCACGCCATGGTCACCGGGATCCGGTGGCGCAGCGACAGGAGAAGGCAGCCGAGCCCCATGGTCACCGAGACCACCGCCAGGCCCGACGCGGCCTGCTGCCGGTCGGCGCCGACCGCGGTCAGCCCCGTCAGCACCACCGCGAAGGACGACGTGAAGCCCACGAGGGCGGTGACCACGCCGGCGACGACGGCGTGCGACGTGCCCGCGTTGGTCGTCGTACCGCTCATGCGTGGAGGCTAGGGGGCCGGGTCTCCCCGGTGGTGCGCGGTCCGCGCGACGGGACCGGGAAGATCCTCGGCGCCCCGGTGTTGTACCCGGCATGAAGAAGATCGGGTTCCTCAACTTCGGCCACTGGTCCGACACGCCGCACTCGCAGGTCCGCACCGCGTCCGACACGCTGCTCCAGTCCATCGAGCTGGCCGTCGCCGCCGAGGAGCTCGGTGTCGACGGGGCCTACTTCCGCGTGCACCACTTCGCCCGGCAGCTGGCCAGCCCGTTCCCCCTGCTGGCGGCCGTCGGCGCCCGCACCAGCCGGATCGAGATCGGCACCGGCGTCATCGACATGCGCTACGAGAACCCGCTCTACATGGCCGAGGACGCCGGTGCCGCGGACCTCATCTCGGAGGGTCGGCTCCAGCTCGGCATCAGCCGCGGATCACCGGAGCAGGTGATCGACGGGTGGAGGCTGTTCGGCCACGAGCCGGAGGAGGGCGAGACCGACGCGGACATGGCGCGCCGGCACACCGAGGTGTTCCTGAGGATGCTCTCGGGAGCAGGGTTCGCACGGCCCAACCCGCGCCCGATGTTCCCGAACCCGCCCGGCCTGCTGCCGCTCGAGCCGTACTCCGAGGGCCTCCGCGAGCGCATCTGGTGGGGCGCCGGCTCCGACTCGACCGCCCGGTGGGCCGGCCGGATGGGCATGCACCTGATGAGCTCGACCCTCAAGCAGGACGAGAGCGGGGAGCCCTTCCACGTGCAGCAGCGCAAGCAGGTCGAGGCGTTCCGCGACAGCTGGAAGGAGGCCGGGCACGACGGCGAGCCGCGGGTCTCGGTGAGCCGCTCGGTCATGCCCATCACCACCGACCTCGACCGGGCCTACTTCGGCCACCAGGGCGACAGCACCGACCAGGTCGGGCAGATCGAGCCGCAGATGCGCGCGATCTTCGGCCGGACGTACGCCGCCGAGCCCGACGTGCTCGTGGAGCAGCTGGCCCAGGACGAGGCGGTCGCGACCGCCGACACCGTGCTGCTGACGGTGCCCAACCAGCTCGGCGTCGACTACAACGCCCATCTCCTCGAGACGGTGCTGCGGGACGTCGCCCCCGGCCTGGGCTGGCGCTGAGGACCGCCCCTGTCCGCGATCTCTGGTTGGATCGGGACCATACGGAGGGGTGACCGCGGGGCGGTCGGACGCACGGAGGGACGCTGAGACATGGCCACGACCGGGGCGCACGCCGCCGACAGCCACGACCTGATCCGCGTGCAGGGCGCGCGGGAGAACAACCTCAAGGACATCAGCGTCGAGCTGCCCAAGCGGCGGCTGACCGTCTTCACCGGGGTGTCCGGGTCGGGCAAGAGCTCGCTGGTCTTCGCGACCATCGCGGCCGAGTCCCAGCGGATGATCAACGAGACCTACAGCGCCTTCGTGCAGGGCTTCATGCCCAGCCTGGCCCGGCCCGAGGTGGACTTCCTCGAGGGGCTCACGACGGCGATCATCGTCGACCAGGAGCGGATGGGGGCCAATCCGCGCTCGACGGTCGGGACCGCCACCGACGCCAACGCGATGCTGCGGATCCTCTTCAGCCGCCTCGGCACGCCCCACGTCGGTCCGCCCACGGCGTACTCGTTCAACGTCCCGACCCGCAAGGCGAGCGGCGTCATGTCCACCGACAAGGGCGGGCGCACCGAGAAGAGCGTGGTCAAGGACGCCGTCTACCTCGGCGGCATGTGCCCGCGCTGCGAGGGCATGGGCAACGTGAGCGACATCGACCTCACGGCGTTGTACGACGACTCCAAGTCGCTGAGCGAGGGTGCCCTGACGATCCCGGGCTACTCGATGGACGGGTGGTACGGACGGCTCTTCGAGGGCGTCGGGCTGCCGATGGACAAGCCCATCGCGTCGTTCACCAAGAAGCAGCTCGACACGATGCTCTATGCCGAGCCGACCAAGATCAAGGTCGAGGGCATCAACCTCACCTTCGACGGCATCATCCCCAAGATCCAGAAGTCGATGCTGTCCAAGGACCCCGAGGCGATGCAGCCGCACGTACGCCGCTTCGTCGAGCGCGCGGTCACGTTCCAGCCCTGCCCCGAGTGCGAGGGCACCCGGCTGACCCGGGAGGCGCTGTCGTCGAAGGTCGAGGGCAAGAACATCGCCGAGCTCTGCCAGATGCAGATCAGCGACCTGGCCGACTGGGTCCGCGAGCTCGACGAGCCGTCGGTCGCGCCGCTGCTCAAGGGGCTGCAGCACCTGCTCGACTCGTTCACCGAGATCGGTCTGGGCTACCTCTCGCTGGACCGTCCGGCCGGGACGCTGTCCGGGGGAGAGGCGCAGCGCACCAAGATGATCCGCCACCTCGGCTCGTCCCTCACCGACGTCACCTACGTCTTCGACGAGCCCACCATCGGGCTCCACCCGCACGACATCGAGCGGATGAACCAGCTGCTCCTCCAGCTGCGCGACAAGGGCAACACGGTGCTCGTGGTCGAGCACAAGCCGGAGACGATCGCCATCGCCGACCACGTCGTCGACCTCGGGCCCGCGGCCGGGACGGGCGGGGGCGAGGTCTGCTTCGAGGGCACCGTCGAGGGGCTGCGGGGGAGCGACACCGTGACCGGACGGCACCTCGACGACCGGGCCACCCTCAAGGACACGCTGCGCGAGGGCTCCGGCCGGCTCGCGGTCAAGGACGCGTCCACCCACAACCTCAAGGACGTCAGCGTCGACATCCCGCTCGGCATGCTGTGCGTCGTCACCGGCGTGGCCGGCTCGGGCAAGAGCTCGCTCATCCACGGCTCCGTCGCGGGCCGCGACGGCGTGGTCGTCGTCGACCAGGGCGCCATCAAGGGCTCGCGCCGCAGCAACCCCGCGACCTACACGGGGCTTCTCGAGCCGATCCGCAAGGCGTTCGCCAAGGCCAACGGGGTCAAGCCCGCGCTCTTCAGCTCCAACTCCGAGGGCGCCTGCCCGACCTGCAACGGGGCCGGGGTCATCTTCACCGAGCTCGGTGTGATGGCCACCGTGGAGTCGCCCTGCGAGGAGTGCGAGGGGCGGCGCTTCCAGGCCTCGGTGCTCGAATACACCTTGGGCGGCAAGAACATCGCCGAGGTGCTGGCGATGTCCGTCATGGAGGCCGAGGAGTTCTTCTCCGACGGGGAGGCGAGGACGCCTGCGGCGCACAAGGTGCTCGACCGGCTCCGCGACGTCGGCCTGGGCTACCTCAGCCTCGGGCAGCCGCTCACCACGCTGTCCGGCGGCGAGCGCCAGCGGCTCAAGCTCGCCACCCAGATGGCGGAGAAGGGCGACGTCTACATCCTCGACGAGCCCACGACCGGCCTGCACCTCGCCGACGTGCAGAACCTGCTCGGCCTGCTGGACCGGCTCGTCGAGTCGGGCAAGTCGGTGATCGTCATCGAGCACCACCAGGCCGTCATGGCGCACGCCGACTGGATCATCGACCTGGGTCCGGGGGCCGGCCACGACGGGGGCCTCGTCGTCTTCGAGGGCACGCCCGCCGACCTCGTCGCGAAGCGCCCGACCCTCACGGGCCAGCACCTCGCGGCGTACGTCGGCGCCTGACGCGGCCCGTCACGGGGCAGGCCCAGGGCGGTCAGGCCCGGGTGGGGGAGCGGCGTGCGCCTCAGGAGGAGCGCCGTCGAGCCTCCGGTCCGGGACCGGGCTGGCAGCGGGGGCACCACCACGTCCGCCGGTTGCCGGCGTCACCCGGGATCTCGGCGACCACCAGGACGGCGGTGCCGCAGCGCAGGCAACCGCGTCGCTGGCGGCCGGTGACCCAGTGGTCCGTGCCGGGCCACATCGACCCTGTCGTCACCTGGTAGGCCTGGGGCACGGTCGCCGAGTGGTGCAGCATGGTCGCCGCCCGCTCGACCAGGCGTCGTACGTCGACGTCACCGACCGGTGTCCACGGGCTCACCCCGGTGAGGAAGGCCAGCTCGTTGGCCCACAGGTTGCCGAGCCCGGCCACCAGCCGCTGGTCGAGCAGCGCGCTCACCAGCGGGAGCGTGGGATCGGCGGACAGCCGCCGGACCGCCTCGTCGGCGTCCCAGTCGTCTCGCAGCGGGTCCGGGCCGAGGTGGCCGACCAGGCGCGACTCGTCCGCGGTGGGCACCAGCGCGAGGTCGTGCAGCTTGATCCCGTGGGTCGTCTGCCCGTCGTCGAGGGCCAGCACCAGCCGGACGTCCGCCATCACCCGGGCCGGGAGCCGCTTGCCCGGTCCGGTCGTGGTCCACGACCCGTCCATCCGCAGGTGGCTGTGCAGGGTGACCGGCGGGGAGTCGTCGAGCCCGCCGAGCCGGGTGAGCAGGTGCTTGCCGTGCGTGGCGTGCCCCGCCACGGTCCTGCCGGACACGTCGCGGGTCGCGAGCCGCGGCGTACGGAAGTCGGAGCGCAGCACCGTGCGGCCGGTCAGCTGGCGGTCGAGCCGTCGGGCGAGCTTCCAGACACTGTCTCCCTCGGGCACGCGTCCATCCTGCCCGTCGGGCGCTCACCACGTGGCAGGGTCGGGGCATGACGGGGGAGAGACGCTTCGTGCTCCACGACCACCGCACGCCGAGCCCGCACTTCGACCTGCGGCTCGAGGAGGACGGCGTGCTGCGGAGCTGGGCGGTGCCCAAGGGCCTGCCCGACGACTCCACCCACGACCGGCTGGCGATCGCGGTCGACGACCACGAGCTCGAGCACGCCGGCTACGAGGACCAGCACAAGACCATCGCCGACGACGGCACCTGGGAGGAGCACGACCGCACCGAGCGCCGGCTGCTGTTCGCACTGCACGGTCGCCACGGCGTACGCCGTTACGCGCTGATCCACACCGGCGGCAAGCAGTGGTTGCTGCACCTCACCCTGGACCAGCGGGCGACGGACGGCTGAGCTGTGCGTTGGGCGGCCCCGCGATGATGGGGACGTGTTCCACCGCCATCCCTTCCTGAGCCTGCTCACCTTCGCCTACCTCGGCTTCGTCGGCCTGGTGACCCTGACCCCGGCCTCCGAGCAGCCGGACTACTCGGCACTGGCGGCTCGGGTGCTGGCCCGCCTGGAGCGGTATCCCGACCTGGACCCGGTCACGGCGCGACTCAGCGTGGAGCGAGTGGAGTTCATCGCGAACATCGGCCTGTTCGTCCCCGTGGGCGTCTTCGTGCTGCTGCTGTTCGGCTCCCGGCTGTGGTGGGTGGCCGTGGCGGGCAGCATCGCCCTCACCTCGGCGATCGAGACCGCCCAGAGCTCCATCCCGGGCCGCGTCCCGGACCCCCGCGACGTCGTGGCCAACTCGATCGGGGCCGTCATCGGAGTTGCGCTCGCCCTGGTCCTGACCCTGCCGAGCACGCTGCGGCGTCGACGGCGCCGCGCCGCACGGACCCCGGCGGCGACCTAAGGGACGGTCAGGACCACGAGCCACTGGGTCGCGCATGTCGTCCCGTCCGTTCAGGTTCACGGTCCCCGGTGATACCAGAGTGGTATCGTCCAGACATGGCGATGACCCTGAGGTTGAGCGAAGACGACGAGCGGGTCCTGGCTGAGCTGGCGGAGCGTGACGGCGTCAGCCGTCAGGAGGCCACCATCCGGGCCATCCGCGAGACGGCGGCCCGGCGCGGCCACGAGACGGATGTCCGCGAGCTCTCGGCCCAGGCGCGCGTCAGGTACGCCGACGTCCTGCGGCGACTGGGCGAGTGACCGAGCACCTGACGCTCGAGGACCTGCTGGGCTTGGTGGACGACCTGGACGTGGGGCCCGTCCGCGACATCGGACTGCTCGCCTCGGCGGCCCACAGGCCGACGACGGAGCTCTGGGGACGCGAGGCGTATGCATCACTCGACGAGAAGGCTGCGGCGCTCATGGAGTCCCTGGTGGGCAACCATGCGCTGGTCGACGGCAACAAGCGGCTCGGGTGGCTGGCTGTCGTCGTGTTCTACGGTCTCAACGGCGTTGAGCTCGAGGCCCCGGACGACGACGCATACGACCTGGTGATCTCCGTCGCGAGCGGCGAGACGGCGCTCACAGGCATCACCGAGTCGTTGCAGCAGTGGCATTGATCTCGACCCCTGGCGATATCGCCGATAACTGACATTATGTCAACAAGCGCTGATTCCGGTACGACACCGGTGTCATTCGACCCTCCCCTCAGCCACCTCGCCTCAGACGGCCTCGAGGACGAAGAAGAGGAAGCAGAGGAACGACGTGCGGTCGCCCAGGTCGGGCGGCAACAGCTCGCGCGGCGTGTCCGGCGAGAACGGCGGCTCGCTGATCACCGAGATCCGGAAACCAGCCCTGGTGAACGCGTCGGTCATCGCGTGCAGCGGCCGGTGCCAGAACGTGAGGTCCACCGTGTGCCCGTCGAAGGTGTAGTCCTCCGTGTAGGAAGTAGTCGCGAAGTAGTCCTCGTCCGGGTAGACCACTGGACGGATCACCGGATGGTTCACCGCGAGGATCACCCGCCCGCCCGGCCTCACCACCCGGCGCAGCTCGGCCAGGGGGCCTGACCAGTCCTCGAGGTAGTGGAGCACCAGCGAGACGACCGCGTCGTCGAACTCCCCCGTGCTGAACGGCAGCGGCTCGGCGAGGTCGGCCACGAGCACGTCGGTGTCCGCCCCGAGGCGCCGCCGCGCCAGCTCCACCATCGCCGGGCTCGAGTCGAATCCGGTGACCTGTGCACCCCGGTCGCGCAGGGCCGCCGCCAGTGGTCCTGCGCCGCAGCCGGCGTCCAGGATGCGCCGGCCGGCGACGTCCCCGGCGAGATCGAGCATCGCGGGTTGTGCGTAGTGGGCGTTGAACAGGCCCGTCTCGTTCTGCCGCGCGTAGGCCTCGGCAAATCCGTCGTAATGATCAGCTTCCATGACGATCCCCCTCGTCTGACTGTGTCGTGGACCCTAGGTCAGCTCGGAGGTCGCGGTCAGGAGGCACGCGGTCAACTTTGCCGAAGCAGAACCGACACGGGTGTCATCCGGGGCGTCCGTCCTCGGCGCACCTGATCGCGGCGAGCCGGTCGTGCACGCCGAGGGTGCGGTAGATCTGCTCCAGGTGCTTCTCGACCGTCCGCTGCGAGCAGCCCAGTCTTCTCCCGATGGCGTCCTGGGTGAAGCCCTGGCACAGCAGCGAGAGCACCATCCGTTGCCGGGCGGTGAGGTCGGAGACCCGGCCGGACGACCTGGCCAGGGGGTCGCCGGCACGGGCCACGCTGCTGGAGAGCCTCTCCAGCAGCACCAGCAGGGGCTGGATCTGGAGTGCCAGCCGGAGCTCTTCCTGGGTGACTTCCGAGGCGCCGCGGGTCACCACGAAGGCGCCGCGACCGCTGCGTCCCGCCCGGACCGGGATCACCAGCTCCTGCCCCGCGCCGGTCGTGCTGCGGATCGAAGTCACCGGCACCCGCCCGGAGGACGGCTCGTCGTCACCCGTCGCCCACCGGACGCTGTCGCCGTAGGTCTGACGCAGTCGCTCCAGGATCTCCGGCACACGGAACGGGTCGGCGGAGCCCCGCATCCGCTCGGCCGCGTACCGCACCCAGCGCTCCCAGGCGTCCCGCGTTGGCATCACGCTCTCCTCCAGAGGCCATCTCCCGACCTCATCCTTCCCGGCCACGAAGACCTCGGGACGGTCCTGGCGGACACGTACCGACTATTCGTGCCTGCCCAGGGCGCGCGGTACGGGATTTCCCGTATTCCGGCGCTGACCCGGCGGCGCGAGAATCGACAGTGGCCACACCAGGAGGCGATGCACGATGAGCCACACGCGCCGCACGCGGGCCGCGGCCGTGGCCGCCCTGCTGGCGCTCACGCTCCTCCTGCCGTCCGGTCCCGCCCCCTCGGTCGCCGAGGCTCCCCCGGCGGCCCGCGCCGCCGCTGCGCTCACCGGGACGAACGTGTTCATCTACCACCTCGACGACCTGCGCGACGCCTTCCCCGGAGGCATCGACCCCTTGCAGTACATGCCCAAGGCCCGCCAGTGGATGAGCACCGGGCGGCGCTACACGCAGTCCTTCGTGAACGACCCGGCCTGCTGCCCGTCCCGCGCCTCGATGATGACCGGGCGCTATCCCCACAACAACGGCGTCCTCGACCAGCAGTCGGGTCCGCAGTTCCCGTCGCAGTACTCCCTGGCCTGCTACTTCGATCGCGCCGGCTACGCGACGTACATCGCCGGCAAGTTCCTCACCACCTGGCCCAAGACCCAGCGGCCCCCCTGCTTCGACCACTCGACAGTGATCTGGGGCGGCTACAACAACGTCGCGTCCAAGGTCGACGGGATGGCCGGCACCCTGACGGGCTACAGCACCACGTCGCTGGGCGTCCGCGGCCGCGAGTACCTCACCCAGGCAATGGCAGGCACCGCGCCGTTCCTGCTGTACGAGACCCCGCACGCCCCACACTGGGCCACCGTCACGACCAACGGCACCACCACGCGGCGCGCCATCCCGGAGACGAAGTACGCCACTGCAGCTGTAGGGCAGTGCGCCGGGGTACCCGAGCCGGACCGCAGCGACAAGCCGGCGTACGTGCGCAACATGAACTACACGACTGCGCAGGGCCAGACCATGTGCGCCAGCCAGATGCGGGCGATCATGACCGCCGACGACCAGTTCGACGCCACGATGCAGCTGCTGTCCAACCGTGGGGAGCTGGCCGACACCCTGGTCATCCTCTCCTCCGACAACGGGTTCCTGTGGGGCGAGCACGGCCGGTGGGAGAAGTTCACGCCCTACGAGCCGTCCATCCGGACGCCGCTCCTCGTCCGCTGGCCCGGACACATCACCACGGGGACCGACACCACCCGGCTCGTCACGCTCGTGGACATCCTGCCCACCGTGCTGGCGGCCGCGGGCATCACTCCCCCGGCTGCCGCGCCCCGCCTCGACGGTGAGTCCCTGCTCGCACCCTCGGCCCGGACCACCGTCTACGCCGAGTACGACGTCGACGAGGGCGCCAACCCCACCATTCCGTCGTGGCGGATGATCCGCACCCGGACCGTCAAGTACGTGCACACCTACAACGCGCAGGGCGGGATCATCGCTCGTGAGTACTACAACCTGAACGACGACCCGAACGAGCACACCAACCTGCTCGGGGACTCGAGCACGACCAACAACCCTCCGGCCGCCACCCTCACCAACCTCGCGTCCCGGCTCAACGCGTTCGCCACGTGCGTCGGGACGGACTGCGTCCAGTAGCCCGCACCCTTCCCGAGGCAGGTGTTGCCTGCGTACTCTCGACGGATGGCACAGAAGTCGTGGTCCGAGCTCAGCTCGTCGCAGCAGCGCACGATCATCGTGGTCGGTGCCGTCGAGGTCGTGCTGACCCTGGCGGCATGGCGCGACCTCGCCTCCCGGCCGGCGGCGGGGATCCGCGGCCCCAAGGCGGCGTGGGCGCTCGCGACCCTGGTCCAACCGGTCGGCCCCGTGGCCTACTTCGCCCTCGGTCGCCGCTAGCCGCCGAGCACCCTTGGTCCCCTCCTTGGTGGCCGTTCGGCCCTGACGCGTGCCGGACCGGCGAGAGGAGGCTCGGAGATGCCCCGCCAGGCGCCGCAGCCGGCGCCGGGCAGCCCCCGAGCTCCCCAGGAGAAGACCATGAAGGCTGCAGTCGTCCCCACCCTCGGCGCCCCGCTGGAGATCCGCGACGTGCCGGTGCCCGAGGCCGGTCCCGGTCAGGTGCTGGTCCGCATCGAGACGTGCGGCCTGTGCCACACGGATATCCACGCGGCTCGTGGTGAGTGGCCGGTCAAGCCCAAGGACCAGCTCATCCCGGGACACGAGGGTGTCGGGATCATCGAGGCCGTCGGGGAGGGAGACCTCCCCGTCGCCGTGGGCCAGCGCGTCGCGCTGCCGTGGCTCGGTCACGCGTGCGGCAGCTGCCGCTACTGCGTGGACGGGTGGGAGACCTACTGCACCAGCCCCGCCTACATGGGTTACACGATGGACGGCAGCTACGCCGAGTACGCCGTCGCGTGGGCCAGTCACGTGGTGCCCGTCCCCGACGAGGTCGCCTCCATCGACGCCTCTCCCCTGACCTGCGCCGGCGTCACGACGTACAAGGCCCTCAAGGTGGCCCACCCCCAGCCCGGTGAGACCGCGATGGTCGTCGGCATCGGAGGGCTGGGACACCTCGGCCTGCAGTACGCACGCGTCTTCGGCACGCGCACCGTCGCGGTCGACGTCCACGACGACAAGCTGCAGCTCGCCAAGGACCTCGGCGCAGACCACGTCGTCGACGCCCGGGGCGACCAGCAGTCGCAGCTCGAGGCCCTCGGCGGCGTCGACATCGCCCTCGTCACGGTGCCCTCCCCCGCTGCCATGCGCGCCGCCCACGCGTCCCTCAACCCCAACGGTCGGCTGGTCATCGTGGGACTGCCGGCGGACAACCGGCTCGAGCTGCCCGTCTTCGAGACCGTCCTGAAGGGCATCTCGGTGATCGGGTCCCTCGTCGGGACCCGCAACGACCTGGCGACCTGCTTCGACCTGCACGCCCGCGGGCTCACCCGGGTCGTCACGGAGAGTCGCCGGCTCGAGGACGTCAACGAGTGCTTCGACGAAGTGCTGTCCGGCGAGGTCCCCGCACGGCTGGTCTTCGAGATGGGGTCCGTCTCGTCGTGACCGGCATCGCCCGGCTCGGCGTGCTCTGCGCCGGTCTGGTGGCGCTCGCCGTGGGGGTCGGGCTGGGCCCGCCCCACCACGCCGAGGAAGGCCTCGGACCCGTGGCCCTCACGGGCTACCTGCTCCTGGCGGGTGGACTGGTCGCCTCCCTGTGGGCGGCAGGACGGATCCTGAGGGCGATCCGACGCCGATGGTGGGTGCCGGTCGTCGCTCTCCTGCTGGTGGCGGCCTCACTGGCCCTGTGGACGCTCGGCCAGGCCGTGGTCGCGTCGTTCCCTCCGCGTCCCGCCGTGGGCGGTCGGACGCCGGCCGACATCGGGTTGGCCTACCGGGACGTCACGTTCCCCAGCAGCGACGGTGTCGCGCTGGCCGGCTGGTACGTCCCCTCGCGCAACGGCGCCGCCGTGGTCCTCATGCACGGGGCAGGATCGACGCGGTCCGCAGTGCTCGACCATGCCCGGGTGCTCGCCGACCACGGCTACGGGGTCCTGCTCTTCGACGCGCGCGGCCACGGCGAGAGCGCCGGTCGGGGCATGGACTTCGGCTGGTACGGCGAGTCCGACGCGTCCGGTGCCGTGGACTTCCTGGCCCAACGGCCGGACGTGGAGTCCGGACGCATCGGCCTCGTCGGGATGTCCATGGGCGGGGAGCAGGCCATCGGTGCGGCCGGCGCGGACGAGCGGGTCCGCGCCGTGGTGGCGGAGGGCGCGACCCACCGCATCGCGGGCGACAAGGCCTACCTCGGTGCGTACGGCGTGCGCGGAGCGCTGCAGCAGCGGGTCGACCGGGTCACCTACGGCCTCGCCGGCCTGCTGACCAGCGCCCCGGAGCCCGTCCCCCTGCGACGCTCCGTGTCGATCGCCACGCGACGGACCGATCCCGTGGTCTTCCTCCTCATCGCGGCCGGCGAGGTGCCCGACGAGTCGCTCGCCGCCGACCACGTGCAGGCGGGCAGCGCCACCGGTGTCGCGACGTGGACCGTGGCCGGGGCCGACCACACGCAGGGACTGGGGACGGCACCCGACGCATGGGAGCAACGCGTGGTCGCCTTCCTCGACGACGCGCTGGCCCGCTAGGTCGGTGTGCCCGTACGGGAGGACCTTCGACTCCTGCGCGAGGGCGCGCCCGGGTCGATGCTGGTGGTCCCACCCGAACGAGGAGGTCCACGTGGCCGACAACAACGCCGGAGCCGCCGGTGGCGGCGCGATCTACGGACTGGGCGTCTTCGGGGCGCTCGTCTTCTTCTGGCAGCAGGCGGACGGTGTCTGGGAGCACCTGCTGTCGATCTTCCAGGGCCTGTTCTGGCCGGCATTCATGGTCTTCCAGGCGTTCGAGGCCCTGGCGGGCTGAGGCAGGGGACGAAGGGCCCGCCGATGGCAGACCCTCTCCCCTGTCCCCCGGCGGACGCACCGCGCGAGGCTCGACACGACGACCCGCGGGGTCGAAGAGGAGGCGACGTGTTCGCCGTACGAATCCACGGCAGGGGCGGCCAGGGAGCCGTCACCGCGGCCGAGCTGCTCTCGGTCGCGGCCTTCGACGAGGGCCGGCACGCCCAGGCCTTCCCGACCTTCGGGTCCGAGCGCACCGGCGCGCCAGTGGTCGCCTTCTGCCGCATCGACGACAGGCCGATCCGCCTGCGGGAACCCGTCACCGACCCCGACGCGCTGGTCGTGCAGGACCCGACACTGCTGCACCAGGTCGACCTGTTCGCCGGGCTGAGTCCCGACGGCTTCCTCGTCGTCAACACCTCCTCGTCGTTCGAGGAGATGGGCCTCGCGGAGCTCGTCGGACGCCTCTCCCCCGAGCGCGCGGTCACCGTGCCGGCCACCGAGATCGCGCGCCTGCACCTCGGGCGCCCGCTCCCCAACGCAGCCCTCCTCGGCGCCCTGGCCGCACTCACCGGCGAGGTCTCGCTCGCGGCCCTCTGCCACGCGATCAGGGACCGCTTCCCCGGTGACGTCGGCGAGGGCAACGCCCACGCCGCCGAGGCGGCGTACGAGCACGTGCTCGAGTCGATGAGGAGGACGACGGATGCGTAGCCAGATCGAGGGCTCCCAGGCGGTGGCCCGTGCCGTGACCCTGTGCCGGCCGCAGGTGATCGCGGCGTACCCCATCTCCCCACAGACCCACATCGTGGAGTCGCTGTCCGACCGCGTGCGCACCGGTGAGCTGGCCGGCTGCGAGTACATGCTGGTGGAGTCGGAGTTCGGTGCCATGTCGGCCTGCATCGGGGCCTCGGCGGCCGGGGTGCGGACCTACACAGCGACCTCCAGCCAGGGCCTGCTCTTCATGGCGGAGGCGCTGTTCAACGCGTCCGGGATCGGGTTGCCGATCGTGATGACGGTCGCCAACCGCGCGATCGGGGCGCCCATCAACATCTGGAACGACCACTCCGACGCCATGGCGATGCGTGACTCCGGCTGGATCCAGCTCTTCGCCGAGTCCAACCAGGAGGCCCTGGACCTGCACGTCCAGGCCTTCCGGGTCGCGGAGTCGCTGTCGGTGCCGGTGATGGTCTGCATGGACGGCTTCATCCTCACCCACGCCTTCGAGGAGGTGGACCTGCCCGACCAGGAGCAGGTCGACGCCTTCCTGGCGCCGTTCGTCCCCCAGCAGCAGCTCGACCCCGACGAGCCGGTCACCATCGGCGCGATGGTCGGTCCCGAGGCGTTCGCCGAGGTGAAGTACCTGATGCACGCCAAGCAGATGACGGCCCTCGACGAGATCCCGGAGATCGCCGCCGACTTCCGGCGCGCGTTCGGACGGGACTCCGGAGGGCTGCTCAAGACCTACCGCCTCGACGACGCGGAGACCGTCGTGGTCGCCCTCGGCTCGGTGCTCGGCACCATCGAGGACGTCGTCGACTCGATGCGCGACGCGGGGGTGCGGATCGGTGTCCTGGGCGTCACCTGCTTCCGTCCCTGGCCGGCCGCCGAGGTGCGTGCCGCACTGGCTCATGCGACGAGGGTGGTCGTCGTGGAGAAGGCCTTCGCGGTCGGTGCCGGCGGCATCGTCGGCCAGAACACCCGCGACGCCACCCGGGACCTGCCGCTCGTCGTGCTCGACGTCGTCGCCGGCCTGGGAGGACGACCCGTCACGCGGGCTTCCCTGCGCGGCCTCCTCGACGACGTGGTCGGGGACCGGCTCGACCCGACGCGGTTGCACTTCCTCGACCTCGACCTCGCGCTCGTGGAGCGCGAGCTGGAGCGCTCCCGGCACGGTCGGAGGCCGGGCCCGCACGCCGAGCACATGCTGCGCGACCTCGGCACCGTCGCCTCCGGCGCCTTCGACTAGGAGTCAGCCATGGCCTTCCAGGAGATCAAGCTCTACCAGACCGGCACCTTCGTGGTCGGCAACCGGTTGCTCGACCCCGAGCAACGCACCGTGCAGGCCCGGACGGGGCGGTCCAACTCGCTCACGTCGGGCCACCGCGCCTGCCAGGGCTGCGGCGAGGCGCTGGGCGCCCGCTACGTGCTCGACGCGGCCATGCGCGCCACGGACGGCAAGCTGGTCGCCGTCAACTCGACCGGCTGCCTCGAGGTCTTCTCCACGCCCTACCCCGAGTCGTCGTGGCAGCTGCCGTGGCTGCACTCGCTCTTCGGCAACGGTCCGGCCGTCGCGTCCGGTGTGGCCGCCGCCCTGCGGGCCAGCGGCCGCGAGGACATCCGCGTCGTCGGGCAGGCCGGCGACGGCGGCACCGTCGACATCGGCTTCGGGGCGCTGTCGGGGATGTTCGAGCGCAACGACGACGTGCTCTTCGTCTGCTACGACAACGAGGGCTACATGAACACCGGCGTGCAGCGCTCGGGCGCGACGCCACCGGCGGCCGTCACCGCCACCACCAAGGCCGTCGGACCGGAGCCGGGCAACGTGTTCGGGCAGGGCAAGTCCGTGCCGCTGATCGCGATGGCCCACGAGATCCCGTACGTCGCCACGGCCACCGTCGCGGACCTGCACGACCTCGAGCACAAGGTCGAGCGGGCGATGAGCTTCCGGGGTGCGCGTTACCTGCACGTCTTCGTGCCCTGCCCCCTCGGCTGGCGCGCGGCGTCCGCCGACACGATCCGGCTCGCCCGGCTGGCCAAGGAGAGCGGCGTCTTCCCCGTCTTCGAGGCCGAGGCCGGCGAGGTGACCGCGGTCTCCACGATCCGCCGACAGGTCCCCGTCGAGGAGTACCTGCGCCCGCAGGGGCGCTACGCGCACCTCTTCGGCGACCACCCGCGCCCCGACATCGTCGCGCGGATCCAGGCCCGGGCGGACCGCAACATCGCACGCTTCGGGCTGCTCCCGGAAGGGGACGAGTGATGGACAAGCCGTTCGCGATCACCCTGGACGTCGGCACCAGCCGCGCCAACAAGACGGGTTCGTGGCGCACCGAGCGTGCCGTCTACACGAACCGGATGCCGCCCTGCAACGACGCCTGCCCCGCGGGTGAGGACATCCAGGGCTGGCTCTACGAGGCCGAGGAGGGTGGTGCCGGCTACGAGCGCGCCTGGCGCCGGATCATGGAGGACAACCCCTTCCCCGCCGTCATGGGCCGCGTCTGCTACCACCCCTGCGAGACGGCCTGCAACCGCGGCCAGCTCGACGAGGCGGTGGGCATCAATTCGGTCGAGCGCTTCGTCGGCGACGCTGCCATCGAGCAGGGCTGGACGGTGTCGGTGGGCGTCCCCGCCTCGGGCAAGCGGGTGCTCGTCGTCGGCGCCGGTCCGTCCGGCCTCGCTGCGGCCTACCACCTCGCGCTGGCCGGGCACGACGTGACCATCAAGGAGGCAGGCCCGATGGCCGGCGGCATGATGCGCTTCGGCATTCCTCGCTACCGCCTCTCCCGCGACGTGCTGGACGCCGAGGTGCAGCGCATCCTCGACCTCGGCGTCACCCTCGAGCTCGACACCAAGGTCACCGACCTCGACGCGATCCGCGGCGAGTACGACGCGGTCTTCCTCGCCGTCGGTGCCCAGCTCGGCAAGCGGGCCTACATCCCCGCCGGCTCGGCCTCCCACGTGCTCGACGCCGTGGACATGCTGCGCGACGTCGAGGCGGGCGAGAAGCCGCTGCTGGGCAGGCGGGTGGCGGTCTACGGCGGCGGCAACACCGCGATGGACGCGGCACGGACCGCCAAGCGGCTCGGCGCGTCCGAGGCGATCGTGGTCTACCGCAGGACGAAGGACCGGATGCCGGCCCACGAGTCCGAGATCGCCGAGGCGGAGGACGAGGGCGTGCTCTTCACCTGGCTGACCACGATCAAGCAGGTCGACGCCGGGCGGCTCGTCGTCGAGCGGATGGAGCTCGACGACGCGGGCTTCCCCCAGCCGACCGGTGAGCTCGACGAGCTCGACGCGGACTCCCTGGTCCTCGCCCTCGGCCAGGACACCGACCTCACCCTGCTCGAGGGCGTGCCCGGCCTGGTCGTCGAGGACGGTGTCGTGGCCGTCGGCCCCGACCTGATGACCGGGTGCCCGGGCGTCTTCGCCGGCGGCGACATGGTGCCCTTCGAGCGCTCCGTCACGGTCGCGGTCGGGCACGGCAAGCGGGCCGCGCGCCACATCGACGCCTGGCTGTCGGGAGCGGCCCCCGAACCCGCCGTACGCCCGGCGCTGGCGACGTTCGACACCCTCAACACCTGGTACTACGCGGACGCGCCGCGAGCGCACCGGCCGGTCCTCGACCGCGCGCGCCGCGAGTCCACCTTCGACGAGGTCGTCCTCGGCCACGACGAGGCGACCGCGCTGCTGGAGGCCCGCCGGTGCTTGTCGTGCGGCAACTGCTTCGGCTGCGACAACTGCTACGGCGTCTGCCCCGACAACGCGGTGCTCAAGCCGGGCGGGTCCGGTCCGGACTACCTGATCGACCTCGACTACTGCAAGGGGTGCGGCATCTGCGTCGCCGAGTGCCCGTCGGGGGCCATCCAGATGGTCCCCGAGGAGATCTGAGCCGTGCGGGAGGTCAGGGTCGACCCCCTCGACCTGGACAAGCTGGCACGCATCCTGCCGTCCGAGCGGGCCGACTCGTTGCGCACCCGGGCCGCCGACGCAGCGGACCGGCTGCGCGGTCGGGTCGTGTGGAACGTCAACGCCACCGCGACCGGAGGCGGTGTCGCCGAGATGCTGCAGGTCCTGCTGGCCTACGGCCGCGGGGCGGGCGTGGACACGCGGTGGCTGGTGCTCGACGGGGATGCCGAGTTCTTCACGGCGACCAAGCGGCTCCACAACGTCCTGCACGGGTCGGCGGGCGACGGCAAGGGCCTGGGCGACGACGTGCGGGCCCACTACGAGGCCGTGCTGGCCCACAACCTGCGCGACATGCGCCGGCTGGTCCGCCCCGGCGACATCGTGCTGCTCCACGACCCCCAGACCGCGGGGCTCACGCAGGGACTGATGGAGAGCGGCGTTGCGGTGGCCTGGCGGTGCCACATCGGGCTCGACGAGCCGGACGAGATCGCCGACCTCGGCTGGGCGTTCCTGCGTCCGTACGTCGAACAGGCCGACGCCTTCGTCTTCTCGCGGCGCGCGTATGCGCCCGGCTGGGTCCCGCCCGACCGCCTCCGGGTGGTGCCCCCTTCCCTCGACCCTTTCAGCGCCAAGAACGCGGTGCTCAGCGTGCACGACGTCAGGGCCACCCTCCAGATCGCGGGGCTGGTCAGCACCGACGCAGACGGCGGAGGCGCGGCGTTCGGCCGGCGCACCGACGGACCCGGCCGGGTCCGGGCCCGCGACAGCCTGATGGTGGACGACTCCCCCGTCCCCGGGGACGCCCGGATCGTCCTCCAGGTGAGCCGGTGGGACCGGCTCAAGGACATGGAGGGCGTGCTCCGGGGCTTCGTCGACCACCTCGGGGAGCTGCCCGCCGACGCGCACCTCGTGCTCGCGGGCCCCGACGTGACCGGGGTGAGCGACGATCCGGAGGGCGCCGAGGTCTTCGCGTCCTGCCGAGAGCTCCGGGCCTCGCTGCCGAGCCGGACCAGGGACCGGGTCCACCTCACCGCGCTGCCCATGGACGACGGCGACGAGAACGCCCACCTCGTCAACGCCCTCCAGCGCTACGCCTCGGTCGTCGTCCAGAAGAGCCTGGTCGAGGGCTTCGGCCTCACCGTGACCGAGCCGATGTGGAAGGGACGCCCGGTGGTCGCCTCGGCGGTCGGTGGCATCAACGACCAGGTGGAGCACGGCACCAGCGGGCTCCTGCTCGACGATCCTCGCGACCTCGCTGCCATGGCCGGGGCCGTCGACTCGCTCCTGCGCGACCCCGCGCTGGCCGTGCGCCTCGGCGCGGGGGCCCACCTCCGGGTGCTCGACCGGTTCCTGGCCGACCGACACCTCATCCAGTACGCCGACATGTTCTCCGAGATGCTCGGTCGCTGACCGGCTCGGCTGTCAGGACTCCGCCCGGCGGCGTCTCATGAGGTCGTCCAGCACCGCGGCCTCGTCACTGATGATGCCGGTCACCCCCATCGCCAGCGCGGCATCGAGCGCCCGGGGCGTGTTCACCGGCCAGGTCATCACCAGGTCTACCTTCCGGTGGAGGGCCGCCACCACGTGCGAGTCCAGGAGCGTCCGGTGGACCGACACCCCGTGGACGGGCGACCCCACCTCGAGGCGGCGGCGCAGACGGGTGAGCTCACCACGGGTCCGGGCCGACAGCACCGGTCGCACGAACGGGAGCTCGGCCACCGTCTCGACCGACGGCCACCAGCGCCCGCACACCAGCACCGGCGCGTGGTGCCCGCCGTGGTGGAGGAAGCGGGCCACCGAACGGGCCGCCGACGTACGACGCCCCTTGAGGTCGAGCATGAACGTGGTGCCGTGCTCGTCCGCCCGCATCAGCTCGTCGAGACCGAGCCGCGGGGCCGACGCCGGCGCCAGCTCCCACCGGTCCCAGAGGAGGGGCAGCGGTCCGGCCGTCTTGAGGTGCCTGACCTCCAGCCGACCCCGGTGCTCGTGGACGTCGCACTCGATGACGTCGACGCCGAGCTCGTTGGCGGCGTGCAGGCCCGCCAGCGAGTTGCCGGCGCGGTGGGCGATGGCCAGGACGGACACTCAGTCCACGCTCCGTGCTGCCCGCCGTCGCTCCAGCCACAGGGCGACCGCGTGCCCCACCAGCGCGAGCGCCACGCCCGCGACCACGTCGACGATGTAGTGGTTGGCCGTGGCGACCACGGCGAACGCCATCAGCACGGGCATCGCGAACCCAACCACCTTCAACGCGAGCGTCGAGGCCGCGGAGATGATCGCCATGCCCACCAGCAGGTCCCATCCCGAGTGCAGGCTGGGCATCGCGGCGTACTGGTTGACGAAGGCCGGCGGCTGCAGGACGCGGTAGGCCTCGGACTGCTCGGTGACCGTGTCGGCCAGCCCGAGCCCGGCGAGTCTCGGCGGGGTGACGGGGTAGCTCATGAAGACCACCAGTCCGAGGGCACCCGACACCATCATCCCGTCCCGGAGCCGCAGGAACTCGACGCGGTGGCGCCAGGCGAGCCACAGCATCGTGGCGATGATGACGGGCCAGTGCCCCCAGACGTAGATCCAGTTGGCGAAGGTCTGCAGCGACCCGGACGGCGCCACCAGGTCCTGCAGTCCGGCCTCGACGTTGATGCCCAGGGACCGCTCGAACCGCACGATGTCGCGGGCGTGCTCGTTCGCCAGGTCCACCGAGCCCTCCGTGAGCCCGCGGACGCGGAAGTAGACGAAGACGCCCAGAGCCACCAGGCCGGCCTGCCACAGGACGAAGCCGACCCTGCCCAGCCTCGGGTCGAGCCTCGTCACCCGACCCTGGATCTCCAGCATGTGGGTGCACGCTCCCGCCGTGGACGCTCGACTGTCCTGTCCATGGTCACCCCTCCGAGCGCCGAGCGCCGGGGCCGAAAGTCCCGAAGCGGCCCCCGCGGGGTCACGACCTCGTCAGGCGGGCTGGGGTGCGGCGCGCAGTGCCCGACGCGTCACGAGCAGGCTGGCCCCGCCCAGCACGAGCGCCGGCGCCCAGGCCAGCGCCGCCTTCAGCGTGACGGCGGCCGTGGCCGCCACCCACGGGACCCCGACGGCGACCAGCGCCACGACCAGCGCGGCGTCGCGCGGGCTCGCACCGTTGGGCCCGGGGATGGCGCCGGCCAGCTGGCTGGCTCCGAAGGCGCCCATGACGGCGAGAGGAGACACCGTGTGCCCGGTCGCGGCCACGGTCCCGAGCAGCAGCCCCGCGATGGAGGCCTGGTAGCCCGCGGACAGAGCGAGGGCGTGGCCCAGCTGGCGGGGACGCGGGAGGGGCCCGCTGGGCAACCACTCGGGACGGACCCGGCGTACGACGAGGGCGACGACGACCGCGACGAGGCCCAGCGCCAGCGAGACGAGGAGCATCCGCGTCGGGAGCGCCGTCCCCGCGAACGCCACGAACACCGCCAGGCCGATCGCACCGACGAACCGGTCCGCCCCCACGCTCATGACGGCGTCACCACGACCCAGGCCCGTGCGGGTGAGCCGGTGCAGACGCCACACGTCAGCACCGACGTGGCCCGGGGTGACCAGGCCCAGCAGCTCCGACTCGGCGTACGCGCGCATGTGCCACCGCCGGGTGAGTCCGGCGCCGGTGAGCACCCGCCACCGCAACGGGCACAGGACGTACTTCCCCACCACCCACGGGACCAGGCCGACGAGCACCGGCCAGATGGTCACGTGCGGGAGTCGCGGCAGCGTCATGGCCGGCACGAGGAGGCTCACGACGACCCCGAGGACAAGCACGGGACGGGAATGCAGGACGGAACGCCAGGTCACAGGGGTCCTTCAACGGGGGGCGGGGGGCAAGGACGGCTGACCCCATGGTAGAAGACCCCACGCCCATCTGCTGCATGCTGGGACGCCGCAACCAGCTCCCCCGGCGGGTCAGCCGCAGAAGTCGTCCTTGGACGCGTCGTACTCGTTGCTGACCGAGATGCAGTAGCCCGTGTCGTCGTCGACGCCGACGACCACGATGGACACGCCCTCCGACGCGACGAACTCCTGCTCGCCGATCGCGACCGACTCCCCTCCCGACAGCTCCACGGGCACGACGACGCCGGTGGTGACGAGGCTGGCGTTCTGGAGCGTCGCCATCCGGGACAGGTCGGTGTACATCGGGCGGTCGCGGTCGATGCTCTCGTCGAGGCGCAGCGCGAGCGGCAGACATGCCAGCAGCAGCACGAAGGCGCCGATGGTGATGAGGACCGACGCGTTGTCGACCTTGAAGAACCCGTCTCGCTGCACGCCGCCATCCTAGGCGCACGACGCGGTCCCACCGGTGCTTGCGTACGATCCGACGCATGCTGAAGCGACTGCTGCCCGCCACCGCCGCCCTCATGGCGCTCTCCCTGCTCGCTGCCTGCGGCAACGAGGCCGACAACGACGAGGCGGTGGACCCCTCCACGGGTGCCTCGACCCCCGCCGAGGGCGAGAGCGACGAGGCGGCCGCGTCGACGGCGTGCGACTACCCCGAGGACGGCTCCGAGCCTGCCAAGGCGGTCGAGCCTCCCCCGGCGGAGGCGACCACCACGGGCACCGTGAGCGGCACCATCGCGACCAACGTCGGGGACATCGCGATCGAGCTCGACGCCGGCCGGACCCCCTGCACCGTCGCCAACTTCCTCTCCCTCGCCGAGCAGGGCTACTTCGACGACACCCAGTGCCACCGCCTCACCACCGAGGGCATCTACGTCCTCCAGTGCGGCGACCCGACCGCGACCGGCATGGGCGGCCCCGGCTACACGATCCCCGACGAGGTCGACGGGACCGAGAAGTACGGCCCCGGAGTCCTCGCGATGGCCAAGACCAGCGAGCCCGACTCCGGCGGCTCGCAGTTCTTCCTGGTCTACGCCGACTCCGGCGTCCTCGACCCGGTCTACACCGAGTTCGGCACCTTCGACGAGGCCGGCGTCGCCCTCCTCGAGGAGGTCGCCGCGAAGGGCACCGCCGAGGGCGGACCCGACGGCTCCCCCGCGGACGAGATCACCATCTCGGGGGTCACGGTCGGCTGACGCGCCGGGCCGTGCCGGTACCTGAGTACTAGGACCATCGGACACTCGCAGCCTGCACCGCCTCCTCCTTAGCGTGGTTGCTACCACCAGCGGACCCGATCGGGTCCGTCCCCCCCGAGGAGAGGAACCCGTCATGGCCTTCAGCGCCTACAGCCTCAGCACCCGTCGCCGCCGCGGTCGCGGTCGTCACGGCACCGGCACCGGCACGCACACCCGCACCGGAGGGACCAGCGGGGGCACCAGCACCCGGACCCGCACCGGCCACTGAGCCCACCGTCCCCCCGGCACGAGGGCGGGTCAGCGTCGTCACGACGACGCCGACCCGCCCTCGTCGCCTCTCCACGAGGAGAAGCCATGCCACTGCTGCCTGCGCACGCCCCGGCGGTGCCGCTGCGCGAGGTCGTCCGCACGTTCTGGCCGTACGCCGCGCCGCGCCAGCGCTGGATGGTGCTCGCGCTCGTCCTGGCCGCCATCGCCCCTGCTCTCGCGTGGTGCGAGATCTGGCTCTTCAAGGTCGTCGTCGACGACGTCCTGGTCCCCCGGGACTTCGCGGCCTTCCTGCCCGTCGCCGCGGCGTACGTGGTGCTCACCGTCGCCCAGGGCCTGCTCGGCGGTGCCGAGCGCATGCTGGGCACGTGGCTGAGCCAGCACTTCCTGGTCGACCTGCGCCGTGCGCTCCTGAGCCACCTGGGCCGACTCCCCCTCGACTTCTTCTCGCGCAGCACCGTCGGCGACCTCCTGTCGCGGGTGTCCGGCGACGTGGCGGCCATCGAGGCCTTCCTCGTCACCGGCACCACCCGGGCGCTCACCCAGGTGCTCGAGCTCGTCGTCTTCACGGCGGCGCTGTTCTGGATCGAGCCGACGCTCGCCCTGGTCTCGCTCGCCGTCGCTCCCCTGTTCTGGACCACGTCACGCTGGTTCAGCACGCGGATGCGCGACGTGTCCCGGGAGCGGCAGCGCCGCTCCGGCTCCATCACCACCGCGGTCGAGCGCACCCTCGGGACCATGCCGCTGGTCCAGGCCTACGACCGCATGGACGCCGAGGTGGACCGCTACGGCGTCGAGGCCGATGCCAAGCTGCGCGCCGAGATGTCCTCGTCGCGGCTGCGCTCCTGGTACGTCCCGGTGGTCGACCTCATCGAGCTCATGGGCGCGCTGGTGGTCATCGGGCTGGGTGCCTGGATGCTGTCGCAGGGTCGCCTGACGGTGGGCGAGCTGCTTGCCTTCCTCACCTTCCTGAGCCGGCTGTACGGTCCCGTCCGCGGCCTCGGCAGCTCCCTCACGGCGGCCTACTCGGCAGCGGCCGGCGCCGAGCGCGTGATCGAGCTGCTCCGCCAGGCCCCGCTCCCCCCGGACCGGCCCGGGGCGGTCACCCTGACCCGGGTCACCGGTGACGTCGCGCTCGACCGGGTCGGCTACACCTACCCGGGCGCCGGGCGGCCCGCCCTGGCCGACGTCACGCTCCGGGTGCGTCCCGGCGAGCTGGTCGCTGTCGTCGGAGAGAGCGGCGCAGGGAAGTCCACACTGGCGCGTCTGCTCACCCGGAGCGTCGATCCCACCGTCGGCCGGGTCACCCTCGACGGGCACGACCTGCGGGACGTGACCCGGGCCAGCCTGCGCGCCCAGACCGCGGTCGTGCTCCAGGAGACGCTGCTGCACGACGGAACGGTGCACGACAACATCGCGTTCGGCCTGCCTGGCGCCGACGACGCCGCGATCGAGCGGGCCGCCCGCCTCGCCGACGCACACACCTTCGTGGCCGACCTGCCGGACGGCTACCTGACCCAGGTGGGCGACCGCGGGCGGCGGCTCTCCGGTGGGCAGGCCCAGCGCATAGCCATCGCCCGCGCCCTGCTGCGCGACGCCCCGGTGCTGCTGCTGGACGAGCCGACCGCGGGCCTCGATGCCGGCAGCGCCGACCGGGTCACCGCCCCGCTGCGCCGGCTGGTCCGGGGACGGGCGACCCTGATGATCTCCCACGACCTGTCGGTCACCCGGCACGCCACCCGCATCGTCGTGCTGGACTCCGGACGGGTCGTCGAGACGGGGACGCACGACGAGCTCCTGGACGCCCGGGGCCACTACGCCCGCCTCTGGGCCCTGAGCCACCCGGACGGGGCAGCACACCGCGAGGGAGTCCCCGCATGAGCGCCCCCGCGCTCGTCGAGCCGCCGATCCTCGGGGCCGGGGAGGAGCTCGCCCCGGGATACCGGGTCGTCGAGCTCGTCTCCCGCGGGGTCGCCCTCGACGTCTACGAGGTGTTCTCCGAGGAGCGCCTGTGCCACTGCATCGCCAAGTCCGTCCGGCCGGACCGGCCCGAGCAGCGTGTCAGGGACCGCCTGCTCCTCGAGGGACAGCTGCTGGAACGGCTCGCACACCCCCACCTGGCCCGGGCGCTCGACACGGTCACGGACTCATCGGGCGCCCCGGTCGTGGTCCTCGAGATGATCCTGGGTCCGACCCTGGAGGAGCTCATCGACTCCCGCGCCCGGCGCTTCGCGGCCACCGATCTCGCCCACCTGGGCCAGCACCTCGCGTCCGCCCTCCACCACGTGCACGGCGCAGGCTTCCTCCACCTCGACGTACGTCCTGCGAACGTCGTGGCCCGCGCCGGCATCGCGACCCTGATCGACCTGAGCATCGCCCGCCCCCCGGGTCCGGTGCGCCGCGGTCTCGGGTCCCGTGAGTACCTGTCGCCGGAGCAGGCTCGCGGCACCGTCGCCTCGGCGGCCACCGACGTCTGGGGGCTGGGAGCCACGCTGTACGAGGCCGCGACCGGCACGGCGCCCTTCGCCCCGCACGACGACGAGGAGCGGGTCACCTGGGAGGCCGGTCAGCCCCTCCAGCTCACCGTCGCGCCGCGGGACCCCCGGACGCTGCGACCACGGCTCCGCCGAGACCTGGCCGCCCTCGTGCGCGAGATGCTGGACCCCGTCCCCCGTCGTCGACCGGCGCTGGTCGAGGTCCACCAGCGGCTGGGGCGGCTCGTCGAGGAGTGAGCTGCGCGGCGGGTCAGCTCCGTCCCTCGAGGACGGCGCGGATCCGGGCGAGGTCCTGGGTGGTCGCGCGGCGCATGGCCCGCTCCATCACCGGCGCGGCCACCCGGGCGAATCCGGACGGGTCACCGGTGTTGGTGAGCGTCATCCGGGTCCCCCCGGCCACCGGCTCCCACGTGTACGTCGTCCGCATGGGGAAGGGACCCTGTGCGGTGGCCATCACCAACCGCTCCCCCGGGACCAGCTCGACGACCTCGTAGGTGTAGGTGAGGCGACGTCCGAGGAAGTGCGCGACGAAGTCCATCCGCGATCCGACGGCCACCGGCGGCGGGGTCTGCCACTCCACGGAGCGGATGTTGGCGTACCACTCCGGGGCGTGGCCAGGATCCGCGGCGTACGCCGCCACCTCGTCCACGGGCCGGGCGATCACGGTCTCGACGGTCACGTCCACGGCCACACCCGGCAGCGTAGTGCCGGGTCGAGGGCTCAGCGCTGCTCGTAGGTGACGTCGGCACCCAGCTGGACGGTGCGGCTCACCGAGCACAACCGGTCGCGGGACTGGGCGATCGCCCGCGGGAGCGCCTCCCGGGCGGCGTCACCCTCGGGCCCCTCGGGGAACTGCACGTCGAAGCTCAGGCGCAGGCCGGTCACGTGGTTGCCCTGCTCGTCGCGGACCTTGTGCCCCTCCGAGGTCAGCTCGAAGGTGGTGCTCCCGGCCCGCTTGCGCGTGATCAGGTCGACGTCGATGGCGCTGCACCCGGCGATCGCCGCCAGCAGGAGCTCGACCGGGGTGAAGTCGGGGTCCTCGCCCCCGGTCCCCATGAAGGTCTCGCCGCCGCGGGCGTTGGTCGCCTTGAAGCGGCCTTCGCCGATCTTGGTCAGACCGATGCTGCGCAGGCTGTCGGGCGCGGTGCCGGGACCGGCGGGCGGGGTGCTGGCGTGGCTGTCGGGTGCGTCGTCCATGCCCCCAGCGTAGGGAACGGTCAGCGGGCCGTACGGCGCGCGGCGCGGCGCGCGCGGCGCTGGTCACGGCGAGCCAGCTGGATGTTGCGGAGCTGCGCCGGGTCCTCCACCGAGTGGATGCGCCCGTCGACGATTCCGTTGGCGAGGTGGAGCTGCGTGGTCATGGTGGTGCGGTCCTTCCGGCCCGTCCCGGGCCCGGCTGAATGGATCTCGATGTAATGAACAACGCCGCTGGGGCGCCTCTTACATCCTACGTCCGCAGACACGGCCTCCCGTACCGTCGAAGGGGTGATCTCCCCCACCCGGGAGAGCACCTCGTGGCTAGGGTGGACAGGTGAGTGGATCCCCCTACGTCAGCCTGCAGCGCACCGAAGCCATCGACCGACGGGAGCTGCTCGACCTCACGTCGTACGACGTGTCGCTGGACCTGGAGGCGGACGAGGCGACCTTCGCGTCGCACACGACGATCCGCTTCCGCAGCCGCGGCGGACCGACGTTCGTGGACCTCAAGCCCGTGAGCGTCCGGTCGATCACCCTCAACGGCGCGCGCGTCGACCCCGACCTGCTGCGCGGGGGCCGGGTCCCGCTCGAGACCGTGGCCGGCGACAACGAGCTGGTGGTCGACGCAGTGATGCGGTTCCGCAACGACGGCGAGGGGCTGCACCGCAGCGTCGACCCCGCCGACGGGCGCCACTACGTCTACGGCATGTCCTTCATGGACGCCGCCCCCAGCGTGTTCGCCTGCTTCGACCAGCCCGACCTCAAGGCGCCCTACCGGTTGGCGGTCCGCGCCCCCCAGGACTGGGTCGTCGTCGCTAACGCACCGGGCGAGCAGGTGGAGCCGGGGTCCTGGGTCTTCGCGGAGACGCCGCCGCTGTCGACGTACTTCGTCACCGTCGTCGCCGGGCCCTACCACCTCATCGCCGACGAGCACGACGGCATCCCCCTGGGGTTGTCGGCGCGTGCCAGCCTCGCCCGCGAGCTCGAGGCCGACGCGGACGAGCTGTTCACGCTCACCCGTCAGGGCTTCGACGAGATGCACCGGTTGTTCGGGATCCGCTACCCCTTCGGCAGCTACCACCAGGCATTCGTCCCGGAGTTCAACGCCGGGGCGATGGAGAACCCCGGGTGCGTGACGTTCCGCGACCCGCTGATCTTCACCAGCAAGGTGACGCGGGGTGCCCGCATCGTCCGCGCCACCACGGTGGCCCACGAGATGGCGCACCAGTGGTTCGGCAACCTCACGACGCCGACCTGGTGGGACGACCTCTGGCTCAACGAGTCGTTCGCGGAGTACATCGGCACCCGGGTCACCGCCGACGTGACGCAGTACGACGACGCGTGGGTCCACAGCTCCTACATGCGGCGTCAGTGGGGACTGCTGGCCGACGCCGGCCCGGCGACCCACCCGGTCGCCGGCAACGGCGCGGTGGACGCCACCGCCGCCCTCCAGGACTTCGACGGCATCTCCTACGTCAAGGGCTCGACGCTGCTCAAGCAGCTCAACGGACGCCTCGGCGACGAGGTCTTCTTCGCCGGGGTCGTCGACCACTTCGAGACGCACCGCTTCGGCAACGCGACGATGCACGACCTCTTCGCGAGCTGGGAGAAGGCCGGCGCGGGCGACATGTCCGACGTCACCGACGGCTGGCTGCGCACGCGCGGAGTCGACACCGTCACCCACGACCGTGCGGCGGGTGTCCTGCGACGCACTCCCCCGGCCGTCGAGCCCGTCGAGCGCACCCATCGGTTCACCCTGTCCGTCACGCCGGCCGTCGGCGCCGGTCGCCGCGTGCCGATCACCCTCGATGCCGCGACCACTCCGCTGGAGGTCGACGCGGACGACGCGGTCGTGATCGACGTCGACGAGGACTCGTGGCTGCTGGCGCGCCCGGACGCCACCACGATCTCGCTGCTGCCGTCGGTCATGCGCTCCAGCCGCGACCCGATGGAGCGAGCTGCCGTCTGGAACAACCTGCGCAGCGCCTTCGAGATCGGCGGCGCCACCCCCGAGGACGTGCTCGCCGTCGCCGTCGTCGCCATCCCCGACGAGACCAGTGACGAGCCGCTGTCCTTCAACGGCTGGGCCAGCTCGCCCAGCAAGATGCTGCTGATGGAGTGGCTCGTCGCCAAGGTGGCTCCGCTGGCCGGGGACCCCCGTGCCGCCCTCGAAGCGCTGCACCAGGCCTGCCTGGCGCGGGCCACGACCGCCGACCCGGGCAGCACCGTCCAGCTCGCGGCCTTCCAGGGCGCGATCGCCTCGTGCGACACGGCCGAGGAGGTCTCGCGCTGGCTCGCCGGTGACGTCCCCGAGGGCGTCCAGGCCGACCTCAGCCTGCGCTGGCGGCTGCTCGTGCGGCTCGCCGCACTGGGCGGCACGGACCGCGCGGCCCTCGACCGGTCGCTGGCCGAGGAGCCCACCGCCACGTCGCGCGTCGACCACGCCCGCGCCGTCGCCTCGCTCCCGGACGACCAGGCCAAGGCGTGGGCCTGGGGCCGCTTCACCGGCGCGGAGGACGTGCCCAACTACGAGCTCCAGGCCACGGGCCAGGGGATGTGGGTGCCCGGCCAGGAGCACCTCACGACGCCGTACGTCGAGCGCTTCTTCGCCGACCTGCCCTCGACGCCGACGCACCGCTCCGGCTGGGTCCTCGCGGACGCCGCCTGCTGGTTCTTCCCGCTCACCTCCCAGGACCCGCACACCGTCCGCCTGGCTGGCCGACTCGCCGGCGACGAGTCGCTCGACCTGTCGTTGCGCCGCCAGCTGCGCGTGATGGCCGACGAGCTCGAGCGTCGCCTCGCCGTGCGGGCGGTGCCCGCGTGACCACCAGCGCCCGCGCGCGCAGGCCCGGACCCTCCGTGCGTACCCGCGTGACCGAGCACCTGGCCGACGGCACCCGGCACCACGAGGACCGCCTGGCCACCGAGGAGCCGCTGGAGATCCGGCTGGCCGTCGGGACGCTGCCGGCCCGGCGCATCTGGGTCACCATGCGGACCCCCGGGCACGACTTCGAGCTCGCGGCGGGCTTCGCGATGGGTGAGTCACTGTGTGCTCCCGGGTCGATCCGTCAGGTGGCCTACTGCACCGACGCCGATCTCGCTCCAGAGCAGGAGTTCAACGTCGTGACCATCACCGTGGCAGCCGGCACCGACATCGCCGCGGCGCACCGCCACGAGGCCCGCAGTGCCGGGTCGTCGGCGTGCGGGGTCTGCGGCAAGGACAGCGTCGCCGAGGTGCTCGACGTCGTGCACGGTGCGAGGTGGACCGGCGAGGTCCCCTCCCCCGCCGTCGCCCGGGAGCTCCCGGACCGGCTGCGCGAGGACCAGCAGCTCTTCGGGCGCACCGGCGGCGTGCACGCGGCCGCGCTGGCGTCCGCCGACGGGGTCATCGAGGTCGTCCGCGAGGACGTGGGCCGCCACAACGCCGTCGACAAGGTGATCGGCACCCGTGTCCTGGCGGGGCGTGACACCGGCGCCGCCTGCCTCGTGGTCAGCGGCCGCGCCGGCTTCGAGCTCGTCCAGAAGGCCGTCACCGCCGGCATCGGCAGCCTCGTCGCCGTGGGTGCTCCGACCAGCCTCTCGGTCGACCTCGCCCGGCAGGCCGGGCTCACGCTGTACGGCTTCACGTCCCCGGGCAGGTGCGTGCAGTACGCCTGACCCGGGTCCGGGCGGCGTGGGGTCCCGGCCACTGTCGGTGGTCGAAATTAGGTTCGTCCCATGCGCATCCTGCACACCTCCGACTGGCACCTCGGGAGGTCCTTCCACCGGGAGGACCTGCTGGGTCACCAGGGTGTGTTCGTGGACCACCTTCTCGACGTCGTGGAGCGCGAGCGGGTCGACGTGGTCGTCGTGTCCGGGGACGTCTACGACCGGGCCCTGCCCCACGTCGACGCCGTGCACCTCGCCGACGAGGCGTTCGCCCGGCTGGCGGCGTCACCGGCTCGGGTGGTGGTCACCAGCGGCAACCACGACTCCGCCCAGCGCCTCGGCTTCGGTTCCCGCCTCATCGACGCCTCCGGGGTCTTCATCCGCACGTCGGCGGCGACGGTCGGCACGCCCGTCCTGCTCGGGGACGAGCACGGTCCGGTCGCGATCCACGGCCTGCCCTACCTCGACCCCCGCGCCCTCGCCGAGCCGTGGCGGCTGCCCGCCAGGTCCCACCAGGCGGCGCTCGACGCGGCCATGCTGCGGGTCCGGGCCGACCTGACCGCCCGGAGCCAGAGCACCCGGTCGGTCGTGATGGCGCACGCGTTCGTCGCCGGCGCCGAGCCCTCCGACTCCGAGCGCGACATCAGCGTCGGTGGCGTCTCGCGCGTGGCCACGTCGTCGTTCGCCGGGATCGACTACGTCGCCCTCGGCCACCTGCACGGCCGGCACACCCTCACCGAGGCCATCCGCTACAGCGGCTCCCCGCTGGCCTACTCGTTCTCCGAGGCCGACCACCGCAAGGGGTCCTGGATCATCGACCTCGACGCCGCCGGCCTGGCCCACGCCGAGTTCGTCGAGGCTCCGGTCCCCCGCCGGCTGGCGCGCATCTCCGGCGAGCTCGAGGCCCTGCTCGCCGACCCCCGGCTCGAGGTCCACCAGGACGCCTGGGTGCAGGCGACCCTCACCGACCGGGCCCGCCCCCGGCACGCGATGGATCGGCTCCGCGCGCGCTTCCCCCACACGCTGGTGCTCGGCTTCGCCCCGCCCTCTGGCACGACGTCCACGACCCCGGCCGCCCGCGCTGCTGGCCGCAGCGACCACGACGTCGCCCTCGACTTCGTCGCCGAGCTCCGCGGCGCCCCGGCGACGCCCGCCGAGTCGGCGCTGTTGCGCGAGGCCGTCGACGCCTGCTGCGAGGACACCGACGTCGACGTGCTGGTGGGTGAGGGCTGATGCGCCTGCACTCGCTCGAGGTCACCGCCTTCGGCCCGTTCGCCGACACCGTCGCGATCGACTTCGACGCGCTCTCGGCCTCCGGGCTGTTCCTGCTGAGCGGCGCCACCGGCGCGGGCAAGTCCAGCATCCTCGACGCCGTCTGCTTCGCGCTCTACGGCGACGTCCCCGGCGACCGTGCAGCGGCCAAGCGGCTCCGGTGCGACCAGGCCGCCCCGGGTGTGGCCCCGGCCGTCGGTCTCGAGGTGACGCTGTCCGGCCGTCGCTGGCGCATCGAGCGCTCGCCCGCGTGGCAGCGCCCCAAGAAGCGCGGGACCGGCATCACCACCGAGCAGGCGTCGGTGCACCTCGCCGAGCGCGTGGACGGGCAGTGGGTCACCCGGTCCACCCGGCTCGACGAGGCCGGTCACCTGATGACGCGCCTCGTCGGGATGAACCTCCCCCAGTTCTGCCAGGTCGCCATGCTTCCGCAGGGGCGGTTCCAGGCGTTCCTGCGTGCCAGGTCCGAGGAGCGCCACGCCCTGCTCCAGCAGGTGTTCCGGACCGGTCGCTTCGACCAGGTCGAGCGCTGGCTGCGTGAGCACCGTGTCTCGGTCCGCCGCACGTCCGAGCAGCACGCGACGACGGTGGCCGCGCTGGTGAGCCGCATCAGCGAGACGGCCGGCCGGCCGGTCCCCGACGACGAAGCCCCGCCTGCGGGCCTGCACACGTGGCTCGACGGCGTGCAGGCCGGGGCTCGCGCCAGTGCCTACTCCGCGGCCCTCGGCGTGGCCGTGGCCGACGACACCTCCGACCGTGCCTCGCGCCGACTCTCCGACGCCGAGCAGGTCCGTGACCTCCAGGCCGCGCATGCCGAGGCCGCTGCCGTCGTGGCCGGCCACGACGCCGAGGCGCACGAGGCAGCGCGGACCCGCGTCGAGCGGGCGCAGCGCGCGGCCGGGCTGATCGGCCTGGACGACACCCTCGTGGAGGCCGAGGCGCTGCGTGACGCGGCCCGGCGGGAGGCGGCGCGGACACTGGCGGCCTGGACCGCCCTGGCCGGTCCCCCGACGGTGGGACCCGAGGCCGGCGACGACCCGATCCGGGCGCTCGCCGACTCGGCGGCCGCACTCCAGCGGGCGGAGGCCCTGCGACCCGACGCCGAGCGGCTCCACGAGGTCCGGCGGCTGTGCGACGAGGTGGGCTCCCTCGTCGGTCAGGTCGAGGTCGACCTGGCCGCCGCCGTCTCGCGGGCGGACGCACTCCCCCAGCAGCTGGCTCAGCTGCGAGCCGACCTGCGCACCGCAGAGGAGGCTGTGGTCCTGCTGCCCGGCGCTGCCGCCCGGGTCGAGCAGGTCCGGGCCCGGCGTGATGCCGCCCGGGACCGGGCTGCGCTCGCGCCCGTGCTCCGTCGCGCCGTGGCCGACCGGGACGCGGCGCGCACCGAGGTGACCGCCCTCAAGGAGCGGTGGCTGGAGATCCGCGAGGCCCGCCTCGACGGGATGGCGGCCGAGCTGGCGTCGCAGATCGCGGTGGGGGCGAGCTGTCCGGTCTGCGGGTCCTGCGAGCATCCCGCCCTCGCCGTGTCGGCCCACGGCTCCCCCGACGCGGCGGGTGAGCGTGCGGCACGGAAGGGGGTCGACGACGCCGAGACCGTCGTGGTCGCGCTCGACGACCGGGTGCGGCACCTCGAGTCGCAACACGCAGCCCTTGTCGCCCTCACCGGGTCCGAGCAGCCCGGCTCCCTCGACGAGGAGCTTGCCGAGGCCATCGACCTGCACAACGAGGTGGCCGCCGCGGCTGCCCGGGCCGACGTCCTCAGGGCGAGCGTGACCGGCGCCGAGACCGAGACGCGCGCCGTGCGGGCCGAGATCGACACCCACGAGCAGCGGCTGGCCGGGCTCACCTCCCGGCTCGAGCTCCACCGGGCCGAGCGCGACCGCCTCACCACCCGCGTCCACGCGGTCCTGGACGGCACCGGCCAACCGACGCTGTCAGCACTGCTCGAGCTCCTGATCCGCCGGCACGACCGGCTGGGCGAGGCCTGCGCGGCCCATGAGGAGCTCCGCTTCGCCGAGCGCGACCGCCTCGCCGCCGAGCGCGCCCTGGCCGATGCCGCCGGTCGCGCAGGCTTCACCGACGTCGACGACTATCGCGATGCCCTGCTCGGCGACCCCGAGGTCGAGGGCCTCGTCCACCGCCTCGACGCCGCGGAGAGCCGGGTGGCCAAGGCCCGCGAGGTGCTGGACGATCCCGCGCACGCCGCCGCGGCCCGCCGGCCGGTGCCGGACCTGGTCGCAGCCCGCCGCCGAGTCGAGGTGGCCGGGTCCGACGCTCGCGCCGCCCACGCGCAGCTCGAGGTCGCGACCCGTCGGGTCACCCGCCTCGGCGCCCTGGGCGACGACCTGCAGGCGGCGCTGGATGCCTGGGCACCGGTCCGCGATGACCTCGACCTCGCGACCCACCTCTCCGCCTTCGTCGAGGGCAAGGCCGCCGACAACACCCTCCAGATGCGTCTCTCGGCCTACGTCCTCGCCCACCGCCTCAGCCAGGTGGTCGCGGCTGCCAACGAGCGGCTGGCCCGGATGAGCGACCAGCGCTACTCCCTCGAGCACACCGGTCGCCGCGGGGCCGGCGAGACGAGGGGCGGCCTCAGCCTGCTCGTCCGCGACGACTGGTCCGGCGAGAGCCGGGACCCGGCCACCCTGTCGGGCGGCGAGACCTTCGTGGTGTCGCTGGCGCTGGCTCTCGGGTTGGCCGACGTCATCACCCAGGAGGCCGGTGGCGCGGACCTCGACACCCTCTTCGTCGACGAGGGCTTCGGCTCGCTCGACGCGGAGACGCTTGACGACGTCATGGACACCCTCGACGGCCTTCGCGATGGCGGTCGGGTCGTCGGCGTCGTCAGCCACGTCGCCGAGATGCGCGACCGGATCCCCACCCAGCTGCGGGTGCACAAGCACCGCCAGCGAGGCTCCACCGTGGAGTCCGTGCTCGCCTGACCGGGGCCGTCCTGAGCGGCAACCGCGTTGTCCGGTCCGGAGAGCAATGAAACAAGCAGCCGAGATGAGGGCGTCTGGCAACTAACGGTCGGCGCCTCCTGTGGCACCCTGTCGAGGTGCCATCTCCTTCCGCTGACGTGGCCGCCGAGCGGCCGTTCTATGACCGCCATGCCGACGCCTACGACGCGTTGATCTCGGACCCGGTCGAGCCGTGGGTGGAGGCTGTAGATGAATCCCTGCGGGCCGCTGGATTCAGCGCCGCGCAGGTGCTTGATGCTGGTTGTGGCACAGGGCGCCACGCTGCTGCACTGATCGCACGCGGCCACCACGTCACCTTGCTAGACGCCTCGGAGGCGCTGATCTCGATCGCCCGTAAGCGCTGCCCCGACGCACCTGCTGTCGTGACGGACCTCTGTGAACCCGCCATCACTGGAGCGTTTGATGCCGTGATTGCGCGGGGCGTTCTCAACGATCTGTTGACGGATGACGAGAGGGCGGATGCGCTCAACGCCTTCGCGCGGCTCACCCGCGCGGGCGGCGTCCTGGTGCTTGATGTTCGGGAGGCCGCGATGTCTCACCAACGAGCGGACGGAATCTGGCGCACTGCGGAAGTCGATCTGCAGGACGGCTCGACGTTGCGGTTCGTCAGTCGACCGACATGGAAAGACGGACGGATCGTGGTGGAGGAACGCTATGAACTCGCTAGCGACCACGATGAGACACCGGAGGTGAGCGAGTTCCTCTTTGAGATGCGTCCGTGGACGCGTGATGAGCTGCAGCGGCGGTTGTCCAGCGCGGGCTACGGCTGCATCGAGATGCGCGACGGGGTGGGGCGACGCTCGCCGGACCGACTTCTTGTCACGGCACGCCACTAGGGCGACCGGGACTGCCGCCGATGGGGCACGGTCATGCCACTGGTCGGCATCCCGGCGTGAAGGCCCCTAGTAGCCGCTGATGTGCGCGTCATGCCGATGAGCGGATAGTCATGGACCAGCTGTGGCGCACGACTGAAGCCCTCCTGCGACGCCGCGTCCGAGCGATGTTCCCCGATCCGTCCTCAGTCGCGCGTACCGAGGACAGCGCGCCCCCTGAATGTCACGATCGGTGGGGTGACACCTCTGGGGTTGCAGGGTGCCAGTCGAGATGTAGGAACCAAGGAATGCTCGACAGAGCGATGACCGCGCTCCGACGGCGGCTGCAGCGGCGCAGACGGGGACCACGTCAGCCCACGTTGCTCGCGCGCGGCCCTGCGCCTGACGCGCGGCTCCCTAGCAGTCCATCGATCCCAACGCCAGGTTCATCGGGGAGCAGATGGGCCAGGGCAGAGACGGTTGAGCGCCGTGGTCGACTGCACCATCCTCGCGGGGATGTGCACCGACTGCCGAGATGAGTGCCGTTGCCCGGACCGGAGCGCTATGTGAGGTCGCGCACGGCATGTACGCGCCATGGACACTGGGTACCAGTCCGGAAAGGCCGTTGGCGCAACCGGACAGGCAAACCCCTCTACTGAGTCTTGGGCTCGCCAACGACGCTCACGCCGTCCTGGGCGAAGAGCGAGATCTGAGCAGCCCCAGCTCCAACCTGCTCATCGTGGTGGCATTTCACGTGGCCCCAGAAGTAGCCTCGAATGTCCCGTCGCTCAAGAGAGTCGACCATGGCCGAAAGCACTGAGACCGCCATCTTGGCTGGAGGCTGCGCCTGGATCATGCAGCCGCTCCTCTCCCAACCCGCAGGCGTGCTCTCCACTCGAATCGGATGGATGGGCGGCGAGGGCGACAATCCGACCGAGGAAGTCCCCCACGGCCATGCGGAAGTCGTGAAAGTGGTCTTCGACCCCGAGCAGCTCTCCTACCGGGGACTCCTGGAGGTCTACTTCCAGGTTCACCGAGCCGACCTCGCCGAAGACGTGGTCGGCTCCATCTACCGCTCCGAGATCTTCTATACCAGCGAGGAGCAGCGCAGTGTGGCCGAGGGGACGATCCGCGACGTCGACGCGTCCGGGCACTGGCTCGGCAAGACCGTGACCAGGATCAGCCCCGAGGGAGTGTTCTGGGAGAAGGGACCTGAGGAACAGGACTACCTGCAGCGCTACCCCAACGTCTTCAGACCTCCGTTCCCTCGCCAGGACGACACCTCCGAGGACGTCTCCTCCTCCACCTAGGGGTCAGGCGCAGCGATACCAGCGTCAGCGCGATCATCGGTGCATGGCCACACGCTGCATGACCGATGAGAGCCGTTGCTCGAGCCTTCGACGCTCGTCCTCCGCCTTGATGAATCCTTCTCGTCCGGGGGGAGGCAGGAACCCGACGATGTCCATGACATCGAAGTAGGGCTGGGGTTCCCGACCCGTGCGGGCGACGTAGGCCGCGGCCAACCGGTCCGCGGTGTCGCTGCCGTGGTCGATGGCGATGTTGGTGCAGCAGTGCGCGACGTCCAGCCACGCCGGCCCCATCGATGTCTCGACCCAGTCGACCACGCCGCTGATCCGGTCGTCAGACCAGAGCACGTTTCGGGGCTGGAAGTCGCGGTGGATGAAGCAGGGCTCGTAGCCCGGTGCATCGGTGCGAAGCAGCGCGAACGCCTCCTCCCACAGGTCTGTGTCCGTCGCCCAGGGCGGGACCGTGTACTTCGCTTCCCATGCCCACGACTGGTAGGTACGAACCTCGATCGTCGGCGAGACGTCATGGATGGTGGCGAGCAGGTAAGCCAAGCGGTCCAGGGAGTCCTCGTCGACGCGGTCGAGATCTACCTGACCGGGAAGCAGGCTCATCAGATGGCCGGGAAAGCCGCACTCCCGACCATGGGCGTCGAGAGCCCGAGAACGAGGCGCGGGAATCGGTGTGCGAGCCAGCATCTGCTGGATCTCGGACTCCCTCGTCGTCAATCCGGCGCCGTGACTGCGCCATGGTTCGCGCGTCATCAACCTGAGTACGAGCTCATCACCAGCTCCGGTCGCCAAGGCCAGCATGGTCGACGTCCACCCACCCGAAAGCTCGCTCACACGCGCGAGGGGGCCGGTGGTCGCTGATGCCCAGGTCAGCGCGTCGGTCACGTCGAGGTCGTCAGCCGTCAGCACGGATGCAGTCTGCCGCAGAGCCGACCAGCAGGTTCCGGCCGACGCCCTCGAAGCGACAGCGGGTTGAATGTCCCCGTGCCTCCCACCCTCACCCATCGGCTCGTGACACCACTGCCTCAGCCGCCCGCCATCCGACCCACCACCCACGGCTGATGGCGCTGCTCGACAACGCAGCGGGTCTCCTGGTGACAGCTGCTCCCGGCACGGCCAGCACGGCACTGCGCGAGGCGCTCCTCGTCCGCCCCAGTGTCACCGAGGTTCCTTCCGGCGGCGCGGTCCGTGCCGCCGGCATCGACGTCAAGCACGCCACCGCCGGCGAGCTGGTCCGAGCCGGGTTCCTGCCACCGGAGCACGGGCTGCGCATCGTGACCACCACCCGCAACCCGTTCGACTTCTACGTCGCTGAGTACGAACGCACCCGCCGTCGGTGGGTGCACGAGCTCCCCAACCCCGACTCGTGGGTGCACGCGACACCGGGCGCGGTCGGACGCATCGTGGACGCGGTGACCCTGGAGTTCAACGAGTGGCTGACGCGGGTCATCGCGGAGCCCGGTCCACGTCGGATCAACCGCGGCCACGTGGAGGAGGCCGACGTCGTGCTGCGGATGGAGCACCTCGAATCCGATCTGCGTGAGCTGCTGGGCCTCGAGGTCACCGTCCCCGCCACGAACGTGACCGACCGCGAGCGGGCGTACTGGCGTGCCTACGACGTCACCAGCCGCGAGCTCGTCGAGACCGCGCACGCCGACGACCTCGCGGAGTTCGCGTACGCGTTCTGATCCCGGCCGAGACAGACCCCACCCCGCGACGTACTGGCCTCGGCCCCACCGTGCCTGCGGCGCTCGGCTCAGGCTCGCCGACCGGGCCTCACCCAGCGCCGGGCCCCGTCGGAGCTCACCGCGATGAGGATGAGGACGGTGATCGCGGTGCTCATCAAGACCAGGAAGTGCACGTCCTCGGCGGCGTTCAGGTCGACCAGCTGCGTGACCGCCTCCACGGTGCACACGCCCATGAGTGCGATCCGAGCCCAGGCATGGTGAGCGAGCACGAACACCCACAGGCCGAGGAGGCACAGCGCGCTGCTGCCCATCACCGCGAGCTCGCGGGTCGACGCGGTGACCGAGAGACTGTCCGCTCCGACGACAGCGACAACCACGGTCGCCAGCGTGACCGCAGCCTTGGCCATGCTCATCACGGCCGCGGCGAGGAGGCTCGGCGGCGGCACCCGATGGGACATCGCACGCGACAGCGCATCCGTCGCTGGCTGCACGCGCTCCGGCTCCGGCGTCTCGAGGCCGGTCAGGTCGAGGATCGGCAGGCTCCCATCGGTGCGTACGACATCACCTCCACCGTTGCGGGTGGTGAAGGCGCTGGAGTAGTCCTTGATGACGCGCAACGAGGCTTCCGGAACGACGTACCGGACTGTGTCGATGACGTAGTCGCGCTCGATGTCGATGTCGGCGTCCACCCGGTGCGTCACCTGGAGGGTGAACAGCGAGATGCCGACTGCCTTGTCGTAGGTCGCAGCGGCCAGCCACTGCACCTGGAAGCCACCGGGCAGCTTCCAGCCGTCGGGGACCGGCCAGAAACGGACGTGGTGGCGTTGTGACGGGTTGCCGTCGACCTCCTGCTGGTAGGCGAACGCCTGCCGCTGCCCGAAGAGGAACAGTGAGGAGACGGGAGCCTGCGGGTAGGGGCGGCGTAGCACCGACGAGACCACGATCCTCCAGGAGGAGCGGATCGTGAGCTCGTCGGCACGGGTCCAACCGGCTCGGCTCATGGCAGCGTGGATGTCCGACTCGTCGCCGTCCAGGGCCAGGTTGATCGGGTCACCGAGCACGCCGATGTCGGTGAGGGATCGGCCGATGAAGTAGTCGGGCACGTAGACCTTCGAGAGCACTTCCTGCAGGCGGGGCAGTCCCACGTAGGCCAGAAGCACCCAGAAGAGGAAGACCGAGCCGATCGCGAACCAGCGGTCGAGGCCGATCGAGACCACGATCCATCCGAGCCACAGGACGAGCACCGTGCCGATCACGAAGAAGACGCCGTCGAGTATCTCCCGGACCGGCCAGAGCGGGGTGACGGAGACGTCGTCCGGTGCCAGCTCGAACGTCGGAGGCGACGTCGGCGGCGGCGTGTTGACGACATCACCGCGGCGCCAGTCATCGGCAGGCTCGACCACCATGCGCAACCATCCTCGCTGTCCCAGTGCGTTCGCAGGCTACCGAAGCGAGGTGGGGGTATGTCCCGACTTCGCAGGTGCTTCCTGCCCTGATTCCGGCACCGACCGAGCCCGGAGCACTAACCTCGGCCCATGCGAGCCCACGCAGGACCAGGCGACGGCTGGGTGGACGAGCGGCTGCAGGTGGGAGGGACGTCGGTCTACTGCCGGCGCAGCACCGCCGAGGACGGTATCCCGCTAGTCCACCTGCACGGCTTCGCGATCTCCGGGTCGTACCTGATGCCGACCGCCCGGATCCTCACCACGCGTGGGGTCAACGTGGTCCCGGACCTACCCGGCTACGGGCGCAGTGAGCGCCGCGATCGCGTCCTCGACATCCCGGAGCTGGCCGAGGCCACGATCGCGATCCTCGACCGCCTCGACATCGACAAGGCTGTCCTGGTCGGGAACTCGATGGGTTGCGCCATCAGCCTGGAGATCGTCCACAAGGCGCCCGAGCGGGTGCACAGGCTTGTCCTGGTCTCACCGGCTGGCGGCGCGCACAACCAGCCCCTGGGCCGCGCCCTCGGCCAGCTGGCGCGGGACGGCTTCCGGGAGAGCATGAGGATGTTTCCCGTCGCTCTCCCTGACTACGTGAAGTTCGGGCCGCTGAACGGCCTGCGTCTCTTCCACGAGCTCACCCGCTTCCCGTCCCTGGAGCGCCTGCTGCACACGCCGGTCCCCACCCTGGCCGTGCTGGGTGTCCGCGATCCGCTCCTGCCACCGCCCGACCGCATCCGCGAAGTCGCACGGCTTGCTCCGGAGCACCTGACGGTCGCCCTGATCGACCATGCGGCACATGCGGTGAACTTCAGCCACCCCGTGGAGCTGGCAGGCGTGATCGGGGTCTGGCTGGACGACGCGGTCGATGACAGCTCGCTCCTCCCGGACGGAGTGCGGGTGGTCGCGGCCAGGTAGAGCTGCCGGTGCCGAGCCCCCGCTCGGACCGCTCAGTCGGACTGCGTGCTCGCGGCCAGCGCGGGCAGCAGGAGCCTGTACGCCGCGCCGCTGAGGTGGAGGCCGTCCTTCGCGAAGGCGGCCGTGCCGAGCTGCGCCAGCATCGACCGGGTGTCGAGAAGTCGTGCGGAGTGTGACGCGGCAACAGTGGCGGCCGCGTCCCGGTACTCGTTCACGACTGCGTTGGTCCGATCGCGAGGTCCGAGTCGTGCCTCGTCGACGCCGGGGGGCGACATGATGACCCACGCTCCAGCCGGACGGGACCGCACGAATCGACCCAGGCCCCGTCGGAAGCCAGCGACCGACACGTCGTTCCAGGGGGCAGCGTCGTTGGTGCCCACGCACACCACCACGACGTCCGAACCCATGAGGTCCGCACCGTCCGCCTGTACCTCGAGGTGCAGCACCGTGGCTCCGCCCTGCGCCGCATTCAGGACGTTCTCGCCGACGCCCGGCAGTCGTCGCTGGACCCGGGCGAGATGACTGTCCCCCAGCAGCACGATCCTCACCAGCCGAACCCTAGAACGGCTGAGCGCTTACGCTGCGGTCAGTGCGGTGCCACACGGATCGACGTACATTCCGTGGCGGAAGGCGTCACCCTCTCGAGCCGGTTGACCCGGCCACGATCACCTCGGTGACGAGGGCCGAGGCCGTGTCGGGTCAGTACGCCGGCCAATTGCAGCGAGACCGAATCGAGGAGGAATCTTGAAGCTTCTTCTCACGTCCGGGGGCGTCACCAACACCACCATCCGCGAGGCGCTGGTCGATCTGCTGGGCAAGCCGATCGCCGACTGCAGCGCCCTGTGCATCCCCACCGCGATGTACGGGCACCCCTGGGTCGGCCCAGGGGAAAGGGCCTGGCAGTTCATCAGCGGGAAGGCCGAGAATCCCATGGTCGACCTGGGCTGGAAGTCGATGGGCGTGCTCGAGCTGACCGCGCTGCCCAGCATCGACGACGAGCGCTGGGTCCCGCTGGTCCGGGAGACGGACGTCCTGCTCGTAGCCGGCGGCGACGTCCTCTACCTCTGCCACTGGATGCGGCAGTCCGGGCTCGCGGACCTGCTCCCGACGCTGAGGGACACGGTGTGGGTGGGGCTGAGCGCCGGAAGCATGGTGATGACGCCCGAGGTCGGGGAGGACTTCATCCAGTGGCGACCCCCGGACGGCGACGACACCACGCTGGGCATCGTCGACTTCTCGATCTGCCCCCACCTGGCCCAGGACGGCGCACCGGGCAACTCCATGGCCGAGGCGGAGCAGTGGGCCGCCGGCATCTCCGGCCCCGCCTACGTCATCGACGACCAGACCGCCATCACCGTGGTCGACGACGTCGTCGAGGTTGTCTCGGAGGGGCACTGGAAGCTGCTGACCTGATGGCCGCGGTCAACCGGGCCGGGCGCGACGAGATGTCCCTCGCGGCGCCGGTGAGCGAGACGGCCTACGTCGCTACCGACTCACCCGTGGGGTCTTCCCCGCTCGATCCACGCGCTCACGGCTCAGGTACCGCACCGGCTTGCCGAGCGACGTCGCGTAGGCGATCTCCCTCCGGGTCGATTCCCCCACGTAGCCACCCGGATCCACGATGTACACCTCGTCAGCCATACGGATCTTCTGGAGGTGCAGGGCACCGAGCCGCCCCTTCAGGTCCGATCGGTCGGCCGTCGAGTCGTAGCCAGGCAGGTCGGGAAGGCTGAACATCCCGAGCCTGATCACGATGCAGCCGTCCATCGTCAGCCGCTGGTTGACCTCCGCGAACTCGGCCTCGAACTTCGTCGAGCCGCAGAGCGTGATGACTCTCGCCTCGCCCTCGGTCGACTGGGGTGTCTGCTGCTCCTCCACGGGGTCCATCATCGACGAACGGCGGTCAGGCACGCGAACGTGAGCGCCACGCGAAGACCGTCGTGGCAGCCGTCACCGGCGTCCAGACGGCCCGCTCGACCAGCGACGGCGACGCTCCGTTGGCGATCGTGCCGATCGACATCAACACACTGAGCGTCGTGAAGGAACGGGCTCGGACGCACGTCGAGCCCGCCCCTCGCACGATGAGGGCGACGCCCGTGCCGTAGCCCACCGCAGCCACCCCGCTGATCGCGCGCAGGTGTGGCGGCAGGGTGCCTGGACGTGCTCCGCCGTACGCCGCCCTCCCCCAGGGCGCGCCCGCCGCGAGCGCGAGCTGGAACCCTCCCAGAGTGGCGAGCGCGGCCGCCGTGGCCTGCTCGGTGCGACTGATGTCCATGCCCGCGAGACTACGACGCCCTGCCGGGCGCGACCCGGGTGTGGGGGCACTGAGAGGGTGGACCTGTGGTGCGGATCTCCAAGCAGAAGTGGACGACATCGACCGGCTCCTGCACAGAGGCGTTCAGCTGGCCCGCTCACGTCCTGGGGACGGATCACCACGGCACGTGGCTCGGAGCGCGTCGAGGCAACCCTGTGCAGCAGCCCGACGGGTGCATCGAACCGCAGCCAGACGACGCGGTCTGGCTGGTGGTCGAGAACGCGTGGTACCTGCCGACGTTCTGGTTCACCTCGGAGACAGACCTCACCATCGACATCTGCACGCCACCCTCGTTCAAGGACGGGACATGGTCCTTCGTCGACATGGAGCTGGATCTGTTTCGGCGCTCCGACGGTCACGCGGGAGTCGTAGACCAGGACGACTGGGACCTTCTGGTCAGGTCTGGGCTCGTCTCCCAGGAGGAGGTCCATAGCGTCGAGGAGACCGCAGAGTCTCTCCTCACCCTCGTCGAGCACAAGGTCGAGCCGCTCGGCCACGCGGCCCTGGTCTGGCTCCACAGCCTCCGCCACGCACCGACGTGACGGACGTCGGCGTCTGTTTCCTTGATCAGGAGCGTTCCGCAAAGGTGGCGAAGAGGGTCAGAGAGACGAACAGGCTCGCGCTTCGCAAGTGGCTCAGCCATGCTGCACCGTCCCCTGCGGTCAGGTACCCGGCCTCCACGGCGCGATGCGTCACTCGCTGGAATCCGAACACCCGGTCTGCTGTGGCCACGTCGCGGAACACCCCGGTCACAGGCAGGACCCGCGACACCGTCAGCCCGTTGTGCTCGCACAGGGCCGGGACCTGGCGACCGATCCGAGCGTTCCGGATGACCTGGTCGCAGATGAATCGGCGGTAGGCCTCGGGTATCGACGGGTCGGGAGAGTCGATCACGAGGGTGCCCCAGTCAGGTTCGGCGAAAGCCGCCACGCCTCCGGGGCGCATGATCCGCGCAGCCTCGGCAATGACGGCATCGGGATCGTCGACGTGTTGGAGCACCCGATCGGTGTGGACCCGGTCGACGGATCCGGTGGCCAGGGTGAGCCGATGGACGTCACCCACCTCGACCTCCACCTGGGGATGGGCCAGCGTTGCCTGAGCTGCGATCGCGACGGCTGAGGCGTCGTGGTCGATGCCCACGACCCGTCCGGCCGAGCCGACAGCGCGGGCAAGTGGCGCGAGGTCCGCCGCGGGTCCGCAGCCGAGATCGACAACGGTCGCACCTGGCTGGAGGCCCAGCTCGGCCAGGACCAGCGACTTGTAGGCGCTGCCGAAGTCGGACGATGCCAATCGAGTCAAGTAGTCGGACGGACGCTCGGCCTCCCAGGTGATTGCCATGCCAGCAGCATGTCTCACCGTCGCGATCAGCGGCGGAATCGAGCGACGGCGGCGTGCGCGGCGTAGCCCACCACTCCTCCGGCGATCGCGCCCAGGAACGGGCCCTCGGCGCTGAACTGCCACGCCACTTGCGACAGCCAGGCGCAACCGACGATCGCGCCTGCCGGGAGAGCGCGGACTGCCGCGCTCGCCACCTTGTCAGGCAGCTCGGTCGATCGCACGGGCCGTACGCCGCGCCGGGCGACGGGCCCGACATCTGGCAGGTCCGCCACCAGCACAGCCAGGCCGCTGCCGGTCACTGCGGCCAGTGCCGACTGCTGGCGGTGGTCGAGCTCCTCGACGGAGAGGCGCCCGTGGAGATGGTGTTCGACGAGCGCCGCCACGCATGCGTCTCGCTCGTCATCGCCGACACGCAGGGTCGACGTGTGTGTCGCGTTCAAGGACATGTCCATGTCGGATGTTGACATACCGAAGCGCCCCACCGGGGTCTGTCGCGCACGCGTCGCCACGATTGCTCCGGCACCGCGTTGCACTCACCCGGCACCGATGGTGCACGGACCAGACCGTGGAGCCGGTAACGGGGGCAGGATCCCGCACTCCTCGCTGAGACCCGGGCTCGATCGGCTTCAGAAGTCCAGCTGACAACTAGGGTCGCCGCATGCCCGACTTCACCTGGCTCCCGGCCAACCGAGCAGCGACGGAGGACGTCGAGGCGGTCTTCGCCACGGGCGGCGCCCACAAGTGCCGGTGCCAGGCGATGAAGGTGCCGGGCTGGATCTGGCGCGACACCACCCAGGAGCAGAGGGACGACGCGCTGCTGGAGCAGACCGCCTGCGGCACCGCCGGACCCACGTCCGGGCTGATCGGGTACGTCGACGGGGAGGCGGCCGGTTGGGTCGCGGTCGAGCCGCGGGAGAACTACCCCCGGCTGTGGAGCCGGAAGCAGGCGTGGATGCGGATGGACCCGGAGCTCGAGGGCGTCTGGTCGGTCACGTGCTTCGTCGTGCGCACGGGCCGGCGCCGGTCCGGGCTGAGCTACGAGCTCGCCGCGGCCACCGTCGAGTACGGCGAGCAGGTCGGCGCCCGCGTGCTGGAGGGCTACCCGATCGAGCCGCCGCCGGGCAAGACCGTGATCTGGGACGAGGCCTCGGTGGGGCTGTTGCAGGTCTTCCTCGAGGCCGGCTACGAGGTGGTGGCCTCCCCCACCCTGCGGCGGCGTGTGGTGCGGCGACAGCTGGGCACCGAGTCATGACGGTCTCCACCACGGACCGACGGCGCGGGGGCCAGCCTCCTCAGCGCTGCAGCGACCAGGACGACAGGTCGAGGTCCCAGTCGTCGGCCAGCCGGCCGACCTGCGGGCGGTAGAGCACCTCCAGCGACTCGACGAGCCCCTCGGGCGGCTCCCACGTGGCGTGGCTGCTCGAGCGCGACGGTCGGTCCACGTCGGTGAGGGCCACCGGAGCGAGCCCGAGCCGGGCCCACACCGCGTCCACCGCGGCCTGGGGCGCGCGGCGCACGGACTCGTAGACCATCACCACCAGCCGCTCACGACCCACGTGGTGCGCCCACATCGCCAGCTGGTCGGCGTAGAAGCCGCTGAAGCCCTGCACGGTGATCGGCACCGGGTAGGGCCACGGGGACGTCGCCCGGGTGGCCGCGAGGCGCATCGCGGAGAGGAACCGCTCGACCGGGTCGCGGAGCAGCACGAGCACCGGCACGTCCGGGCCCAGCAGGCGCGCGGCGGTGGCCGGGGCGGACGCGTGCCGGAGGTACTGCGGGGTCCACTCCCCCCGTCGTACGCCGTCGTCGGGGAACAGGTCGAGGTAGTCCGACGCCGGGACGAGACCGTCGCCGACCTTGTGGAGCAGGTGCTGCTCCTTCTTGCCGTTGGTCCCGAGGCCGATCTCCGGGTGCTGGGTCAGCAGGTCGGTGAACCACGTCGTCCCCGACCGCTGGGCACCGATGCCGAGCCACGCCGGTGTCGTCATGCGGAGCACCCTAACGGCTCCGATAGGTTCGCCCCATGAGTGCTCCCGGCCTCGACCCGACCTTCGCCGCCCTGCCCTACCGCGACCTCGGGGACGTCGCGCTCGGCCGGGCCCGCGAGCTCGGGGCGACCCACGCCGACTTCCGCTTCGAGCGGGTCCGCTACCAGTACCTCGGCGCCCGCGACGGTGTCCTCCAGACCGCGATGGACACCGAGGACCTCGGGTTCGCGGTGCGCGTGATCCACCGCGGCGCCTGGGGATTCGCCTCCGGCATCGTGCTCACGCCCGAGGAGGCACGACGGATCGCGGAGACGGCGATCGCGGTGGCCGAGGTCGCCGCCGGGATGACGACGACCCCGGTGGAGATCGCCCCGGAGCCCGTCCACGACGACGTCACCTGGATCTCGGCGTACGACGTCAACCCGCTCGACGTCCCGACGGCCGACAAGGCGGCGGTCATCGTCGACTGGACCCGCCGGCTCCAGTCGCACGCGAGCGTCGGGCACGCGTCGTCCTCGCTGCAGCAGGTGCAGGAGAACAAGTACTACGCCGACCTGTCGGGCACCCGCACCACCCAGCAGCGGGTGCGGATGATGCCGGGCTTCGAGGCGATGGGCTCCGACGAGCGCACCGGCGTCTTCGACTCGATGGCGTCGCTGGCACCCCCGGTCGGGCGGGGCTGGGAGTACGTCACCGACGGCACCTGGGACTGGGACGCCGAGATCGCCGAGGTCCCCGAGCTGCTGGCCGCCAAGCTGGCCGCCCCGAGCGTGCAGGCCGGCAGCTACGACCTCGTCATCCACCCCTCCAACCTCTGGCTCACCATCCACGAGTCGATCGGCCACGCCACCGAGCTGGACCGCGCCCTGGGCTACGAGGCCAACTACGCCGGCACGTCGTTCGCGACGTACGACAAGCTCGGCACCCTGCAGTACGGCTCGCCGGTCATGAACGTCACCGGCGACCGCACCCAGCCGCACGGCCTGTCCACGGTCGGCTTCGACGACGAGGGCGTCGAGACGCGGTCATGGGACATCGTCCGCGACGGCGTGCTCGTCGGCTACCAGCTCGACCGGTCGATGGGCCACATGAAGCCCGAGCTCCACGAGGGACGCTCCAACGGCTGCGCGTACGCCGACTCCCCCGGCCACGTCCCCATCCAGCGGATGGCCAATGTCTCCCTGCAGCCCGCCCCCGACGGCCCGAGCACCGACGAGCTCATCGGTCGGGTGGAGCGCGGCATCTACGTCGTGGGTGACAAGTCCTGGTCGATCGACATGCAGCGGTTCAACTTCCAGTTCACGGGCCAGCGGTTCTACGAGATCCGCGACGGCGAGCTCGGCGGCCAGCTGCGCGACGTCGCCTACCAGGCCACGACCACCGACTTCTGGGGCTCCATGGAGGCCGTCGGAGGGCCGGACACCTGGGTGCTCGGCGGCGCCTTCAACTGCGGCAAGGCACAGCCGGGCCAGGTCGCCGCAGTCAGCCACGGCTGCCCGACGGCGCTCTTCCGCGGCGTACGCATCCTCAACACGAACGACGAGGCGGGCAACTGATGTCGACCACCGTGACCCCCCAGCAGCTGGTCGAGCACGCGCTCGCCACGTCCACCGCCGACGACTGCGTCGTGATCGTCCGGGCGTCGAGCAGCGCCAACCTGCGCTGGGCCAACAACACGCTCACCACCAACGGCGTGATGGTCTCCACCGAGGTCGTCGTGGTCTCCTTCGTCGGTGCCGCCACCGGCTCAGTCTCGGGGTCGGCCAGCACCACCGGCCAGGTCACCGCGCTGGTCGAGGCGGCGGACGCCGCCGCCCGGGCCGCGGCACCGGCCGAGGACGTCGCCGAGCTGGTCGCCGACCGCACCAGTCCCGACTGGGACGACGTCCCCGAGCAGACCGACATCCACGTGTACGACGCGTTCGCGCCGGCCCTCGGCGAGGCGTTCGGGCAGGCCACGGCGGCCGACCGGGTGCTCTACGGCTTCGTGGACCACGAGCTGGTCACCACGTTCCTCGGCTCCTCGCGGGGGCTGCGCCTGCGCCACACCCAGCCCACCGGCCACTACGCGTGCACCGCCAAGACGGCCGACCTGAGCCGCAGCGCGTGGGTCGGCGGCGCGACCCGCGACTTCGCCGACGTCGACGCGCTGGCCATGGCCGACCAGGTGGCCACCCGCCTCGGGTGGGCGAAGCGGCGTACGGACCTCCCGGCCGGTCGCTACGACACCATCCTCCCGCCCAGCTCGGTGGCCGACCTGATGGTCGACGCCTACTGGGGAGCCGGCGCCCGCGTCGCCCACGAGGGCGAGTCCGTCTACAGCCGGCGCGGCGGCGGCACCCGCATCGGCGAGCGGATCGCCCGCCCGGGCGTGCACCTCTACTCCGACCCGGCGTACGCCGCCCTGGCCTGCGCGCCCTTCAACGTCGCGAGCTCGTCCGACAACACCGAGTCGGTCTTCGACAACGGCCTCCCGCTGGAGCGCACCGACTGGATCCGCGACGGTGAGCTCGCCGCCCTCCTCCAGACCCGGCACTCGGCGGGCATGACCGGACAGCCCGTCACGCCGATGATCGACAACCTGGTGCTCGAGGTGGATGGCGGCACCGGCTCGGTCGACGACCTGGTCGCCGGCATGGACCGCGGGCTGCTGGTGACCTGCCTCTGGTACATCCGCGAGGTCGACCCGCAGACCATGCTGCTCACCGGGCTCACCCGCGACGGCGTCTACCTCGTCGAGGGCGGCGAGATCACCGGCGCCGTCAACAACTTCCGCTGGAACGACAGCCCGGTCGACCTGCTCTCCCGCTTCACGGCGGCGAGCGCGACGGTCCCGAGCTTCAGCCGGGAGTGGGGCGACGACTACTTCTCCCGGACGGCGACGCCCGCGCTGCGCATCCCCGACTTCAACATGTCGAGCGTCTCGCAGGCGCAGTAGGGCTGCTCAGTCGAGCAGCACGACCATCACGCCCTGCACGACGTTGAGCAGCACGAAGGCCGAGGCCAGCCCGACCCCGGTCCACATCGGCACCCGGCCGCCGCGGTTGCCCTCCTGCTCGGCCCTGCGGGCGAAGAACACCGACAGCAGCGCCGGTGCCACGAAGACGAGCAGGGCGGGTCCGGCCGCTGCCAGCATGAGCCACACCGGCGCCTCCTCGGCGCTTCCGGTCTCGTGCCCGAGCAGGGTGGCGAGTCCCTCGCCGACGCCGAAGGCGGCGACGAACGACAACGGGAACAGCGCCAGCGACCACCACGCGCGTCGGACGTCGCGGACACCGGCCTCGGGCGCACGCACACGGACACCGGTCATGACGCACCTCCTGGGTGAGCGAGGGTCGGAACCCCTCACTCCCAGCCTGCTCCCGCGCCACGACCCCGACCAGAGCCGAACGCCGTCCCACCGGGTGACAGAAGCCCCGGACCGGCTCAGTCGAGCGGAGGGTGACCGCCCGGGATCGGCGTACCCGGCTCGTAGGGCTGCCGGGTCAGGATGAACGTGCCGACGTCGAGGTGCGAGACCGAGCCGTCGTCGCGGCGTACGACGTGCAGCTCCTCCCCCGCGTGGTAGCCCTTCGTCCCCACGATCCGTCCGTCGACGTCGGCGAAGCGCCACAGCTCGACGTGCCGGCGACGAGCCACGAGGTCGCCGCCCTCGCAGGCGAGGACGTAGGGCGTCGCCCCCCAGTGCCACACGCCGAGGGCGTCGGTGAAGGACGCGGGGACCGCGTCGTTGGGCCGCCACACCGGGGGCAGGGTCGGCTCGCAGTGCTCGAGCTCGTCGAGAAGTGCAGCGCCGAAGGTCGCCACCGGCACCCCGCCGGTGGCGTTGACGAGACCGACGACGCCCGTGCGACGGGCCCGGTCGACCAGGCAGATCGCGTGGAAACCGGGCATCGAGCCGCTGTGGCCCACCAGCGTCCCGGCACCCCCGGGGAAGATCTGGAACCCCAGTCCGTGCGCGTAGCGCAGGCCCGCGGGCTCCTCCCCCGACTGCGGCGTGAAGGCCTCGGCCAGGCGCTCGGCCGGGAGCACCTGGTCATGCCCCTCGAGCAGGAACGTGCAGTACGTCGCCAGGTCGGCCACCGTGCTCCACACCTGGCCGGCCGGCGCCATCGCGGCGGTGTCGGGCAGCGGCTCGGGGATGAGCGTCTGGGCGTAGGGGTGCACCGACCAGCCGGCCGCGTGGGCGCCGGAGGCCTGGTAGGACGTGCGGGTCATCCCGAGCGGCGTCAGGATCCGCTCCTCGACAGCCTCCCACCAGGTCCGGCCGCGCAGCCGGGCGACGACCTCACCGAGGAGCCCGTAGCCGAGGTTGGAGTAGTGGAAGCGCCGGTCGGGCTCGAAGGCCGGCGTGCTCCCGTCGTTGGCGCTCGCCAGCTCCTCGAAGGTCCCGCCCTCGGTGCGCTCCCACCACGAGCCGGCCGGCTCGGCCTGGAGCCCGCCGCTGTGGGCGAGCAGCTGGCGGATCGAGCGGTCGGCGTAGCCGACCTCGCCCAGCACGTCCGACGCCGGTGCGTCCAGCGACAGCAGCCCCTCGTCGACCAGCTGGAGCACCAGCACGGCCGTCAGGGTCTTGGTGATCGAGCCGACCTTGTACTGCGTGTCGGTGACCTCGCCGGGCACGTCGCCCACGCCGTCGGCCCAGGCCAGGGTGCCGTCGCGCACGATGCCCGCGACGATCGAGGGCACCTGGCCCTCGGACTGCGTCGTGGCCAGCCGCCACCGCAGGCGTCGGGCGGTGTGCGGGGTGACGAGGTCGCCGGCCGGGTGGGTGCCGCTCATTCGGCGAAGGCCTCGGGCGGCGGGCACGCACACACCAGGTTGCGGTCGCCGTACGCCTGGTCGATCCGGGCCACCGGCGGCCAGTACTTGTCGGGGTCGACGCCGGTCGGGAAGACCCCGACCTCGCGGGAGTAGGCGCGGTCCCACTCGCCGACCATCGCCCGTGCGGTGTGCGGGGCGTGGCGCAGCGGCGAGTCCTCGGGGCTCCAGGTGCCGGCCTGCACCTGGGCGATCTCCTCGCGGATCGCGATCATCGCGTCGCAGAAGCGGTCGATCTCGGCAAGGTCCTCGGACTCGGTCGGCTCGACCATCAGGGTCCCGGCGACCGGGAACGACATGGTCGGGGCGTGGAAGCCGTAGTCCACGAGCCGCTTCGCCACGTCGTCGACGCTGACGCCGGACTCCTTGGTCAGGCCGCGCACGTCGAGGATGCACTCGTGCGCCACGAGGCCGCCGTGCCCGCGGTAGAGCACCGGGTAGTGCTCCTCGAGGCGGTGCGCGACGTAGTTGGCGCTCAGCACCGCGGCCGCCGTCGCCCGGGTGAGGCCGGGTCCGCCCATCAAACGGATGTAGGCCCACGAGATCGGCAGGATGCCCGCCGAGCCGTACGGCGCCGCGCTGATCGCGCCGATGCCCTCGCGCTTGGCCTCCTCCGGGTGCATCGGGTGCGAGGGGAGGTACGGCGCGAGGTGCTCGCGCACCGCGACCGGGCCGACGCCGGGCCCGCCGCCACCGTGCGGGATGCAGAAGGTCTTGTGCAGGTTGAGGTGCGACACGTCGCCGCCGAACTCACCCGGCCTGGCGTGGCCGAGCAGCGCGTTGAGATTGGCACCGTCGACGTAGACCTGCCCACCGTGGCCGTGCACGATCTCGCACAGCTCGGTGATCGTGTCCTCGTAGGCACCGTGGGTCGACGGGTAGGTCACCATGATCGCGGCCAGGTCGTCGGCGTGCTCGTCGCACTGGGCCCGCAGGTCGTCGAGGTCGACGGTCCCGTCGTCGGCACCCTTGACCACCACGACCTTCATCCCCGCCATCACCGCGGAGGCGGCGTTGGTGCCGTGCGCGGAGGACGGGATGAGGCAGACGTTGCGGGCCTCGTCGCCGCGCGCGCGGTGGTAGCCGCGGATGGCCAGCAGACCCGCGAGCTCGCCCTGGGATCCGGCGTTGGGCTGGATGGAGACCCGGTCGTAGCCGGTCACCTCGGCGAGCCAGCCCTCCAGCTCGTCGACGAGCTGGCGGTAGCCGGCCGCGTCCTCGGCCGGGGCGAAGGGGTGCAGGTCGGCGAAGCCGGGCAGGCTGATCGGCTCCATCTCGGTGGTGGCGTTGAGCTTCATCGTGCAGGAGCCGAGCGGGATCATGCCGCGGTCGAGCGCGTAGTCGCGGCCCGAGAGGCGGCGCAGGTAACGCAGCATCTGGGTCTCGCTGTGGTGGGTGCCGAAGACCTCGTGGGTGAGGTAGGCCGTCGAGCGGCGCAGGTCGGCGGGCAGGCCGTCCGGCACGTCGACGTCCACCTCGGGAGCGGCCACGCCGAAGGCGCGGAGCACGCTGGAGACCGTGGACGGCGTCGTGCACTCCGAGGTGCTGATGCCGACGCGGTCGGCGTCGACCAGCCGCAGCTGGAGCCCGAGGCTGCGAGCGCCCGCGACGACGTCCGCGGCCCGACCGGGGACCACGGCGGTGACGGTGTCGAAGAAGGTGTCGTTGTCGAGCTCCACTCCCCCGGCACGCAGCGCGGCGGCGATGCGGGCGGCGAAGTGGTGGGTGCGCTGTGCGATCTGCCGCAGGCCCTCGGGTCCGTGGTAGACGGCGTACATCGACGCGACCACGGCGAGCAGCACCTGCGCGGTGCAGATGTTGGACGTCGCCTTGTCGCGGCGGATGTGCTGCTCGCGGGTCTGGAGGGCGAGGCGGTAGGCCGGGCGGCCCTCGGCGTCGACGGAGACGCCGACGAGGCGTCCGGGGAGGTGCCGCTCGAGGCCCTCGGCGACGGCCATGTAACCGGCGTGCGGGCCACCGTAGAAGAGCGGGACGCCGAAGCGCTGTGACGAGCCGACCACCACGTCGGCGCCGAGCTCGCCGGGTGCCTCGAGGACGGTGAGGGCGAGCAGGTCGGCGGCCACGACGGCCAGCGCGTTGCGCTCGTGGGCGGCGTCGATGACCGGTCGCGGGTCGAGGACCCTGCCGGATGCGCCGGGATACTGCACCAGCACGCCGGACAGCTCGCCGTCGGGCAGGCCGTCGGACAGGTCGGCCACGACCACCTCGATGCCCATCGCCTCGGCGCGGGTGCGGACCACGTCGATGGTCTGCGGGAGCGCGTCCGCGTCGACGACGAACGGCCCGGAGGCCTTGCGGTTGCCGCGGCGCACGAGCGTCATGGCCTCGGCGGCCGCGGTGCCCTCGTCGAGGAGCGACGCGTTGGCGGTCGGCAGCCCGGTGAGGTCGCCGATCACCGTCTGGAAGTTGATGAGGGCCTCGAGGCGCCCCTGGGAGATCTCCGGCTGGTACGGCGTGTAGGCGGTGTACCAGCTCGGGTCCTCGAGCACGTTGCGGCGGATCACCGGCGGGGTGATGGTCGCGTGGTAGCCGAGGCCGATCATCGCCTCCGCGGGCCGGTTGAGCCCGGCGATCCGGCGCAGCTCACGGGCCGCGACGTCCTCGGTCAGGGCGGGCGGCAGGTCGAGGTCGGCGCCCGCGCGGATGCCGCCGGGGACTGCCGCCTCCATGAGCGCGTCGAGGCTGTCGAAGCCGAGCTCCTTGAGCATCACCTCGACGTCGGGCTCTCGCAGCCCGATGTGGCGCTCGACGAACGGCGCGGTGGTGAGGTCGGACGGGTCCGTCATGGAGGCTCCCTGGTCGAAGGTCAGCGGGCCTCCCCCTCTGTCGTCCCACCGTCGGGCCTCCAGAGCTGCCTGGTCCGCACGGTCCGGGTGCCTGAGAGGTTCCGGGGAGGAATTGCCCCTTCGGCGCTTGCCCGTCCGAAGCCGGGCGAAGACTCTCCCGTGCGGGATCATCAGCAGGTCTGAATCTACCAGCGTGTTGTCGCACGTCTCAGTCGGCGGCGCGGCGTGGTGTCAGACCGGTCCTGCCGCGGCCGTCCGCCGGGCCGGGTGGCGGCGGCCAGCGCAGGCTGGCGGCCTCTGACATTCCGACCGACCTGCCATCCGTCGTACGCCGCCAGTCTCCGAGGCCACAAGGAGTTGGAGCGTCGTCCCGCGCGCCACTGGCGGCGCCCGACAGTCCGATCGTCCGGGCATCCGTCGTACGCCGCCAGTCATCGCCACCGCCATGAGGGACTCGTGCCCTCGCCCCAGGTCCTCGTCGCCGGCCCCGTCTCGTGGAACCGCATCGTCCACCTCGACGCGCTCCCCGAGCCCCGACCGCACACCGTCTTCGCCCGCGGCCACGTCGACACGGTCGGGGGCACCTCGGCCGGCAAGGCCCTCAACCTCGCCGCCCTGGGCGCCGACGTCACCCTGGCCACGGTGCTGGGCGAGGACTCCGAGGGTCGACTGGCCCGCGCGGCCCTCGACCGGGACGGCATCACCCTGCTCGCGGAGACGTCACGGGTCGGCACCGAGCAGCACCTCAACCTCATGGACCGCAACGGGGGCCGGGTCTCGATCTACCTCCGGCTGGCAGGTCCGGTGGACACCCCGCTGCACGGTGCGGCACTCGCGGCGGCGCTCGCCACCTGCGACGTCGCCGCCATCGATCTCGCCGACCACTCACGCCCGTTGCTCGGGCGTGCCCGGTCCGCCGGCCGGCCGGTGTGGTGCGACGTCCACGACTACGACGGGACGGCCGACTTCCACCGCGACTGGGTGGAGGCGGCCGACGTGCTGTTCCTCAACGACGACGGCCTGGAGGATCCGCTCCCCTTCATGCGCTCCCGGGTCGCGGCGGGGACCTCGCTGGTGGTGTGCACCCAGGGCTCACGCGGGGCCACGGCGGTGACTGCCGCCGAGGAGCTGCACGTGCCCGTCGCGCCGGTGACCCACGTGGTGGACACCAACGGAGCAGGGGACGCGTTCTTCTCCGGGTTCCTCGTGGCCACCCTGGGCGGTCACGGACTCGCCGCGGCCATGGAGTGCGGTCACCGGCAGGCCGCGGCCTGCCTGCGCTCCCCCGGCCTGGCCCCGGACGGCCCGGCCCCGCGAAGCGGCTGACGACGTACGACGGGCCCGGAGCGTCTGCTCCGGGCCCGTCGTCGTGTCTGTGGTGGTGCGCTCAGCCGGTCTGGCGTGCCGCCCGGCGAGCGGCCAGCTCGTCGCTGGGCGACGGAGCCTCCTCGGCGGTGCGCTCGCTGGGCAGCTCGGCGAGGGTGCCCTCGATCTCCCGCCACACACCGCCGATGGCGATGCCGAAGACGCCCTGGCCGCCCTGGAGGAGGTCGATGACCTCGTCGTTGCTGGTGCACTCGTAGACGCTGGCGCCGTCGCTCATCAGCGTGACGCGGGTGAGGTCGTCGGTGCCGCGCTCACGCAGGTGGGCGACCGCGGTGCGGATCTGCTGCAGCGAGATCCCGGCGTCGAGAAGCCGCTTGACGACCTTGAGGATCAGGATGTCGCGGAAGGAGTAGAGCCGCTGCGTGCCGGAGCCGGAGGCGCCGCGGACGGTGGGCTCCACGAGGCCGGTGCGGGCCCAGTAGTCGAGCTGGCGGTAGGTGATGCCGGCGGCGTTGCAGGCGGTGGGCCCGCGGTAGCCGGTGTCGCTCGGGAGCGGGGAGACGTCGTCGGTGAAGAGCAGGCCCTGCTCGTCGGCCTTCTCGACGGCGTGGGCTGCCTCGGCACCCACGCGGTCCTGCTCGTTCTCGTTCACAGCCACGGCGACCCTCCAACGGTCTTCACCCGCTGGGCGTAACTCCGGGGAAGGCAGCTGCGGGGAAGGGCAACCACACGGGTGGAGTTACAGCGGAGGACTTCACCGTATGCCTGTGGTGGAGGGTGGTCAATCGTGGCGGCGGCGTGTCGCAACCCTCAACCTCAGGCTGAGGGTGAGGGTCCAGGCTGCTCGAAGTCCTCCGGGGAGACGTGGTCGAGGAACTCTCGGAAGGCCTCCACCTCGTCCTCCTGCTCGGCGGGGACGGCGAGGCCTGCCTCGTCGAGGACCCCGTCGGCACACACGATCTTGGTCCCGGTGCGGAGCGCCAGGGCGATCGAGTCGGACGGGCGGGCGCTGACGACCTGACCGGACTCGAAGACCAGCTCGGCGTAGAAGACGCCGTCCTTGACGTCGGTCACGCGCACCTCGCTGAGCGTCTGACCGGTGGCCTCGAGGACGTTCTTCATGAGGTCGTGGGTGAGGGGCCGCGGGGGCACCACGCCCTGCTGGGCGAAGGCGATGGCCGTCGCCTCCACCGCCCCGATCCAGATGGGCAGGTAGCGCTCGCCGGATGCCTCACGCAACAGCACGATGGGCTGGTTGGAGGGCATCTCGACGCGGACTCCGATGACGTCTACTTCGCGCACACCATCACCCTACTCCCGGTCCAAGACCCACCGGCGCGGGCGGTCAGCGACGCTGCAGGCCGGTCTTGACGAGGGTCGCGTGCAGCCGCACCGAGAGGGCGGCGATCTCGCTCACGGCGTCGGCCGCACGGCCGCGGGCGCCGGCGTCCCGGCCACGCTCGAGGGGCGCGACGACCTGCTCGACGAGCCCGACCTCACGGTCGGCGGCGGTCTTGAACGCCCGCAGGTGGCGCGGCTCGAAGCCGAAGTCGGCGAGCTCGCGGGCCGTCTGGGCGACCACGAGCGCATCCGTGTCGTAGTGGCGCGTGCCGGTGCGCGGTGCGATGAGACCGAACTGCTCGAGCTGGGTGAGCAGCTCGTCGGAGACCTCCGCGATCTTGAGCAGCTCCATCCGCGAGAGGCGGACGTCGCTGGTGCGCGCGAAGGACGCGGGCGACGGCATGCCGTCGGCGGCCAGGGCCACCTGCGGCACGGTCGGGACGACGCCCTCGATGGGCGGCGGCTCGAGGCCTCGGTCGATGGCGTCGAGGTGCTCGCCGATGACCTTGAGCGGCAGGTAGTGGTCGCGCTGCATGCGCAGGACGTAGCGCAACCGGTCGACGTCGTCGGAGGAGAACTTGCGGTAGCCGGCGGGCGTGCGCTCCGGCTTGATCAGGCCCTTGTCCTCGAGGAAGCGGATCTTGGGGATGGTGATCCCGGGGAAGTCACCGCGCAGCTGCTCGAGGACCTGCCCGATGTTCATCCGGCTGCGTGGGACCGCCCCGGACGCTGGTCCCGAGGACGCCGGAGTGGAGGAGACCGACACCGGTCAGCTGCCCGCGGCGCCGGAGAAGAACACGAGTCGGTACTTGCCGATCTGGACCTCGTCGCCGTCGGTCAGCTGCACCGAGTCGATGCGGTCGCGGTTGACGTAGGTCCCGTTGAGGCTGCCCACGTCACTGACGGTGAAGTCGTTGCCGTTGCGGCGGAACTCCGCGTGACGGCGGGAGACGGTGACGTCGTCGAGGAAGATCTCGCTCTCGGGGTGCCGGCCGGCACCCACGAGGTCGGCGTCGAGGAGGAAGCGGCTGCCGGCGCTGGGACCGCGCTGCACCACCAGGAGCGCGTGACCCGCGGGGAGCGCGTCGACCGCGGCGGCGTCCACGGGGCTCAGCTGCCGGTCGGACGACTCGGTGCTCGGCACCCCGAAGGTGATGGTCGCGGTCGCGTCACCGGCGGCACGGCCGGCATCGGCGGACGCGGTGCCCGCCTCGTCGGCGGCCACCAGTCGGGTCCCGCACTGGGCGCAGAATCGCGCGTCGTCCGGGTTCTGCTTGCCACAGGCGGTGCAGAACGGCATGGAACCCTCCTCGGGGGCTGAGACCTGGTGGAACGGGGATCGCAAACCCTCAGGCAGGGCCTGAGGTTGACGGTTGTGACGAACCTACCAGCCGGTCGCGTGCCCGCAACGGCGGATCACGCGAGTCGGTGGACGGTCGGTGACCCTCAGCCCTCGAGCCCGGCCTGGTAGGCCGCGGCGTCGAGGAGACCCTCGACCTGGGAGGCGTCGGACGGCACGAGCTCGAACAGCCAGCCGGCGGCGTACGGGTCGTTGTTGACCAGCTCCGGCGTCGCGTCGAGGGACTCGTTGCGGGCCACGACCTCACCGGTCAGGGGCGCGTAGACGTCGCTCACGGACTTGGTCGACTCGAGCTCGCCGCAGGTGTCGCCACCGGTCACCTGGTCCCCCACCTCGGGGAGCGACACATAGACGATGTCGCCGAGGGCGTCCTGGGCGAAGTGCGTGATCCCGATGCGGACCGAGCCCTCCGCCTCGCCGGGGATGCGCACCCACTCGTGCTCGCTGGTGTACTTCAGGTCCTCGGGATACACGGTGTCTCCTCGGTTGCTGGTCGGTGCACAGGCAGGTTACTGGCCCGTGTCGGCTTCGGCGTTGACGGGTCGCACGAACTCGCGGACGCTCTCGATGTCGATCGACTCGAGCTCCTCGACCTCCACCGTGGCGCCGTCGTACTGCTCGAGCGTCTCGATCGGGCCGCCCGCGAAGGAGAGCCCGCCGTTGAGCGAGTGGGGGTCGCCGATGACCTCGATGACGTACGGCGGCTCGAGCAGGTTGCCGTCGAGCTCGATGCCACCGACGGCCTCGTTGAACGAGCTCTGCGCCACCACCCGGTGCTCGTCGTTGAACTCGATGGCCTCCGCGTCGGCGGTGCGCATCTCCTGCACGATGTCCAGCAGCGACCCCACGCTCACCGGGCCGGCGCCCTCCTCGATGGTGATCCGGATGCCCGGGCCCGTGACCGGCACCAGGCCGGCGATGATGTTGAGGGTGCGGGCTCGCTCCTGGGTCTGGGACAACGCGGCCTCGCGGCTGGTGTTCTCGGACTGGAGCTCGTCGCGCGTCTGCTCGAGACGGTCCCGCTCGCGGCGGGCGCGCTCGGCGGTGCCGGTGAGCGCGTTGAGGATCTCGATGAGGTCCTGCTCGCGCAGCCCCGCGTAGGTGTTGTCCTGCTCGGTGTTGCGCACCTGCACGATGGCCGTGAAGCCGAGCACGGCGAGCAGGACGGCGACCACGACCTGGGCGCGGGACCCGTGGCGCAGGGTGGAGGCCAGCCGCTTGCGACCCGCGTCCTCGTCCTCCGGGCTCGGGCGCGCCTCGTGGCGGGGCTTCGGCTGCTCAGGCATGGAAGAGGTGGCGCCGGATGGCGGCGACGTTGGAGAAGATGCGGATGCCGAGGACCACGACCACCCCGGTCGACAGCTGGCTGCCGACCCCGAGCTTGTCACCCATGTAGACGATGGCGGCGGCGATGACGACGTTGCTGATGAACGACACGACGAAGACCTTGTCGTCGAAGATCCCGTCGAGGAAGGCCCGCAGGCCCCCGAAGACGGCATCCAGCGCGGCCACCACGGCGATGGGCAGGTAGGGCTCGAGGCCCAGCGGCACGTCGGGGGCGAAGACGAGGCCGGCGAGCACGCCGAGGAGCAGTCCGAGCGCTGCGATCACGGCGTGACCTCCTCCTCCGTCTTGCTCGGGTTGCCCGAGGTCCCCTCGGTGACGTCACGCAGGGTGCGCAGCGTGCTGGCGGGGAGTCGCACCATGTTGACATTCTCGGCCTCGTAGCCGAAGTCGAGGCCGTTGACGAGGCCGAACCACGCCTGGCCCTGGCTGGTCTCGAGCAGCCTCGCCTGGAGGGTCGCGTTGTCGCCGATCGCCTCGACGACGTACGGCGGGGTCAGCGGCTGGCTGTTGACGTGGATGGCTCGCCCGGTGTTGCGGATGCCGGCGAGCGCGGTCAGCCGGACGCCGTTGATGGCGATCGCCTCGGCCCCGGCCTGCCACAGGCCGTCCACCAGGGTCGCGAGGTCCTCGTCGCGGACCTCGTCGTTGGGGTCCTCGCTCTGCGGGTTGGTCACGGTGATCCGGACGCCCTCGCCGCGCACCGGGACGAAACCGGTGCGCACCTCGAGGCGGCGTACGCGGGTCTCGAGGTCGTCGGACTGGGCGGCCAACGTCTCGTTGCGCTCCTCCGCGGCGAGACGGGCGTCGGAGAGGCTGCGGATCTCGCGCTGCAGGTCGGCCACCTCGTCACGGCCGGCGTCGATCTGCGAGATCAGCGTGGCCCGGCCGAGCTCCTGCACGTCGGCGTCGCGCGAGGTCTGGACACCGGCGACGGCGACGAGCAGCCCGAAGGCACCCACGACGGCCAGCGTCGTCCACCCCCGGCGCGAGGAGCCCGTGGGCTCGCTGCCGCGCTCCGCCTTGCGGTCGGCCACGTGGGCGTAGTCCTCGTCCATGGAGCGCGTCGTGATGAGAGCGAGCAACGGCGTCGTGACGTGCTCGGGCAGGTCACGCGGCCGCTCCGGAGCGGACTGGTCAGGCATCGCGTCGCTCACGGGGTGGTCGTCGCTCGGTGTCGCGCAGCAGCATGCGGACCTGCCAGGCGTAGAGCACGCCGGCCCACCAGTAGAGGCCGATCCCCCAGAACGCGAAGGCCCACCCGAACACGCGGGCGAGCATCGGGATCGCACCCTCACCGTCCCCCAGGAGCAGCAGGGGGAAGGCGTAGAGCAGGTTGAACGTCGCGGCCTTGCCCAGGAGGTGCACGGGCAGTGCGCTGTAGCCGCGGGTGCGCAGGATCGGCACCAGGCCCCACAGCAGGAGGTCGCGCAGCGGCAGGATGATCGCCACCCACCACGGGATGATGTCGCGCAGCGCCAGCCCCACGACGACCGCGAGGATGTAGAGGCGGTCGGCCACGGGGTCGAGGATCTCCCCCAGCGCCGAGTGCTGGTCGAGCCTGCGGGCGAGGTAGCCGTCGAGCCAGTCGGTGACCCCCGAGACCATGAGCAGCACCAGCGCCAGCGCGTCGGCCTCGGGGACCAGGACGAGCCAGAGGAAGACGGGCACTCCCGCGAGCCGGACCATGCTGAGCAGGTTGGGAATCGTCCACACGCGTGAGCGGTGGGTCTGCTCCTGCACGGAATCGCCTGCCATCGGGTGAGTCGGGACCAACTGGCGCTCACCCTATCCAGCGGTGGTGGCGCGCGAGGTCACGACTCGACCACCGTTGTCCCGGCCTCGTGGTGGGAGCCGTCCCGGATCACGCCGACCAGCTCCTCGAGGACGTCCTCCAGGGTGACCAGACCGAGCACCTCGCCGTCGCGTCGTACGACGCGGGCCATGTGGGCGCCCCGTAGCTGCAGGCTCTCGAGGGCCTCGTGGAGCAGGTCGTCGGGGCCGACCGTCGCGAAGGGCCGCACCCACTTGTCGTCGATCGGCCGCTGGCGACGCTCCTCGTCGCTCTCCAGGACGTCCTTGATGTGCAGGTAGCCGAGCAGCTCGCCCTCGGCGTCCGCGACGGGGAACCGGCTGAAGCCGGTGGCCGCACAGATCGTCTCGACGTCGGCCGCGGTGGACCCGCGAAGGACCGTGGACAGTCCCTCCACCGGCATCAGCACGGTCGTGACCGTCTTCTCGGTGAAGCCGAGGGCGCCGGCGAGGCGGTCGTACTCGTCGGCGGCGATCATGCCCTCGCCGCGCGACTCCTCGACCAGGGCCGCGACCTCCTCGCGGGTGTAGCTCGAGCTGACCTCGTCCTTGGGCTCGATCCGGATCAGGCGCAGGATGCCGTTGGCGGCGATGTTGAGCAGCAGGATGACCGGCCGGAGCACCGTGACGACCACCATCATCGGCGGACCGAGCACGAGCGCGGCGCGGGTGGGACCGGCCAGGGCGATGTTCTTGGGGACCATCTCGCCCAGCACGACGTGCAGATAGACGACGATCGACATGGCGACCACGAAGGACACCGGGTGCAGGGCGGCGTCCGGCACCCGCATCGCGTGGAACAACGGCTCGAGCAGGTGGGCGACGGCGGGCTCGCCGACGGCACCGAGGCCCAGGGAGCAGATGGTGATGCCGAGCTGGGCTCCGGCCATCACGAGGGAGACCTGCTCCATCGCGCGCAGCGCGGTGCGACCGGCCCGCGACCCGGCTTGGGCGAGGGGCTCGATCTGGCTGCGCCGGGCCGACAGCAGGGCGAACTCGGCCCCGACGAAGAACGCGTTGAGGGCGAGCAGGACGACGGCGACCGCCACGCCGGTGAAGTCACCCACGGTCGGTCACCTCCCCCGCGGTCGTGCCGGACAGGTCGTCGGACAGCTCGTCGAGCGTCACCAACCTCAGCTCGACGCGGTCGATGCGCAGGCCGTCCATCCGCTCCACGGTGAGCGTGGCGAGGTCCTCCCGCGGCTCGTCGGGGTCGGACCGGTCCGGCACCGGCACCTCGACGCGGTCGCCGGCCTGCGGGATCTTGCCGAGGCGCTGCATGACGAGCCCACCGATGGTGTCGTAGTCCTCGTGGTCGGGCAGCTCGATGCCGGTGGCGTCCTCGACCTCGTCGGGCCGCAGCAGGCCCGACAGGCTCCAGGCGCCGTCGCGACGCTGGCGAGCCCGGGCACCGAGGCGGTCGTGCTCGTCGGAGATGTCTCCGACGATCTCCTCCACGACGTCCTCGAGCGTGACGATGCCGGCGTGGCCGCCGTACTCGTCCAGGACGATGGCCATCTGGAAGCCGTCGCCGCGGAGCAGCGCGAGCAGCGGGTCGAGCCGGAGGCTGTCGGGGACCACGGTCGGCTTGACCATGATGTGCTTGATGCGGGTGGTCGCACGCTCGTGGACGGGCAGCGCGACGGCGTGCTTGACGTGGACGGTGCCGACCACGGTGTCCTCGGCGTCGAGCACCGGGAAGCGGGAGAGGCCGGTCTGCCGGGCCAGCTCGATGACCGCGCTGGCCCGGTCGCCCTCCTCCACGGTGGTGGTGCGGACGCGGGGCGTCATGATCTCGCCGGCCGTGCGGGTGCCGAACTCGACGCTGCGCTCCATGAGCTCGGCGGTCTCGTGGTCGAGGGTGCCCTGGTCGGCGGACCGCTGCACGAGGGAGGCGAGCTCCTCGGAGCTGCGGGCGGAGCGGAGCTCCTCCTGGGGCTCGATGCCCATCCGGCGCACGAGCGCGTTGGCGGAGTTGTTGAGCACCCGGATCGGCCAGCGCGTCACCGCGGTGAAGCCGCGCATGAAGCCCTGGGTGGCCCGCGCGGTCTCGAGGGGCTTGGCCAGGGCGAGGTTCTTGGGGACCATCTCGCCGAAGAGCATCGTGAGGACGGTGCCGAGGGTGAGGCCGATGGCCACCGAGATGGGCGACACCCATCCCCCGGGCACGCCCGCGGCCGTGAGCGGGTCGCGCACCAGGGTGGCGATGGCCGGCTCGGCCAGGAAACCGACGGCCAGGTTGGTCACCGTGATGCCCACCTGGGCCCCGGAGAGCTGGGTCGACAGCGTCTTGAGGGCGTTCTGGACACCGGCCGCAGCGGCGTCGCCACCGCTGGCGGCACGCTCGACGGTGGCCCGGTCGACGGTGACGAAGGAGAACTCCGCCGCCACGAAGAGTCCGCAGATCGCGATCAGGGCGAGCGACACGAGCAGGAGCAGCCAGGGGGTCACGACGCGCCCCCGGGAGCACGACGCTGACGCGCGGGCGAGATCAGGAAAACGGTCGTGCGGCGACTTTGATAGCCGTCCATGGGGGTCTGTGGACGCCCTTCCATCCGGGTGCTGGCAGTGCTTCGCCGTCAAGCCTAAGCGACACCTGCCCACATCGCCGCGTCGCTTTGGGCGAGGGCCGTCGGGCCCCCTACTCTGGGGCACTCGGATGGGGGCGACCAAGGGACACCATGCAGGCGTGGATGCGGAGCGGGACGGCTGTCCTGGCGGCGACACTCGTGGTCTGCTCGGCCGCGGCGGGCCTGGCCCGCTCCTCCGAGCCGGTGTCCGGCGTCGTACCCGTCGCGTCGGGGACCGACCGCCTCCCCGTCCCCCCTGACGCCGGTCCGGTCTCGCGCGGTGGCAGCCGCGACACACGTCCGAACGTCGTCTTCGTGATGACCGACGACATGCGCGACGACGACCTGCGGTGGATGCCGGAGACCCGGCGCCTCATCGCCGACCGCGGGCTCGACTTCACCGACGCCGTCTCCCCGCACCCCCTCTGCTGCCCCGCGCGGGCCGAGCTCGTCACCGGGCAGTACGCCCAGAACAACGGCGTCCAGCACAACGCCGGTCCCTTCGGCGGCTTCCAGGCCCTCGACCCCACCCACGAGGTCAGCTCGTGGTTCGGCCGGGCGGGCTACCAGACCGGCTTCGTCGGCAAGTTCCTCAACGGCTACACCGCCGCGGACACCCGCCCGTCCGGGTGGACCCACTGGGACGCCCTGGTCTCCGGCGTCTACGACTACCTCGACTTCTCGTTCGCCGACGACGACGAGAGCCCCGCGGTCTTCGAGGACAGCTACGTCACCGACGTGATCGCCGAGCGGACCAACGACACGGTCCGCCGCTTCGCCCGCCGGGACGAGCCGTTCCTGCTCTACTCCTGGCACCTGGCCCCGCACTACCGCCTCGACGGGGGCAAGCCCGTCCCACCGCCGAGCGCGCCCCGCGACGCCGACCGCTTCGCCGACGCCATGCCCCCGTCGCTGGAGGACCCGTCCTTCAACGAGCGGATGGTCCTCGACCAGCCCCGGCCCTTCCGCAACCGGCGCGAGGCCGACCCGCAGGTGGTGATCGAGGAGCACCGCGCGCGCCTGCGGGCCCTGCAGTCCGTCGATCGCGCGGTCGCCTCCCTCGTCGACACGCTGCGCGAGACCGGCGAGCTCGAGAGCACGGTCATCGTCTTCACGTCCGACAACGGCTACTCGCTCGGGGAGCACCGCTTCATCGGCAAGAACGTCCTCACCGACCCGGTGCTGCAGGTGCCGCTCCTCGTCCGGGGACCCGGCATCGCGCCGGGAACCACCTCCGAGCTGCCGGTCACCCTGGTCGACCTGCCGGCGACCTTCGCGGCCATCGCCGGGGCGTCGCCGTCGTGGGCGGTCGACGGCACCTCCGTCGTGCCGACCCTGCGTGGCCTCGACCAGCCCTTCCGCGACACGACGCTCGTGCAGACCGGTGACGACGGGGGCGACGGGTGGGCCTACCGGGGCGTGCGCACCGATCGCTACCTGTACGGCGTCAACGGGGCCGACGCGTTCCTCTACGACGACGACCTCGACCCGGACCAGCTGGTCAACCGCATCGACGACCCGGCGTACGCCTCGGTGCGAGCCGCCCTCGAGGACCGCCGGAGCAGCCTGATCACCTGTGCCGGCTGGCTGTGCAACCAGACCTTCGGCGCCCTGCCCGAGCCCGTCACGCCGCCGACCGGTCAGGATCAGTAGTCCGTTCGGGCCATCTCGGACCAAGGGATCTTTACCTTGGTAACAACCGCCCTAGCCTCGTCCCCGTGCCAGGGAAGAAGGGGCGGAAGCCCCGGGACAAGAAGCGGGAGAAGCCGTCGCGCGGCATCCTCTCCGGTGCCGAGCGGCACCTCGTCACCCGCTTCTCCTACGGACTGACCAAGGACCTGGTCCGCGACGTACGCCGTCGGGGCGCCGACGCCTGGTTCGCCGAGCAGCTCTCGCCCGGCAAGGTCGGCGACGCCGCCGGCCAGGAGGTCGACGGCTGGTGGCCGTCGCTGCAACGCTCCCCGCTGGACCTGTGGCAGCGCACGCAGAGCGAGGTCGAGCCGGGCTGGATGGTCATGGAGGACTACATGCGACGGGCGCTGGTGCGCCGGGTGAGGTCCCGCCGCCAGGTGCTCGAGGTGATGACGGAGCTCTGGGAGAACCACTTCCACGTGCCCGTCGCCGCGGACGGCGTCTTCACCCACCGCGTGGCGTACGGCGACGCGATCCGCTCGCGGGCGCTCGGGAAGTTCAGCGACCTGCTGTTCACGGTGGTGACCCACCCGGCGTTGGGGATCTACCTGGACAACGCCACCTCGACCGCGTCGCGGCCCAACGAGAACCTCGGCCGCGAGCTCCTCGAGCTGCACACGGTCGGTCGCGGGCTCTTCACCGAGGCGGACGTCAAGGACTCGGCCAGGATCCTCACCGGCTGGCGCGTCGACGTCTGGAAGACCTTCGCGGCGTCGTACTCCCCCGACGCCCACGCGACCGGTCCCGTGACCGTGATGGGCTTCAGCGACCCCAACCGCTCCGCCGACGGGCGTGAGCTGACCCGGCGCTACACCGACTACCTCGCCCACCACCCTGCGACGGCGAAGCGCATCGCCCGGCGGCTGGCGGTCAAGTTCGTGCGCGACGAGCCTCCGCAGGCCCTGGTCGACCAGCTGGCCAAGCTCTACCTCCAGCACGACACCGCGATCGTCCCGGTCCTGAAGGCACTCGTCGCCTCGCCCGTGTTCAAGGCCTCGCGCGGCACCAAGGTCCGCGACCCCGCCGAGGACGTCGTGGCCACCTACCGGGCCCTCGGCGTGAAGCTGCGCCGTCCGGCCACCCACGACTCCGCCGCCGAGGCGATCCTGTGGCAGACCGACGGCCTGGGCGGACGGCCCTTCTCGTGGAGCCGGCCCGACGGAGCCCCGATCACCAACGCCGCGTGGGCGTCGGCCGGCCGGATGGCCGCGTCGTTCGGCATGCACTGGGCGATGGCGGGCGGATGGTGGCCCGCCAAGGACGTCTCCTACCGCTCCGCGCGCTCGTGGCTGCCGGCCAAGTCCGTGCGCTTCGACGACCTCGTCGACCACCTCTCGGAGCGGATCCTCTTCCGTCCGGCCAGCAACCAGATGCTCAAGGCCTGCTGCCAGGCCACCGGCCTGCGCCCGGGCACGAAGATCACGAAGTCCCACGACCTCGTCGCGTGGGGCATGCCCCGCCTGCTCGTCACCCTGCTCGACTCCCCCGCCCACATGACCCGGTGATGTGACATGACGACCGTCCAGGACTGCTGCACCGAGTTCGCCCAGAGCCGCCTGTCCCGCCGCACCCTGCTCGGCACGGCGGCCGGCGTGGCCGGCCTGTCGGTCGTGTACGGCGGCGCCGAGGTGCGCGCCTCGGCCGCGGCCTCCAGCCCCGCACCGTCGGTGCTCGTGGTGGTGTCGATGCGGGGTGCCGCCGACGGACTCTCCTTGGTCGTCCCGCACGCCGACCCCGTCTACTACGCCGCCCGGCCCGGCATCTCGATCGCCGCCGACCAGCTGCTGGCCCGCGACGGGATGTTCGGCCTGCACCCGTCCCTGGCTCCCCTGCTCCCCCTCTGGCAGTCCGGTCGCCTGGCGGCCGTGCACGCCACGGGACTGCCCGCTGCCAACCGCTCGCACTTCTCGGCCATGGAGGAGATCGAGGACGCCAGCGCCGGCTCCTCGACCCGCGTCGGCTGGCTCAACCGGCTCATCGGCCTCGACGCCCTCACCAGCCCGGTGCAGGGCATCGGCCTCGGCAGCGGCGTCGTACCCACCTCGCTCGCCGGCCCGTCACCCGCCATGTCTGCCTCGTCCCTCGACAAGCTGACGATCCCCGGCGAGGAGGACGGCCAGGCCGCGCGGCGGCGGGCCAGCCTCAAGACCCTGTGGGGCTCCGACAGGTCGGTGCTGGGGACGGCTGCCCGCGACACCTTCACGGCCGTCGACACCCTCGCCCCGGTGGTGGCCGGCTCGTCGACCCCGACCGGCGGTGCGACGTACCCCCGGGGCGACCTCGGCGACGCGCTCGCCCACGCCGCGCGCATCATCCGCGGCGACGTCGGCGTCCAGGTCATCACCGTCGACCAGGGTGACTGGGACATGCACACCGGCATCGGGACGCTCGAGTGGGGCAAGCTCAAGGACCACGCGGCGACCTTCGCGTCGGCACTGGCGGCGTTCTTCGCCGACATCGGGTCCTTCGGCGACAAGGTGACCGTCGTGTGCCTGAGCGAGTTCGGCCGACGGGTCGCGGAGAACGCCAACTACGGCCTCGACCACGGCCACGGCAACGTGATGTTCCTGGCCGGCGCGGGTGTCCGGGGAGGCCGCTACTACGGCACGTGGCCGGGCCTCGCGCACGGCGCGGACGCGGACCTGACGGTCACGACCGACTACCGCAGCGTGCTGACCGAGGTCGTCCGGACGCGTTTCGGAGCCGACTCCAGCCGGGTCTTCCCGGGCTTCGTCGGGCCCTCGCTCGGCACCATGGCCTGACGCCCCGCCGCACGCCCGACCTGATTGTCGATCGAGGCAACTGCTGGGGTAAGGTTTCGCTCGCTCATCACGCAGGTGATGGGTGTTCGGGCTGTAGCGCAGCTTGGTAGCGCACCTGACTGGGGGTCAGGGGGTCGCAGGTTCAAATCCTGTCAGCCCGACCGAAGATTCGTCGCCCTGATCTGCATCACTGCGGGTCAGGGCGTCGTGCTGTGCGAGGTCTCTGTCGGAACTGACGGTCGGGGCGCTATCCCGATCGTGCTATGTCCCGGGTGGCCTGCGCGCGGGATCCTGAGTAGACGGCCGAGGCGTCTCTAGTCAGGAGCTCACGTGAAGCGAATCACCAGTCTGGGAGCCCTGGTAGCAGGGCTGGTCGTAGGTCTCGCCGCTCCGCCGGCACTCGCGGCGCAGGGCACGCTTGCTGGGACGTGGTCGTCCATCGACACCGACGGGAGCAGCCAGACACTGACCGTCACCGGGTCCGGCAACGGCGCCTACGCGATGTCCCTCTTCGACGATGCCGCCACCTTGTGCGGCGGCGCTCCGGCACGGGCGACGGGGTCCGGCCGCGTGGAGGAGGACCGGCTGCTCTCACGAGTGTCGGTGGTCTGCCTTCCCGGAGGCAACCTCCTGCGTGGTGTGATCGGTATCGGTTACACCTACGACGCAGGCGCCGACACGCTGACGGACGACTTCGGCGTCGTGTGGTCCCGCGGATGACCCACGGTCGGGCGGGCGACCTGCGCTCGTCCCGGTCGGCCCTCCGCCCCTCGGCGTCGAAGTCGAGCTCGGTGAACATGCTGCGCACGTGCCCCTCCACGGCCTTGACGCTCAGGTGCAGCTCCTAGCGGAGACCCGCGTTGGTGAGGCCAAGCCATCAGCTCGAAGACCTCGCGCTCACGTGCCGTGAGTCGGTCGAGCGGATCATCGCGGCGGCGCCTGGCGGGGTCGACGCCGGGCATCGCTCCCACGTCGGCGTCCACAGTCGCCCGTCACGTCGTCGTAGGAGGATCGGTCCTTCCCCCATTCTGGTGGTCCTGACGCGCTCCCCTCACACGGGGACGACGTCAAGATCAGACTGACGGGACACCGGCGGATCTGAGGGGGGCGCGCGTGGACGAGCACGTCACCCCTACCCCCGTCCGGACGCGGCGAGCCAGCACGCCGGCCTCCGCCCGGACGCCCGTTCTGATGTACCACAGCGTGGCGGCCGCGGCGTCGCCGGCGTTCCGGACCTTCGTGACCGACCCTGCTGTCTTCCGGGACCACATGGCCGCCCTGGTGGACGCCGGCTACGCGGCGACGACCGTGAGCGACCACGTCTCCGGGACGCGCACCGAGCCGGGCGACCGGGGAGTGGTGCTGACCTTCGACGACGCCTTCCAGGACTTCCACACGACAGTCCTGCCCGTGCTGGCCGACCTGGGTCTGAGCGCGACGCTCTACGTCCCCACGTCGTACGTCGGGCGGACCAGCCGGTGGCTGCAGCCCGACGGCGAGGCGGACCGACCGATGATGTCGTGGTCCGCCGTCGCCGAGGCCGCGGCGTCGGGGGTCGAGATCGGCAGCCACAGCCGGACCCATCCCCAGCTCGACCGGCTCCCGGGCGACCGGGTGCGTGCGGAGGTGCGCGACTCGAGGAGCCTGCTCGAGGACCAGCTCCAGCAGGAGGTCCGGAGCTTCGCCTACCCGTTCGGCTACCACGATGGGTCCGTCAAGCGCGCGGTCGCGGAGGCCGGATACCTGTCGGGCTGCGCCGTGCGGGACCTGCTCAGCACGACCGACGACCCGTTCGCGATCAGCCGGCTGACCGTCACACACGACACCGACGCAGCCGCGCTGCTCGACCTCCTGGACCGCCGGAGCGGTCTGCTGGACGAGGTCCGGTCGGCAGCCCGGGCGCGGGTCTCCCGCGCCCTGCGCCGGGTGGGAGCCAAACGCCGCCATGCTGCTGCGTCGTGGGACGAGGACTGACATGGCGACACCTCCCACGACCACCGCTCGACAACCGTCGTCGTCGTTGCTGCTCGTGACCGTCGGCTCTGACCACCACCCCTTCGACCGGCTCATCGACTGGGTCGACGGCTACCTCGACTCCCGGCACCACACCGACCTGCGCTACGTCACCCAGCACGGGGCCGCGCGTCGACCGCGGCTCGGCGAGCACCATACGTTCCTCGACCACGACCGCCTCCTGCAGCTGCTCGGGGAGGCGTCCGCCGTGGTCTGCCACGGTGGACCGGGCACCCTGCTGGAGAGCCTGCGCTGCGGTCGCATCCCGATAGCCGTGCCCAGGCAGAAGCGCCTCGGCGAGGTCGTCGACGACCACCAACAGGCCTTCTGCGAGTTCCTCGCGCAGCGGCAGCAGGTCCTGCTCGCGGACACCGAGGCGACGCTTCACCAGCTGCTGGACCGGGTGCTGGGCGCCCCCGGTGCCTTCACGGCCCGCAACCCGACGTACGACACGGAGCACGCGGCGACCATCGAGAGGTTCGCGGAGCTGGTCGACCACTGCCGGCCGGCCGGGCGGGGTCAGCTGCTCACCTCGTGGCGACCGCGGCGACCCGGGAGGGTGTGACTTCCCCGAGCCCCCCGGTCGGGAGTTCATCCTCTCCGGATGAGGCGCCGCACCTCTCCCCCGCCCGAGCATGGGTGACGACCAGGGAGGTCGACATGTGTCGTTGGCTGGCGTACTCAGGGTCCCCGGTGTCCCTGGAGGACCTGCTGTTCAAGCCCAAGAACTCATTGGTGGTCCAGAGCCAGCACTCGAAGCTGGGGGCGACCACGACCAACGGGGACGGCTTCGGGGTGGGGTGGTACGGCGCCTCGGCCCGACCGGGCGTCTTCCGGAGCATCGAGCCGGCGTGGAACGACCGCAACCTGCGGGAGCTGTCCGCCCTCGCCAGCTCACGGCGGGTCTTCGCGCACATCAGGGCGTCAACGGGCTCGGCCGTGCAGCAGACCAACTGTCACCCGTTCCGGTACGGCAACTGGCTGTGGATGCACAACGGGGTGATCGCCGGGTTCCACGAGATGAAGCGGGACCTGGCGATGGCGGTGGAGCCGACCCTGTTCCCGGAGATCGAGGGGTCCACCGACTCGGAGATGCTCTTCTTCCTGGCCCTCACCTTCGGCCTGGCCGACGACCCGCCCGCGGCGGTGGCCCGGGCGGTCGGGCTGGTCGAGGCCACCGCCCGGACGCACGGCGTCGAGTTCCCGGTGCAGATGACCGTCGCGACCACCGACGGCGACACGACCTGGGCGTTCCGGTACTCCAGCGAGGGCCGGTCCCGTTCGTTGTTCCACAGCACCGACGTGTCGACCCTGCGCGAGCAGCACCCCGACAACCCCGTGCTGCACGCGCTGTCCGAGGACTCCCGTCTGGTGGTCTCGGAGCCCCTGGGCGACCTGCGGGGCGCCTGGCGCGAGGTGCCCGAGTCGTCGGTGCTCACCGTCCACGGGGACGGGGAGCAGCTGAGCGACTTCGCCCCCATCGACCTCGGGTAGCCGGCCCGACAGCGCCCCGACCGGGGCACCGACCCCGGCAGCGCGATCCGGTCCGCAAGAGGCACGTCCGGGGTGTGCCGGTGCCCCACCTAGGCTCGCGGCATGACTGATCAGACGATGGCGGGCCGCACGGTCCTGGTGACCGGGGCGAGCGACGGGATCGGGGCCGAGGCCGCGCGCGTGCTCGCCGGCAAGGGCGCGACGGTGCTCGTGACCGGACGCTCCGCCGACAAGCTGCGTCCCGTGGCCGAGGCGGTCGGCACCGAGCCGCTGGTCGCCGACTTCGCCCGTCTGGACGACGTACGACGCCTCGCGTCCGAGGTGGGCGAGCGGGTGGAGAGGCTCGACGTGCTGATGAACAACGCCGGCGGCACCATCTCCCCGAAGAAGCGGACCGCTGACGGCCATGAGCCCAACTTCCAGGTCAACCACCTCGCACCCTTCCTGCTGACCAACCTGCTCCGGCCGCAGCTCGCGGCCGCCGGCTCGTCGCTGGTCGTCAACACCTCGAGCGTCGGCAACCTGATCGGCAAGATCGTGCTCGACGACCTCGACTACGAGCACCGGCGGGCGATCGAGTTCCCCGCCTACGGCACCGGCAAGCTGATGAACATCGTCTTCACCCGAGGCATCGCCCAGCGCTGGGCCGACGACGGCATCGTCTCGGTGGCGGTGCACCCCGGTCCGGTGGGCAGCTCGTTCGGGCGCGACTCGTGGCTCGTCGGCCTGCTCTACCGCTCACCGCTCAAGCGTTTCGCCACCATCAGCGTGCCCGAGGGCGCGGCACCGCTGATCGCCCTCGCCGAGCGGGGTCCCGACCCGGCCGTCAACGGCCGCTACTGGAGCCAGTTCAAGGCCGACGGGCGTGAGAACAGGCAGGCGAGCGACCAGGCGATCATCGAGGGCCTCTGGGAGCGGTCCGCCGCGCTGGTCGGCCTGGCCTGAAACGGACGCGGCACCCGCTGGTCCGACAGCAGCCGCGGCTCCGGACAGGAGGTCGTGCGCGCCGTCAGTCGCGCAGCCCGGCCTCGAGCTCGGCGAGCGCCTCGTCCAGGCCGGTCCTCGGCGACCATCCCCAGCGTCGGGCCCGGTCAGCCATGATCCGCCCGGTCCACGCGGGACCGTCCTCCCACACCGGCTCGACGCCGAGGGCCCGGGTCACGGTCCCCAGGTAGTCGCGTTGCGTGGCCACCTCGGCGGCCACGTTGACCGCGGTGCACCCGCCGGCCACCGGTCCGGCCTCCGGGTCGTCGGAGGTCGCCACCGCACCGACCGCGACGTCCGCCGCGAGGTCGGCCAGGTCGTCGACGTGGACCCAGTTGAAGGACTGCTCGGGGATCGAGCGGCGCGCGCGCTCGTCGTCGCGGACGTGCGCCGGGCGCACCGAGTTCCAGACCGAGGTCTCCCCCGCGCCGAGGATCGCCGGCGGTCGCAGCAGCACCCGGGTCGGGCCATCGACCTCGGCCAGGGCGAGGTCGACGTCGCGCTTGACCACCGCGTAGTCGCCGGCGTCGTCGGGCGCGAGGGCGGCGTGCTCGTCCACGTCGCCCAGCCCGGGGCTGCGGTCGTAGACCGCGGCGGTCGAGACGTGCACGAGCCGCTCGACACCGGCGTCCGCGGCGGCCCTGGCGATGACGAGCGTCCCGTCGAGCCCGACCTTCCGCTGGCTCTCGCCGTCCCCGCCGAGGGGATGCACGGTGGTGACGAGGGCGTCGGCGCCGGCGACCACCTCGGCGGCGTACGCCGGGTCGGCGAAGTCGCCGACCCGCTCCTCGACGCCGGGGAGGTCCGGTGCCGTGCCGGCGCGGCGTACGACGGCGCGCACGGTCGCGCCGCGCTCGCTGAGGGCCGCGACGATGCGGCTTCCCACCAGGCCGTTGGCCCCGGTGACGACGACGGACGAGGGGGACGAGGTCGGGTCGGTCATGGCCCCACGATGTCAGGCGGAGTAGAACGTCTCCATGAGCAGACCAGTCATCGTCGTGGTGGGAGCGGGTCCGGGGGTGAGCGGGTCGGTGGCCCGCCGTTTCGCCGACGAGGGGTACGACGTGGGGTTGCTGGGGGTGGACCGCCAGGTGCTCGACGACCTCACCGCCGACCTCGAGGGCCGGGGCGCCACCGTGCTGCCGGCGCAGGTCGACGTCACCGACACCGCCGCTGCCACGGCGGCTGTCCGGGCCGCGGGTGAGGCGTGGGGGCGGATCGACGTCCTGCACTTCAACCCCAGCGCCTACCGGGAGAAGGATCCGCTGGAGCTCACCGTGCCCGAGCTGCTCGAGGACGTCGCGCTCGGCGTCGGCGCCCTGCTGACCGCCGTACAGGCCGCGCGGCCGTTCCTCGCTGCCGGCAGCCGGATCAGCGTCACCGGGTCGATGGCCGCCGACCGGCCGTGGCACGGCGCGGCGTCGCTCGGCGTGCAGAAGGCCGGGGTCCGCAACCTCGTGCGCAGCCTCGACGACGCCCTCGCACCGGAGGGGATCCGGGCGGTGTCCCTCACCGTGCGGGGCACTCTGGCGCGGGAGGGCGCCTTCACGCCCGACCGGGTGGCCGACGCGATCTGGCGCGCGGTCACCACCGGCGAGGAGGAATGGGCCAGCGAGGTGCCCTACGCGGGCTGAGTGCGCAGGACCTTCTCCATGGGGCGGCCCTTCGCCACCTCGTCCACGAGCTTGTCGAGGTAGCGGATCTTCTGCATGAGCGGGTCCTCGACGTCCTGCACCTTCACGCCGCAGACGCTGCCCGTGATCGTGGACGCGAGCGGGTTGAGGCGGGCGTCGGCGAAGAAGTCCTCCAACGTCGTGCCGGCCTCGAGGTGGTGGGTCAGCGCCGCCTCGTCGAAGCCGGTGAGCCACTCGATCACCTCGTCGAGCTCGGCCTTGGTGCGGCCCTTGCGCTCCACCTTGTTGACGTAGTGGGGGTAGACCGACGCGAAGCTCGTGGTGAAGATCCGGCTCATCCACGAGAGCGTAGTCTCGCGCCACATGGCCGACAACGTGCTCTGGATCATCAGCGACGACCAGCCCCGCTCGACGTTGCGCAGCATGGACCGGACGTGGACGCGCCTGGTCGAGAAGGGTGTCCGCTTCCGTCGCGGCTACACGGCGATGCCGTGGTGCGGTCCGGCCCGTGCCTCGATCCTGACCAGCCGCTACCCGCACGACCACGGCTGCCCGGACAACCAGACGCACCAGCCCTTCGTCGCCCAGGGACACGACCGCGACACCGTCGCGACCCGGATCCGCGGCGCCGGCTACGACACCGGATACTTCGGGAAGTACATGAACGGCCTCGGCGAGGACCCGGAGTACGTCGCCCCCGGCTGGGGCCGCTGGGTGGCCACGGTGGGCAAGCGCGGGCAGGTCAACGTCGACGGGGAGCTCCGCGACCTCGACGGCCAGCGCCCGGCCGACGCCTTCGCCGCGGAGCGGCTGCGCACCTTCGTCGAGCGGCACCGCGACACCGGTCCGTGGTTCGCGGTGTGGGGGCCGTCGATCCCGCACGACCCCTACCGCCCCAGTGCCGAGCACCGGCACGACTTCGACGGCGTCACCTGGGACCCGCCGGCCCTCAACGAGGCCGACATGTCCGACAAGCCCAGCTGGCTGCGGGGCCTGCCCGCGCAGGACCCGGACCGGATGAGGGACGTCCGCGAGGGCAAGCTCGAGGAGCTTCGGGACCTCGACGACGAGATCGGCCGGCTGCTCGACGTCCTGTGGCGGACCGACCAGCTGAGCCGGACGTGGGTCTTCTTCGTCTCCGACAACGGCTACCTCCTCGGGGAGCACCGGCTCTTCCGCAAGGAGCAGCCCTACGAGGAGTCCGCCGGCATCCCGTACGTCGTGCGCGGGCCCGGCGTCGCTCCCGGCACCTCGAGCGCGTTCGTGTCCCAGGTCGACCTGATGCCCACCGCGCTCGACATCGCCGGACTCGACCCGGACGAGGGTCGCGAGCTCTCCGGCCGCTCGATGCTGCAGCCCCTGCGGACCGGCGACTGGTCCTCGTGGCGGCGCCGACTGCTGGTCGAGAACACCAACCTCGACTGGGCGATGCTGCGCGAGGGTTCCGAGGCGTACGTCGAGCACCACGAGACCGACGAGTGGGAGCTCTACGACCTGGCCGCCGACCCGCACCAGCTCGCGAGCATCGCGGACGCCGACGTCACGGAGCAGTCGGCGCTGGTCACGGCGATGCGGCAGGCCCGCGGCCGGGCGCTGCGGGACCTGGAGGAGTAGCGCTACTCCCCCGCCGGGCCGGTGTGCGGCGTGCCCGCGTCCGGATGGTCTGGGGCACCGGGCTTTCCCGCGTCGGCGTACGACTGCACGACCGAGACGTTGAGCGGGAAGTCGATGCTGAGGTCACGGAAGAGCAGGCCCGCGGCGGTCGAGGCCGCCGCGGCTGCCTGGGCGGCGACCTGGTCGGCGAGGGCGGCCGGGGTGTGCACGACGACCTCGTCGTGGAGGAAGAAGACCAGGTGCGGCCGGTCGACCAGGCTCCCGGCGGCACCCAGCCCCCACAGCCGGTTGCGCAGGTCGGCGATCCAGCACAGCGCCCACTCGGCACCGGTGCCCTGCACCACGAAGTTGCGGGTGAAGCGCCCGTAGGCCCGGCGGAGACGGGCCTGGCCGTCAGGATCCGGCGGACCGTCGTCGACCACCCGGTCCCACACCTCGCCGAGGCCCGGCGAGCCCCGTCCCAGCAGCGTGCGCACCACCTGGCCGTGCTCGCCGGCCCGGGCCGCGGTCTCCACGAGCCCGAAGGCGTCCGGGTAGCGGCGGGTGAGGCCGGCGACCATCCGGCCGCTCTCGCCGCTGGTCGCGCCGTACATCGCACCGAGCAGGCCGAGCTTGGCGTCGTTGCGGCTCGCCACCGCACCGTCGTCGACCATCCCCTGGTAGAGGTCCGCACCACGGGCGGAGCGGGCCAGCGCCCGGTCGCCGCTCATGCCGGCCAGCACCCGGGGCTCGAGCTGGGCGACGTCGGCGACCACGAAGGTCCAGCCGTCGTCGGCCACCGCTGCGGGTCGCACCTGCACCGGGAAGGACAGCGCTCCCCCGCCGTTGGAGGACCAGCGTCCGGTGCTGGAGCCGGCCGGCTGGTACGACGGCCGGAACCGGCCGCCGCCGACCCACTGGTCGATCCACGTCCACCCGTTGGTCTGGAACAGGTGGGCCAGCTGCTTGTAGCGCAGCAACGGTTCGATGCCGGGGTGGTCCAGCGCGCGCAGCGAGGAGGCCCGGGTGTCCGTGACCTCCAGGCCGGCGCGGCGCAGCGCGGCCAGCAGCTCGGGACGCGAGTCCGGGTTGAGACCGGGTGCCTCGAAGGCCCGGCGTACCTCGGCGACCAGGGCCTCGAGCCGCTGCGGCCGGGCCCCGCGCGGCGGCCGGGGACCGAGGAGGTCGGCGAGCAGGCGCTCGTGCACGTCGACGCGCCACGGCACGCCGGCCCACGTCATCTCGGCCGCGACGAGCGCCCCCGCCGACTCGGCGGCGAGCAGCAGGCCGAGGCGGGCGGCCTCGCCGGACGCGGCGACGGTCGCCCGCTGCCGGGCGTCCTCGACGTCGGCGCGCAGGTGCTCGGCCGTGTCGTCGACCGAGAAGAGCGTGGGGTGCGAGGGCGTGCTCGGCCCCAGCCGGTCCCAGTGCTCCGCGTGCTCGCCCTCCATCAACCGCTGATCCGCCGCCGGTGCCCGGCGCAGGATCCGTCGCCCGAGCCGCAGGTCGTGACAGCGCGTGATCCTCACCCCGGCGGTCAGCAGGGGCGGGTACCACCGCACCGTGTCGTCCCAGACCCAGCGGGGCGCGTCGGCCTCCCGCTCCGCGACGTACGACGGGAGGTCGGCCAGGGCGAGCTCGCGCTCGACGTCGCCGTCCACGACGAGCACCCGCTCCTCCGGCAGGCGCGAGAGCGCGACGCGGGTCATCGGGTCCGCCTCACCACGGGCGGGACGGGACGCTGCCCCGCACCCGATCCCTCATGGCCGCGAGCGTGCCACACGCGACCGACGCTGCTCCCGCGGCGTACAGGAATCTCTCCGTGTGTGCGGTCCCGACGAGTGTGCGTGGAAGCACCCCTTACCCGGCGCAGGTGGTGCTTCCACGCACACTCGTCGTCACGGCCGGGCCACCGTGCCGGCGTGGTGGAGCTCGACGCCGGTCGCGGCGTCGGGCGACGGCCGGACCGTGCCGAGGCGCGGTCGCAGGAGGTCCGGAGGCCCGGCCCTCGGTAGGTTGAGCCGCGTGAGCGTGGAGACCGGGACCGGGCGGCGCAACGCCCGGATCGGCCTCCTCCAGGTCTGCGCGGCCGGCGTCCTGTGGGGCACCGGAGGGCTCGTCGTCACCCTCCTGCACGACCGCGACGGACTGGGGGCGATGACGGTCAGCGCCTGGCGGATGGCCCTGGCGGCCGTGGCCCTGGTCGCCTTCGCCGCGGTGACGGGCCGTGCCCGCACCGTCGTGGAGACGATGCGCACGCACCCGGTGCCGGCGGTCGTGGTCGGCTGCGGCACCGCGCTCTACCAGGGCCTGTACTTCGTGTCCGTCCTGCTCGTCGGCGTCAGCGTCGCGACCGTCGTCTCGCTCGGGCTCGCACCGGTCCTCGCCGCGTCCTGGGAGCACCTCGCCGCACGGACCCGCCCGTCGCGGCGCGAGGTGGGCGTCCTCGCCGCCGCCCTGCTGGGCCTCGTGCTCATCAGCGCCTACGCCGGTCACGGTGCCGGACCGGCTGCGGAACGACCCACCCTCGGGCTGCTCCTCGCGGTCGCCTCCGGGACGACGTACGCCGCGACGACGGTGCTCGCCCACCGGCTCGCCCAGCACGTCGACCCGGTCGCCCTCACCACCTGCGCCACGGGCGCGGGTGCGGTCGTGCTCGCGCCGTTCCTGGTGATCGCGGCGGCCACGCAGCGCCCCGTGGTCCCGACGGACGCCGGGTCGTGGGCGCTGCTGGTCTACCTCGGTGTGGCCACGATGGCGCTGTCCTACGGGCTGTTGTACGCCGGGCTGCGCACCACGTCCGGTTCGGCGGCCACCGTGGCGACGCTGGTCGAGCCCTTGTCCGCGGCCGCCCTGGCCGCGGTGGTGCTGGGCGAGCGCCTCGCCTGGCCCGCCCTCCTCGGCGGTGCGCTGATCCTCGCCGCCGTCGTCGCGCTCCGGCCCGCCGAGGAACAACCGGTGCCTGCGTGAGGAGGACCTACGACCGCCCGCCTCCCAGGACCGCCGCCTCCAGCACCAGTCGGTCCCAGCCGTGGCGCGGGTCACGACCGGTGACCTCGCGGAGTCGGCCCAGCCGGTAGCGCATGGTCTGCGGGTGGAGTCCCAGGAGGACGGCCGCCTCGGCGGCCGATCCGGCGTCGAGGTAGGCCTCCAGGCCCTCGAGCAGGTGGTCGGCAGGTGCGGCGAGCAGCGGCGCGAGCACCACCTGTCGCAGCCGGTCGGCATCGGCGTCGCGGTGGCCGGTGAGCACCGCGATGAGGAGCGCGTCCGCCTCGTCGAGCACCGTCCGGTGCGCGAAGGCGCGCCCGGGGGCGTGGGCCAGCAGGTGCGTGCCGACCCGCAGGGCACGCGGGAGGTCGGCGATGGCCAGCCCGGCCATCAGGCAGCCACGCCACCGCCGCTCGGTCAGCAACGCGGCGGGCAGGGTCGCGTGCTCCGGGACGATGACCACCGCCTCGTCCGCGCGGACCCTCATCAAGGTGCTCGATCCCCCTGCGTGGACCGCGTCGCCGAGCAGGCCCTCCAGCGCCGTGGGCGTGACCTCCGTGCCAGCGCCGCGGGGGCGCAGGACGAGCAGCCCCACCCGCGGGCCGAGCGACAGGCCGAGCTCGCGCAACCGGTCGGCGAGACCGGTCCGGGTCACCTGCCGACCCAGCAGGAGGTCGTCCACGAGGTCGCCGACCGCCAGCGACCGGTCTCCCGCAGCGCGGTCCGCGGCCGCGACGTGCCCGGCGTACAACGCCTCCGAGAGCGTGTCGATCGTCGCCATCCAGAGCCTCGAGAGCGCCAGCACGTCGGACATGTCGAGCCGTGACCGACCATGTGCCTCGACGAGGTCGAAGATCTCGCTGCCGGCGAGGCGGTAGGCACGCAGCACGCCGGGCAGGGGACGGCCGTCCAGTGCCCGCGCGGCACCGATCCCCCGGAACCTGCGGACGTCGGCCTCCCCCAGCTCGCCGTCCTCCACCCACAGGTCGAGCACGCGACGCAGGCCCCACTCCACGATGGCGCTGACCTCGGCCAGCTGCGGGCCGGTCAGGTCGGCGTACGCCGGGATCTCGTTGACGATCGCGGTCACCACCGTGGCCCTGACGTCGTCCAGACCGTCGAGCAGCTCGTCGCGCACGTCGTGCCTCACCCTGCTCACGCCACTCACTGTGGCACAGGATCTCTCATCACCCGCTGACAACCGAGGTTGCCGGTGGACGTGCCCGGGTCGACGGTGTGGCTGAGCACGGATCATCCGACCGGAGGAGAGACATGGACGCCGACATCATCGTCGTGGGAGCTGGCATCGCAGGCCTGGTGGCGGCCGCCGAGGCCGCGGACGCGGGGCGCCGCGTCCTGCTGGTGGACCAGGAGGGCGAGCAGAACCTGGGCGGCCAGGCCTGGTGGAGCCTCGGCGGACTCTTCATGGTGGGCAGCCCCGAGCAGCGCCGCATGGGGGTCAAGGACTCCCTCGACCTCGCCCGACAGGACTGGATGGGCTCGGCCCAGTTCGACCGCGAGGAGGACCGCTGGCCCCGGGCATGGGCGGAGGCCTACCTCCAGTTCGCCGCCGGCGAGAAGCGCTCCTGGCTGCACTCCATGGGGCACCGCCTCTTCCCCGTGGTCGGGTGGGCGGAGCGGGGCGACGGCCGGGCGAGCGGGCACGGAAACTCGGTCCCCCGCTTCCACCTGACGTGGGGCACGGGACCGGGTGTCGTGGCTCCCTTCGAGCGACGTGTGCGTGAGCACATCGCGTCCGGGCGCATCACGGGCGCGTTCCGGCACCAGGTCGACGAGCTGATCGACGAGTCCGGCACCGTGACCGGGGTCCGCGGCACCGTGCTGGAGCCGACGACCGTGGAGCGCGGCAGGCCCAGCAGCCGGAGGGCGGTGGGTGAGTTCGAGCTCCGGGCACAGGCCGTCGTCGTGAGCAGCGGCGGGATCGGTGGCAACCACGACCTGGTCCGCAAGGCCTGGCCGGCGAGGCTGGGCACGCCACCCACCCGCATGGTGTCGGGCGTGCCCGCCCACGTCGACGGCCGGATGCTCGCCATCACCCAGAGGGCCGGTGCGAGCCTCATCCACCCGGACCGGATGTGGCACTACGTCGAGGGGATCCGCAACTGGGACCCCATCTGGGACAACCACGGCATCCGCATCCTGCCCGGCCCGTCCTCGCTGTGGCTGGACGCCGCGGGCAACCGCCTGCCCGCGCCGTACTTCCCGGGCTTCGACACCCTCGGCACGCTGCGGCACCTGCGCTCGACGGGCTACGACTACTCGTGGTTCGTGCTGTCGCAGAAGATCATCGAGAAGGAGTTCGCCCTCTCCGGGTCCGAGCAGAACCCCGACCTGACCGGCAAGGACGTCCGGCTCCTCCTCTCCCGCCTCGGGAGCGGCGCCCCCGCCCCCGTCGAGGCCTTCAAGCAGCACGGCGAGGACTTCGTCGTCGCGGACACGCTCGAGGAGCTCGTGGCCGGGATGAACAGGGTGGCCGACGAGGACGCTCCCCGGCTCGAGGTCGGACCGCTGCGCAGCCTCGTCGAGGAGCGGGACCGCCAGCTCGACAACACGTTCACCAAGGACGCCCAGGTCATGGCCATCCGCTCTGCCCGCACCTACCGCGGCGACAAGCTGGTCCGCACCGCCTCGCCCCACAAGCTCCTCGACCCCGCGGCGGGACCGCTGATCGCCGTGCGGCTCAACATCCTGTCCCGCAAGACGCTCGGCGGGCTGGAGACCGACCTCGAGGGACGCTGCCTGACCGGAGGCGGGTCGGTGGTGCCGGGTCTGTACGCCGCCGGCGAGGTCAACGGGTTCGGTGGCGGCGGGATGATGGGCTACAACGCGCTCGAGGGGACCTTCCTCGGCGGCTGCCTGTTCTCGGGCCGGACCGCCGGTCGGTCCGCCGCTGCCGCCACCGCCTGAGACAGGAACAATGATGCGCCTCAAGCCCGGACGCCCTGACATCGCGACCTACGCGGACCGCTTCGACGTCCCCGGGGCCGGTGACGACTTCTCGGTCACCTTCCTCGGTGTCGCGACCGTCCTCCTCGACGACGGCCACACCGCCGTCATGACGGACGGCTACTTCTCCCGACCGGGACTCCTCCGCGTGCTGGCACGACCGCTGGCGCCCGACCACCCCCGGATCGACGGGGCGCTTCGTCGGCTCGGGTTCGGGCCAGGTGCTCGGTCGCTGGCGGCGGTGGCACCGGTGCACACCCACTTCGACCACGCCCTGGACTCGGCCGAGGTGGCCGGGCGCACGGGCGCGGTGCTGGTCGGTGGCGAGTCCACGGCCAACGTCGGTCGGGGTGGGGGCCTCGGTCCCGACAGCATCTCCCTCGTCGTCCCGGGCGAGCCCCGGACCTTCGGTGGGTTCACGCTCACCCACGTGGTGTCGTCGCACTGTCCCCCCGACCGGTTCCCCGGTGACGTCACCGAGCCGGTGGTGCCGCCGGCCAGGGCGGCCACCTACCGGTGCGGGGAGGCGTGGTCGATCCTCGTGGAGCACAGCAGCGGGCGGACCGCACTGCTCCAGGGCAGCGCCGGGTACGTCGAGGGGGCACTCCTCGGCAGGCACGCCGACGTCGCCTACCTCGGGGTGGGCCAGCTCGGTGTGATGCCCGAGGACTACATCCGGACCTACTGGGCCGAGACCGTCGAGGCCGTCGGGGCCCGGCGCGTGGTCCTCACCCACTGGGACGACTTCTTCCGTGGCCTCGACCGGCCGCTGCGGGCCCTGCCGTTCGCCGGCGACGACCTGCACGTCACGATGCGTGTCCTCACGGCCCTGGCGACCGAGCAGGGCGTCCACCTCCACCTACCCACCGTGTGGCGGCGCGAGGACCCCTGGTCGGGTCTCTGACCCCCGTCAGCCCCCGGTCCCCGGCAGCGTCACCGACCCGCCCACGTCGAGGACGAACGCCCGGCAGTCCGGCGCCTCGCGAGCCAGGGCCTCCTCGAAGCGGGGACCGGCCGCATCCATCCAGCCGCGCGGGCGGTGGGCTCCGGCGGGGACGTGGAGCGTCTTCCAGTGCACGGGGACCGCTGCCCGCGCACCGCTGACGCCGCAGGCGACGGCTGCCTCGTGGGGGCCCATGTGCCCGGGCGACAACCGGGGCCCCCACCCGCCGATGGGTACGACGGCCAGGTCGAGCGCCGCGCCGGCCATCTCGGGCAGCCGCTCCATCGCGGCATGGAGGTCGGTGTCGCCGGCGATCCACACGACACCGGACGGTCCCCGCACCAGGTGCCCGTGCGCGGCGTTGGGCCGGTGCGGCATCGGTCGCGAGTGGTGCACCGCCGGCACCAGCCGGATCGTGACGTCGCCGCTCTCACCGACGGGCACCCACTCGTCGTCCGAGAGACCACGCCCGGTCAGGCCCTTGCCGTCCACCCAGGTGACGTTCTGCGCGCCGGTCAGCACCGGCACGGCGCCCAGCATCCGGAGCGACGCCACCTCGGCGTGGTCGTGGTGCAGGTGCGACAGGAGGACCGCGTCCGCCCCCTCCCACGTCGCCCGTGACGGGGGGTCGCCACGTCGTCGCAGGATGCCGTTGTGACGCCTGAGGAGGGGATCAGCAACCAAACGCACCCCGTCGATGTCGAGGACGACGGTCGCGTGGCCGAGCCAGGTCAGGGTGATCGTCATGGCGCTCAGTCGAACCTCAGGCCCAGGGCCCGGCCGAGCCGGGCCGCGGCGTCGTCGGGGACGTCGGCGTACAACAGGGTCACCCCGCCGCCGGCGAGACCGCGCTCCACCACCGGCCGCACCGTCTCGGGATCAGCCGTGCCCGAGAGCACCATGAGGGTGGAGTGCCCGGGGGCGAGGTGGTCCACCACCTCGAGGAGGAAGCCCGGCGTGATGCCCGTCCCGTCCAGCACCGCGGCCAGACCCGTCAGCGAGCCGTCGGAGGCGTCCGGCGTCCCGTCGAGCGCCAGGCGGCGGAAGAGCCCGGCCAGCACGGAGTGGTCACCGACCGGGGAGGGCATCCGGGGGCGCACCGGGGTCAGCCGGGGCTGGTGCGCGCCCTGGACCCAGGTCACCGTGATCGCGTCCAGCACCTCGAGGGCCTCCAGGTCCACGAGGGTGCGCAGGCGCACCGCTCCCGCCCTGGCTCCCAGGGGGGTCTGGTACTGCCACGCCGTCAGGGTCGCCATCACGTCACTGCTCGCGCCGGAAGACCTGACGGAGCGCCTCGGCGTCGTCCTCACCCAGGTCGTCGATCCCCAGGACGGCCGCCCAGCCGTCCACGTGCTCGCCGCTGAAGTTGTGCCCGTGACCGGGCGTGGTCGAGAAGCCGAGGGCGAGATCGACCGAGACCTGCCAGAAGGTGACGAGCGGGATCCAGCGGGTGTCCTCGAGGACGTCGCGACCGCGCGGCTCGTCGAGCCAGTCGGGCTTGCTCAGGATCAGGTCGGGACTCCACCACGTGACGGGGTCCGACGCGTGCTGCATGTACAGGACCCGGGTGCCCGGCCACGCCGACTGCGGCTCGATGGATCGCGCCGGCAGGGTCGTGAAGCGGATCGTGCGCCCCGCGCGGTAGACCGGCTCCACCTCCTTGCTGCCGGGGTCCCGCCCCTCGACGAAGTCGCGGTAGAGCGGATTGAAGTTGGGCGGACCGACGAACAGGGCGCCGTCGAGCCGGTTGCGCAGGTCGAACTCCCCGCTGAAGGCCGTCTCCCCGCCGAAGGACCCGAGGCTCTCGCCGAAGACGAACAGTCGGGGTCGCTCCTCCGGCGGCATGCGCGACCAGCGCTCGTAGACGGCGTCGAAGAGCCCCCGACCGGCCTCGCGTGCCTTCTCCTGGTCGACCAGGAACGAGAGCCACGACGGGAGATGGGAGTACTGCATGGAGACCACGGCCGAGTCGCCGCGGGTGAGGTACTCGAAGCTCCCGGCGGCGCTCGGCTCCACCCACCCGGTGCCGGTGGCCGTGACGACGAGGAGGCTCTCGCGCTCGAAGCCGCCCGCCCGCCACAGGTCCCGGACGGCCAGGTCGGCGCGCTGCTCGGTGTCGTCGGCCGACGACAGCCCGGCGTAGATCCGGATCGGGTCCAGCGCCGGCTCCCCGTCGTGGAACGCAGAGATCTCCGCGCTGGTCGGCCCGCGGCCCGTGAACGACCTGCCCTCCCGGCCGAGGCTGTCCCACTCCACCAGTGAGCCCGGCCCGCCCGACCGCAACCCGGTGCTCGGCTGGGTGGCGCCGTCCGGTGTCGAGCCGTCGAGGGTCGCGTAGACGCGGTCGGCGAACCGCATGGACGCGTCCCAGAGGACGCCGCTGGCGAGCAGCACGGTCACGGACACGAGCGCCAGCAGGCCCGTTGCCCGCGCGGCCCGCTCACCCATCCGTCGGGCGAGCCACGTGGACACCCGTCCGTACAGGTTGCCGATCGCCCGACCGAGGGCGACCAGCAGCACGAAGACGGCGCCCCCGACCAGGGGCACGAGCAAGGTCGCCCAGGCGCTCTCCGGCTCCGCGTCGACGATCCGGCTCGCCTGCACGTGCCAGCGCCGACCCACCAGGGTGGCGCCGACGAGGGCCAGGACGGCGACCACCCGCCACACCCGGCGGGCCCGCTCCGACAGCTCGCGCGGCCCGCGGTCGGCGAACTCGCGCCACACGAAGGCCCCCAGCACCCCCAAGCCGTAGCCCAGGGCCGCGTCGATGCCGACCACGGCACCCTGGAAGGCCGCCGGCCGGGGCAGGAGGGACGGGGTGAAGGACAGGCACGCGAGGACCAGCGCCACCCAGAGTCCGGGCAGCGTGTAGTCCCCCACCCCGAACCTGCGGGTGCCCGTCCGTGGCACGGGTCAGTCCTGCTCGGCGAAGACCTCGCGGATGGCGCTCTCCTGCTCGTCGCTCAGGTTGGTGAAGATGAGCTCGGGCTGCGACCCGGCGAAGGCGTCGCGGACCTTGTCCATGACCGCGTCGGAGGACAGGACGAACAGGGCCGACGTCCCCGGCGTCACCTCGTCACGGACGCGGTTGATGAAGCCGTCGTCGATGCCGACGTCGCCGAGCGAGCCCGCGAGGGCCCCGGTGGCGGCTCCGATCGCGGCGCCCAGCAGGGGCACGAAGAAGATCAGGCCGAAGAGCATCCCCCAGAAGGCTCCTCCGAGGGCACCCGCACCCGCGAGGTTGTTGAGCTGACGCGTCTTGGGCTTCTTCTTCCCGGTCTCCCAGCGCACGGTGGCGGCATCGTGGATGGTGATCAGGTTCTTGCTGGCCAGGTCGCGCAGGATCCCGGTCGCCTCGTCGGCCCCGTCTGCCGAGTCGAACTTCCAGACCGTGAGTGTTCCCATGGTGTTCCCTCCCGTTGCTGTGCAGTCCTCGCATCGTGCCGTCGCCACGCGGTCGGGGTCTCCCCCTAACCGGGTGAGAGGTACGTCGGGCACGCTCACCCGAATCAGGGGTGCGTGTGCGGACCCGCATCGGGGATCGTGGGCGCCACCCGTTCCCGCGGCCGACGGAGGTACGCCGACATGTCCACGTTCGGGCTCGGGGAGCGGTACGTCTCGGCCGGCCGCCTGCCCGCGGCGGGGACCACGCGCGCCCGGGTCGAGGAGGCCCACGAGCTCTACGGCTCGGTCGACGAGGGGTCGCTGTCCGCGGTCTACCCCGCCCTGGCCATGGCGGACCCCGACCTCTTCGGCCTCAGCGTGGTGTCGACCTCCGGGGACCTCGTCGAGGTCGGGGACGCCCGGGTCCCGTTCCCGGTGATGAGCGTGACCAAGCCCTTCGTCTTCGCCCTCGCCTGCGAGCTGCGCGGTGTCGAGCACGTACGCCGCGTGGTCGGCGTCAACGCCACCGACATGGCCTTCAACTCGACCGTCCCCGTGGAGCGGGACCCATCGGGTCGCACCAACCCGATGGTCAACGCCGGGGCCATCGCCACCACCAGCCTGGTGGCCGGGCGCGACGTCGAGGAGCGCTGGGCGACGGTCCACGAGGGCCTGTGCCGCTTCGCGGGGAGGCGCCTCGAGATGGACGAGGCGACCCTCGCCTCCGCGCTCACCAGCAACCACCGCAACCGGGCGCTCGCCAACATGCTCGTCGCCGCGGGGGCCGTGGAGGGCGACCCCGCCGACGCCGTGGAGGTCTACACCCGGCAGAGCTGCCTCGCCGTCACGGCCGTCGACCTCGCCGTCATGGGCGCCACCCTCGCCGACGGCGGCACCAACCCGGTCACCGGCGTCCAGGTCGTCGACGCGGAGATCGCGCACGCCGCGCTGGCCGTGATGACGATCGCGGGGATGTACGAGACGTCCGGCGACTGGCTCTTCGACGTGGGGATGCCCGGCAAGAGCGGGATCGGCGGGGGGCTGGTGACGGTGTCTCCCGGCAAGGGGGCGCTGGCCACGTTCTCCCCCCTGCTGGACGCCGCCGGCAACAGCGTCCGGGGCCAGCTCGCGGCCCGCTATCTCGCCCGCCGGCTCGGGCTCGACCTTCTGGCCTCCGAGGCCGTCCCTCCGGCCCGGTGACCGGCCGTCGACCGGCCCTCGCAGATCGCCCGATTCGGGGGAGCACCCCCAGGTGTGGAGCCGGGAGTCTCAGCGTGAGTCCACCGGCCCGAACGGAGTTCCACGGTGAGCAGTCCCGCACCCCGCGACATCGACCCGGTCCCCACCCTCAGCGCGCGCGTGGACATCCACGTCGTCGAGGAGCTCCCCCCGGTCTCGGACGCCGCCGCTCTCGCCGTACCCGTCATCGAGGGCGACCGCCCACCGGCGGACCTCGGGACCGACTGGAGCCAGCTCCACGCCGTCGGCTTCACCGCGGCCCCGGGCCAGGCCGCGGTCCTGCCGGGCCCCGACGGGCGCGCCCTCGTCGCCCTGGGCGTCGGCGACGCGAGCACCGTGGACGCGACGCGGGTGCGGGACCTGGCGGCGACGTTCGCGCGTGCCGTGCCGCAGCACCACACGCTGGCCGTGGAGCTGGCCGACGGGGAGCTCGCCCTGTCCCCCGCCGACTTCGCCCAGGCCGTCGTCGAGGGTGTGCTGCTCGCGCGCTGGCGCTTCTTCGTGGGTGCCGGGGGCGACGAGCCGACGCTCGCCTCGCTCACCATCGTCGCCGGGTCGGCCCAGGTGGACGAGGTCCGCGCCGGCGTCGAGCGCGGCCGGGTGACGGCCCGGGCCGCGGCGATCAGCCGCGACCTCTCCAACTGCCCCGCCAGCACCCTCTCGGCCGAGCGGATGGGCGAGGTCGCCCAGCAGGTCGCGCCGCTGGCCGACCTGGACGTCGAGCTCTTCGACCGCCAGCAGCTGCACGAGATGGGCTGCGGCGGCATCCTCGGGGTCAACCGGGGCAGCGTCGAGGAACCCTGCCTGATCAAGATCAGCTACCGCCCCGACTCCCCCAGCGGCCACCTCGGGCTGGTGGGCAAGGGGATCATGTACGACTCGGGAGGCATCAGCCTCAAGCCGAGCGACGAGTCCCACGCGCAGATGAAGAACGACATGACCGGGGCAGCCGCGATCCTCGGTGCCATGACGGCCCTGCGCGACGTGGGGTGCACGACCGCCGTGACGGCGTACCTGTGCTGCACCGACAACATGCCGTCGGGCTCGGCGATGAAGCTCGGCGACGTGCTGCGGATGCGCAACGGCAAGACGGTCGAGGTCCTCAACACCGACGCCGAGGGGCGCCTCGTCATGGCCGACGGGTTGTGCCTCGCGGTCGAGGACGGAGTGGACGCCGTGGTGGACATCGCCACGCTGACCGGCGCCTGCCTGCGGACCTTCGGCGTCGACGTGGCCGGGGTGATGGGCAACGACCCCGGGCTCGTCGACCAGCTCAAGCGCGCGGGGGCGGCCACCGACGAGCCCCTCTGGGAGCTCCCGCTGCACCGCCCCTACCGCGCGCAGCTCGAGTCCCCCATCGCGGACATGACCAACATGGGCGGGGTCAACGCCGGATCCATCACCGCCGGGCTCTTCCTGGAGGAGTTCGTCGACGGGATCCCGTGGGCACACGTCGATATCGCCGGCACCGCCCAGCAGCCGGCGGTGCGGACGTGGCGCAACAAGGGCGCCAGCGGATTCGGCGCACTCCTGCTCGTCGAGCTGGCCACCCGGTTCGCGTCACCCCGGTCCGAGCCGTGAGCACCGCGGCGGCCGCGGAGAAGTCCTCCGGAGGGTTCCTCGGCTGGATCGAGCGGGTCGGCAACAAGGTGCCCCACCCCGCCATCATCTTCCTGGCGCTGATCGTCGGCGTGATCGTGCTGTCGGCGATCCTCGCCTGGGCCGACGTGAGCGTGACCACCGAGGTGGCCGAGCCGGAGGACACCACGGTCAGCCAGGAGTACAACGGCGGCACGTCCTACCCCTCGCTGGACCACGAGCCCGAGGAGACGATCCCGGAGTACACCGTCCGGACCGAGACGATCGAGGTCGAGAGCCTCCTGTCCGGCGACGGGATCCGCTACATCTTCACCACGGCCGTGCAGAACTTCAACGACTTCGGCGTGGTCGCGGTCATCCTCGTCGCGATGATCGGCGTCGGCGTCGCCGAGGAGGCAGGACTCATCGCGGCGCTGATCCGCAAGATGGTCCAGGTCGCCCCGGCAGGTGCGATCACCTTCATCATCGTGCTGCTGGGCGGCATCTCCAGCGTCGCCTCCGACGCGGGCTACCTCGTGCTCATCCCCCTCGGGGCCGCTGCGTTCGCCAGCCTGGGACGCAACCCGCTCGTCGGCATCGCCGCGGCGTACGCCGGCGTCAGCGCGTCGTTCTTCGTCAACCTTCTGATCACGCCGGCGGACGGGATCATCACCGAGGTCACCAACGAGATCATGGCCGGGGTGGCGCCCAACGCCGAGCCGCTCAACGTCACCAACAACTTCTACTTCGCGATCGTGTCGACGCTCTTCACCGCCGTCGTGATGACGATCCTCACCGAGCGCTACATCGAGCCCCGCGCCGGCGCGTGGGACCCGGCCGAGCGCCCGGCGGACGCACCCGTGGACCACGTCCCGTCCGGGGACGAGCTCTCGCACGAGTCGCGCGGGCTGCGGATGGCCGGGATCTACAGCCTCGTGGCCATCGCGATCATCTCGGCGCTGACGTTCCTGCCGAACGCGCCGCTGCGCAACCCCGAGACCGGCGAGATCTTCGGCAGCTCCCCGTTCATGAGCAGCCTGCTCTTTATCATCTCCATGCTGTTCCTCGCGGCCGGGCTGGGGTACGGCGCGGGCTCGGGCAGCCTGACGGGTGCCACCAACGTCATCAACGCGATCATCAAGACCTTCAACGGCCTGGGCGGGCTCATCTTCCTGATGCTGCTGATCGCCCAGTTCATCGCGTTCTTCAACTACTCCAACATCTCCAACGTGGTCGCCACCCAGCTCGCGGACCTGCTGGGCCGGGCCGACATCGGGGCGCTGCCGCTGCTGATCGGATTCATCCTGCTGGTCGTCGTGATCGACATGATCATGCCGGGGGTCATCCCCAAGTGGGCGATCATCGCGCCCATCTTCATCCCGCTCTTCTACAACCTCGGGATCGCGCCGCAGACCGTGCTCGCGGCCTACCGGGTGGGGGACGGCCCGGTCAACGTGATCACGCCCCTGATGGTCTACCTGCCGTTCATCATCCTGGTCTGCCAGCGCTACCGCGCCTCGGCCGGCATGGGCACCGTCATCTCGATGATGATCCCGTACACCGTCGTCGTGCTGGTCACCTGGACGCTCCTCTTCACCGGCTGGTACCTGCTGGACATCCCTTGGGGCCCGGGATCCCCGGTCCAGCTCGACTAGGGCCCCGGGCGGGATGGTGATGGACGACGCCACCACGGCGCTCGTGGTCCTGGCCGTGGTCGTCGGCCTCTTCGTGTGGAACCGGCTCCCGGTGGGAGCGGTCGCGATCCTGGCGGCCCTGGCCCTGTGGGCCACCGGCCTGGTGAGCACCGACGAGGCGGTCGCCGGCTTCGGGGACCCGGTGGTCATCTTCATCGCCACGCTCTTCGTGGTCAGCGAGGCCATCGACTCGACCGGGGTGACGACGTGGGCGGGACGCTGGCTCCTCGACCACGCCGGGACGGGCGCCACCCGGGTGCTGGTCGCGGTGTGCCTGCTCTCGGCACTGCTCACGTCGCTCATCACCCTCAACGGCGCGGTCGCCGCCCTGCTCCCCCTCGTCGTGCTGATCGCCCACCGCCTCGGGCTCTCCCCCAGCCAGCTGCTCATGCCCGTCGCGTTCGCCGGCAGCGCCGGCGGGATGCTCATGCTGATGAGCAGCCCGGTCAACGTGATCGTGTCCGAGGCGGCCCGCGACGCGGGCGAGGGACCGTTCCCCTTCTTCTCCTTCGCGCTGGTCGGGATCCCGCTGCTGGCCGGCACCGTGCTGCTCTGCGTCCTGCTCGGCCCCCGGCTGCTGCCCCGCCGGGTGCCCGAGCACTCACCTCCCGACCTGACCGGCCATGCCGACACCCTGGAGTCGCAGTACCAGCTCACCGACGGCTTCTACCGCCTGCGCGTGCGCTCACGCTCCGACCTCATCGGCCAGGGCCCCGCGGGCAGCCTGGGCGACGGCGCCTCCGTCCGGGTCGTCGCCGTCGAGTCCCCCGACGGACGGGCGGTCGTCGGGCTCGTGGGGGACGACGACACCCTGGTCGTGACCGGCCCCGCCCACGACGTCACCCGCTTCGCCGTCGAGCACGGGCTGGCAGTGGGCATGGTCGGGATCGGCGACGCCCGGGACCTGATGACCCGCGAGGCGGGCGTGGCGGAGGTCGTCGTACCGCCCCGGTCGCGGCTGGTGGGCGAGCGTGTCCACCGCGGCATGGAGCGCGAGAACGCGCTGGTCATCCTGGCCACCCAACGGCTCGGCAAGGACCTGGGCGACGGACCCGTCGAGCTCGCCGAGGGCGATGCCATCCTGCTGCACGGCCGGTGGTCGGCCCTGGACCAGCTCAACCGGGACCGCGACGTCCTGCTGGTCGACTCCCCCGACCTGGTGCGCCGGCAGACCGTCCCCTGGGGCGCCCGGGCGACACGCGCCGTGCTGGTGCTCGCCGCGCTGGTCGTCATGCTCGGCTCGGGGCAGGTGCCCCCGGCGATCGCCGGGCTCGTCGCCGCAGTGTCCCTCGTGCTGCTGCGGGTGGTCGGCGTCGCCCAGGCCTACGGATCGGTCTCCTGGCAGACGGTGGTGCTGGTCGGGGCGCTCATCCCCCTCTCGACCGCGATCCAGACGAGCGGCGCCGCGGACCGCGTGGCCTCCGTGCTCATCGACGCGGTCGGCAGCGGGCGTCCCTACGTCCTCCTCGCGGTCCTCTTCCTCCTGACCGCGTCGCTGGGGCAGGTGGTGAGCAACACCGCGACGGTCCTGGTCGTGGTGCCGATCGCGCTCGCGGCCGCCGAGGCGACGGGCACGTCGGCCAAGCCGGTCCTGATGGTCGTGGCCATCGCCGGCTGCGCCGCGCTGCTCACCCCCATCTCCACCCCCGGCAACATGATGATCATGAGTCCCGGGGGCTACCGCTTCGGCGACTACTGGAAGCTCGGGCTGCCGATCATGGTCTGGTGGTTCGTGGTGAGCCTGACCGTCGTGCCGCTCGTGTGGAGGCTCTAGGCGTCAGCGCGAGTCGCGCGCCTTCTGGCGGCGTGCGCCCTTGGCCTGGGAGGAGGCGTCCTTCTTGACGCCGCCCGTCGTCCGGACCGACGCGCGGCGGGTGCTCGGCACCGATGCGGCCTGCTTCGCGACCGCCTGCTGCTCCGGTCCGCCGCCCTTCGCGGCCCGTGCCTCGGCGATGCGCTCGGCACGCAGGTCGTCGGAGGCACGCTTGGACACCACCGCGAGCTGCCTGCTCACCCGCGACAGCAGCCCCTCGAAGATCTCGGCCTTGTCGCGGGCGCGCTGCTGGCGCTTGTACGACGACCCGCGGGCACCGACCTCGCCCACCGCGGCGCTGGCGCCCCGCCGGTAGACCTTGACGTGCTTGGTGCGTGCCCGCTGCACGCGGGTGTGGAGCGCGAGGAGCTGGTCCTCGTCGAGCTCCTGCAGCTCGGCGGGCTCGGTCTCCCGCACCAGCGCGCTCTCCGGCTCGGTCAATGAGTTCAGCACGGCCTTGTTCACGAGGAGTCCTGGGGGTCGGTGGGCACCTTCCGCGGACGGTCCGCGGCCCGTCTCGACGCTAGGCATCCGCCGCGGGGCACGCCTCACCCGATTCCCGTGAGGTCGTCCGCGTCGACTCGCAGGAGGTTGGTGACCCGGGCGCACCGTGGCGCCCACCCCGAGGGAGGACGATCCCCGTGTCGATGCCGAGCTCGCGACCCACCAGCCTCCGGACGAGCCCCCCACGACGTGCGCGCGTGGCCACCACAGGAGCCCTGCTCGCCGTCGTGACCAGCCTCGTCGGTGCCTGCGGAGAAGACGACGCCGCGGACACCGAGCCCTCCTCGGACGCCACACCGCTCAGCGCCGACGCCGCGTTCCTGGAGCTCGGCTCCTTCGTCTCCACCGAGGTGGAGGGCCACGACATGCTGGAGGACTCCACCATCAAGCTCGGGTTCGCCGACGACACGATGTCCGTCTGGGCCGGGTGCAACACGATGTTCGGCGCCTTCGTGGCGGAGGACGGCGTCCTGCGGTGGAGCCACGAGCCGGCCTCCACGATGATCGGGTGCGAGGAGGACCTCGCGGTCCAGGACGAGTGGCTGCGCGACCTGTTCCTCGCCGGGCTCACGGCCACCACGGACGGCGCGAACCTCGACCTCGCCGTCGACGACGTGACCATCGCGATGGAGCCGGAGCCCCAGGCCGATCTCGAGACCCTCCTGGGCCGCACCTGGTCGGTGGTGGGGACCATCTCCGACGGCACGACGTCGCGCGTCCCCCCGCGGGTCCGCACCCCCCGCCTCGTCGTGGGGGACGACGGCCTCGCCCGCCTCGACACCGGCTGCAACACCGGCCGCACCAGGGTCACCGTCGACTCGGTCTCCGTGACCTTCGCGCCCCCGACGACCACGCGCGCCGCCTGCCCGGAGCCCACCAGCAGCGTCGAGCAGATCGTGCTGTCCGTCGTGGACGGGCGGTCCGACTACCTGCGCTACGACGGCTCCGTCCTGGTCCTCGTCAAGGACGGCGCCGGACTCGTCTTCCAGATCACCTGAGCGGGCTCAGCCCCACGCCGACACGTCGCCGGGCGGCGTACGGCAGGCCGTCACCCGTCAGCGCACGATCGCGACCGGACAGTGGGCGCGGTGCAGCACGTCCTGGCTGACCGATCCGAGCAGCAACCCGCTGAAGAAGCCACGACCACGGGAGCCCACCACCACGAGCGAGGCGTTGGAGGACGCATCGACCAGCGCGTCGCCGGGGGCGACGGGGATCGCCTCGCTGACCACCACGACGTCCGGGTAGGCACCCCGCATGCCCGCGATGCTCTCTCCCAGGAGCACCTGCTTCTCCTCCAGGGTGTCGGTCACGGACCGAGCCGTGCTGCTGAAGACGTCGGTCGAGGGCGTGTGCACCTTCCAGCCGTGGATCGCCACCACGATCTCCCCCGTCCCCTCGGCCCGCCGGCAGGCGTAGTCCAAGGCCGCCTCGCTCATCGCGGAGCCGTCGAGCCCGACCACGATCCGCCCCGCGTCGCGTCTCCTCGGCGGGCGTACGACGACCACGGGACACACTGCGTGGCGCGCCACGTGCTGGCTCACCGACCCGAGGAACGTCTCGGGGACCCGGCCGCGCCCGTTGCTGCCGAGGACGACCAGCGACGCCGACTCGGACATGTCCAGCAGCGTGCTCGCGACGTTGCCGACCCGGCGCTCGACGACACCGTCCTCGACCCCCAGGTCGCCCAGCACCGCCTCGGCGTGCGCGACCATCTCGGGGTCGCGCACCCAGATCTCGCCGCCCCACGGCGACGTGGACACGTCGTCGATCGTCACCACCCGCAGCGGCGAGCCGGTCCGGAGGGACTCGTGGGCGGCCCAGATCAGGGCGCGCTCGGCGTCCTCGGAGCCGTCGTACGCCACCAGGACCGGTTGGTTCGTCGTCATGCCCCCACTGTCCGCCCGCCGGCGCACGCCGGGCAGGGTCGATGGTCCCGGTCCGCTCGGGCGTCGGTCCCCCACCCCACGGGGTCTGGACACGCCCACCCGGGGGACCTAGGTTCCGGTCATGTCCAAGATCCTGTCGCTGCTCATCGTCGTGTGGCTCGTCATCGGAGCCTTCGCGGCCTACCAGCGCGACTACTTCTCCGACACCGACACCAACTGCGCCGAGGCGAGCAACATCGCCCTCACCGTCGTCGCCGGTCCCCTCAACTACTTCGGCGTCAACCCCGAGGTCGACTGCGCCGACGTGGGCGTGGACGTCCCCGAGCCGTCCGAGTGACCTCCTGACCCCTCCGAGGTCCAGACCACACCGGGGGATCTGTCCGTTCGGCTGAGGACGCCGCGGGTCCGCGCGCACCATGGAGCCTCGTCCACGGTCCGGGGGGTCCACCATGTCGAACCTCGTTGCCGTGCGCCCAGCCGCCGGCGCCGGGCTCCTGCTCGGCACACTCCTGTTTCTGCTGAGCCCTGCCCTCGCCGCGCCGTCGTACGCCTCGCCGGAGGCGGCCACCGAGGTCGCCGTCGTGAGCGTCTCGCGTCTCGACGTCGCACTGGAGAAGCAGGTGGACCGGCGCGAGCAGGCCCTGGCGGCGATGTTCGCGGTCGCCGAGCAGCACGCTCGGGTCGAGCAGGTGCGCTCCGACAGGCTCCGGGCCCTGGGCTACACCGGGGACCTCACCGAGCTCGAGACGATCCTGCCCATCCACGACTACCACCTGTCGGCCGGCTTCGGCGCGAGCGGTCCGCTCTGGGAGGCCGACCACACCGGGCTGGACTTCGGGGCGTCGTCCGGCACCGACCTGGTCGCGGTCGCTGACGCGACCGTGACCGAGGTCGCCGACGCGGGCCCCTACGGCCTCCGGACGGTCATCACCCTCGAGGACGGCACCGACGTCTGGTACTGCCACCAGCTGGCGGCACTCGTCTCCCCCGGCCAGGTGGTGGAGATCGGCGAGCTCATCGGCCTCGTCGGCTCGACCGGCAACAGCACCGGGCCGCACCTGCACCTCGAGGTGCACCCCGACGGCAGCGGCGCGACCGACCCGGCCGCGTGGTTGTCGTCCGCCGGGATGACTCCCTGACGGGTCAGCGCTTGCGCTTCTCGCGGGGCCGCTGCTGGATCACGATGGGCGTGCCCACGAAGCCGAACTGCTCACGCAGGCGACGCTCGACGAAACGCTCGTACGACGCGTCCAGCTTGCCGCTGGTGAAGAGGATGAACGTGGGCGGCGAGGTCGAGGGCTGCGTCGCGAACAGGATCTTGGGCTGCTTGCCGCTGCGCACCGGGTGCGGGTGCTCCCCGACCAGACGACCGAGGAAGGTGTTGAGCGCCCCGGTCGGCACCCGGGTCTCCCAACCCTCGAGGGCCTTGTCGAGCGCCGGCACCAGCCGGTCGACGTGCCAGCCGGTGCGCGCCGTGATGTTGATGCGCGGGGCCCACTGCACCTGCACGAGGTCCCGCTCGATCTCACGCTCGAGGTAGTAGCGGCGCTCGTCGTCGACGAGGTCCCACTTGTTGAAGGCCACGATCATCGCCCGGCCGGCGTCGCGGATCGTCTGGATGATCCGCATGTCCTGCTCGGACACCGACTGGCCGGCGTCGAGGACGAGGACGGCGACCTCGGCGCGGTCGATCGCGGTCGAGGTGCGCAGGGAGGCGTAGTACTCGTGGCCGGACGCCTCCTTGACCCGCTTGCGGATGCCCGCGGTGTCGATGAAGCGCCAGGTGGTGCCGCCGAGGTCGATCAGCTCGTCCACCGGGTCCACCGTGGTGCCGGCGACGTTGTCGACGACCACGCGGTCCTCGCCGGCGAGCTGGTTGAGCAGCGACGACTTGCCGACGTTGGGCTTGCCGACGATGGCGATGCGGCGCGGGCCGCCGACCTCGCCGAAGGACTGCTCCGGGGTCTCCGGGAGCGCCTGGAGGATCGCGTCCAGCATGTCGCCGGACCCGCGGCCGTGCAGTGCCGAGACCGGGAAAGGCTCGCCCAGACCGAGGTTCCACAGGCCGTGGGCCTCGGCCTCGGTGCGCTGGTCGTCGGTCTTGTTGGCGGCCAGCACGACGGGCTTGCCGCTCTTGCGCAGGATCCGGACGACGGCCTCGTCGGCGTCGGTGATGCCCACCGTCGCGTCGACCACGAAGAGCACCGCGTCGGCGAGGGACACCGCCACCTCGGCCTGGGCCTTGATCCGCTCGGCGAGGCCGCGGGCATCGGGGTCCCAGCCGCCGGTGTCGACCACCGTGAAGGCGCGGCCGTTCCAGTGGGCGTCGTAGGAGACACGGTCCCGGGTGACGCCCGGACGGTCCTCCACGACTGCCTCGCGGCGGCCGATGATGCGGTTGACCAGCGTCGACTTGCCGACGTTGGGGCGGCCGACCACGGCGAGGACCGGCGTCGGGCCGGTGACCTGCTCCTCGGGGACGCTGGCGTCGTCGTACTCGGTCATGATGCTCCTTGGTGGTGCTCGACGAACCCGGTGTCGGGGTCGTCCTCGATGTCTCCCGCCGGCAAGGGGCCGGGGAGGGCTCGCCCGGTGAGGGAGAGCGCGCGCGACTGCTCGTCGCGCAGGTGCTGCCACAGCAACGCTGAGGTGGCGAGGGTGTGTTCCCGGGTGCGGGGCCACGGGGTCTGTGTGGTGCGCCACGGCTCGCCGAGGACGACGTCGATCCGGCTTCCGCGCGGCGGGAGCGACGAGGTGCCGCCGCCCGGGAGCCGGGTGCCGATCATCGTCACGGGCACGACGGGCGCGCCGGAGACGAGCGCGAGGTACGTCGCGCCGTGGTGGAAGGTGTCGTACGTGCCGGGGCCGCGGGTGCCCTCCGGGAAGATGCCCACTGCTCCCCCGTCACCGAGCACCCGCAGGCAGGCCTTCACGGCCCCCGGGTCCGCGCCGAAGCGATCCAGCGGGATCTGTCCGGACCCGCGCAGGAAGGCGCCCATCCGGCCGTCGAACATCTCGCGCTTGGTGAGCGCGTGGACCGGACGCGGCGCACAGATCGCGAGCAGCGGCCCGTCGAGCCAGCCGACGTGGTTGCAGGCGAGGACGACCGGCCCGTCGGCCGGGACGAGGTCCTGCTGGTGGACGTGCAGGTCCCACCAGCGGCCGACGCCCACCCGGAGGACGGGACGCAGGCCGCGCAGCATGGCCCGGCGAGGATGCTCCTCGCTCGGTCGGGGCAGGGCGGTCACGCGTCTGCCTCGACCGCCTCCACCAGCGCCACGACCTGGGAGACGACCTCGTCCAGGGTGTGCGGCGTGGTGTCGATGTGCACGGCACCGTCGGCCCGCACGAGGGGCGCGGTGGCGCGGCCGGAGTCGATGCGGTCGCGGGCGAGCAGGGACTGCTCGGTCGCGGCGACGTCGCCACCGGCCTCAGCGGCGCGGCGGGCGGCGCGGGCCGCGGGGTCCGCGGACAGGTAGACCTTGACGGCCGCGTCCGGGGCCACGACGGAGCCGATGTCGCGTCCCTCCACGACGATGCCGCCGGAGGCCAGGCCCTGCTCGATGATCCGGCGCTGGAGGTCGAGCAGCAGGGCACGCACCTCGGGGACGGCGCTGACCGGGCTGACCGCGGCGTTGACCTCGTCGGAGCGGATGCCGACGGCGACGTCCGCGTCGTCGACGGCGATGGTCGGCCCCAGCGGGTCGGTGCCCGAGCGGATCACCGGCTCGTGCACGCGCGCGGCCACGGCGGCGGGGTCGTGCACGTCGACGCCGTGGCGCAGCATCCACCAGGTCATCGCACGGAACATCGCCCCGGTGTCGAGGTAGGCCAGCCCGAGGCGGGCGGCCACGCCGCGTGATGTGCTCGACTTGCCGGAGCCGGAGGGTCCATCGATCGCCACGACCAACGGACTCACAGGCAGGGAACTCACGAGCGCTGAGACTACCGGTGAGTGGTCCACCCACGAGATTCCAGAGCACCCAGCAGGTGCTCGGCCTCGTCCTCGAGGACGAGGAGCTCGGTGAGGCCGACCGGGCGGCCGGGGTCGTGGTCGATGTGCACGTCCTCGATGTTCACCCCGATCTCTCCGGCATCGCCGAAGAGGCGGGCCAGCTCGCCGGGGTGGTCGGGCACCGACACGAAGACCGAGCGCATCGGGCGCACCGGACCGCCGTGCTTGCCGGGGATGGCCAGGGTGCCGGCCACGCCGGCGCCGAGGATCGTCTCCAGTGCATCCCGGTCGCTGTCGCGGACCGCGGCGATGAGCACGTCGAGCTGCTCGCGCACCTCGCCCAGCAGGTCGGTGACGGCACCGGCGTTGGCGCCCAGGATCTGCTGCCAGAGCGCCGGGTCGCTGGCCGCGACCCGGGTCACGTCGCGGACGCCCTGCCCCGAGAGGGCCAGGTGCTCGGGGGGTGCGCCCTGCAGGCGGCCGGCGACGAGCACGGCGGCGAGGTGGGGCAGGTGGGAGGTGCGCGCGACGGCGCGGTCGTGCTCCTCCGGGGCCAGCCGCGCCTCCACTCCCCCGCACAGCCGCACCAGCGCGGCGACGAGGTCCACCGCAGCGTGGTCGGCCCCCTGGTGCGGGGTCACGGCCCAGGGCCGTCCGTCGAAGAGCGCCGCGCTGGCCGCGAGGGGTCCGGACCGCTCGCTGCCGGCCATCGGGTGCGACCCGACGTACCGCGTCAGCGTCGCGGGATCGACCCGACCGGCCACGTCGGCCAGGGGGGCCGCCTTGACCGAGCCGACGTCGGTGACGACGGCGTCGCCCGCCACCAGGGCCGCGGTGATCGCGTCGGCGAGGTGGTCGGGCGGCACGGCGACGACGACCAGCTGCGGTCGGTCGTCGGGGCGTCGTACGCGTCCGGCTCCGAGGCCGGTCGCCGTGCGCACGTGCTCGGGGGCGACGTCGCTGAGCAGGACCTCGAGCCCCGCCCGGCGGCAGGCGAGGGCGATCGAGGTGCCGAGGAGACCGGTGCCGACGACCTCGACCGGGCCGGTCAGCTCACTGGTCATCGGGGACGTCGCGGGTCTTGGTGAGGTCGCGGCGCAGGTTGGCGGCACCGTGCAGGTAGACGTGCGTCACCTCGCCCTTGGTCAGGTCGGTCTCCACGTGGGCCATCATGCGGACCACCCGCGGCATCGAGCCCGCGATCTCGAGCTCGCGGGCGCAGATGAGGGGGACGTCGCCGAACCCGAGCCGACGGGCGGCGTACGCGGGGAACTCGCTGACCAGGTCGCTGGTCGCGGTGAAGATCACCGAGATGAAGTCGTCGACCTCCAGGTCGTTGGACGCCATCACGTCGAGCACCATCTCCGCCACCCGGTCCAGCATGTGCTCGCGGGTGTCCTCGTCGAGCTGGGTCGCCCCTCGCACGGCTCGCACGGCCATGTCCCTGCCCTTCCTCGTCGGTCAACCCGGCAAGGCTAACGACGACGGCGACGGCCCCCGCACCGTGTCTCACCGGTCCGGGGGCCGCCACTGCCCGGGGCTGTCGCCCGGGCCGTCGATCGTTCGCTCAGCGCAGGTCGAAGCGGTCCAGCTCCATGACCTTGACCCAGGCCGACACGAAGTCGTGCACGAGCTTGTCGACCGCGTCACCGCTGGCGTAGACCTCGGCCAGTGCCCGCAGCTGCGAGTTGGACCCGAAGATCAGGTCGACCGGGGACGCGGTCCACCGCACCTCGTCGGTCGCGAGGTCGCGGATCTCGTAGACGTTCTCCGCGTCCGACGCCTTCCACCGGGTGCCCGGGGAGAGCAGGTTGACGAAGAAGTCGTTGCTCAGCACACCCGGCCGGTCGGTGAGCACGCCGTGCTCGGTGCCGCCGACGTTGGCGCCCAGCGAGCGGAGGCCGCCGACGAGGACGGTCATCTCGGGTGCCGTGAGGTCGAGCATGTAGGCGCGGTCCAGGAGCAGGACCTCGGGCTGCGTCTTCTCACCCGCGCGCAGGTAGCTGCGGAAGCCGTCCGCGCGGGGCTCGAGCACCCGGAACGAGTCGATGTCGGTCTGCTCCTGCGTGGCGTCGGTGCGACCGGCGTGGAACGGCACGGTCACCTCGACACCCGCGTCGCGGGCGGCCTTCTCGACCGCGGCGGAGCCGGCCAGCACGATGAGGTCGGCGAGCGAGATGCGGGCCCCGCCGGCCTCGTTGAAGTCGCGCTGGATGCCCTCGAGGGTCTCGAGGACGGTCGCGAGCTGCTCGGGCTGGTTGACCTCCCAGCTGCGCTGCGGCTCGAGGCGGATCCGGGCACCGTTGGCCCCGCCGCGCTTGTCGGTGGAGCGGAAGGTCGCCGCCGACGCCCAGGCGGTCGAGACCAGCTGGGCGGTGGTGAGGCCGGAGTCCAGCACGGTGGCCTTGAGCGCGGCGACGTCGTCGTCCGAGACGAGCTCGTGGTCGACGGCCGGGACCGGGTCCTGCCACAGCTGCGGCTCGGCCACCCACGGACCGAGGAAGCGGCTGACCGGGCCCATGTCGCGGTGCAGCAGCTTGTACCAGGCCTTGGCGAAAGCCAGGCGGAACTCCTCGGGGTTCTCCAGGAAGCGGCGCGAGATCTTCTCGTACACCGGGTCCTCGCGCAGGGCGAGGTCGCTGGTCAGCATGGTCGGCTTGCGCTTCGGCGCGTCGGCCGTCGGGCCGGGGATGATGTCCTCGGCGTCCTTGGCGACCCACTGCTTGGCTCCGGCCGGGCTCTCGGAGAGCTCCCACTCGTAGCCGAAGAGGATCTCGAAGTAGCGGTTGCTCCACTGGGTGGGCTTGTCGGTCCAGGTGACCTCGAGACCACTGGTGATGGTGTCGGCACCCTTGCCCGACGCGTGGGAGCTCATCCAGCCGAGGCCCTGCTCCTCGAGCGGGGCGCCCTCGGGCTCGGGGCCGACGAGGTCAGGGTTGCCCGCGCCGTGGGTCTTGCCGAAGGTGTGGCCGCCGGCGATGAGGGCGACGGTCTCCTCGTCGTCCATCGCCATCCGCGCGAAGGTGTCGCGGATGTCGCGGGCGGAGGCCAGCGGGTCGGGGTTGCCGTTGGGGCCCTCGGGGTTGACGTAGATGAGGCCCATCTGGACCGCGCCGAGCATCTCGCTGAGCTCGCGCTCACCGGAGTAGCGCTCGTCGCCCAGCCAGGTGTCCTCGGGACCCCAGAAGATCTCCTCGGGCTCCCAGACGTCCTCGCGACCGAAGCCGAAGCCGAAGGTCTCGAAGCCCATCGACTCGAGCGCGACGTTGCCGGCCAGGACCAGCAGGTCGGCCCACGAGATCGACTGTCCGTACTTCTGCTTGACCGGCCACAGCAGGCGGCGGGCCTTGTCCAGGTTGGCGTTGTCGGGCCAGCTGTTGAGCGGGGCGAAGCGCTGGCTGCCGTCGCCGGCGCCGCCGCGACCGTCGTAGATGCGGTAGGTGCCCGCGGAGTGCCAGCTCATCCGGATCATCAGGCCGCCGTAGTGGCCGAAGTCGGCCGGCCACCAGTCCTGGGAGGTGGTCAGCACCTCGGTGATGTCCCGCTTGAGGGCCTCGACGTCGAGGCCCGAGAACGCCTCGTCGTAGCGGAAGTCCGCACCCAGGGGGTTGCCCTTCGAGGAGTGGGCGTGCAGCACCGACAGGTCGAGCGAGTTGGGCCACCAGTCCTTGAGCGTGTGCGGGCGTCCGCCGGTCTTCGGGGTGGGGGCGTCGATCGCGGGGTTCTCGCTCTCGCTGCCCTGCGCGGTCGCGGAGTCGTGCGCGACCGGGCAGCCGGCCGCGGCCTTCTCGTCCACGCCCTGCGGGCTGGTGGGGGCGTTGTCCTGGTTGTCGCTCATCGGGTTCCTTCCGAGGGGATCACTGTGGGGTGCGGAGGGTGGCGCAACCGGGGCAGGTGCCCCAGTAGACGACCTCCGCCTCCTCGACCGCGAAGCCGTGGTCGTGGGAGGCGGTGAGACACGGAGCTTCGCCGACGGCGCAGTCGACGTCGGCGATGGCGCCGCACGAGCGGCACACGACGTGGTGGTGGTTGTCCCCCACCCGCGCCTCGTACCTCGCGACCGACCCGGCCGGCTGGATGCGACGCACCAGGCCGGTGTCGGTGAGGGCGCGCAGGACGTCGTACACCGCCTGGTGCGAGACCTCCGGGAGAGCGCGACGGGCACCACGGATGATGGCGTCGGTGTCGGCGTGCGGGTGTGCGTGCACGGCCTCGAGGACCGCCAGCCGCGGGCGGGTGACCCGCAGGGACGCGCTCCGCAACAGGTCCTGGAGCTCCTGTGCGTCGGTCATGGCCCGAGTCTCGCGCCTCTTCTGGAGCCAGTCAAGATTGACGCGCCGAGCCACGCGGCAACCCTCCCTGCCCGATGAGCCGTACCTGGCCGGGCTGGATGCGTACGCTTGTTCACGATCCGGACACCCGAGGGGGCACCTGACATGAGCACCCGACCGGGTCGCACGCCCGGCCCGCGACGTCCGGCCGGCACCCCCGTCGGGCCCGACGAGGTCCGACGTGCGGTGCTGGAGGCCGCCGCACTGCTCTTCGCCGAGCGAGGAGTCGACGCGGTGTCCTTGCGTGACATCGCGGCACAGGCAGGCGTCCACCTCGCGCTGATCCCTCGCTACCTCGGCAGCCGGGACGAGCTCGTGATCGCCGTCTTCGACCACCTCTCCGACCGGGTCGCCCAGGCGGTCATGGACAACCCCCTCTCCGGACAGGGGTTCACCCCCGACACGGTCATGGGGCAGTGGGTCCGGGTCGCGGGGGCTCTCGCCATCTCGGGGCGGATCCGGGAGAAGCGCTCCGACTTCAACCCCGTGACGGCCATGGCCGCGACCCTGGCCGAGGGGTACGGGCTCGACGAGCTGTCCGCGCGCGTCCGCGCGACCCAGATCGTGGCCGCAGCACTCGGGTGGCGGATCTTCGAGGACTACCTGCTCGAGGCCGGCGACCTCCAGGACGTGCCGCTGCAGGACCTGCGCGACGACCTCGCGCACAGCGCGCGGCGTCTCGGCGCAACGCCCTGGCCCTCGCCGCCCAATCCCACGCCCCGGCACGACCAGCGGAGCAGCTGAAGCTCCGACAGCCACTGCGCCGGGCGGCTCGTACGTCGTTTCAGGTCCCGGCCCGGACCGGCCAGCCCCGGCTCCCGGCGACCGCGGGACCTTCGGCACTGTCATGTCGACCCAGCGGGTGGTGCGATGTGAACAGTCGTACAAGTTGGACTCCACTCCTTGATCCCGGGCGATGTCGTGGGGCCCCCGAGCGAAGGACGAGCCAATGACCGAGAACGTGTCCTCGACAGTTCCCCTGGACTGGAGCGAGGTCTACTACACCAACTGCCCCCTGGTGTCGGCGAGCAACGTCGACCAGGAGCTGGGCTGGACGCGGGAGGAGTTCAAGAAGATCGGCGTGCAGTATGCGTTCCTGCGCTCGCGCCGCGAGAACAACTGGTACCCGCACTACATCCACAACCTGGACAACCTGATCCGCTTCGGTGGGCTGTTCCCGCCCGTCCACGTGCACGCGGATCTCCGCCGCACGGTGCTGCTGGGCGCCACCCACGCCCCCCACGAGGGCGGCTGCATGCTGGTACGGGCCCGCGACGACATCTACCGGATGACCGACCTGCGCGGGAAGAAGATCGGTCTCACCAAGAGCCTGAACACCATCAAGAACGACTGGTGGCGCATCCAGGAGGAGCAGGGCATCGAGCTGATGCTGCGGATGAACGGCATGACCCGTGACGACGTCGAGATCGTCGAGTTCCCCTACCCCGACGACTGGTACGACAAGCCGGAGATGCTGGACCCGATGGACAACCCGTCGGAGCTGTGGCTCAAGCGCGACCACAAGCACGACCTCGCGTTCCGCCCCCTGGAGACCTCGCTGGAGAACGGCACGGTCGATGCGATCTACACCCAGAGCAAGCCCTTCCAGCACCTGCAGGAGGAGACGGGCAAGTTCAAGGCGATCGAGGACCTCTCCCGCTACCCGGACTGGACCCTGCAGGTGGCCAACATCCCGGCGGTGATCACCTGCACCACCGAGATGGCCGAGCAGCACCCCGAGCTCGTCGTCGCCTTCATGAAGGGGATGATCAAGGTCGGACGCTGGGCCAACGACAACAAGCGGGCCGCCGCGGTGATCCTGAACCGGCAGACGTTCTACGCCGACGTCGACGACACCTACGAAGGCATCAAGCACATCGACATGGTGCCCAACTTCTCGCCGAAGAACATGGCCTCGGTCGAGATCGGCAAGGACTTCATGCTCAGCCACGGCTACATCAAGAACGACTTCGACGTGTCGGAGTGGGCCGCGCCGGAGTTCCTCGAGCAGGCCGCGAAGCAGCTGCTCGAGGAGGAGTGGGCACGGCTCACCCTGGAGAAGGTCGGCACCGCCGAGACGCTCGGCATCGAGCACGTCCGGGTCGGCTGACTCCGATGGGAAGAAGGAGATCGCGATGACCAAGTCCGCGATGCAGATGCTCGAAGAGGCCAGGGCCGAGGTCGGCGCCGTGGCGCCCGTCGAGGCCGCCGCCCAGGTCACCGCCGGGGAGGCGGTGCTCCTCGACGTGCGCGAGGGCGAGGAGTGGCAGCACGGCCACATCGACGGCTCGGTGCCGGCGCCGCGTGGACTGCTGGAGTTCCTGGCGGACCCGACCAGCCCTCGCCACAAGACGGGTCTCGACCCCGCGCGCCGCGTGATCGTCGTGTGCGCGTCCGGCACCCGCGCCACCTTCGCGGCCGCCACGCTGAAGACCCTGGGCTACGTGGACCCGGTGGTCCTCGAGGGCGGGATCACGGCGTGGGCGGCCGCCGGGCTGCCCGTCAACGAGCACGAGTACACCGGCATCTGAGTTCGGCCCTGCCCTGGCGGCGACACACTCACCGCCAGGGCACCGCAGCCGACCCGACCCACCCGTGCACGAGGAGGCGAACCGACCATGGACGTCACGGTGGTCGTGGTGGCGATGGCGGCGCTGTTCGCCTGGGGCCTGCTGTCCCACCGGCTCGAGCGGGCCGACCTGACTGCCCCCATCGCGTTCATCGCCGTCGGGGCCGCCTTGGCCGGGCTCGACCTGGTCGACGGCTCGTCGGACGTCGAGACGGTCACCCCGCTCGTCGAGGTCACCCTGGTGTGGGTGCTGTTCTCGGATGCCGCCCGGCTGCCGTTCCAGCAGCTGCGTCGGGACCGGGGCCGGTACCTCAGGCTGTTGGCCGTCGGCCTGCCGCTGACCATCCTGAGCGGCTGGCTCGTGGCGGACTGGCTCTTCCCCGGACTGGGCCTCTGGCTCGCCCTCCTCGTCGGGGCGGCCCTCGCCCCCACCGACGCCGCCCTGGGGATCCCGGTCGTGACGAATCCACTCGTGCCCGCCCGCATCCGCCAGCTCATCACGGTCGAGAGCGGCCTCAACGACGGCATCGCCACTCCCGTGGTGATGCTGGCGATCGCCGGCGCCGCCGCCGCTGCCGGTCTCGAGCACGCCGAGGGTGCCGGCGGCGCCGCCCTCGAGCTGGTCCTCGGAGTCGCCGTGGGCGTGATCGTCGGCGGCGCGGGTGGCGCGGCCCTGAGGTGGGCGCGCCGACACCGGCTCGCAGCCGAGTCGTTCGCAGGAATCGCGGTCCTGGCGCTGGCGCTCCTGTCCTACGCGTGCGCGATCGTGCTGGACGGCAACGGCTTCGTCGCGGCCTTCTGCGGAGGGCTGGCCTTCGGGGTCTTCGCCGGTCGGCGCGCACCGGCCGAGCTGGAGTTCCTCGAGCAGACGGGGACCCTGCTGGCGTCGTTGGTGTGGATGGCCTTCGGAGCCATCGCCGTCCCCATCACGGTCGACGCCATCGACGCCACGACCGTCCTGTACGCCGTCCTGAGCCTCACGGTGATCCGCATGGTCCCGGTCGCGGTCGCCTCGATCGGGGCGGGTCTCGACCTCAGGACCATCCTGTTCGTCGGGTGGTTCGGCCCCCGCGGGTTGGCGTCCCTGGTGTTCGCACTGCTCGCCCTGGAAGCCCTCGGGAGCCACGCCGACGAGGCCGTCGCCATCCTGACGACCACGGTCCTGCTCAGCGTCCTGGCCCACGGGCTCACCGCGGCGCCGCTCGCCCGGCGCTACGGAAGGTCCGCCGCGGCCGCACCCGAGCCACGCGGCCCGGTGTCCGACCCGCCGGCCCAGTCTCCCGCGTAAAGGGAGCCGGACCCGTCAGAGCTGGGCGCTGTCCATCAGCTCACCGAGCTCGGTGAGGCTCAGCTCGCGCATCTCCCCCACCGGCAGCCTGCCGAGCTCCACCGGCCCGATGGAGGTGCGGGTCAGCTGGGTCACCGGGTGCCCGACGTGCTCCAGCAGGCGGCGCACGATGCGGTTACGACCCTCGTGGATCACGAGCTCGACGATCGTGCGGTCCCGCGAGGTGCGGCCGTGGCTACCCTCGACGATGCGGGCCCGGGACACCGCCACGGGGCCGTCGTCGAGCGTGACGCCGGCCAGGAGCTTCTTGATGATCCCCTTGTGGAGCTGGCCCTCGACCTCCGCGACGTACGTCTTCTCGATCTCGTACGACGGGTGCGCGAGGCGCTGGGCGAAGTCACCGTCGTTGGTGAGGATCAGCAGGCCCGACGTGTCCGTGTCGAGCCGGCCGACGTGGAAGAGCCGCTCGGGGCGGTCGGCCACCAGGTCGCCCAGGCAGCGGCGCCCCTCGGGGTCGGACATCGTCGACACCACGCCGCGGGGCTTGTTGAGCACGAGGTGGACGTGTGCCGAGATGGGCGGCAACCGTCGGCCCTCGACGCGGATGACGGCGGTGCGTGGGTCGACCTTGGTGCCGAGCCGCGTGACGACCTCACCGTCGACCTCCACGGCGCCCTCGAGCATCAGCTCCTCGCACTTGCGGCGGCTGGCGACGCCGGACTGGGCGAGCAGCTTCTGCAGCCGGATCAGCCCGTCCTCGTCGGTGTCGGGCCGCTGGGAGGCGGGGTGGGTGTCCTTCTCGTCGTGCGGCTTCATGCGGGCTCGGTGCCCCCGTCGGGCTCGGTGCCGGCACCACTGTGCGGCGAGTGCGGGTGGTGGGGTGCGGGCGGTGCCGTCTCAGGCGTCGGCTCGGTCGTCGGCTCGGGTGCCGCCTCAGGCGGCATGCCGGCCACGCTCGCCAGCTCGTCCTCGAGGTCGTCCATGTCCGGCAGGTAGGGCGCCAGCTCGGGCAGCTCCTCGATCGAGGTGATGCCGATCCGCTCGAGGAAGTAGGTGGTCGTGCGGTAGAGGTTGGCACCGGTCTCGCCGTCCTGCCCAGCCTCCTCGACCAGGCCGCGGGTCAGCAGGGTGCGCATCACGCCGTCGACGCTGACGCCGCGGATTGCCGACACCCGGGCCCGGGACACCGGCTGCTTGTAGGCGACGACGGCCAGGGTCTCCAGCGCGGCCTGCGTGAGCCGCGCCTGCTGCCCCTCCAGCACGAAGCCCTCCACCACCGCGGCGTACTCCTCGCGCGTGTAGTAGCGCCAGCCGCCCGCCACGTTGCGCAGCTCGAACCCTCGACCCTGCTCGGTGTAGGTGGCCGCGAGCTCGTCGAGCGCGGCCTCCACGTCGGCGACCGGGTGACCTACGACGGAGGCGAGCTGCACCTTGCCGAGGGGCTGGTCGGCCACCATCAAGATGGCCTCGAGCGACGGGTGGAGCGCGGCCACGGCGACGTCGAGCGTCTCCGGCGAGGCGTCGGTGTCGGTCACGTTCTCGATATCGGTGTCGCTCACGGGCTCTCCTCCTGCGGTAGTACCGGACCTTCGGGTGGCGACACGCCGAGATCCTCCACCCGATCGTCCTGTACTACCCCACCGTCGTCGGGCTCGGCACCGTCGAACTCGTCGTTGATGTCCACCTCACCCTCCTCGGCACCGGTCCAGCGGATCGTCAGCTCGCCGAGCGGGGTCACCTGGTCGAAGCCCACGGCACCCTCCCGGAACAGCTCGAGCAGCGAGAGGAACCTCGCCACGGTGGTGAGCTTGTCGGGCGAGTCCCCGCACAACGCTCGGAAGGTCATCGTCCCACTGCGGCGGAGCCGGTCGACCACGAGAGCCGCCTGCTCGCGGACGCTGACCCGGGCGGCGTGGATGTGCTGGAGCGAGACCTCCAGGACGGGCTTGGGCTCCATCGCCCTGGCCGCGAGGCGGGCGAACTGGTCGAGCCCGATCCCGATGAGCACCTCGGGCAGCAGGGAGGCGAAGCGGTCCTCCATGCCGACCTGGCGCGGGTGTCGCGTGGACTCGGCGGCGAGCCGCTGCTCGAGCACGCCGGCCACCAGCTTGAAAGCGCGGTACTGCATGAGCCGGGCGAAGAGCAGGTCGCGGGCCTCGAGGAGCGCGAGGTCCTCCTCGTCCTCGACGTCGCCCTGCGGCAGCAGGCGCGCGGCCTTGAGGTCGAGCAGGGTCGAGGCGACGAGCAGGAAGGAGGTCGTCTGCTCCAGGTCCCAGACCTTGCCACCGGCCTTGACGAAGCCGATGAACTCGTCGGTCACCCGGGACAGGGCCACCTCGGTGATGTCGAGCTTGTGCTTGGCGATCAGCGACAGCAGGAGGTCGAAGGGGCCCTCGAAGTTGTCGAGCCGGACCGCGAACGCCGGCGCCGCCTCGCCGCCGGTCACCTCGAGGTTCGCAGCGGAGGTCGCGGCGGTCGTCGTCACTCCTCGGTCAGCCGTCGCACGAGCGCGCTGTCGGCACCGTGGGCCTCGAAGTCGGCCAGCACCAGCGCCAGCGCCTCGCGCACCACGCGGCCACGATCGACCGCGAGGCCGTGGGTCCGGCGCAGCACCAGGCGGGTGTGCTCGATGTCGAGGAGCTCGTCGGAGGTGACGTAGACCGTCATCTTCTCGTCGTGGCGCACCCGGCCGCTGGGCTTGCGGGGAGCGGCGTCCGGCTCGGGCTGCGGGGTGTCGCTGACGGCACGGACGGCACGCTGCGGCTCGGCCTGGCCGCCCTCCGGTGAGGTGGGGCGGAAGAGGTCGTCGGCCGCCGGCAGGCTCACTCGGCGGGCCACCGGCCGAGCACCTCCTTGGCGAGCTGGCGGTAGGAGCCGGCCCCGGCGGACGAGGAGGCGTACGACGTGATCGGCTCACCCGCCACGGTGGAGTCGGAGAACTTGACCGTACGACGGATCACCGTGTGGAAGACCGTGTCGCCCCACGCCTGCACCAGGCGCTGCATGACCTCGCGGCTGTGCAGGGTGCGACCGTCGAACATCGTGCCCAGCACGCCGTCGACCTCGAGGCGCGGGTTGAGCCGCTCGCGCACCTTGTCGATGGTCTGCTTGAGCAGAGCCACCCCGCGCAGCGCGAAGTACTCGCACTCCAGCGGCACGATGACGCCGTCGGAGGCGGTGAGGGCGTTGACCGTCAGCAGGCCGAGCGAGGGCTGGCAGTCGATGAGGATGACGTCGTACTGGTCGAGCGCCGGCGCGAGCACCCGCTGCAGGGTCTGCTCGCGGGCGACCTCGTGGACGAGCTGCACCTCGGCGGCCGACAGGTCGATGTTGGACGGCAGCAGGTCCATGCCGGGCACGCCGGACGGGACCACGACGTCGTCGAGGGTCACGTCACGCTGCATCAGCAGGTTGTAGATCGTCAGGTCCATCTCGTGCGGGTTGAGGCCGAGGCCGACCGACAGCGAGCCCTGCGGGTCGAAGTCGACGAGCAGCACCTTGCGGCCGTACTCCGCGAGCGAGGCACCGAGGTTGATGGTGGTCGTGGTCTTGCCGACGCCACCCTTCTGGTTGCACATCGAGACCACCCGGGCCCGCGTGGGTCCGTCACCGACCGGGGGCGGCTCCGGGAACGACGGCATCGGACGACCGGTCGGGCCGAGCTGCTCGGCGGCCTCGACCTCGGTCAGCACGTCGCCCTGCGCCTGCTGCGCGCTCGGGCGCGCGATCTCGGGACGCTGGAAGGGAAGGGGGTCGCTCACGGGATGACTGTCCTCGGGGGAAGGTGCTGGATCGGGACGTCGGACGAGGGGAGGCATCTCCGACGCGCTGCTGCCGGACTGGCCCGGGAAGCCTGCGAAACCGCCACCACTCATGGACATCTCCTCTTGTCGACTCGTACCGATTGGACCACGCGGGACGCTGCTGGACTTTGTCGACACGGCGACATCTCCCCGAGAGTTCCGGGCGACTCTAGGACCGGTGGGCGGCAGCCACAACACGTGGGCCGCAACCCCCAGCCCGCCGGGCAAATCTGTGCACTCGGACCCGGTCCCCTGCACAGGTCGGGCCCGCCTGTGCACAAACCTGTGCACTCGGAACGGCCGCAGGAGTTGCAAAGGTACTACCTTTCAGGCAGCATGCTCCACCGACCCTGTGACCGCGCTCACAACCCGTCCCAGACACCGGAGCTGCACCCATGGAAAACCTCGAACCGGCGTACGGCACCGCCGTCCTGCTGCTCATCGCGGCGGCCGCCGTCGCGCTCCTCCTCTTCCTCATCATCAAGGTGCGGCTCCACGCGTTCATCGCGCTGGTGCTGGTCAGCCTGCTGACCGCCATCGCCGCCGGCATCCCCCTGGCGCTGGTCCCGGCGGCCTTGCTCAGCGGCTTCGGCTCCACGCTCGGATCCGTGGCCCTGCTGGTCGGCTTCGGCGTGATGCTCGGCCGGCTGCTGGAGGTGACCGGGGGCGCGCAGGTGCTCGCCGACAGCCTCATCAACCGCTTCGGCGAGCAGCGGGCGCCCTTCGCCCTCGGTGTCGCCGCCCTGTTCTTCGGCTTCCCGATCTTCTTCGACGCCGGTCTCGTCGTCTTCCTGCCGATCATCCTCACGGTGGCCCGCCGGTTCGGCGGCTCGGTGCTCTTCTACGCCCTGCCCGCGGCCGGCGCCTTCGCGGCCATGCACGCCCTCGTGCCCCCGCACCCGGGTCCGGTCGCTGCCGGCACGGCCCTCGGCGGCGACATCGGCGTGATCCTGCTCGTCGGCCTCCCCGTCGCGGTCATCTCCTGGTACGTCGGCGTCTACCTCGTCTCCAAGGTGCTGGGCAAGCGGTACGACGTCGCCGTCCCCGACCTGCTGTTCGGCGAGGTCAACGGCGGCGACGACCGGCCCGCCGCCGCTCCCCCGGCCTTCGGCACCGTGCTCTCCCTGCTGCTCATCCCGCTGGTGCTCATCTCGTTCAACACCGTCCTCACCACTCTGGTCGCCAACGGCACCCTCGAGGAGGGCCAGGCGTGGGTCGAGCTCCTCCAGCTGCTCGGCAACACCCCGGTGGCCCTGCTGGTCAGCCTGCTCGCCGCGATCCTCGTGCTCGGACGGCACAACGGCTCGTTCGACGAGACCATGAAGGTCCTGGACCAGTCCCTCGGCCCGATCTGCTCGATCATCCTCATCACCGGCGCCGGCGGCATGTTCGGTGGCGTGCTCCGCATCAGCGGCATCGGCGAGGCCCTCACGTCCTCGCTCTCCGACCTCGGCCTGCCGCTCCTCCTCCAGGCGTTCCTCATCGCCACCGCGCTGCGCGTGGCCCAGGGCTCGGCCACCGTCGCGCTGACCACCACGGCGGGACTGATCGCGTCCCAGGCCGCCGGGCTCGACAACTTCCACATCGCCCTGCTCGTGGTGGCCATCGCCGCCGGCGCGACAGTGCTCTCGCACGTCAACGACTCCGGCTTCTGGCTGGTGAGCCGCTTCTTCGGGATGGACGAGAAGACCACCCTCAAGACGTGGACCGTCATGGAGACCACGCTGGGTGTCAGCGCGTTCCTGCTGGCCGTGATCCTGTGGCCGGTCGCGGGCCTGCTGTGACCCACCGCGCCGCGGTGGGGTCAGTGGGCGTGGCCGAGGTCGGAGACGACCTCGGCACAGATCGCCGTCATGGCGAAGCGGGCCACCTCGGCCTCTCCCCCGGCGACCGCCTCGGCGACGACCTGGTGCAGCCGACGGGCCTCCTGCTTGGGCTCGGGCGGCATCAGGTCGTGGTCGGTGCGTCCGCGCAGGACCTCCTCGACCACGTCGGAGAGCCCGGAGAACATCATGTTGCCCGAGGCCCGGAGCAGCAGCCGGTGGAAGGCGACGTCCTGCTCGAGGAAGGTCCGGAGGTCCCCGGCGGCCCCGGAGACCTCCATCTCCTCGGCGATGCGCACGATCTCGGTGCGCTGGCCGTCGTCGGCGTGCGTGGCGGCCAGCGCCGCGGACGCGGGCTCGATGGCGGCACGGAGCTCGCCGAGCTGGTGGAGGAGCAGGACCCGGTCCTCGCCCTCCAGCCGCCAGCGGATCACGGCCGGGTCGTAGTCGTCCCACGCGTCCCGGGACAGGATCCGGATCCCGGTCCGGCGCCGGCTCTCGACCAGGCCCATCGAGACCAGCACCTGCACCACCTCGCGGGCGACGGTCCGCGAGACGCCGTACGCCTCCCCCAGCCACTCCAGGGTGATGACGGACCCCTCGGCCAGGTCTCCCCGCACGATGCGGGGGCCGACCTCGGCGAGGACGGTGCTGTGGGCGGTCGACACGAGCAGCACCCTAGCCGCGAGCCGGCCGCCACGACCGGCCCCGACACGGGCGACCGGCCGCGGCACGTGGTGGTGATGGGCGTGTCCGGCACCGGCAAGACGACGGTGGCGGCCCGACTGGCCGACCGCTTCGGATGGACGTTCATCGAGGGCGACAGCCTGCACCCGCCGGCCAACATCGAGAAGATGTCCGCCGGCATCCCCCTCGACGACGACGACCGGCGCCCGTGGCTGGAGGCGCTGGCCTCGATCCAGGCCTTCCACCACGGCGACGGGGTCTCGACGGTGCTCACCTGCTCGGCGCTCAAGCGGGGCTACCGCGACGTGCTGCGCGGCGGCGTACCGGACGGCACGGTGTTCTTCGTCCACCTCGCCGCACCGTTCGAGGTGCTGCGGACGCGGATGGAGTCACGCGAGCACTTCATGCCCCCGTCCCTGCTGCAGTCCCAGTTCGACACGCTGGAGCCGCTCGGCACCGACGAGCCGGGAACCGTCCTCGACGTCTCTCAGCCACTCGACGCCGTCGTGCGCGCAGCCCGGGCGGCCGTCGGGGAAGCGTAGGCGCGTACCCCCACCTCCAGGGTCCTGCCCGTCGCGTCTCGGCCTCGGAGGCAGTTCCCCGAGCGCGCACGCGGCTAGTCTCGTCACGTGAGCGAAACGGATCCGCCCACGCCGCCCGGGAACGACGAGGCACCCGGCGACCTGCCGCCGCTCCTCGATCCGGACACACCCTCCCCGGCACACCAGATGGTGCGGGTGGCGCTCACCCTGCTGCTGCTCTACCTCGTCTTCGGCGTCCTGATCCCGAGCTTCGCCTCCTACGAGGACGTCTGGGACGCGCTCACCTCGCTCGACCCGGTCATCGTGATCCTGCTGGCCGCGCTCACCTTCGTGGTGGAGGGCTGCAAGGCCGGCGCGTTCGCCCTGCTCATCGGGCCGCTCCGCTTCCCCGACGCCTTCCTCGCGCAGGAATCGGCCGCCGTGGTCTCCAACACCGTGCCGGGACCCTCCGGCACGGCAGCGCGCTACGGGATCTACCGCAAGCTCGGGATCAGCACCGAGGACTTCGCCACGTCGTACGTCGTCAACAGCTCGGTCAGCAACGTGCTCCCCCTCGTCCTGCCCTCGATCGGGCTCGCCCTCCTCTCGACACAGGAGGACGTGCCGGGAGCCGTCTGGACGCTCGCCCTGGTCGGCCTCGGCATCTCGCTCGCGCTTCTCGTCCTGGCGGTCCTCATCGTGCGCAGCGAGCAGTTCGCCCGCGCGTTCGGGGCCCGGCTGGGACGGTTCCTCAACTGGCTCCGCGGGATGGCCCGCAGACCCCCGGGCGACGACCTCGGGGACACCGTCGTGGAGTGGCGCAGCAACGTGGTCGGCCTCTTCCGCACGCGCGTCCTCGGCCTGGTGGGCCTCTTCGTGCTCCGTGAGATCGCCACCTACCTGATCCTCCTCGCCTCGCTCCGCGGGCTGGGCGTCGGCGCTGGCATCCTCACCGCCATCGAGGTCTTCGCCGTCTACACGGTGGTCCGCCTCGCGACGCTCGTGGAGATCACCCCCGGCAACGTCGGTATCACCGAGGCGCTCTACATCAGCGCCTTGAACTGGGCGGCGGGCGGCCGCGAGGCCGACGCCATCGTGGCCGCCGTGTTCGTCTTCCGGATGTTCACCTACCTGGGGCCCATCCTCATCGGTGGCGTGTGCACGGTCCTGCTGTCGCGGCGGTTCCGCAGGGCCGGAGCGGGGTCCGCGTCCTGACGGCACCTCCACCCGGTCGGCTCGTCATCGGCCGGGCCCCACCCGGTCAGAGCCGGTGCATCGCCACGGTGGCGAGCATCAGCTCGCCCGCCTCGTCCGAGGCGTCGCAGTCGACCACGGCGTCGATCACCCAGTCGTGATCGCCCGCCGGGTCGTGGATCGTCTGGCGTACGTCGCGCAGCCGGGCCGTGGTGCCCTCCTCCGCGCCGACGGGCTCACCCGTCCGCTCGTCACCGATGGCGAGCAGCTCGGGCCCCCGCGCGTCGCCGTCGACGACGACGGAGTCGTGGTCGGCGTAGTACGCCTCGATCGCGGCGTCCCAGACCGACCGGCCGACGACCACCTGGCGCGGCGGGTCGAGGCGGTCCGCCGCCGCCCGCTCGAGCCGCAGCAGCCCGTCCAGGTCGTCGCGGGAGACCAGGTCGACGCGCGCCCACATGGCGTTGCGGATCATCACGGTGAAGGGGCGGAGCTGCTTGCTGACCGGTCGCGGCGGGGGCGGCGGCTCGTGCGCCACGATCCGGCCGGGGACGTGCTCGGGGTCGGTCAGGGCCTCCCACTCGTCGAGGAGCGAGGAGTCGGTCTGGCGGATCGTCTCGCCGAGCCACTCGATCAGGTCCTCGAGCTCGGGGGTGCGGTGCGCGTCCGGGACGGTCTGGCGCAGCGTGCGGTAGGCGTCGGTGAGGTAGCGCAGCACCAGGCCCTCGGAGCGCGCGAGCTGGTAGCGACCGACGAAGTCGGTGAACCCCATCCCCTGCTCCCACATCTCCCGCACGACCGACTTCGGGCCGAGCGCGTCCTCGCGCAGCCACGGGTGCCGCTGGCGGTAGGTCTCGTAGAGCCCACCGAGCAGCTCGGCGAGCGGCTGCGGCCAGGTGATCTGGTCGAGCAGCGCCATCCGCTCCTCGTACTCGATCCCGTCGGCCTTCATCTCCCCCACCGCCTCGCCCCGGGCGGTGAACTGCTGCGCCATCAAGATCTGCCGGGGCGCCTCGAGCACCGACTCGATGACCGAGACGATGTCGAGGGTGTAGCTGTCCGACTCCGGGTCGAGGACGTCGAGGGCCGCCAGCGCGAAGTGCGCCAGCGGCTGGTTGAGGGCGAAGTCCGCGGGCAGGTCGACGGTGAGCACGTAGCGGCGACCGTGCTCGTCCCTCTCGTCGAGCCGGGTCATCACGCCCGACCGCAGCAACGAGCGTCCGAGCCGCAGCGCCCGCCGTGACAGGCGGAGCTGCTGGCGTCGCTCCTCGTGGTTGTCGGTGAGCAGCCGGCGCATCACCGCGAACGCGTCCTCCTCGCGGGTGGCCACGTTGATCAGCATCGCGTTGTCGACCCGCATCCGGGAGACCAGCTGCTCCGGGACGCCCGCCACGAGCTTGTCGTAGGTCTGCTCGGTCCACACGACGGTGCCCTCGGGCGGCTTCTTGAGCTGCGCCTTGGACTTGCGCTTGGCGTTGGCTCCGGGGGCGGCGTTCTTGGCCTCGGCCTTCTTCTTGGCACGCTCGTTGTCGATGACGTGCTCGGGCGCCTGGACGACGACGTACCCGGCCGTGTCGTAGCCCGCCCGACCCGCGCGACCCGCGATCTGCTGGAACTCGCGGGTCCGCAGCACCCGCTGGCGGCTGCCGTCGAACTTCGCGAGACCGGTGAAGAGCACGGTGCGGATCGGCACGTTGATGCCGACGCCGAGGGTGTCGGTGCCGCAGATGACGGTGAGGAGGCCGGACTGGGCGAGCTGCTCGACGAGGCGTCGGTACTTCGGCAGCATCCCGGCGTGGTGGACGCCGATCCCGTTGCGCACCAGCTTGGACAGCGTCTTGCCGAAGCCGGCCCCGAAGCGGAAGGCGCCGATCCGGTCGGCGATCGCCTCCTTGTCGACCTTGACCTTGGTGCCCTTGAGCAGGGAGGTGGCGTGCTCCACGGCCGCGGCCTGGGTGAAGTGCACGACGTAGACCGGGGCCTGCCCCGTCTCCACAAGCTCCTTGAGGGTGTCGTCGAGGTGCTCCATCGACCACGAGAAGTGGAGCGGGACGGGTCGCTCGGCGTCGGCTACGACCGCGACCTCCCGGCCCGTACGACGCGTCAGGTCGTCGACGAAGAACGAGACGTCGCCGAGGGTCGCCGACATCAGCAGGAACTGTGCGTCCACGAGCTCGAGCAGCGGGACCTGCCAGGCCCACCCGCGGTCGGGTTCGGCGTAGAAGTGGAACTCGTCCATCACGACGAGGCCGACGTCGGCCGAGCGTCCCTCGCGCAGCGCGATGTTGGCCAGGATCTCGGCGGTGCAGCAGATGATCGGGGCGTCGGCGTTGACCGCGGCGTCGCCGGTGAGCATCCCGACGTTCTCGGCCCCGAAGACCTCGCACAGCGCGAAGAACTTCTCGCTCACCAGCGCCTTGATGGGTGCGGTGTAGAAGCTGACCTTGTCCTGGGCCAGGGCGGCGACGTGGGCGCCGAGGGCGACCATGGACTTCCCGGAGCCGGTCGGCGTGGCCAGGATGACGTGGTTGCCGCCGAGGAGCTCGATGACCGCCTCGTCCTGGTGGGGGTAGAGCTCGAGCCCCTGCTCCTCGACCCACCCGGTGAACGCGTCGTACACGCCGTCGGGGTCGGTGGTGGAACCGAGCCGCTCGTCCAGCCGGGTCACTCTCGGGCCCGGGGGTGTGCGGTCGCAAAGACCTCGCGCAGGTTGTCCACGGTCACCAGTGTGTACACCTGGGTGGTGGTCACCGACGCGTGGCCCAGCAGCTCCTGCACCACCCGCACGTCCGCACCCCCGTCGAGCAGGTGCGTGGCGAAGGAGTGGCGCAGCGTGTGGGGAGACACGTCGCGGGTCACACCGGCCCGGTCGGCGGCCTTGACCAGCACCGCCCACGCGCTCTGGCGGGACAGCCGACCGCCGCGGGAGTTGAGGAAGAGCGCCCCGCCCGGCGTCCGGGCCGCCACCAGGTCCGGACGGGCCCGGGTGAGGTAGGCGTCGACGGCCTCGAGGGCGTAGCCCCCCACCGGGACCAACCGCTCCTTGGAGCCCTTGCCCCGCAGCAGGACAGTGCCGTCGACGGTGTCGAGGTCGTCGACGTCGAGGCCGACTGCCTCCGAGATCCGTGCCCCGGTGCCGTAGAGCACCTCCAGCAGGGCGCGGTCGCGCAGCGCGAGCGGCGTGCCGGCGGCACCGGACGCCTCGAAGATGGCCTCGACGTCGGACAGCGGCAGCGCCTTGGGCAGCCGCTTGGCCGGCGTCGGGGGCTTGACGGCGCCGGCCGGGTCCACGGTGGCGAGCCCGTCACTGACGGCGAACTTGTGGAAGCCCCGCACCGCCACCACCGTGCGCGCCGCCGACGTGGAGCTGAGCGGCGGGTGGTCGGCGTCGCCCTCCCGGAGCCTGACCAGGAATCCCGACACCGTCGCCTCGGTGATCTCGTCGAGGTCGCCGATCCCCTGAGCCTCGAGGTGCGCGGCATACCTCCGCAGGTCGCGCCGGTACGACGACAGGGTGTTGGCGGCGAGCCCCCGCTCCACCGAGAGGTGGTCGAGGTAGGTGCGGATGGCCCTGGTCAGGCCGGGTGCGTTCAGGGCAGCACCGACTCCGGGGCGACGGCGTCGACGCCCACGGCCTGGCCAACGGGGATGTTGGTGAGCGCGCCGGCGTGGGTGTTGAGGCCCTTGAGCAGGCTCGCGTCGTCGCGGCAGGCCTGCGCCCAGCCCTTGTCGGCCAGGGCGACGGCGTACGGCATGGTCGCGTTGGTCAAGGCGTACGTCGAGGTGTTGGGCACCGCGCCGGGCATGTTGGCCACGCAGTAGAAGACCGAGTTGTGCACCGTGTAGGTCGGGTCGGCGTGCGTGGTCGCGCGCGTGTCCTCGAAGCAGCCGCCCTGGTCGACGGCGATGTCGACGAGCACCGAGCCCGGCTTCATCTGGGAGACCAGCTCGTTGCTGACCAGCTTGGGGGCGGCGGCACCGGGGATGAGCACGGCGCCGATGACCATGTCGGCCTCCATGACCTGCTGGCGGATCGCCAGCGCGGACGACGCGAGCCCGTGAACCCGGTTGTTGTAGCGCCAGAACGACATCCGCAGCTTGTCGAGGTCGGTGTCGAGCAGGGTGACGTCGGCGCCCATGCCGAGGGCGATGTTGGCGGCGTTCTGGCCCGAGACGCCGGCGCCGATGATGACGACCTTGGCGTTGGCGACGCCGCCGACCCCACCCATCAGCACCCCGCGACCGCCCTGGGCCTTCATCATCGAGTAGGCGCCGACCTGGGGGGCGAGGCAGCCCGCGACCTCGGACATCGGGTAGAGCAGGGGCAGCCCGCCGGAGGGCAGCTGCACGGTCTCGTAGGCGATGGCCGTCGTCCTCCGCGACAGCAGCTCGTCGGTGAGCGGCTTGTCGGCGGCGAGGTGGAGGTAGGTGAAGAGGGTGAGGTCCTCGCGGAGGCGGTGGTACTCCTCGGCGATCGGCTCCTTGACCTTGAGGACCATCTCCGCGGTGCCCCAGACGTCGTCCGCGGCGTCGAGCATCGTCGCCCCGGCGGCGACGTACTCCTCGTCGGGGATGTTGGACCCGAGTCCGGCACCCGCCTCGACGTAGACCTCGTGGCCGTGCTCGACCAGCTCGTGGGCTCCCACGGGGGTGAGCGCCACCCGGTACTCGTGGTTCTTGACTTCCTTCGGTACGCCGACCTTCACGACTCACTCCTCGACAGGGCAGTTCACACGGTGATGCGGGTCACAGCTCGTGACAGCAGACCGACGATATCGCCCGCGCCGCTCAGGTCGCGTCGAGGCCCCCGCGTCGCTTGAGCACGTCGTAGGCCAGCACCGCCTGGGCGAGCGGCCCCTGCCGGACGCGACCGTCGAGGACAGCGTCGAGCAGCTCGGCCATCGGCACCCAGAAGACCTCCATCTCGGCCTCCTCGGCGTGCATCTCGAAGTCGCCCCGGGAGGCCTCGGACAGGCCGCGGGCCAGGAAGATCTCGTGCACCTCCTCGGTGATGCCGGCACTCGCGTACGTCGCGAGGAGGAGCTGCCAGGACGTCGCGGCCAGCTCGGCCTCCTCGCGCAGCTCGCGCATGGCCGTCTCCACCGACGGCTCGTCGCCGGCATCGCGCAACCCCGCGGGGAGCTCGACGAAGTCCTGCCGGTTGGTGTGCCGGTACTGGCGCAGGCACAGCACCCGCTCGTCGTCGTCCACCGCCAGCACGACCACCGCGCCCGGGTGCTCCAGGGAGAGCCGCCGGAACCGGTCGTCGGGGTGCCCGGGCCGGGCGACGACGTCCTCGCGCAGCGCGACGATCCAGTCGTCGCGGTGCAGGTCGCGGGACCCGTGGACCGGCCACGAGGCGGGCCGGTCGGCGAGCGGGGCCTCCGGCGCCGGGGTCGCGGGGTCCAGACGGTCCTCGGAGCTCATGCGAGCGACGCTATACGGTCGGGCCCATGACCCTCCTGAGCCTGACCCGCGACGAGGCAGCGCGCCGATCCGCGCTGATCACCGTCGAGCGGTACGACATCCTGGCCGACATGTCCGCCCTGCTGGAGGGCGAGCGATTCGCCTCGACCAGCACGGTGACCTTCACCTGCTCGGCACCCGGCTCCTCGACGTTCGTCGACATCGCGGCCGACGTGCTGTCCGCGACGCTCAACGGCGTCGACCTCGACGTCTCCACCGCCGTCGACGGCCGCCTCCCCCTGCCGGACCTCGCCGAGCGCAACGTCCTGGTCGTCGAGGCCGAGACGACCAACACGGCCGCCGGGGAGGGCATCCTCCGCACCATCGACCCGACCGACAAGCTCGTCTACGTCTGGACGAGCCTCGAGACCGACGAGGCCCGCCGCCTGTGGGCCTGCTTCGACCAGCCCGACCTCAAGGCACCGCACCGCTTCACGGTGCTCGCCCCGGAGAGCTGGAAGGTCACCTCCAACTCCGCGCCCGACTCCGTCGAGACGACCGACCTCGAGGACGTGCGGGTCTGGCGCTTCCCCGACACTCCCCCGCTCTCGACGTACGTCGTGGTGGTCAACGCCGGTCCGTTCCACGAGGTCCGGCAGCGGCACGACGGCTACGACCTCGGCTTCTACTGCCGCCAGTCCCTGGTGCCGCACCTCGAGCGCGACCTCGACGAGCTGGTCACCCTCACCCGCCAGGGCCTGGCGTTCTTCGGGGAGAAGTTCGGCGTGCCGTTCCCGCAGGAGCGCTACGACCAGGTGTTCGTCCCCAACCTCGGCGGTGCGATGGAGAACTGGGGGTGCGTGACGTACGGCGACGGGCAGCTCTTCCGCACCCCGCCCACCCACCAGCAGCGCCAGGTCCGCGCCGAGTTCGTCTTCCACGAGATGGCCCACATGTGGTTCGGCGACCTCGTCACGATGCGCTGGTGGGACGACCTGTGGCTCAACGAGGCCTTCGCGTCCTGGGCCGCCAACTGGGGCCTGGCCAACGCCAGCGAGTTCACCGAGATCTGGTCGAGCTTCCTCGCGCTCTTCAAGCGCACCGCCTACGAGATGGACATGGGGCCGGCCGCGCACCCGATCCGCGGCGAGGTCCACGACGTCTCCCAGGCGATGGCCAACTTCGACGCGATCACCTACGTCAAGGGCCAGAGCGTGCTGCACCAGCTCGCGGCCTTCATCGGCGAGGACGCCTTCGTCGCCGGGCTGCAGACCTACTTCGCCCGCCACTCGTGGGGCAACACGGTCCTCTCCGACCTGATGACGGCCTTCGGCGAGGCCGCCGGACGCGACCTCGGCGACTGGACGCGGGCCTGGCTGGACCGGGCCGGCACCGACGTCCTCACCCTGGAGGACGGCGTCCTCCTCGCCACGTCGCCCGACGCCGAGCCGCCGCGGCCGCACCGCGTCGACATCGCGTCGTACGCCGTGGTCGACGGGGGACTGGAGGCCACCGGCACCACGCCGGTCGTGCTCTCCACGCCCGAGGCACCGGTGGACCTGCCGCGGGGCGACCTGCGACTCGTCAACGCCGACGACCTGACCTTCGCCGCCGTGCGTCCCGACGCGCAGTCGCGTCGACTGATGTTCGAGCACATCGCCGACCTCCCCGACCCGCTGTCGCGGGCGCTGGTGGTGGGCACCGCCTCCCAGCTGCTGCTCCTCGGCGAGCTGGCCCCGCGGGTGGCGGCCGGTGCCGTGACGCGTGGGCTGGCGAGCGAGACCAGCCCTGCGCTGGTCGAGGCGTTCCTGGCGATGGGCATGCAGTTCGCCGACCGCTGGGCACCCCAGGACGAGGCCCCGGCCCTGCAGGAGGCGATCGCCGACGCGGCGCTGGCGCTGGCGGACACGGACCTGCACCGCCAGCCCGCCCTGCGCGCGCTGGCCGGCTCGGCGTCCACCGAGGCCCACTGGAGGGTGCTCGACGAGGCCGCCGCGGCCGCCGACGACAACGACCTCGCCTGGCGCATCGCCACCCGCCGGGCGCAGCTCGGCGACTACGACGCCGACGCGGTGCAGCGGCTGCTGGACTCCGACCCCGACCCGGACGCCCACACGCGGCGGCTCGCCGTGCTGGCGGCCCGGCCGGACCTGGAGTCCAAGCAGGAGGTCTGGGACGCGTTCTTCGTCGACTACAGCATCCCGGCCAGCCGCGAGACGCTCGTGCTGGGCGCGACCTTCTGGCGTCCCGGGCAGAGCGAGCTGCTGGCGCCGTTCGCGATGCGCTACCTCGAGGAGCTGCGCTCGCTCAAGGGCGGGCTGCTCAACCAGGGCCTCGTCATCCGGGCGATGTATCCCCTCGGCGTCGGCGACGAGCACTTCCTCGTCGCCGCCGAGAAGGCCTCGCACGACGAGTCGCTGAGCGCCTACGCGCGCAACCAGCTCACGTCCAACTCCTACGTCCAGGCGCGCATCCTGGAGGCCCGCAGACTCTGACTCAGCGGCCCGCTGACTCCGACGGAGCCGCGGGCCGGCCCGCCCCGGGCTACGGGGCGGGCACCTCGTCGTCGGCGTCGATCCGGCGCACCTCGTCGATGGGGAACCGGAGCTCCTTCTGCCGCTCGATCGCCGCGCCCACCAGGCCCGCGAAGAGCGGGTGCGGGCGGGTCGGGCGCGAGCGGAGCTCGGGGTGCGCCTGGGTGGCCACGTAGTAGGGGTGCACGTCGGCGGGGAGCTCGACGAACTCGACGAGCCCGAGGTCCGGGTTGATGCCGGAGAAGACCAGGCCGGCCTCCTCGAGGCGACCCCGGTAGGCGTCGTTGAACTCGTAGCGGTGGCGGTGCCGCTCCTCGACGCGGGAGGCGCCGTACGCCGCGTGCACGACGCTGCCGACCGTCAGCTCGGCGGGCTGGAGGCCCAGGCGCATGGTGCCGCCCAGGTCGCCGGCGCCGTCGACGTACTGCTTCTGCTCCTCGATCGTGGAGATGACCGGGTCCTGCGCGTCGGGCTCGAACTCGGTGGACCCGGCGCCTGTGATGCCGGCGACGTTGCGGGCGTACTCGATGACCATGCACTGCAGGCCCAGGCACAGGCCGAGCGTCGGGATGCCGTTGGTGCGGGCGTAGGTGAGCGCGCCGAGCTTGCCCTCGAGGCCGCGGATGCCGAAGCCGCCGGGGACGCAGACGGCGTCGACGTCGTGCAGGTGCTTGTGGGCGCCCTCGTGGGTCTCGCACTCGTCGGAGGCGATCCAGCGGATCTGGACCTTGGCCTCGTGGGCGAAGCCGCCGGCGCGCAGCGCCTCGCCGACCGAGAGGTAGGCGTCCGGCAGGTCGATGTACTTGCCGACCAGCGCGACGGTCACCTCCTCCTGCGGGTGGTGGACGCGGCGCAGCAGGTCGTCCCAGGCCGTCCAGTCGACGTCACGGAACGGCAGGTCGAGGCGGCGTACGACGTAGGCGTCGAGGCCCTCGCGGTGCAGCACCTTGGGGATGTCGTAGATCGAGGGGGCGTCGGCGGCGGTGACCACAGCCTCGTCGTCGACGTCGCACATCAGCGCGATCTTGCGCTTGATGCTGTCCGGGAGCTCCCGGTCCGCGCGGCAGACGATGGCGTCGGGCTGGATGCCGATGGAGCGCAGTGCGGCGACCGAGTGCTGGGTCGGCTTGGTCTTCAGCTCGCCCGACGGGCCGATGTAGGGCACCAGGGAGACGTGGATGAAGAAGCAGTTGTCCCGGCCGATCTCGTGGCGGGTCTGGCGGGCGGCCTCGAGGAAGGGCAGCGACTCGATGTCACCCACGGTGCCGCCGACCTCGGTGATGACGACGTCGATGTCGTCGCCCCCCATGGCCAGGATGCGGTCCTTGATCTCGTTGGTGATGTGCGGGATCACCTGGACGGTGTCGCCGAGGTAGTCGCCGCGGCGCTCCTTGGCGATGACCGTCGAGTAGACCTGGCCCGTCGTCACGTTGGCGATCTGGTTGAGGTTGGTGTCGAGGAATCGCTCGTAGTGCCCGATGTCGAGGTCCGTCTCCGCACCGTCGTCGGTCACGAAGACCTCCCCGTGCTGGAACGGGTTCATCGTCCCCGGGTCGACGTTGAGGTAGGGGTCGAGCTTCTGCATGGTCACGCGGAGACCGCGAGCCTTCAGGAGGGCTCCGAGGCTGGAGGCGGTGAGCCCCTTGCCGAGCGAGGAGGCGACGCCTCCGGTCACGAATACGTGCTTGGTCGGCGTCCGGTTCTTCACGGGGTTCGAGCCTACCCCAGCGGGACCGGACCGTCGGCACCCGACGCACCGAAGGACCCGCCCGGGGTCTCGATCGCCCGTGCCAGCGCGATCACGGTGGTCACCTGGCCGGCCGTCGTCTCGACGCCGTCGACGGTCGCGACCTCGGCAGAGACGGGCTCGGCACGCAGGAGTCCGAGCTGGCCCTCGCCGCCGTCCGCGGTGTCGCCCACGACGACGACGCCGGTCGCCGCACGGTCGAGCCCGGTGACGAGTCCGGCCAGGATCGCGTCGCCGCCCTCGGGGGACGGCTCCTCACCGAGGACCAGCAGCACGAGCGGTGCCCGGCGCTCGACGTCGGCGGGCGCGGTGACGAGGTCGGCGCCGGTGAGGCTCTCGAGGATCGCGCGGCCCTTGCCGTTGGTGGCCTCGCCCTCGGGGGTCGCGGTCGCCACCGCCAACCCCAGGAGCTGACCGATCCGGTCGTAGGTGGTCGCCTCGGGGGCGACCGCGTCGCCCTGCTGGGTCATCAGCTGGCTGCCGAGGGTGTCGACGAGCGTCTTCTGGTCGGGTCCGACCATGGTCTCGGTGAGGTCGTAGCGCGCCGACACCGCTCCCCCGGCGGCGGCGATCCGCTCGGTGAGCCCGGTGACCACCTGCTCGTCCGCACCAGGCACCGTCACCAGGGCGACCTGGCGGTCGGTCAACCGGCCGGCGACGAGGGCGGGGGCCACGGCGCCCGTGAAGCTCTCGGTGTACGCCGCCTGCGGGGCGGCCTCCGCGACCGGGGCGCTCGTCTCCGTCGAGGCGGCCTCGGTCACGTCGGAGAGCAGCCCGCCGCCGAGGACGATGCCCACGGCGAGGGCCACGAACACGGCGACGAGGGTGGTGATGTGCTGGCGGAGGGTCATCAACGCAGGAGTCCTTGCAGGCTGTCGATCAGGTCGGTGGTGGTGGGTCCGGCGGCCGTCACGATCGCGTCGGCCCACTCCTGCCCCACGGGGGTCACCCCGATGGCCGCGCCGAGGGCCAGGAGGCCGGCCACGGCGAGGGCGAGCAGGTGGCGGGGGCGCACGGCGCCGTCGTACAGCGTCGGGACGGCGGCGGCGTCGACGAGCCGCGGGCCCACCTTGAGGCGGGTCAGGTAGGTGCTGGCGAGGCCGGTGCGCCGTCGGTCGAGGAACTCGTCCAGGGTCGCGTGCATGCCGACGCCCACGATGAGGCTGGCGCGGCCGGTGTCGGCGAGGAGCAGCGCGGCGTCCTCAGCGGTGGCGCCGCTCTCGAAGCGCAGCGGTCGGACCCCGGAGCGGTCCAGCCGCTCGGTGGCCGACCGGGCGGCGCCCCGCTCGACGAGGGCGACCACGTCGGTGGCCTTGCGCAGCACGTCCAGCGAGGGCAGCTCGTCGGCGCCGGCGCTGGCGACCACGACGTCCGGCTGGTGCCCGGCGGCGCGGAGGGCGTCGGCGCCCCGGTCGACGCCGATCAGGACGGGCCGCTGCTCCTTGATGAAGGGCTTGATGCCCGCGAGCTCCCGCTCCCAGTCGTGTCCCCGCACGACCACGACCACGGGCCGGTCGGCCATGTCGGTGGCAGTGCGCGGCACGCCCCGCCCGTGCAGCAGGAGGTCCTGCTCACGGCGGAGGAACTCGGTGCTGTTGTGGGTGAAGCTCTCGAGCTGGGCACGCAGGCCCAGCCGCGCGGACTCCAGCTCGTCGGCGACGAGGGCGAGGTCCACCTCGCGCCCGGCGGCGACCTGCCGCTCGTCGGCGTACAGGGTGCCCTCGTGCAGGCGGACCCGCGCACCGTCCTTGACGGCCGTCAGCACCGCGTCGCCGCAGGTGTCGACCACGACGACGCCGGCCGCCGCGAGCACCTCGGGGCCGAGGTTGGGGTAGCGCCCGGAGATCATCGGCGAGGCGTTGAGGACGGCGCCGACACCGGCGTCCACGAGCGCCTGGGCGGTGGACCGGTCCATGTCCTGGTGGTCGACGACGACCACGTCGCCGGGACGCACCCGCGAGAGCAGGTGGACGGTACGACGGTCGACGCGGGCGGTGCCGGACAGGCCCGGCAGTGCGGGGGCGGAGCGTTGCCGCGTGGTGATCTTCATGACCGCCTCATGGTGTCAGCCAGGTACGGCGCCTCGCGGGACGCCGGGCGCGGCGTGTCAGGTCGATCCCGTGAGGCCGCTCACCTGTCCGCCGACCGCCGACCCGGGCGCGGCAGCGCTCGTCAGGGCTCGTGGTCAGGACCCGGCGCGGGAGGGGGCGGCCGTGTCGAGCAGCTCGCGGGCGTGGGCCCGGGCGGAGTCCGACTCCTCGACGCCGGCGAGCATCCGGGAGAGCTCCTTCTCCCTGGCCGCGTCGTCGAGCACCACGAGCCCGGACGTGGTGACCGTGCCGTCGCTCTGCTTGTGGACGACCACGTGCCGGTCGGCGAAGGCGGCCACCTGTGGCAGGTGGGTGACGACCAGCACCTGGGCGCGACGGGCCAGCTGGGCCAGCCGGCGGCCGATCTCGATCGCGGCCTTGCCACCGACGCCGGCGTCGACCTCGTCGAAGACGAACGTCGGCACCGGGTTGGACTCGGCGAGGCTGACCTCGAGGGCCAGCATCACGCGCGACAGCTCGCCCCCCGATGCGCCCTTGTGCAGCGGCCGGGCCTCGCTGCCGGTGTTGGCGGCGAGCAGGAACTCCACCTCGTCGAGGCCGCTCGTGGTGGCTCGCAGCCAGCGCTTCCCCACGCGCAGCACCCCGGGGGTGGTGCGCTCCGGCTCGGCCACCTCGTGCTGGCCGACCGCGATCGTCACGACCGCGTGCGGCATCGCCAGCTGGGTCAGCTCGCCGCTGACCTGGTCCCCCAGCTCCGCGGCGGCTGTCTGCCGGGCGGCGGACAGGCGCACCCCGGCGTCGGCCAGCTCGGCGCGCAGGCGCGACTGCTCCGCCCGCAGGGTGTCCGTGCGGCCGTCGGTGTCGTCGAGGTCGAGCAGGCGGCGTGAGCTCTCCTGGGCCCAGGCGAGCACGTCCTCGACGGTCTCGCCGTACTTGCGGGTCAGTGCAGTGATCGCCGCCCGGCGCTCGCTCACCGCGGCCAGACGGGCGGGGTCGATGTCGAGGCGGGATGCGTACGACGCCACGTCGGCCGCCAGGTCGGACAGCAGGTAGGTCAGCTCGGCCAGCCGGTCGGCCAGCTCGCCGGCCTCCGGGTCGTGGTCACGCACTCCCTCGAGCAGGGTGCGTGCAGCGGCGGTGGTGGCCAGTGCGTCGGGGGCGTCGTCGTCGCTGGACAGCGCCTCGCGGGCCTGCTCGGCGGCGGTGCGCAGGGTGTCGGCGTAGCCGAGCCGCGACTCCTCGGCCGCCAGCGCGGTGTCCTCGCCCGGCTCCGGGGAGACGGCCTCGACCTCGCCGAGGCCGAAGCGCAGCCGGTCGGCCTCCTGGGCCCGCTCACGGGCGTGGGTGACGACGTCGTCGAGCTCGCGCTCGACGTCGCTGAGCTCGGTGTGCAGACGCCGCCACTCGGCCAGCAACGCGTCGACGGCAGCCGCGGCGTGGCGGTCGAGAGCGTCGCGCTGGGCGCCGGCTCGCAACAGGCGGTGCTGGTCCGACTGACCGTGGACGGCCACCAGCGACTCGGTCACCTCGGCCATCCTCGAGACCGGGACGGAGGCACCGCCCACCCACGCACGGGAGCGCCCCTCGGCGGCGATGTTGCGGGCGATGACGACCTGGCCGTCCTCGGTGTCCCCGCCGACCTCGTCGACCGCCGCGCAGAAGGCGGTGAGCGTCCTGGCGTCGACGACACCCTCCACCCGGGCGTGCGCGGACCCCGAGCGGACGGCACCGGTGTCGGCCCGGCCCCCGAGGAGCAGGCTGAGCGCCGTCACCACCATCGTCTTGCCGGCACCGGTCTCGCCGGTGATGACCGTCAGGCCGGGGCCGAGCTGCAGGGTCGACGACTCGATCACGCCCAGCGAGCTGATGCGGATCTCCTCAAACATCGACGCTGACCTCCTCGATCTGGGGCACCTCGCGGCGACGACGCTCGGCCGCACCGCGCCACCCCTCGACGGGCAGGTCGAACTTGGCGACCAGGCGGTCGGTGAACGGAGCCTGGTGCAGTCGCACCAGGCGCACCGGCCGGACACCGCGGCGGACCTCGATGCGGGCACCCGGTGGCAGGTCGACCGTGCGGCGACCGTCGCACCACAGCACACCGGCTCCCTCGGTGTTGCCGAGCACCTCGACCGCGAGGACGCTGGTGGGCGCCACGACCATGGGACGGGCGAAGAGCGCGTGGGCGCTGATCGGCACCATCAGCAGCGCCTCGACACCCGGCCACACGACCGGGCCCCCGGCGCTGAAGTTGTAGGCGGTCGAACCGGTGGGGGTCGCGCAGACCACCCCGTCGCAGCCCCAGCGGGACAGCGGACGACCGTCGATCTCGACGACGACCTCGAGCATCCGCTCCCGGGCGGCCTTCTCCACGCTCGCCTCGTTGAGGGCGAAGGTCTCGGCGACCAGCTCCTTGTCGCGGTAGACGCTCACGTCGAGGGTGAGCCGCTCCTCGGTGATGTAGCGCCGCGCCACGATGGCGTCGATGGTCGACTCCACGTCGTCCTGCTCGGCCTCGGCCAGGAACCCCACGTGGCCGAGGTTGACGCCCAGGAGCGGTGTCCCGCTGGCGTGCGTCATCTCGGCGGCCCGCAGGATGGAGCCGTCGCCACCGATCACCAGCGCCAGCTCGCAGCCCACGCCGGCGTGCTGGGCCGCGTCGACCGTCTCGAGCGCGGGCTCCAGGGTGCCTGCGGCGAGGTCGAGGTCCTCCGCCTCCTCGGCCAGCAGGCGTACGACGATGCCGTGGGCGGTCAGCGCCCGGACGCAGTCGCGCGCGACCTCGCGCGCCTCCTCACGCCCCGTGTGGGCCAGCACCAGCACGCGGCGCACGTCGTCGTGCGCGGGCGCGGCGGCGGGGTGGTCGGTCACGGGTCCACCCTCTCACCTGGCACCCCCAGAGCTCCGGAGCGTTGCACCTCGGCGGCGATGTCCTCCGCGCCGATGCTCGCGGGGCCGTTCCTGAGCAGCAGGAAGAACTCCACGTTTCCCGACGGGCCGGGCAGCGGGCTGGTCGTGACGGCCACGGCACCCCAGCCGCGGCGGGCGGCCGCGTCGGCGACGGCGGTCACCGCCTCGGCCCGCAGCCCGAGGTCGCGGACCACTCCCCCCTTGCCGACCCGGTCCTTGCCCACCTCGAACTGGGGCTTCACCATCAACGCCAGCTCGCCACCAGGCGACGTGACGGAGATCAGCGGGTCGAGCACGAGCTCGAGGGAGATGAAGGACAGGTCGCCGACCACCAGGTCCACCGGCTCGCCGACGAGGTCGAGGGTGAGCTCGCGGATGTTGGTGCGGTCGTGCACGATCACGCGGTCGTCGCTCTGCAGCGACCAGGCCAGCTGGCCGTAGCCCACGTCGACGGCCACGACCTCGCGTGCCCCGTGGCGGAGCAGCACGTCGGTGAACCCGCCGGTCGACGCGCCCGCGTCGAGGCACCGCTTGCCCTCGACCACCACACCGTGGGCAGCGAAGGCATCGAGCGCGCCCGCGAGCTTGTGACCGCCGCGCGAGACGTACTCGGGACGGTCGGGGTCCTCGCGTACGACGATCGCGACGTCGGTGGTGATGCCCGTGGCGGGCTTGGTGGCCACCGCACCGCTGACCTTGACGCGGCCCTCGGCGATCAGCTCACTCGCGTGCTCCCGGGAGCGGGCCAGGCCGCGACGGACGAGCTCGGCGTCGAGCCGGAGCCGACGGGGAGGCATCGTCCTCAGTCCGCGGGTGCGTCGAGCGCACGCCGCAGGCGGTCGTGGGCCTGCTCGAACACCGCCACGTGCTCGGCGACCGGCCGGTCGGCCAAGCCGTCCAGGGAGGCCAGGACGGCATCGACCTCGGCCACACCGGTCGATCCCGCGGTGTCGGTGCCGGCGGACCCGCGGTCCTGGGTCTCGTCGTCGGGGTGCTGCTGGTCCATGTCGCGCACGCTACCCGTGCTCCCCCGCCCGAGAGCCCTCCGGCACCGACACGCCGTCGACGGACGCGGCCTCGCCGGTCTCGTCCAGGTGGGCCCAGCCCGCGACCGCCACGACCCGCCAGAAGTCCGACGTACCGCCGTCCCCTTCGACCTCGAGCCGCCCGTCGACCACGCGCGCGGTCCAGCCACCGAGCCCGACCGCCCCGTCATCGGCGGTGTCCGGGACCGGGTGGGGCTCGAAGAGGCCTTCCATGTCGGCGGCCACGTACGTCGGGCGCATCTCGGGTGCCGCGGCCACCAGCTCGGGCAGGTGGGTGACGCCGGTCATCACCAGCAGCGAGTCGACCTCGACCACCCGCGCTCCCTCGATGTCGGTGTCCAGACGGTCCCCGATCATCAGGGGGCGCTGTCCACCCACCCGACGCAAGGTCTCGTCGAGGAGCGGGCGCGCCGGCTTGCCCGCCACCACGGGCTGCACCCCCGCGAAGTCGGAGATCGCCTTGACCAGCATCCCGTGTCCGGGAGCCAGCCCGTAGTCGGTCGGGATCGTCATGTCGGTGTTGCTCGCGACGTAGGGCAGACCGCCTTTGACGAGGGTCGCGGCGCGCATGATGTCCTTCCACAGGACCTCGGGTCCGTAGCCGCTGACGACCGCCACGACGTCGTCGGGCTCGGCCACCGCGACCAGGTCCTCCGCCGCCAGGGCGGCCTCGAGTCCCGCACCACCGAGCAGCAGGACACGTGCCCCGGCGCCGAACCGCTCCCGCAGGACCCGCGCGGCCGCCTGCGCCGACGTCACCACGTCGTCCGCGGTGGCGTCGATCCCCAGCTTCACCAGGTTGGCCGCGACCTTCTCGGGCGTCCGGGAGGCGTTGTTGGTGACGAACGCAAGGTGCACCCCCGCCTCGCGGACCCGCCGCAGCCGGTGGGGAACCCCGTCGATGGCCGCACCACTCACGTAGACCACGCCGTCGAGGTCGAACATCGCCAGGTCATACGACTCCAGCAACGAGTCGTCGCACGCGTTGAGCACTCTCACCCTCCCACCGACCGAAACTCTTCGGCCCCTACGATGCTTCGATGGACTTCGCCGCCACCGTGGTCACGCCGCCGTACGTCGCGAAGCCACTGGGACTCGCCCCGTTCCGGGGAATGATGTTGTCCCCCGCCCGGGTCGGGGACCCTGCCTCGGCTCGCGCCTTCGCGCGACCCTATCGGTCGGTCGCCGGCCGGCTGGCGGAGTGGGAGCGCCGCGGGCACGTGACCCAGGACACGACGCCGGCGCTGTACCTCCACGAGTACACCGCGGGCGGTCTCACCGTCCGCGGCATCGTCGGCACCCTCGATCTCTCCCGGCGGGCGACGGGGCTCGACGACCGGGCCGTCTGGCCCCACGAGGGGATCCACCCGGTGCAGGTGGACGAGCTCGCCGACCGGATGCTGGAGATGGAGATGAACCCGGCACCGATCCTCCTCGTGCACGACGGTCCCACCGGGGTGCGTGATCTCGTACGACGCCTGGTCACCACCACGCCGCACCGCGCGTTCAGCGACCGGGCGGGGCAGCAGCAGCGGTTGTGGCGCATCGACACCCCGGCCGACGTCGCCCTCATCAACGACCAGCTGGCGGGGGCCTCCGTGCTCATCGCCGACGGTCACCACCGGTACGCCGCCTACCTGAGGCTCCAGCACCAGCACCCCGGCACCGGCTGGGACAGCGGACTGGCCATGCTGGTCGACCAGGGGGACACCGGGCTCTTCCTCGGCGCCATCCACCGCACGCTGCGAGGAGTGGGGCTCGACGACCTGCTCTCGGCGGCGCGAGCCGCGGGTGCGACCACGAGGAGCCTGCAGGCAGGTACGGCGCTCATCGCCCTGGCCCCCGGGACCCTGACCGCGACCGACGGCGATGCCTGGTCGGCGATCGACGTCCCGGACCGGGGGCTCCTGCCTGTCGAGTGGCTCCACCGGGACCTCGTCCCGACGCTGACGTCCCCGCAGGTGGCATACCACCACAGCGTCGAGGAGGCCCTGGCGCTGGCGGGTCCGACCGCCGTCGGCGTGCTGCTCCCTGCACCGGACTTCGGCGACGTCGTGAGGGTCATCAACCGGGGTCGCCTCCTCCCCGAGAAGGCCACGTCCTTCCAGCCCAAGCCGAGCCTGGGCGTGCTCATGCGCTCCCTGCACGCCGCACCAGTCGACCCGAGCTGACCTCCACCTCCACCCGCGAGGCAGCAGATCCGCCGGCCCGGAAGAAGCGCCTCCGGACGGCACCCTCGACCTCGACGACGTCCCCGGGCTGCCACCCCATGGCTGAGCGCCGGACGCGGGGCAGCCACGCGGTGCACTCGAGGGCGTCGACGCGCTGTCGGGACTGGTGGCCCTCCGGTCGCCCGACCACCACTCGGAACGAGCACAACACGTCACCGCTGGGAAGCGCGACTTCCTCAGGGGCCGCGGACACCCGACCCACCAGACGGACGACGTTGACGTCTCCCTCACGGCCGGCCGTGGGGCCGGTCATTGCCTGTGCAGACATGCACATCACCTCCAGCTCCGAGGCTGGGGCAGGCCACCGACATCGGGGCCGGGACATCTGACGCCTGTGCACACAGAGCAGTACAACAACAGTTGTGGACAGCTCCTGGCGCGCAACACCTCGCACAGGTGAGGACCACAAGGTGGGTAAATGGGAAAGAGGGGCCGCCTGGTGGCGGCCCCTCTCCCAATGTATGTCCGGCGGCGTCCTACTCTCCCACAGCCTCTCGGTTGCAGTACCATCGGC
>NZ_LMSN01000020.1:0-215521 GCF_001428425.1 Nocardioides sp. Soil777
CCCCGTCCGCAGCCAGCCTCCTGATCAGCGCCCAGTCCTCCAAAGTGATCACACTCCAATCGTTGAGTGCTCACTTTTCACCACCGAAACTGTTCAGTTTTCGAGCGCCGCCGACAACCGGGACCTAGGTCATTCCGCTGCCTTCGCATCAGCCAAGCGAGCGGGCAACCAGTGCCGATGCTGTTCCAGCGGAACGGATTCAGCCTTCTCCGATGTCAGGTCCGTAGTCGGGTGTCCCGTAGCCGCGTCCGCAGATGCGAGTCAGGCACACTGCAGGAGTGTCCGACCCGCTGCGCAACCTGCTTGCCGCGCCGCCCGACCTGCCGGTCACAGCGGGTCTGGCCGCTCTCGTCGAGGCGGTTCGCACTCGCGGGGTCGCGGTGGTCCAGGCACCGCCGGGCACCGGCAAGACGACCTTGGTCCCACCCGCGGTCGCCGGGGTCGTCGCCGGACGGGTCGTCGTCACGCAGCCCAGCCGCATCGCAGCCCGCGCGGCTGCCCGTCGGCTGGCGCACCTGCTGGGCGAACCGGTGGGCGAGACGGTCGGATACTCCGTCCGCGGAGACCGGCGCACCAGTCGTCGAACACGTGTCGAGATCGTCACGACCGGTCTGCTGCTCCGGCGGATCCAGCACGATCCTGAGCTGGTCGGTGTCGGCGCCGTCGTGCTCGACGAGGTACACGAGCGCCACCTCGATGCCGACCTGATCTTGGCGCTGCTCATCGACGTCCGGGCCAATCTGCGTGAGGACCTGTGCCTGGTGGCGATGTCGGCCACCATCGAGGCCGAACGGACGGCCGCCCTGCTCGGCCGAGGTGAAGACCCCGACGGCCCCGACGATCGAGGGGGCGCCCCGGTCATCCGCGTCCCGGGTGCCCTGCACCCGGTCCAGGCGGTCTGGTGCCCGCCGCCTGCGGGCGTGCGTCGTACCGACGACCGGGGGATCACCCCGGCGTTCCACGACCATGTCGCAGCGACCGTGCGTCGTGCGCTGGTCGGGCACGAGGGGGACGTCCTGGTCTTCGTGCCGGGTGTCGGGGAGGTCGAGGCGACCGTACGTCGCCTGGCCGGCGTGGATGCGGCCGTGCACGCCCTGCACGGACGTCTGTCCGGCGCCGAGCAGGATCGAGCGCTCAGCGAGGGCCCGCGACGCCGAGTGATCGTCTCGACTGCGGTCGCCGAGTCGTCGCTGACGGTGCCCGGGGTACGCGTCGTGGTGGATGCCGGGTTCTCGCGTGAGCCGCGTACGGATCACCGTCGCGGACTGGCGTCACTGGTCACCGTCGCGGTGAGCCGGGCGGCGGCCGAGCAGCGGGCGGGACGGGCCGGACGTCTGGGTCCGGGGACCGTGCTGCGTTGTTGGTCCGAGGCGGAGCACGCGCACCTGGCCCCTCACCCGGAGCCCGAGATCGCCACCGCCGACCTGACGGCCTTCGCCCTGGAGGTGGCGTGCTGGGGCAGCCACGACATCGACGACCTGGCGCTGCTTGACCAGCCACCGGCGCACGCACTGTCAGCGGCCAAAGAGGTGCTGGTGGGTCTGGGGGCGATGACCGAGGACGGGAGAGCCACCCCGCGGGGCCGGGTGATCGCCGGCGTGCCGGTCGATCCCAGGCTGGCGCGAGCCCTCATCGACGGGGCTGGTCTCGTCGGGGCCAAGCGGGCCTCGGAGGTGGTCGCGATGCTGAGCGAGGACGTACGCGCTCCCGGCGGTGACCTGGTTGCTGCGATCCGGTCACTGCGCGCTGACAAGCGCGCAGGATCGTGGCGCCACCAGGTCAACCGGCTGGAGGAGGTCGTGGCGAAGCAGGGCACCGCCGGCGACCGGAGAGGGGCGTCTGGCCACGCCCGGGCACTCACCGATGACGTGGCGGTGGGTCTGGTGGTGGCACTGGCGCATCCGGACCGGATTGCCCGCAAGCGCTCCGGTACGTCGAGCTACCTGATGGCGTCCGGCACGGGCGCGGCACTCGACTCGCGCGACCCGGGGCCGCTGGCCGGACTGGAGTGGCTCGCGGTCGGTGACGCGCAGCGACGGCCCGGGCAACGTGAGGCCCGGATCCGCGCGGCGGCCCCCCTCACCGAGGACCTCGCGCTGGAGGCAGCGGGACCGCTGTGGACCGAGGTGGATGAGGTCACTTGGACCAGCGGGCGGGTGCTGGCTCGCCGACGGACGTTGCTGGGCGCGATCGAGCTCAGCTCGACCCCGCTCAGCGATCCACCCGAGGAGGCCGTGAGCGACGCGATCCGCGAGGCGATCGCGAGCGATGGAATCGCTCTCCTTGCCTGGACGGACGCGGCCATGGCGCTGCGCGCCCGCCTCGACTTCCTGCACCGCGCGCTCGGTGAACCGTGGCCTGACATGAGCGACGCAGCACTGACGCAGAACCTCGACTCCTGGCTCGGGCCGCAGGTGGCACGGGTCCGCTCGGCCCAGGATCTTCGTCGTATCGACGTGACCGCCGCCCTGCGAGCGATGATGCCGTGGCCGGAGGCGGGGAGGCTCAACGACTTGGCCCCTGAGCGCGTGGAGGTGCCCAGCGGGTCGAGCGTGCGGATCGACTACTCCCAGGATCAGCCGGTGCTCGCCGTACGACTGCAAGAGGTCTTCGGCTGGACCGCGGCACCGGTCCTGGCCGACGGCAGGGTCCCGCTCCTGCTGCACCTGCTGTCTCCCGCGCGACGCCCGGCCGCCGTCACCGCAGACCTGGAGTCCTTCTGGGACAACGGCTACCCGGGTGTGCGTGCTGACCTGCGCGGGCGCTATCCCAAGCACGCCTGGCCCGAGGATCCACGCAGCGCACCGGCCACCGCGCGGACGAACAGAGCTCGCCGAGGTTGAGTGGAGTGCTGACCCCGCCTGGGGTGGATCTCCTTGCCTACGGGGGCGCGTCGCGACAGCGCGGCAAACCGCCGCCTGAGTGTCAGTCGAACTTCACGAACGCGCGCAGGGAGCCGTCGTCGAAGTCACGCGTCTCCGCGAAGCCGAGGGACTCGTAGAACGCCCGCTGGCCCGGCTCGTCATCGGTGAGCAGCACCTTCTGCCGGACCGACTCGAACGGGGCGAAAGCCTCCTTGACGAGCCGCTTCCCCAGACCGCGACGTTGCTCGGCGGGACGGACCACGACGTCCTGGAGATAGGCGATCGTGGCGCCGTCACTGATGACGCGGGCGAGACCAAGGAGCTGCCCGTCCCGACGAGCCGCAGCGACGCGGCTGGAGCCCCGCAGCGCGCGGTGCAGGGTCTCTGGATCCTTCGCGTACGTCGCCCACCCGACGGCGTCGTACAGGCTCACGAGTTCGTCCCTGGTGGGAGTGGCGGCTGCTGAGATGTCGACAGTCATCTGGGCATCATCGTCCGTGCGGAGCGTCGCCGAAATCGGATATCCAGGACACATGCCTGTCGAGGTTCCGGGCACACCGGCGAGATGCCGCGGCGCACGGGGGGCATTCCGCCGCCTGTCGGCGTAGCTCGAAACATCCGCTCGCTGGTGAGCCTGTCTTCTTGCCCAGTGCGCTTGAAGGAACGAGTCGCCCTGGGCACTGGTTCTGAGACCGCCCTCGGTCAGTGCCGGACGCGGAGCTTGGTCGCCCAGGACGCTGCGTCCGGGTCGTCCACGTCGGTCACGGCGTACAGGGACGTCTGTCCCTCGTCGGCGTCCAGCACCATCAGTCCCTCGACCTTGATCACGCTGCCGTCGAGTCTGGGCAGGGGTACGACTTCTTGGACATGGTCTCCTCGGATGCGTGCCAGGGCCGAGGCGACCACCGGCCCGTCGTCGCGGGGGTCAGGGCTGTCCTCGGCGGCGGCACTGGCGATCAGGTCGCCCCCGGGCAGCGCGACGACGTCGGTGATGGCCAGGCCGACGCCACCCACGTCCTCGGCGGCGGCACTGGCGATCAGGTCGCCCCCGGGCAGCGCGACGACGTCGGTGATGGCCAGGCCGACGCCACCCACGGCGCCGAGGTCGTAGTGCACGGGACGGGTGGCCGTCACCTCTGCTGCGTCGAGGTCTCCCAGGGTGGCAGCCACTGCGGTGCGTACGTCGATGTGGACGCTTCCCGAGGGCATCCCGGCCGAGGGGAGCCCGCGGTGGAACCACCGCAATGTGTTCCCGATGATGCAGGCCCCCTCGAGGTTGAGCAGCTCGAGGTCGATGGCAAGGGCAGCCGCCGCGGCGGCGTACACCTGTGCCATGTCGGCGACCACGGCCCTCGGCCGGCCGTCCTCCAGCCGAAGCAGGCACCACTGCATCCGGGCCGGGGAGGAGCCTGAGCCCATCACCAGCACCGCTGGCGCCCCACCGACCTCGACCTGACAGGCGGTCTCGAGGNGATGTGGACGCTTCCCGAGGGCATCCCGGCCGAGGGGAGCCCGCGGTGGAACCACCGCAATGTGTTCCCGATGATGCAGGCCCCCTCGAGGTTGAGCAGCTCGAGGTCGATGGCAGGGCAGCCGCCGCGGCGGCGTACACCTGTGCCATGTCGGCGACCACGGCCCTCGGCCGGCCGTCCTCCAGCCGAAGCAGGCACCACTGCATCCGGGCCGGGGAGGAGCCTGAGCCCATCACCAGCACCGCTGGCGCCCCACCGACCTCGACCTGACAGGCGGTCTCGAGGTCCGGTTTGAGGTACTTGGTCCCGGACGCCTCGTCGAACACGTCATGCCCGCCGACCGGCGGGAGGAGCCGTACGCGAGTGGCCGTTCCGTCACGGAACCAGGCTGCTCGGGTGGCGTCGTCCGANCACCGCTGGCGCCCCACCGACCTCGACCTGACAGGCGGTCTCGAGGTCCGGTTTGAGGTGCTTGGTCCCGGACGCCTCGTCGAACACGTCATGCCCGCCGACCGGCGGGAGGAGCCGTACGCGAGTGGCCGTTCCGTCACGGAACCAGGCTGCTCGGGTGGCGTCGTCCGAAACCACCAAGTGGCCGTCGCCGAAGGGAACGACCGCGGAGGCCGCTCGCACCGGGGCGCCGTCGCGGAATCGAAGCCGTTCAGCATCCAGCATCTCGACGTCCATGACGAGATGCTCCCAGACGCGTCCCATCCACTCGCCAGATCTCCGCCGGCGGGGGGTGCCGGCGCAGCTGCCTCACATCGTCGTTGACGTCGCGCGCGTCCCTGCCGACTGAGTGGGTACCGGTCCAGTCCGAGACGACGAAGGAACACTCATGGCCAGGAACGACAGGCGAGCCGAGCAGGAACCTTCAGGACGTCTTGAAGAACACCGGCAGCGTCTCTACGACATCGACCGTCGCGTTCTCATGTTCGGCGTTTTTGGATCCGCCGATGACCGGTCGTCTATCCGGCCAGCCCCTCCAGGTTCGCGCAGTGCAGGAAGCCGGCGAATTCCGGATCCAGGATGAAGCGCTCCAGGTACAGGCCGGGCCCGATCTGGACGATTGCCGGACCGGTCGGTGCCGCCACGACCTTTGTCTGCGCCTTCTCGAAATCGAAGTCGATCAGGACGCCGTCGAGGTACGGGGTGAACGCAACGACCCCCCCAGCGAGCACGGGTCGGCCAAAGTTCTTCTTCGTGTCGTCCGACAAGCCGGGTGGTTCGATCTCACCCTTCCCCGCGCACCACGCCCCGTAGATCTCATGGACTACGGCAGTCGCAGGCGGTGGGGCAACCACGACGAGGGCTGCTGCCGCCAACACTGTTGCTGTCAATGCGCGCATCATGTCCGTGCCTTTCCTGACCCGAGGTCAACCGTTGCCGACCCTTCTGGCACTCAGGGTGAACCAAGCGGCCTTGGGGTTTCCTTGTGTCCATGGCCGTTCATGCCGCGATGAGTGCGGCGTTCCGTGCTCTCCGACAGCTCATCAGGGTCGATCCGGGCCAGGATCTCCATCGTCACGGACGGGAGACGACCAGACGGTGTTGCCAGCACGCTGACGGATTCATTCCTCGTCCAGAGCGGCGAGCGGATCAGGCGGCGGGCTTGCGTGCGATCCGGTAGTGCAGGGTCAGGAACGGGAAGCCGAAGATCCAGAACGCGTGTTCGGCGCGCAGCGCACCGTTGTCGACGTGCACGTCGAGCTGCTCCTCGAAGCCGTGCATGGCGAGCGCGGTCAGCTCATCTGCCGCCGTGTCGATGTAGGTCAGGTAGTGCCCAGCCTGGCCGTCGTGCGCCCGGCTGGTCAGCGACAGGCCTCGGTCGGCTCGTGGCCGCGGAAGCAGAGTGGCGGTGAAGCTGCCCTCGGGGACGGGGAAGCCGACGCTGACGTAGCCGGTGTCGCCGTGGGTGTAGGTGGTGTAGATCCCGAGCATGATCGGCTCGTCGTCGTCGGCGAACGACCGCACCCAGCCGCGCACGGACACCACGCCATCGATGCCGGTGACGGTGTCGATCCGACTGTGGATCCCGCGTTGGGCCTCTCGTTGGTTCATCGGGATGCTGGCCTGTCCGAACGGGCGTGCCACGAGGGTGCGGTAGAGCAGATATCCGGGCCGGACCCACAGCCGCCACTGCGGCACGATGTCGAGGGCGAACCGGGTGGTGTGCTCGTAGAACTCCCGCACCAGTGGGTCGACCTGATCGGGGTCGAGCTCCGGTCCGGTCAGGGCATCGAGGGACGCGACGATCCCGGCATCCGGGGCGTCGGCGACGTAGTCCCCGCCCAGCTCCTTGGCGAGGTCCCGGACGTAGGTGGTGCCCACGTATCTCGTCCGCGCGGGTCGAGGTACCACGAACGGTAGGTCGGCGGCACGGACGCGTTCGGCGAGCAGGCTGACCTGGGCCTCGCGGAAGACCAGTGCGGACAGGCTGCGGTAGACGAGCACCGAGCTGCTGGCGACCACCGCAGCCGACGCGTGACGGCGCGCGAGCACCTCCCCGACACCGAAGCCGACGACCGGGCCCATCGCGACCTTCTGCGGTCGCAGCCCCATCACCCCGACCGCGGCGCCCGTCGCCGCGCCGACCATTCGGGGACTTGCGGCAGTCACCTTCTCCGAGATCCAGCCCAGCGGTGCGGCGAGTGCCGCACTCACCGCGATGCGCTGCCACAGCGGCGGGATCTCGCCCTCGTGCTGTCGGGCACGGGCCACCGCCTCCGATGCACCCAGCCCGGTGGCCCCGACCAACGCGGCGCCCGCGGCGGTCCGGACACCGCGGTGCGCCGCCAGCGACGCTCCCGCGATCCCTCCGATCACAGCTGCGAAAGCGGCCGACGACGTGGTGGACACCCTCGCGACCCTAGTCCGATCCTGACGGGCACTGGCACAGGTGCGGCACAAGATCCCACGACCACGGGTCACGGTCTACCGAGGCTCAGCCTCGAGCAGCCTCTTGCGGAGAGCTCTGGGGCGCGGTACAGATCAGGGGAGGGCTCGCGGCCCGCCGGGGCGCGCCTGAGCACGGAGGAGTCGCTCCATGTCCACGCACTCGACACACACCGCTGATTCCCCGGCCCCGACCGGTGGTCCTCCCCGTATGACTGTGAGGTCGATGGTCATCTGGGGCACGGTCGCCGTGGTCGGTGCCGTCTGCTGGGCAGTGCTCGCCCTCTCCCGCGGAGAGGAGGTCTCGGCCCTCTGGATTCTCTTCGCTGCCCTGTCCTCCTATGCCATCGCTTATCGCTTCTACGCCCGCTTCATCGCCTACCGGGTGTTGGGGGTCGACGACACCCGCGCCACACCGGCGGAGAGGCACGACAACGGCCGCGACTTCGACGTCACCCATCGTCACGTGCTGTTCGGACACCACTTCGCCGCGATCGCCGGGGCGGGCCCGTTGGTGGGTCCGGTGCTCGCCGCCCAGATGGGCTACCTCCCCGGCACGATCTGGATCATCGTCGGCGTCATCCTGGCCGGCGCCGTGCAGGACATGGTGGTGCTCTTCTTCTCGATGCGGCGCGACGGCAAGAGCCTGGGTCAGATGGTGCGCGAGGAGATCGGTGTGGTGGGCGGGATCGCCGCACTGATCGCGGTCTTCGCGATCATGATCATCATCCTGGCCGTGCTCGCGCTGGTGGTCGTCAACGCCCTTGCGGAGTCGCCCTGGGGCGTCTTCTCGATCGGCCTGACCATCCCCATCGCCCTGTTCATGGGCTACTACCTGCGAGTGCTACGCCCTGGCCGGGTCTCGGAGGTCACTGCCATCGGCGTCGGCCTGTTGTTGCTCGCGATCATCGGCGGGGGGTATGTCGAGCAGATGGGTCTGGAGGGGGCGCTGACCCTGTCGAAGGAGCAGCTGACCCTCGGACTGGTCCTCTACGGCTTCGTCGCTTCGATCCTGCCGGTGTGGATGTTGCTCACTCCTCGCGACTACCTCTCCACGTTCATGAAGATCGGCGTGATCGTCCTCCTGGCTGTCGGCCTGGTGCTCGCCGCCCCCGTACTGCAGCAGGAGGCGGTGACCGACTTCGCCCGCGAGGGCACCGGCCCTGTGTTTGCCGGCAAGCTCTTCCCGTTCGTCTTCATCACGATCGCGTGCGGCGCACTGTCAGGGTTCCACGCCCTCATCGCTTCCGGCACCACGCCCAAGATGGTGGCCAAGGAGAGCCAGGTCCGGATGATCGGCTACGGCGGCATGCTGATGGAGTCGTTCGTAGCGATCAGCGCCCTCATCGCCGCCTCAGTGATCGACCCGGGCCTCTACTTCGCGATGAACAGCCCGGCCGGCGCCACCGGAGGCGACCCTGCGGCTGCGGCGGAGTTCATTGCGAGCCTGGGCTTCAGCATCACCCCCGACCAGCTGACCGGAGCGGCGGCAGCCGTGGAGGAGCAGACACTCATCTCCCGGACAGGTGGGGCACCGACACTCGCGCTCGGCATGTCCCAGATCTTCACCGAAGCGTTCGGTGGCGGGCTCGCCGCGTTCTGGTACCACTTCGCGATCATGTTCGAGGCGCTCTTCATCCTGACCGCCGTCGACGCCGGCACGCGGGTGGGTCGTTTCATGCTCCAGGACACGATCGGCAACGTGTGGCCCAAGTACGCCGACCTCTCCTGGAAGCCGGCCTCGTGGTCGGCGAGCGCCGTGGTGGTCGCACTGTGGGGCTACATGCTGTACGTCGGGGTGACGGACCCGCTGGGCGGCATCAACCAGCTCTTCCCGCTCTTCGGCATTGCCAACCAGCTGCTCGCGGCGATCGCGTTGACGCTCTGCGTGACGTTGCTGATCAAGCACGGCAAGGCGAAGTGGGCCTGGGTGCCGGGGATCGGTCTGGCCTGGGACCTCATCACAACCATGACGGCCAGCTACCAGAAGGTGTTCTCCGACAATCCGGCCATCGGCTACTTCACCCAGCGTGAGCGCTACGCGGATGCCCTGGATGCTGGTGAGCTGCTCGCCCCGGCGACCAGCGTCGAGCAGATGGAGCAGGTGGTCTTCAACTCCACGGTCAACGGGACCCTGCAGTCGCTGTTCGCACTCCTCGTGCTCGTGGTGGTCGCCAACGCTTTCGTCATCTGGGTCCGCGCCCTGCGGGCCGGCGGTCTGCCGACCACGGAGGTGCCGTGGACCGAGTCCCACCTGGTCCAGCCCTCCGACTTCTTCGCCACGGCTGGGGAGAAGGAGGCCGTCCGGCAGTGGGAGGCTGAAGTGCACGGCACCGAAGTGGGGAGTCACCGATGACAGTGCTCGAGGTGGGGCGCACGCTGCGCTGGTACGTCCGTCAGCTCACCGGGGAGGCCAAGTGGGACGACTACGTCGAGGAGTGCGCCACCTTCGGTGAGCAGCCGATGTCCCGGCGCGAGTTCGAGCGGCTACGTGACCACGAGAAAGAGCACCAGCCGGGCGGACGCTGCTGCTGAGGCGGGTGTCCGACGTCATGGGGCCGGAGCACCGGCTGAGGCCGAGCCGAAAGGTGCTGATCCGGGCACGCGTGGAGAGCCTCAACCCGGGGCGAGACGATCAGAGGAATCAGTTGTCGCCCGTCCGGTGACCAACCGCTCGTGGTGATCGAGTCGAAACTCCTTGCTGGTCATCGTGAGCTGTGGGTCAGCGAGGGCGGCGCGGGATGGTCGTCATCGTGAAAGCCGTGGCCCCAGCGGGTGGCGCGGGTGCTGGTAGAACGAGGGCATGGCCATCGATGCTCTCGAACCGCACCCGCTCGTCCGCCTACTCGGCAAGCCGGCGGCCGACTTCACCGGCAGCGACCTCGTCCGGGCCGTCGAGCAGCTGGAGCTCCGGCAGGTGAACCTGCGCTACGTCGGAGGCGACGGCAGGCTCAAGACGCTCACATTTCCGATCAACTCGCGCGACCACCTGCTCGAGGTGCTGACGCGTGGCGAGCGGGTCGACGGCTCCAGCGTCTTCGCGTCGACCGACACCGATGCCAGCGACGTCTACATCGTGCCGCGCCACCGGACGGCCTTTCTCAACCCCTTCGGAGAGCGGCCCTCGCTCGACGTCCTGTGCTCCTTCTACGACGAGGACGGCGAACCGCTGTCCTACGCGCGCGAGCAGATCGTCCGACGTGCAGCCGTCGCGTTGACCGAAGAGACAGGGCTGACCCTCGAGGCCCTCGGCGAGTTGGAGTACTACCTCGTCGACGAGCCCGAGCGGATCTATCCCGTCGAGGAGGAGAGCGGCTACCAGGAGTCGGCGCCCTTCTCGAAGGGCCAACAGGTCCGCGAGCAGGTGCTCGGGCATCTCACTGCGATGGGCGTTGCGTTGAAGTACGTCCATGGCGAGGTCGGCAACATCCTCGAGGTCGACCGACAGCTCGTGCAGCACGAGATCGAGTTCCAGCCCGTGCCCATCGAGCAAGCCGCCGACAACCTCGTCCTGGCCAAGTGGGTGGTGCGCGAGGTCGCCTACGCACACGGTCTGGAGGCCACCTTCGCCCCCTCGGTGAGTGGCGAAGGCGCGGGCAACGGCCTGCACATCCACAGCCGGCTGGTGCGCAACGGCGTCAGTGTCATCGTCCGCAAGGACGGCCTCAACGACACCGGACGTCGCCTGATTGCCGGATACCTTTCGGCGGCCAAGGCGCTGACGGCGTTCGGGAACACCGTCCCGACGTCGTACTTGCGGTTCACCGACGGCGACGAGTCACCCGAAGGGATCTGCTGGGGCGAGCGCGACCGCAGCGGACTCGTCCGCGTGCCTCTCGCCTGGAGTGGGGACGTGCTGCCCGCCATGGTCGCCCACGCCAACCCCGGCAGTCCCCACGGTGGAGGGCCGATCATCGAACCGGCGATAGATCCGCAGACGATCGAGTTCCGACTCGCTGACGGCTCCGCCGACGTACACCTGCTCCTGGCCGGGATGGCGATCGCGGCTCGCCGGGGGCTTACCGACCCGGACGCTCTCGACGTGGCCGAGCGGCTGAACACGGCCGACCACGACGACTTCGAGCAGCTTCCGAAGTCGTGCGCTGAGTCGGCCGACCTGCTCGAGGCCGAGCGTGAAATGTTCGAGGCCGACGGCGTCTTCCCCAGCCTGCTGATCGACGCGGTTCTCTCGCGGCTGCGCAAGCACCACGACGCGAAGCTCCTCAAGACGCTCGCCAAGGACGACGACGCGCGCGACGAGCTCGTCCGAAAGCACTGGCACGTGGGCTGAGCCAGACGCTCAGCCCACGACTGGGCCGCCGCGATCTGCACGACTGGCGGCGCGTTCTTGGATAGGCGTCGGGGTGACCTCAGACCTGCGTCTTTGCGCCGCCTATCTCCGTAGGACGGACCGTAGGAGGGATTCGAGTCGGGAGCTCACCTTGCTGCCTGAGCGACGCGCCGGTGAAACCTCGTAGACCTCTCCGCTGAGCTCCCATCGCACGCCCGGTCGCCGGGTCAATTGACCTGCAACGCAACGCTCATCAGCAGGGTTCCACTGCACCCCTTGGCCATGGGTATGCGCCAGACGAGGTCGTGCGCCCAACACCGCACGATCGGGCGCCAGCAGAGTCTCCGCCACGACCTCCTGTTCCACGGCGATCTGGTTCGCGATCCTGCTGGCTACGCCGGTCACCGTCGCCTCGTCTAGGTGGTTGTGGCAAGCGCAAACCACACCGTCGACCACGGCCTTCAAGAGCTCAGGCCGAACGCCGACGCTCACAACGGGGGGTATCTGCAGTTCGAGAAAGACGGCAAACGGCCCTTCCGTCAAGGCCGGTGGGTTGTGCGTCCTGTCAAAAGTCCTGTGCACCGCCATCCAGACTTGGGCCAGACGATGCTGTCGCATGAAGCGTCCGAGATCTGCCCCGGCAAATCGTGTGAGGCGGCGTCCCAGCTCCCAGGTAGCTAGTGGCTGCTCAGCGCCGACAAATCGGTACTGGTAAAGGCACGTCACCTGGTCAGTTGGCTGGCTGTCTAGCTCAAAGCGGACGCCGCTAGTGCTTGCAGAAACAAAACTCGCGCCAGCTGGATCGATGTTGTAGTAGAGGAGGTTTTCCACGTCGGAGTTCGGCGGCCTCGGCCCCGAGTACAGCGCGGCCAGCAGTTGGCCGTCGCTGGCGGTGAGACTGGCCAAGGCACTGCGCAGTCCCTCGCGGGCCCGCAACTGCTCTGGTTCCAGGCGCTCAAAGAGGAACCGCCTTGGTGCCTTCATCGTGACTTCGCCCAATGCGGCGGATAGCTGGTAGCCCGACGTCGACACGCCCCCGCCCCCGCGCGCAGGGACTGCGGACGTTGGGGCGACGATTGGTCTCGCTGGCAGGCATACCTGGCATCGGGCGACTGGGCTGTTGTCCACCGTCGCGGGCGACTCGGCATTTCGGCCTCGTTCGGCTACCCAGACGTCTAGCTCGTCGAGCGAATGACCGCAGAGCTTCACCCACTGCACGGCCAAGCGTCCCCGTCCCGATTTCCACTCGCGGATCGACCTCGCGAGGCTCTTGCAGGACGCGGCGTGCATCCGAGCATCTCGGGGATTGAGTGAGCGCCGGATATTCAGCACGTAGCCATCCGGATTCGCCGCAACCCAGTCGGCGTACCGTCGGTCGTCGTCACGGAATAGCTGTACGGCCACCGCGCACCTCCACAGCCAGTGTGCACAACGAGGGCACCCACCGCATCCGCCGGAGCCAAACTCTTCCTCTGCCGGCCTGTCGCATGAGGCGCGGTGCGTCTTTCCGCCGCGTGTCGGGGACGTCGGGTCATGCCGGTGTCCGGAAACGCCAATGGCTAGCGGGCGAGGGTGCCTCGCTCTGTCATCGTTCTGAGTGCCGATCCCAGCCTGGTAAGAAACGTCGCCTCTGTGCTTGAAACGGACGGCCGTTTCATGGTCGCGAGCGACGACCTACTGCAATGCGATCAACCGGAGCGACGCCGCGGCACAGCGCTCAGGGCTCCGGGAAACCGGTCTGTGTCAGCGGGTGACGCGGATCGTCTTCTTGGCGATGTCGCCGCCGACGGTCACGGTCACGCGCTTCCCGATCGGGAGCCGCGACTTCGGCAGCATCGCGACCCCGCGTGCATCCGTCTTGCTCGTAACGCCCGGGCCGGAAACTTTGACCGACGCGTAAGGCTCACCATCTTTCAGAACCTTCACCTTGACGGCGTGCGACGAGTTGGACGCCTTGACGTTCACTGGGTGATAGTCCACGAGCACCGAGTCCGTAACGACCGTGCTGTAGCCGTCGACGTAGTCGTACAGGTCGGTGTCGGGGAACACGTCGAACTCTGCGTTCCCGGTCCGCGTGATGTCCTCCTTGTCGCAAATGCTCCGCTCACCGGACCAGGAGAATTCGTCCCACTCAGTATCGTTCCAGTCCCACCAGTCGTAGCCTTCGATGTTTGAGCCGACCACGCCAAAGGTCTCGACGTAGGCCGAGCCCATGGTGTCCTCGGCGTCGTAGCCTGCCGACCATCCATCTACGTTGTAGTGGATGGTCGCGCAACGATTGCCGACCACCTCGACCGACGACTCTCGGATGTTGAATGAGTTGCCGTGGCCATCATCGGCCGCGTTGGAGGGAGCAGCGAGAAGGGCGACCGGCCCCACCACGGTGGTGGTGATTGCGAGGGCGCGTACAACCATGTTCTTCATGCTTGTGCGATGTTCCTGACTTTGCTACGGGATGGAGGGCGGCGACCTGACCGACCGTGCCTATTCTGCGGTGGCCGATGAGCCTTTCTGGTCCGAACGCGATAATCGATCCCTCATTTGCCGCACTGGGTGCGTCTTACCGCCGCGCATGCTCACTAGGGGATCCGAGAACGCCAGCACATCCTGCGCGGGTTGCCGTCTCGCTCGACGTTTGAGTACCAGTGTGGGCACCCCGATTGTCGGAGCGACGTGATCGAATGCCGGGAACAGAGGGGGAACATGGGAGCCGAAGAAGAGCACGTCATCAAGCAGATCGCGACCGAGACCGGCCAGTCGCACGAGGTTGTCGAGCGTGTGGTCGCAGCCATCCATGATGCAATCGACTACTGGCTTGCCGACGACTACGTGGTCGTATTGGCGCCGTTCACGCTCGCGTATGGCGACAGCCCTACGCGTCGCGCGTTGGTCGCAGCCGAGTCCGACCCTCCCCACGATGCCCTGCACGGCGACCACCTCGCTATCGCGAAGTGGCTTGGCTTGGACTTCGATGACTACGTCCTCAACCCGGTCGCGAACCGCATAAGCCTGGTCGCGGCCATTGCCGATCGCCTCGACTCTGCCGATGAGGAGATCGACCGGCTGTGGGCTGTCCTTGAAGCGTGGGAAACGACATACGAAGACCCGCGGAGGGTCTACCAAGTTAGCGCGGCTGGCCGAGAAGCGAAGTTGGAGGAATGGCTCGTAGAGCACATCGCTGCTCTACGAGACCATGGCTTCCATCTCATCGTCAGCCACCGCCAGCACGTCCTGCCCTCACGGCGACGGCCCGACCTGATCGCGCGGATTCTCTCCGACGACGATGAGCACCGCATCGGCGACTGGCTCGTCCTCGAGTTGAAGGCGACACGGGCCTACCCGGACGCCTTGCGCCAGCTCGACGATTACGTCACCGAGGTCAGAGAGCACATCGCAACCGGTGTGGAAACGGTGCACGGGCTCCTCATCGCCGACGGCATCAACCATGCTGACCAGGACCTTCGCAGCGATTTGGGCATAGCCTTTCTCTCCCTCGCCCAGATTGGCTATCGGCAGCATTTGATCGAGCACCGGAGTGCTTCACCGATGGTGCCGTCAGAGCCGCCTCGCACCTTGTCGCCAAGTGTGGCCGAGGCCGCCGAAGAGTCGGCTGATGACTGGACGGCTTACCTGCCTTCGTTGGACCCGGCATTCGAAGACGAGGCTGAACGAGTCACTGTCGCGAAGGCACTTTGGTCGATGCGAGAGCAACGTAGGAATGGTTACGAAGCGCGCTGGGGGGGCCTGGCGGATTGGCCCGCGCAGCACCCGACGACAGTGGTCGACGTGCTCCGGGCTGCGTGGACGGTCAGGGCTGCGGTCTGCGTCCGCTGCGGATGGCACGTCCTGGAGAGTCGCGGTGTCGAGCTGCATACCGAAGCGAAGAAGCACGCCCTCGCTAACCCGCACGCGAGCGTCCTGGAACGAGGCGAGAACCCCCCACGACAACGCGTAACCCGTGGCCTACCTGCACGGTTCGAGCAGGCACGACGAGACGCCCACCGGGCCGCGAGGCGGGTCCAGATGCGGTCAGACGCAGAACACGAGGACACGCTCGATTGACCGGAATTGCGAGCTATAAGCCTTCACGACGACATCTCGCCACACCCGCGTCACATCGCCGCGTGTAGGCGCCGCAACATCTGGGGATGCCCATGAGCGCCTGTTCAGCACGACAAGTGCAGACTGGTTCGCCAGACTTCGCCAGTGCCATAGGGGCACGTGCACCCCTTTCGTCGCGCCAATGACACTTCTGCGTGGACTCAGGCGACAGTCTTCTCGAGCTTCTTGATCGCTTGCTTAGTGAGCTTCTCCAGTTCGGCGCCGTCGGCGCCAGCGAGCCCGCCTTGAATCAGCGCGACGACGTTGTGGCCGATGACCACATATGCCAGATTGAGCGAGACCGTAAACATCGACGACTCCAAGGTCATGGAAACCGCGAGGGTCTGGTCGCCCAGGTTTGCGAACGACATCGGCGCCACTGTCACCTTGCTGACCTCTCCTTCTGAATCGGTGCTCGTGAAGCTCGGGCACTCGGAGAATGCGTCCGCGATATCTTGGACGACGTTGGGATCAACGTCGTCGGCGTAGCTGGAGATCGTTTGGGAAAGGATCGTGCCGAAGGCGCCGCCCTTGTTGAAGTTCGCTTCGGCCTCGGCGGCAGCGTCAATCGAGTTGTCGTCCAACGCGTCAAGCACGTCCTTGCACTTTGCGGGCGACACCGAGTCTTCGCTCTCGTCGTCTTCCTCGTTCGGGGTCAGTGTCCAACCCGCCGGAAGATCAGACACGCTGAGGAGCGCCTTCCTTGCCTGTGCTCCACTCAGTTGGTCACCGGCCGCGTCCTCCGGAGCCTCAGCGCCTTCAGCGTCCTCCGAACTCTCGGACTTACTGGACTCACCGCCCGCTTCCTTGGGCTCAACGGTGACGGCTCGTTCTTGCCGTTCGCCTCCGCACCCCGCGGCTGTGCCGGTAAGTACGGCCAACACCGCTGCAAGACCGACGAGTCGGCGGATCGACTGGGACACAAGATGCTCCTCGAGGCTGCTTCGGATTAGTCCTTAACGTATGACGTCGGTTGCGGCGCTGTACTGCGATCGCAGACATGGCTACTTTGTGGCGTCGGCCCCCGCGCCCTGTCGGTGGCAAGAATTCCGGCGCAGCAGGTCAGTCGGGGTGGCACCCGTTGACCATGCGCCATATCGCCGCGATGGGGCGCGGGTGACAGAGAATTCTCAATCCACAGATCGTTCGAACAGGCTTGCGAAGGAGCACTGTCGTCGGTAGCGTTTGAAGCACGTTCCACGTAGTCACCGGGTAGTCGAAGTGCCGAGCTGGTGGGACGAGTTGCGAGGGTGAGTAATAGTCCGGGATCCGGGCCTCCAGGAGCGACGACCGTTGTGAGTCACGTACGCACGTGACTCACCGTCGTCGAGAGGAGGCCGTCCGTGGAGCACCCGATCGTGGCTGCCGTGGGCGCCGTCCGCTCGACGCTGAAGAGCGTCAGCGACGCCAACCCGACGTTCATGACCACCGATGACAAGGCGGCCGCCCTGACCGAGCTGGTCCGGGCCGAGGGCCAGCTGGCCGAGCTGCGGCTGCGGATCCTGGCCGATGCCGGTGACCTCGCGGTGGCGACCGCGACAAAGGACGCGGCCGGGTGGCTGGCGAAGGTGACCCACACGAGATTCTCCGACGCGCGCGCCGACCTGGCCCTGGCGAAGGCGCTGGACGGTGAGCGCCCGTTGCTGGCGACCGCGATGCGGGAGGGCGACGCGACCCTGGCACAGGCGCAGGTGATCCACCGCGTCCTGTCGGCGCTCCCCTCGCGTATCGGCGCCGACACCGTCGCCCATGCCGAGGCGCACCTCGTCGCGCAGGCCGCACACTTCGGTCCCAAGGAGCTCGGCCGTCTCGGACGGCACATCCTCGAGGTCGTGGCACCCGAGATCGCCGAGGAGGCCGAAGCGCGACGGCTGGCCGAGCTCGAGGCCGCTGCCGCCGACAAGACCCGGCTGACCATGCGCCGCCTCGGTGACGGCACGACCCGGATCTCCGGCCGGGTGCCGGATGCCGCCGCCACCAGGCTGGCGACCTACCTCGAAGCCTTCAGCAACCCGCGTGCCGGTGCTGACGGCCAGCAGGGCGAGGGCGACCCGTTCACGCGCCTCCCCTACCCCAGGGGGATGGGGCAGGCGTTCATCCAGTTCCTCGAGGCGGCCGATCCTCGACGCCTGCCGATCCACGGCGGCGACGCCACCACGGTCGTCGTCACCGTCCCGTTCGCCTCACTCAAGGCCGAGCTCGGTGCGGCCGACCTCCTCGGCTCCGGCTTGGTTCCGGGTGACGAGCTCACCGGCGACCTCATCACGGCAGCCCAGGCCCGGCGCCTCGCCTGCACGGCGAAGATCCTGCCCGCCGTCCTCGGCGGCGACAGCATCCCGCTCGACCTCGGACGCGCACGCCGGCTGTTCTCACCCGGCCAGCGCAAGGCACTCCTGATCCGCGACAAGACCTGCCGGGCAGAGGGATGTGACGTCCCGGGGACCTGGTGCGACGCCCATCATCTCGGCCCCTGGTCCGGCGGAGGCAGGACCGACCTCGACAACGGCGTGCTCCTCTGCAACCACCATCACCACCGGGCACACGACACGGCTGGATTCCGCACGGACCGCCTCCCCAACGGCGACATCAGGTTCAACCGACGCAGATAGGCCGGGTAGCACCCGTCCACAAGATGGAGGTCACCAGGGCGACGGCTGGTAGTCCTTCACGAAGCAGCCGTACAGGTCCTCGCCAGCCTCGCCGAGCACGACCGGGTCGTAGACCCGCGCCGCGCCGTCGACGAGGTCGAGCGGGGCGTGCCAGCCCTCGGCGGCGATCCGCAGCTTGTCCTGGTGCGGCCGCTCGTCGGTGATCCAGCCGGTGTCGACGGCCGTCATCAGGATCCGGTCGGTCTCGTACATCTCGCCGGCCGAGGTGCGGGTCAGCATGTTGAGCGCGGCCTTGGCCATGTTGGTGTGCGGGTGGCCGGCGCCCTTGTAGCGGCGGGAGAACTGGCCCTCCATCGCCGACACGTTGACGACGTACGCCCGTTGCGAGGTCGCCGCCTGCGCGGCGGCCGCGAGGGCCGGCCGCAACCGCGAGACGAGCAGGAACGGTGCGATCGAGTTGCACAGCTGCACCTCAAGGAGCTCCAGCGGGTCGACCTCGCCGACGGTCTGGGTCCACGAGTTGTTGGTCTGCGTGTCCGGCAGCAGGCCGCCGGCGTCGACGGCGGTCCCGGCGAGGTGGGCGTCGAGCGAGGCGTGCCCGGCCGACAGCGCGAGCGCCGTCATGCTCGCCGCGTTGTGGGCGGCCAGGGCGGAGGCCTGCGACTCACCCTCGTGGTGCGCGACGGCGGTGTCGGACAGCGCGCCGGCGATGGCCGCCGGGTGAGCCTCGCTGATCCGGTCGAAGGTCACCATCTCGGGCAGCACCCGATCCTCGGGGAGCGGCGCGTGCTCGGCCTCGACCAGCGGCGCGTAGGCCCCCGGCGTACGACGCACCGTCTGGCAGGCGTTGTTGATGAGGATGTCGAGGGGACCCGCGCCGGCGACGTCGTCGGCCAGCGAGACCACCTGGGTCGGGTCGCGCAGGTCGATGCCGACCACCTTGAGCCGGTGGATCCAGTCCCCGCTGTCGGGCAGCGACGAGAAGCGGCGCACGGCGTCCTTGGGGAAGCGGGTCGTGATCGTGGTGTGGGCGCCGTCGCGGAGCAGCCGCAGGGCGATGTACATCCCGATCTTGGCGCGCCCGCCCGTCAGCAGCGCCCGGCGACCGGTGAGGTCGGTGCGCTGATCGCGCTTGGTGTGGCTCAGCGCGGCGCAGGAGGGGCAGAGCCAGTGGTAGAACGCGTCGACCAGGGTGAAGTCCTGCTTGCAGATGTAGCAGCCGCGCGGGTTGATCAGCTCGCCGGCGAACGCGCCGGGCGCGGTGGAGACGAGCGGAATGCCGGACGTCTCGTCGTCGATGCGCACCGGCGACCCGGTCGCGGTCAGCTCGGTGATCGCGCGGTCGTGGGCCAGCTCCTCGGCGCGCTTGCGGAGCTTGCGCTCGGCCTTGATCGACTTGTACATGTGCGACGCAGCCCGCTTGACCCGCACGTGGTCGGGGTGGTCGCCGGGCAGGTGGTGCAGCTGCTCCAGCACCCGGATGGTGGTCGCCAGGTCGCCCGGGTCGATGCCGGGGTCGAGGGCGGAGGCGGTGCCGGGCTGCTCAGTCACCGGAAGATCGTAGGCGCGCCCGAACAGCCCGGGCGATTCGCGGACCGCGCGGGAGAGGCAGGGAGATCAGGCGGTGCGCTCGCCGTTGGTGTCCTGCGCCACCGAGCCCATGACGCGCACCCGGTCGGCGCGCAGCCCGTGCGCGACGCCCCACAGGACCGCCTTGGAGCGGCTGTCGACGTCGATCTTGCGGTAGCAGGACCGGATGTAGGACTTGATCGAGTTGACCGACAGTGACGTGCGGTCGGCGATCTCGAGGTTGCTCAGGCCCATCGTGATGAGGGACAGCACCTCGGCCTCGCGGGCGGTGAGGCCCTCCTCGCGACCGGGCCAGTCGCCGCCGACGAGGCGGTTGCCCTTGGGGGCGGGGGAGACGATCACGCGCCCGCCGGCGATGGCCTGCAGCGCGTCGACCAGCTGGCCGGCGGTGAGGCTCTTGGAGAGGTAGCCGGAGACGCCCTGCTCCATCGTCTCGCGGGCCAGCCAGGGCTGGAAGTTCCACGTGTAGACGACGACCTTGCCGATGCGCGGGTTGGCGAGCAGCCGGGAGACGCCCGGGCCGTTGCCCTGCCCCATGCCGAACGTGTCGTACAACGCGATGTCGACCTCGTTGACGATGTTCTTCTGGGCGGCGAGCTCGACGATCTCGATGCGGTCGCCGTAGTTGCGCAGCATCGCATCGAGGCCACGGACGACGACTTCGTCGTCGTTGACGAGTGCAACGCGGATCACCATGGCAGCACCATACGACGGCGACCGGGCGGTATGTTGAAATCGGTCGTAGTTCAGGACGAGGGGGAGGCCAGGTGCAGGACCACGCGCTCGCGACGCCGATGGGCGGCGCGGCACCGCCGGCGGGCGGTCTCGGAGTCCGCTGCGAAGGGGTCGTCCACCTCTACCGCACCTTCGGCGGCCACGACGTCGTCGCCCTGCGCGGTGTCGACCTGGCGATCGCCCCGGGTGAGCGGGTTGCCTTCCTCGGCCCCAGCGGCTCCGGCAAGTCGACCCTGCTGACCCTCCTCGGCGGCATCCAGAAGCCCAGCGCCGGGCGCATCTTCCTCGGCGACGAGGAGATCTCCCGGATGGGCGAGCGCTACCTCGCCCGGATCCGCTCCCGCAGCGTCAGCACGATGCTCCAGGGCGCGACCCGCAACCTGCTGCCCTACGCCACCGCCCGCCAGAACATCGGCTTCGCCCGCCTGTCGCTGTCCGGCGCCGAGCGCCGGGACGCCATGCTCGACAGCGAGCTGCTGGGCCGCGTGGGCCTCGAGCAGCAGTCCGACCAGGTGGTCTCGACCATGTCCGGCGGCCAGCGCCAGCGGCTCGCCCTCGCCTGCTCGGTGGCCACGTCGCCGCGGCTGCTGCTCGCCGACGAGCCGACCAGCCAGCTCAGCCACGAGGACCGCGACCACGTCCTCCACCTGATCCACTCGCTCGGCGACGACTTCGGCACCACGATCGTGGTGGTCACCCACCAGCCCGAGGTCGCCGCGACCTTCCCGCGCACCGTCACCATGAAGGGTGGGCGCGTCGGCTCCGAGGGCCGCGAGGGCTCCGAGTACGCCGTGGTGGGCGAGGACGGCGTCCTGCACCTGCCCGCCCACGTGGCGGCGGAGTGGCCGCCCGGCACGCTGGTGCGCTTCGAGGAGGACGAGCACGGTCGCCTGCTCGTCAGCCGCTCCGACGGAGAGGGCACGCCCGCGTGAACGACCTCGTCCTCGACCACGTGACCTACGTGGCCGGTCGCACCCTGCTCGACGACGTCTCGCTGACGTTCCCCGCCGGCCGGGTCACCGCGCTGTCCGGGCCCAGCGGCTCGGGCAAGACCACGCTGCTCTCCATCGCCGGCGGGCTGCTGGCGCCGACGTCGGGCACGGCGTCGTACGACGGCGCCTCGACGTGGACGGGCACCGGCGACCCGCGTCCCGAGGTCGCCTTCGTCCTGCAGGTCTACGGCCTGGTCCCCATCCTCTCGGCCCGGGAGAACGTCTCGATCGCGCTGCGCGCCCGCGGCGTGGCACCCGCCGACGCCGACGAGCACGCCGAGGCCGCGCTGGCCAGGTTCGGCATCGCCGACCTCGGCGAGCGCCAGGTGGAGGAGCTCTCCGGCGGCCAGATGCAGCGCGTCGCCTGCGCCCGCGGCTTCGTGGTCGGTGCCGGCATCCTGCTGGCCGACGAGCCGACCTCCGAGCTCGACGAGGGCAACCGCGGTGTCGTCCTCACCGAGCTGCGCGAGGAGGCGGCCCGCGGTGCGGTCGTCGTCGTCGCCACGCACGACCCGGCCGTGGTCGAGGCCTGCGACGTCCACTACGCGCTCGACGAGGGCCACCTGGTGTGACCGGACCGAAGGTGGCGGGATGACCCGCCTCGTCCGGGGCGCCTGGAGCCGCCGGGGCGCCCTGACGACCCTGGTGCTGATGACCGCCGTGGTGGTCGGCGGCGCCGTCGGCGTGCTCGGCTTCGCCGCCGCGGCCGGCACCTCCCGGCTGCTGGCGGCCCCGCTGCTGCTGCTCGGTGCGGTCGCCGTGCCCAGCATCGGCGCCGAGCTCGCGGCCGCCCGCCGCGAGGAGATCGGCCTGGCCCGGCTGCGCGGCATCCACGGCACGCGGCTGTGGCGCTTCCTGCTCGTCGAGCCCCTCGGCGCCATCGTCGTCGGCACCGCGCTGGGCGTGGCGCTCGGCGCCGGGGTGACGGTCGCGTCCACGGCGCTCTGGCTCGGCGACGCGGCTGACCCGCTGGACCGGACCACCCTGCTGACCGCCCTCGGCACCGCGCTCGGCGGCCTGGCCATCGTCGTGGTGTCCTCCGTCGCGGCCCTCCGTGAGCCGCTGGCGGTCCAGGTCGCGACCCGGCAGCGGCCCCGGCGCGCCACCACCGTGGCGGTCTTCCTGAGCGTCCTGGTGATCGTGGGCGCGGGCGTCGCGGCGTACCGCTCCCGGGCGGGGACCACCGACGACCCGGACGCCCTCGTCCTGCTCGGCCCGGCGCTGGTCGGCCTCGCCCTGGGGCAGGTGGCGATCTGGCTGCTGCGCCTCGGCGCCCGGATCGCGACCGGTACGACGGGCGGTCGCGGCATCGCGCCCTTCCTCGCCACCCGCCGCCTCGCCCGCGCCGACGACCTGGTCACCCCGCTGCGCCTCGTCGTGGCGGCCGCGGTGGTGGCCACCCTCGCGGCGACCGGCGCCGCGGCGGTCGACGACTGGACCGACACCGAGTCGCGGATCGCGGCGGCCGGCCCGACCGTCGTCCCGGTCGAGGGCGGAGCCCGCGGTGCGCTGGCCCTCACCCGCGAGCTCGACCCCGAGGGGGACCACCTCATGGCCACCGCCGTGGTGCCCAACCTCGACCGCCTGGCGGAGCGGCGCGCCTACGTCGACGCCGACCGCTTCGAGTCGGTGGTGGGCGAGTTCTACGACGGCACCCCGGTCGCCGACGCCGCCCGGGCCGTCCCCGACCTCGCCGCCGACCTGCCCGACGTCGCATTGCAGGGCGACACGCTCACCGTCGACGCCCGGGTCCTCGAGATGGGCGACGGTTCGACGATCGGACTGGGCCTGGAGGTCGTCTACGTCGGCAACGACGACTCGCGGCAGTCCGCATCCCTCGGTCTCACGCTGAGGAGTGCAGGCGCGCAGGCCAGCCGCACGGTCCGGCTGCGCGGCTGCGCCGACGGGTGCCAGCTCGTCGGGATGTCCGTGCGCCGGCTCTACGGTGCGGGCACCAACGTGTTCAACCTCGACCCCGAGGACTTCGTCGTGCTCCTCGAGCGGGTGGCGGTCGGGGACCGCGACCTCACCGACCTCGCGTGGCGACCCGACGAGGGGTCCATCAGCGCCAACGAGAACAACCGGTTCTTCAACGACCTCGTCGACCCGCTGCGCCGGATCACGGCCAACCGGACCGACGGCCTCGAGGTCGCGCCGCTGCCCGAGGGACCGACGGAGCTCGTGCTCACCGCGTCCGGGCTCCCGGTCCGCCTGCTGTCGGCCGACCTGGAGGACCCCGTGCCCCTCGATCTGGGCAGCAGCGAGCGTCCGGCCGACCCCCTGGGCTCGTACGCCGCCCTGCCGCTGGTCGGCTCGGTCGGCGTGCTCACCGACCTCACCGCCTCGTCGGTGGCGTCGGGTCCCACGGTGCCGAGCGCCGAGTCCGGCATCGTGGCCGCCGCGGACACCCCCGACGAGCTCCTCGACCGGCTGGTCGCGGCCACCGGCACGGAGCCGCGCTCGCTGGAGGACCTCCGCGAGGAGATCGGGACCGCGGCCGGCGCCGACCAGGCCCGCGCCTACGTGTTGATGGCCGGGGCCTGCGTGCTGGTCGCGCTGCTCGCCCTGGCGGCCGGGGTGGCCCGGCACCTGCGCAGCTACCGCCACGACGTGGCCGCGCTGCGCGTCCTCGGCATCGGGGTGGCCACCGCCCGGCGCGCGGGTCGCGACGAGCTCGCGTCCCTGGCGGTGCTGGTCCTGCTGACGGTCACCGTCGGCGGCTGGCTGGCCGTCGAGCTGCTCCTCGGCGGGCTCCCGCTGGTCACGCCCCCGCCGGCGGCGCAGCCCCTCGACACCTCGGCCCGGACCCTGGCGCTCGTGGTGCCGGCCGTCCTCGCCGCGGCGGCCGTGCTCGTGGTGGGCGGGCGGGCCCGCGTCGTACGTGACGCGACCACGCGACCCTCCCTGCTGCGGGACGAGGAGCGACGATGATCCAGCTCCTCGGCACCGTGCTGCGCGGCCTGCGGGCGCGCGCCCTCCTCAGCGTCGGCTCGATCCTGCTAACCGCGCTCGCGGTCGGCTCGGCGGTCCTCGGCCCGATCTTCGCCGAGGCGGTCACCAGCTCGTACGTCGTGACGCGGCTGCGCGAGGCGCCTGCGGCGTCCACCGGCCTGACCCGGGTGCTCGAGCTCCAGTCCCAGCTCGCTCCGCAGGCCGCCCGCGACCTCGCCGTCGAGGAGTCCGCCGCCCTCGACGAGGGACCGTGGGGCGAGGCGACCACCACGCTCGTCTCGGAGCGCTACAGCGCGCTGCGCGGGGTGGTGACCTTCTGGTCGCGCGAGGACGTCTGCGGCGGCCTCGAGGTGACCGGCCGCTGCCCGAGCGCGCCCGGCGAGGTCCTCATGCTCAACACCGACGCCGAGCGCAACGGGGCGGTCATCGGGGAGCCGCTGGAGCTGTCGATCTTCGAGCCCGGCGAGATCGAGGGCCAGTACCCCCGCTCCCCGGTCGACGAGGTCGTGGTGGTCGGCACCTACACCACCCCGCAGTCCGACGACGTCTGGTCGCGCCCGACCCTGCTCACGACCACCAACGAGCAGTCCAGCCTCACCGGCGGCTACCAGCCCTACCAGCCGGCGCCGCTCATCACGACGTCGGACACGATGGCCTCGCTCGGCCCCGATCAGTGGACGGTGCGCGTCGACACCCCGCTCGACGTCCCCGCCGACCTCACCCGGGCCGACCTCGACGCGGCCGCGGAGACCGCGGCCGGCCTGGACTCCAGCACCGAGGTGCCGGGCGGCACGCTGGTGGGCGTCCCCGACGTCAACAACCTCGGGGCCGTCCGCGACGAGGTCCGCGAGCAGCAGGCCACCGCCCGCGCCTCGATCGCGCCCGCCGTGCTGTCCCTCGTCCTCGTCGCCCTCGCCCTCCTCATGCGGCTGCTCATGGCCGCCAGCGAGATCCGGGTGCCCGAGCTCGCGCTGGCCTCGCTGCGTGGCGTCTCGTCGCGACGGCTCTGGGTGCTAGGCCTCTCCGAGCCGCTCGTGGTGCTCGCCGTCTCCGCACCGGTCGGGGCGGCCCTCGGGCTCGGCATGGGCTACGGGCTGACGCAGGCCTGGCTGGTCGAGGGGCTGCCCCTGCCCGTGCCGTGGGTGAGCTGGGCGGCCGCCGCCCTCGTGCTCGCCGCCGCGGTGGGGGTCGCGGTCGTCGCGGTCGGGCTGGTGGTGCGCGACACGCTCGCCTCCCAGCTCTCCGGCGTACGCCGCCCGCAGGCCACCCGCCGCTGGTCCGTCGTCGCCCAGCTGGCGCTGGTCGCACTCGCGCTCGCCGTCCTCTTCTCCAAGCTCGCCTCGGGCACCCAGAGCGACCCGGACGCCACCGACCTGGTCCTCCCGGTGCTGCTGGCCATCGTCGCCGGGCTCGCGGCCACCCGGCTCACCGCCTGGCTGGCCACCTGGTGGACCCGCCGCCGCCCGCACACCCGCTCGCTGAGCGGCTTCGTCTCCGCCCGGGCGATCTCGCGGCGCCAGGAGGGCACCCTGGTGATCCTGCCGCTGACCGCCGCGATCGCAGTCGCCGTCTTCGGGGCGGGCGTCTACGACTCCGCCGCCACGTGGCGCGCCAGCGTCGCTGCCACCGCGTCGCCCGGCGAGGTCACCTGGAGCTCGCCCCTGTCGCTGCGCGACACCCGCGACCTGACCCGGCGCATCGACCCCGACGGCGACTGGGTGATGACCGCCGCCGAGGTCCAGAACCCCGGCGCCAACTTCTCCATCGTCGACGCCGACCGGCTCGCCACCATCGCGGTGTGGCCGCCCACGTGGTCGCCCGCCCGGCCCGTCGAGGAGGTCGCCGAGAGCATCGAGACCGCCGGGGACGTCCCGTCGCTGGTGGGCCGGCGCCTGTCGATGACCATCGACAACCGGGCCCGGACGTCGAGCCCGCTCAACGTCGAGGTGCGCCTGGGCTCGGTCGGCGGCACCCCCGAGCGCGTCTACCTCGGGCCGTTCCCGCGCGGCGAGCACACCGTCTCCGGACGCCTGCCACGCACGTGCGCCACCGCCTGCCCGCTCGAGGGCCTCACCCTCGGCGGCGGCGCCGGCACCACGATGGAGATGGACGGCGAGGCCAGCGTGCTCGAGATCGCCGTCGACGGCGCCCGCGTGGACGAGGCCATCGACGGGGCGGGATGGGTCCCGGCCCCCGACTCCCAGGCCGCCAGCTCGATCGCCGACATCAGCGCCGACGACGGCTCCATCGACCTCGTCCTCGACTCCGCCGGCCGGCCGGCGATGGCTCGCCTCACCTCCGGCGGCATCGCGCTCAAGCGGCCCGCGGTCCGCGGCGTGGACGTCTCCGACGAGGCGATCGAGAGCCTGGACGGGTCCTCGGTCATCGGGGTGGAACCGCGGGGCACCGCCGAGGGCCTGCCCTTCGTCGGCCCGACCGGCCTCCTTGTCGACTACGCGTCGTTCATCACCGACCGGCCCGTCTACGACAACCTCTTCGAGACCCGGGTGCTGATGCGCGACGAGGCCCCGCAGGAGGTCCGCGACGCCCTCGAGGAGTCGGGGCTGACCGTCGAGACCACGCTGGCGACCGAGCAGCGCGTCCTCGACCAGAGCGCCTACGCGCTCGCGCTGCGGCTGTACGCCGTGGTGGCGGCGCTGGTCCTGCTGATGGCGCTGGCCGGCCTCGTCGTCTCGACCGCGGTGCAGCTGCCCGCGCGGCGACGGGACGCCGCGGCGCTGCGCGTGGTCGGCGTACCCCGCCGCTCCGTGATGTCGGCGGTGGCGCGCGAGTTCGTCGTGGTGCTCGGGGGAGCGGCGGTCGCGGGCATCCTGGCCGGCTCGCTGGCGCAGTACGTCGTGCTGCGCACCATCACGCTGGGCTACGTCGAGGCCCTGTCGACGCCGCGGCTCGTCGCGGAGATCTCGCCGGCACGGCTGCTCGCGCTGACCGCCATCGCCGCGGTCGTGCTCGGCGTCGCCGCCTTCATCAGCGCCTGGCTCACCGTGCGCGGGGCCCGGGGGTCGACGCTGCGCGAGAACGCGCGCTGATCACCCGTCGGCCCCGTCCGCGTGGTCCGGGTCCCTTCAAGCGGCGTCGAAGCGGAAGCCCACGCCGCGCACGGTGCGGATCCAGCGCTCCTCGCCGTGCTCGCGCAGCTTGCGGCGCACGTTGGCCACGTGCACGTCGACGAGGTGCGTGTCGGTGGCGTGCTCGGTCTCCCAGACCTCGCGGAGCAGCTCGTTGCGGCGCATCACGACGCCGGGCCGGGTCGCCAGGGCGGTGAGCAGGTCGAACTCGGTGCGGGTGAGCTCGACGGGTCGGCCGTTGACCTCGACGTCGCGGGCGTGGCGGTCGAGGACCAGACCACCTCCACCCTCGATGCGGCCGTCGCGGTTGACGCTCGCGGGCCGGGGGGCGGCCGACGAGGAGCGCGGACGGCGGAAGAGCGCGGCGATGCGGGCCTGCAGCTCGCGGGGCGAGACGGGCTTGCCCATGAAGTCGTCGGCGCCCGCCTCGAGGCCCAGCAGGAGGTCGATCTCGTCCTGCCGCTCGCTCACGAACACGATGTAGCAGTCGCTCGAGGACCGGATGCGGCGACAGACCTCGAGGCCGTCGATGTCGGGCAACGTCAGCTCCAGGACCACCAGGTCGGGCTGCACGTCGTCGAGGTGCGCCAAAGCCGTGCGACCACGAGCCGCGGTCGAGACCTCGAACCCAGCGCGTTGCACGGCGTCGCTGATCGTGTCCCTCGTGCCGGCGTCGTCGTCGACGACGAGGGCAGAACGGTATTTCATTGACTTCCCCCCGGAAGGTGTTGCAGCGGACCTATCCTGCCTCATCGGACAAGGGTCGAACGTATTCGTGGCCCTCGCTGGGGAAAGACGAGCCCGTGGGCGCCTTGTTACGGCGTAGAGACAGATTTGGCAAAACTGTCACCATGTTGACGATTGGTTGACATAGTTCCCGCCGTCCCCCCCTGCTACGAACGGGAGCAGCCATGACGGCAGTTGCCGGGTCCCCCCCGCCCCGCACGATCGAGAGCGTCGACACCGCCGCCGACGCGCGGCGGGACCGCGCCGAGGACCCGCGCGCCCCCCGCCGCGCGAGCACCCGGGTCATCGTCGTGGTCGCCCTCGGACTGGTCCTGCTGTCCACGGTCTTCACGTTCACCGGGGCGGACGCCGCCAAGGCCCGCGACCCGCTCCAGCGGCACGTCCGCTTCGGCGCCTGGGTCGAGGGGATGACCCTCGAGCCCGCCCGCCTCGACGCCCTCGGCCGCAAGCTCCGGACCGACGTGGCCGTGGCGTCGTACTACTGGGGCTACGGCGACGTCTTCCCCGCCGGCCCCGAGCTCGCGCACAGCCGCGGCGGCACGCGCGACGTGCTGCTGTCCTGGGACATGGGCGAGACCCGCTTCGTCGAGTGGAGCGGCGGGCAGCACGACGCCTACCTCGACCAGATCGCCGAGGCCGCGCTCGCCTACCCGTACGACGTGTACGTCCGCCCGTGGCCGGAGATGAACGGCGACTGGCAGTCCTTCCAGCCGACCCGCGACGGCGCCAAGGCCCACGGCGGCACGCCGCAGGAGTTCGTGGCGGCCTGGCGGCACGTCGTCGACCACCTCCGCGCGGCGGGCGTCGACAACGTCAAGTGGGTCTTCAACCCCACCGTCGACACGTACGCCGAGACCACGAGGGTCGACGACATCTGGCCCGGCGCCGGGTACGTCGACGTGCTCGGGCTCGACGGCTTCAACTGGGGCCAGGACTCGCTGTGGGGCGAGTGGCGCGACTTCACGTCGGTCTTCCGGACGCAGTACCAGCGGCTGACCAGGCTGCACCCGTCCGCCCCGGTGTGGATCTGCGAGGTCGGCTCCAAGGAGCCGCGACGCCACGACGGCGCCCCCCGCGACCGCCGGCAGAGCAAGGCGCGATGGATCAAGGACATGATGACGGCGCGCGCCTTCCCCCGGATCGACACCGTCGTCTGGTTCAACGAGGCGAAGGAGCGGGACTGGCGGATCGAGTCGTCGCGGTCGTCGCTCAGGGCGATGCGACAGGCCCTGCGCTGACCGCAGCCGCGTCGGCCGCACTGACCCGACGGTCTCCGCGGTCCACGACCGGGGTGGAGCGCCCGTCGACGACGACGTCGGCGAGCTCGGCGACGGCGATGAGCCGCTTGGACGAGCCGTACTTGGGCCAGCAGGTGGTCAGGGTGAGCTTGCGTCCCGGCAGCGGGTCGAGCACGTGGTGCGCGTCGGCCGCGACGATCCACGGCTCCTTGACGATCTTGTAGACCCAGGTCGTGTCGCCCTGCGACACCTCGACCCGGTCGCCGTCGCGCAGCTCGTCGAAGTCGATGAAGGGGTCGCCGTGGCCGGCCCGGTGGGCCGCGATGGCCGCGTTGCCCTCCTCGCCCGGCATCGGCGTACCGGCGTAGTGCCCGGGCCCGAGGTCGAGCGCGGGCTCGTCGGTGCCCTCGACGACGGCCCACTCCCAGTCGTCGCCGAAGCGCGGGATGCGCAGCTCGGCGAAGGGCTTCTTGTACGCCGACCGGCTCGCCACGGGCACCGGCACGTCCTTGCGGACGACCGGGCGCGGCGCCGTCCCCAGGGAGAGCTCCTGCTGGAGCCCCTCCTGGGAACGGTCGGTCCGCCAGTCGTCGTAGCCGAGGCGCAGGAGCACGGCCCCGGCCACGAGGCCGAGGATCACGACGAGGGCGAGCAGGCGACGCATGGTCAGCCCTGACGCTTGGGCAGGATCCGTCCGACGGCCAGGAAGGCCGCGATGATCGCGAAGCCGGCGAGGAACAGCCACATCGCGTCGAACCAGATGGACGCGCCCATTCCGGTCACGGCGAGGGTTCCCCCGCCAGCTGCACCGTTGTTGTACATGTGAATCACCACTTTCTCTCGGTGCCCAGGAAGGCCTGGGCGAATGCGCGGGCCTGGACGGCCTGCAGGAAGATGTCGAAGACGAACTCGATGACGACCGGAGCCGCCAGAGCCATCTGGCGGACCCCACGGGCCCGCACGGTCACGACCCGCTCGAGGGCGAAGACGCCCGTCAGCGCGAGCCAGAAGGGGTGGAGCGTGAAGCCCACCCCGACGGCGGCCACGAGGCTGCCGACGTAGAGGAGCGTGGCGAGCACGCCCAGGAAGCTGAGGAGCTGGCGACCCCAGTAGCGCAGGGTGACCCGGGTCCAGCCGTAGTCGACGAGGTTCTCGATCGCCCCGCGCTTCCAGCGCAGCCGCTGGTCGGAGAGGGCGCGCCACGTGGGCATCACCTCGGTCTCGAGGGTGCACGCGGCGGGCGCGAGGATGCTGTAGCCCAGGTGGAGCAGGGCCAGGGAGAGCTCGTTGTCCTCGGTGAGGACGCGCAGGTCGTAGACCGACCCGGCGCCGGAGTTGTCGGGCAGGCGTCCGTCGCGACGGGCCGCGATGACCTCGCGCAGCACGCTGACCGGGAAGACCGACGCGGTGCCGGTGAGCACCAGGGCCTTGCCGCGGAGGCGGCGTACGTCGCGCTCGTAGCGGGCGTACTCGTTGCGCTGGAACGTGCCGACGAGGCCGCCGCCGGGGCCGCCGCGGAACGTGCCGCCGACGCCGCCGAGGCTGCTCTCGCGCAGGTTGGCGCGAGCCACGGCGAGGAACTCCGGGTCGAGGGTGCAGTCGGAGTCCATGACCAGCACCTGGGCGTGGTCGCCCATCGTCGGCAGCAGCAGCTCGAGCACCTGGTTGAGGGCGCCGGCCTTCTTGTGGCTGTTGTCGACCGTCTCGTGGACCTCGACGCCGCGCTCGCGGGCGATCTCGATCGTGCGGTCGGTGCAGTTGTCGGCGACCACGATGATGTGGTCCGGCGGCCGGGTCTGGTCGCGCAGCGAGTCGAGGGCCGCGCCGATCGACGCCTCCTCGTTGTGGGCAGGCAGCAGCGCGACGAGCGGACCCACGGGCCGCACGGTGCCCTTGGTGACGGTGCTGCTGACAGCACTGCTCATGGCACCGCGGCGCGCGGTCGTTGTGGTCGTACCCCCGGTCTTCACATAGAACTGATCGATCCAAACGGGCGAATCGAACGCGTTTTCAGAGTTTCTGGTTGAAAACTTGATCTAGTTGCGGGGTTCTTGACAGTCCCTTGACACCTGCGTGGACGTCGTGACGCGGGACACCCTGACACGGGCCCTCCCACGGATGGGGGAGGCTCACGCAAGCCGCACGGCGCGGTTCACCCAGGTGGCGACCGAGCGCATCCCGACCCTCTCGTAGAGACCGAGGGCGCCGGTGCGGGAGTCGGTGCTCAGCTCGGAGACGCTCGCGCCGTGCTCGCGGGCCAGCCGGAAGCTGTCCACCAGCAGGGCCTGGGCCAGCCCCCGGCCGCGCTGGTCGCGGCGTACGGCGAGGCGCGCGACGTACGCGACGCCGCCGGGCGCGACGTGGACCAGCGACACCCCGACCACCGCGCCCCCGCCGTCGGTGAGCACGCGCAGGTTCCACGGCTCGAAGCCGGGCCGCTCCACCAGCGATGCCCGGAAGTCCTCGAAGGGCTCGCGGTCGCGCACCGACCACTCGAGGAACGCGTCCTCGAGGACGTCGTGCGCGGCCCGCATGTCGGCGTCGGTGGCCGTGCGGACGGCGTACCCCTCCGGGAGCTCGCGCTCGGGGACCTCCGTGCCCGGGGGCAGCTGGAGGACCCAGCTGGTCCAGCGCACCTCGTAGCCGAGGGACGCGAGCAGCCGGTCGCCCGGGCCGCCCTCGGGGACCGGGTTGCCGACCACGGGGGAGCCGAGCCGGCGGCCGAGGTCGCGCAGCCACCAGGCCAGCCAGGTGCCGATGCCGCGGCCACGGTGGGAGGGCAGCACCGCGGTGTCGGCGCGGTCGACGCCCATCAGCTCGCCATACCCGACCAGCAGGTCGCCGTCGAGGACCGCCACCGAGCGGGCCGCTAGGTCGTGGCTGGGCTTGGCCCAGTCGCCCACGATGTCGGCCTCCTCGATCTCGACCGTGCCGAGGTCCTCCTGCTCCTGCGCGGCCATCAGCGCGAAGACGATGCCCGAGTCCTCGCGCTGCAGCGGGCGGGTGGTGAGGCCGGCGGGCAGGGCCGGGGCGGGATCGGTTCGGGGGTCGGCGATGCTCGTCATGCGGTCCATGATGCGACCGTGGAGGAGCCGCCGTCGCCCCATTATCAGAGGGCTGCGCGCCGTCGTCGGGCGGACGTGACGGACGTCGCCGCGACGACGAATCGGGTGCCCGTTGCACGACCCACTACCGTTAACGGGTGGTTGACGATACTTCCCCCGCCCCTGTCGATGTCGAGCAGCAGTCCTTCGCCGACCTCGGACTCGCCCCCGCAGTGCTCAAGGCGCTGTCGGACGTGGGTTACGAGACGCCCTCGGCGATCCAGGCGCAGACCATCCCGCCGCTGATGGAGGGCCGCCACGTGGTGGGCCTCGCGCAGACCGGCACCGGCAAGACGGCGGCCTTCGCGCTCCCGATCCTGTCGCGTCTCGACCTGTCGCAGAAGACCCCTCAGGCCCTCGTCCTCGCGCCCACCCGTGAGCTCGCGCTCCAGGTCTCCGAGGCGTTCGAGAAGTACGCCGCGCACATGAAGGGCGTGCACGTGCTGCCGATCTACGGCGGCCAGGGGTACGGCGTCCAGCTCTCGGCCCTGCGCCGCGGTGTGCACGTCGTCGTCGGCACGCCCGGCCGGATCATGGACCACCTCGAGAAGGGCACCCTCGACCTCTCCGAGCTCCGCTTCCTCGTCCTCGACGAGGCCGACGAGATGCTCAAGATGGGCTTCGCCGAGGACGTCGAGACGATCCTCGCCGACACCCCCGCCGAGAAGCACGTCGCGCTGTTCTCCGCGACGATGCCGGCCCAGATCCGCCGCATCTCCAAGAAGTACCTCGCGGACCCGGTCGAGATCACGGTCAAGAACAAGACCACCACCGCGGCCAACATCACCCAGCGCTACCTCATCTGCTCCTACCCGCAGAAGGTCGACGCCCTCACCCGCATCCTCGAGGTCGAGAACTTCGAGGGGATGATCGTCTTCGTCCGCACCAAGAACGAGACCGAGCTGCTCGCCGAGAAGCTGCGGGCCCGCGGCTTCTCCGCGATGGCCATCAACGGTGACGTGCCGCAGGTGCAGCGCGAGCGCACGGTCAACCAGCTCAAGTCGGGCAAGCTCGACATCCTGGTCGCCACCGACGTGGCCGCGCGCGGCCTCGACGTCGAGCGGATCAGCCACGTCGTCAACTACGACATCCCGACCGACACCGAGTCCTACGTCCACCGCATCGGCCGCACCGGCCGCGCCGGTCGCAAGGGCGACTCGATCGCCTTCGTCACGCCGCGCGAGAAGCACCTGCTCCGGGCCATCGAGAAGGCCACCCGCCAGCCGCTGACCCAGATGCAGATCCCGACCATCGAGGACATCAACTCGACGCGGCTCTCCCGCTTCGACGACTCGATCACCGAGGCGCTCGGCAGCGACAAGCTCGACTTCTTCCGCGACGTCGTGGCCCACTACGTCAACGAGCACGACGTGCCCGAGGCCGACGTGGCCGCCGCCCTGGCCGCCGTCATGCACGGCGAGCAGCCGCTGGTCCTCGACCCGGCGTCCGAGCCGCAGCAGAAGGCCTTCGACACCCGCGAGCAGCGCCCCGAGCGCGGCGGCGGCAAGAAGCCCGAGCGGCGCCCGCGCGGGCGCACCGACGTCGACATGGCGTCGTACCGCATCGCCGTCGGCAAGCGCCACAAGGTCGAGCCGCGTCAGATCGTGGGCGCGCTGGCCAACGAGGGCGGCCTCTCCCGCGGAGACTTCGGGCACATCGACATCCGCCCGGACTTCTCCCTCGTCGAGCTGCCCCGCGAGCTGCCGGCCGGCACCCTGGACAAGCTCTCCGGCACCCGCATCTCGGGCAAGCTCATCGAGATCCGCCTCGACGGCGGCCCGCCCTCGCGGCGGGCCGACTCCCGCGCTCCCCGCTCCTCCGAGGGTGGCGACGAGCGGGCGCGGAAGCCGCGCCACAAGGGCTGAGGGCTCCGCCCCTGACATGCAGCGAGCCGGCCACCCGCACGTGAAGTGCGGGTGGCCGGCTCGGGTGCTTCGTGCCGTACGCCGAGTGGTCAGGCGGACGGGCGGGTCGAGATCAGGCGGACTTGATCGCCGAGATGTCGAACTCGAGCTTGATCTTGTCGGAGACGAGGACGCCGCCGGTCTCGAGCGCGGCGTTCCAGGTGAGGCCGAAGTCCTTGCGGTTGACGGTGGTCGCACCCTCGAAGCCGACGCGGACGTTGCCGAACGGGTCCTGCGCGGAGCCGGTCTCCTCGAAGTCGATCGTCACGGACTTGGTGACGTCCTTGATGGTGAGGTCGCCGGTGATGGCCCAGTCGGAGCCGTCGCGCTTCACGTCGGTGGAGACGAAGCGGATGGTCGGGTAGGTCTCGACGTCGAAGAAGTCGCCGGACTTGAGGTGGCCGTCACGGTCGGCGCTGCGGGTGTCGACGGTGGCGACGTCGATGGTGAGGTCGACGCGGGAAGCGGAGGGGTTGGTGGCGTCGACGTGGGCGGTGCCCTCGAAGCCGTTGAACTGGCCGCGGACCTTGGTGACCATCGCGTGGCGGGCCACGAAACCCAGCGTGCTGTGCGAGGGGTCGATCGTGTAGTCGCCGGTGATGTCGTCGATGGCGGTGGTGGGGGCGTCGAAGGTGTCAGTCATGGTGTCTCCCTTGGTCGGCCGGGGCCGGGTAGTTGGTAGAGGATTCAACTAACCTAACCGTACCGCGGTCCGTTTTGTTCCGCCACCGGGCAGGAATCTTCGAGAAGCGCCGGAAACGACGAGGAGCCACCGGCCCGGTCGGGCGGTGGCTCCTCGTGCAGGTGACTGCGTCAGGCGGCGTGCGGCGCGTGCGTGGCGATCCGCGGCGGCGCCCAGCGTGCCTCCATGTGGGTGCGTCCGGACTCGTCCGTGACTGCGACCCAGTGGCAGACGAGCCCCTCGGTCGTCCCCGTGGTCATCGTGTGGTCCCTCATGTGACACCTCCCGTTCACTTTCTGTTCACGAAGAGTAGCCGATCCCCATCCGCGCGCCAAGACAACGCCGAAATCGGTCGTGTCGCTCCACCTCGCCGCGTGTCGCGGGGGCCAGTCCGGGGGTTGCGCTCCACCCTCCGCCTGACGAGAACGCGTCGGGCCCGGCGTACGACGACGCATCGCGGCGTGAGGGCGCGACGTGAGGAGGGGCCGGACGCAGACGAACCCCTTGCTGCATGGGGTCAGCAAGGGGCTCGCGGCAGAACTGTCCCACCCGCAGGGGCGGGGTGTCCCGATCTTGCCGAGATCGTGAAACTGGTCAGGACCGGTGCCCCTCCGGGGCGTCGCGGTCCAGACCGGACGCCGCCCGTCAGCGGGTCTGGCACGATGAATTCATGAGTGATCAGCCCGAGTTGTTGTTCATCGACGGAGAGTGGCGAGAGGCCAACGACGGCCGGCGGTTCGCGGTGGAGGACCCGGCCGACGGGTCCGTCCTCGCGCGGGTAGCCGACGCGGGTGAGGTGGACGCCGCCGACGCCCTCGAGGCCGCCGTGGCGGCCCAGGCCGGGTGGGCCGCGACCGCCCCGCGCGAGCGCGGCGAGCTGTTGCGCGCGGCGTACGAGCTGATCATCGAGCGCACCGACGAGTTCGCCCGCACCATCAGCCTCGAGATGGGCAAGCCGCTGGCCGAGGCCGCCGGTGAGGTGGCGTACGGCGCGGAGTTCTTCCGCTGGTTCGCCGAGGAGGCCGTGCGCATCCACGGCCGCTTCATGAGCGCGCCCGACGGCAAGAGCCGGCTGCTGACGCTCAAGCGCCCGGTCGGCCCGTGCCTGTTCGTGACCCCGTGGAACTTCCCCCTCGCGATGGGCAGCCGCAAGGTCGGCCCGGCGCTCGCCGCCGGGTGCACCGTGGTGGTCAAGCCCGCCGAGCAGACGCCGCTCACCATGCTCAAGCTGGCCGACCTGCTGCGCGAGGTGGGGGTGCCCGCCGGCGTGGTCAACGTGGTGCCGACCAGCGACGCCGCGGGCGTCGTCTCCTCCCTGATGGCTGACGACCGGCTGCGCAAGGTGAGCTTCACCGGCTCCACCGACGTCGGCAAGATCCTGGTCCGCCAGTCGGCCGACAACCTCCAGCGCGTGTCGATGGAGCTCGGCGGCAACGCGCCGTTCGTCGTCTTCGAGGACGCAGACGTCGACGCGGCCGTCGCCGGCGCCATGATCGCCAAGATGCGCAACATGGGGGAGGCCTGCACCGCGGCCAACCGCTTCGTCGTGCACGCCGACGTGGCCGACCGCTTCGCCACCGCGCTCGCGGAGCGGATGGGCGCGATGACAGTGGGCCGTGGGCAGGACGACGGCGTGCAGGTCGGGCCGCTCATCGACTCCGACGCCGTCGACTCGGTCACCCAGCTGGTCACCGACGCCGTGCACGACGGGGCGAAGGTCGTCACCGGAGGCACGGCGACCGGAGGCCCCGGCCACTTCTACCCGCCGACCGTGCTCACCGACGTGCCCGCCGAGGCGCAGATCAACAAGGTCGAGGTCTTCGGGCCGGTCGCGCCGATCACCACCTTCACCACCGAGGAGGAGGCGGTCGCCGCGGCCAACGCCACGGAGTACGGCCTCGTCGCCTACGCGTGGACCCAGGACCTGGCCCGCACCATGCGCCTCCAGGAGTCGCTGCAGGCCGGGATGATCGGCATCAACACCGGCCTGGTCTCCAACCCGGCGGCGCCGTTCGGCGGGGTCAAGGCGAGCGGCTTCGGGCGCGAGGGGGGCTTCGAGGGCATCGAGGAGTACGTCGACACGGTCTACGTCGCGCTGCCGGCCGGCTGATCGCACCCCATTTCCGGGGTAGTCCGTGACGAACGGACCCCCGGAAGTGCGGACCAGGGGTCCGTTCGTCACGGACTACACCAGCTGGGAGGCGAGCTCCAGCGCGCGCCGGGCCAGCGGCTCGGCGGCCGCCCGGTCGACGGGGACCAGTCCGACGCGGGTACGCCGGTCGAGCAGGTCGTCGACGTCCACCGCGCCCTCGTGGGTCACCCCGAAGACGAGCTCGGCCAGCGTCACCGGCACCCGGTCGGAGACCGGGGCCAGCAGCTCGTCGTCGCCCAGGCCGGTCCGTCGGGCGGTCGCCAGGACGAGCGCGGCGTCGGTGCCGTAGCGGCGTACGAGACGCGCCGGCAGCTCGAGCCGGGCGAGCTCGTCGCGGGGGGCCGCGCCGAGCAGCGGCGTGGTCGCGGTGACGCACCGGCCGGCGGAGAGGTCGCCGTGCGCGACGGCGGTGTCGACGGCGTCCTGCGCCATCCGCCGGTACGTCGTGAGCTTGCCGCCGACGACCGTCACCAGGCCCGTGGGCCCGGTCAGCACGGCGTGCTCGCGGGACAGGTCGGAGGTGCGACCCGGGCCGGCGTCGAGGAGGGGGCGGAGTCCGGCGAAGGCGCCGATGACGTCCTCGCGGCGCAACGGCCGGGCGAACGCCGCCGCCACCACGTCGAGGAGGAACCCGATCTCGGCCTCGCTCGGCTCCGGCACGTCGGGCAGCGGACCGTCGACCGGCTCGTCGGTGAGGCCCACGTAGACCGTGCCGTCGGGCTGCGGCAGCACCAGAGCGAAGCGGTTGGTCTCCCCGGGCACGGGGGCGGTGACCGCCACCGTGAGGCCGGGCAGGGTGTCGGCACGCAGGACCAGGTGGGTGCCGCGGCTGGGTCGCAGCGTGATGTCGGCGGCGAGGTCGCCGGCCCACACCCCGGTCGCGTTGACGACCGCCCGCGCGGTGACGGTGCGGGTCACGCCGGTGAGCTCGTCGCGCAGGTCGACGCGCGTCCCCGTGGCGGCGGTGACCCGGGCGCGGGTGCGGACGTGGGCGCCGTACGACGCCGCGGTGCGGGCGACCGTGGTGACCAGCCGGGCGTCGTCCTCGAGCTGGCCGTCCCACGAGAGGAGGCCGCCCCGCAGGCCGTCGCGGCGCAGCGCGGGCGCCATCCGGAGCGCCTCGGTGGCCGACACGCGGCGGGGCGCGGGGAGGGTCTCGGCGCCGGTGTGGGCCGAGATGCGCAGGGCGTCGCCGGCCCGCAGGCCGAGGCGGGTCAGACCGGCCTGGAAGCGGGAGACGCTGGACATGAGCGGCACCAGCATCGGCAGCGGCCGGGTGAGGTGCGGGGCGGTGACCTCCATCAGGATGCCCCGCTCGACGGCGCTCTCGTGGGCGACGCCGACCTGGCCGTGGGCGAGGTAGCGCAGGCCGCCGTGGACCAGCTTGGACGACCAGCGCGACGTGCCGAAGGCGAGGTCGTGGGCGTCGACGGCGAGCGTGGTCAGTCCGCGGGTGGCGGCGTCGAGGGCCACGCCGGCGCCGGTGATGCCCAGCCCGACGACGACCAGGTCGACGTGGTCGGGGAGGTCGTCGAGGCCGGCGCGGAGGTGGGTCACGGGGCCAGCACCCTCGCGATGACCTCGCGTGCCTCGGTGTACAGGTCGTCCTCCGTCACGTCGTCGTCGACCATGGTGTGCCCGCTGAGCACGAAGCCGTGGGCCGCCAGCACCAGCGACCTGGCGATCACCGGCGGGTGCCCGGCGCGGATGGTGCCGTCGGCCTGGCCGGCGCGGACGGCGCCCTCGATGAGGTCGAGGATGAGGTCCTGCGAGCGGCCGCGCCGGTGCAGCAGGTAGGGCAGGAGGAGCTCGGGGTCGAGCTCGACGATCCGGACGAACAGCTCGTTGTCGCGCAGCGCGCGCACGGTGTCGAGGACCCGGTCGGCGATGTCGGCGTCGGGATCCCCGGCCGTCACGATGCCCGCCCACTCGCGGGTCATCAGGTCGCCGAGCAGTCGGCCCATGTCGGGCCAGGTGCGGTAGATGGTCATCCGGGAGACGCCCGCACGGCGGGCGACCTCGGTGAGCGTCGTACGCCGCCAGCCGACGTCGAGGATGAGGGCGCGGGCCGCGTCGAGGTAGCCGTCCTGGGGACTGTTGTGACGAAGTGACGTCATGTGTCACAGTGTAACGCATGACGTCTGAGATGCACCCCCAGCGCTGGGGCGACCCGGCCGCCGCCGTCGCGCTGCCGGACACCGCCCGTGGGCTCGTGGAGCTCGCGTTCGGCGGGATCCGCGACGCCTCCGCCGTGGCCGCGCCGGCGGACGAGCTGCCCTCGCTGGACGACGCGCTGCTCGACGGGCTGCGGGCGGTCGTCGGTGCCGAGCATGTGCTGACGGACACCGCGACCCGCGCCCTGCGCACCCGCGGGAAGTCCACGCCGGACCTGCTGCGCGCCCGCGCCGGCGACCTCACGGACGCGCCCGACGTCGTCGTACGACCTGCGGACGCTGCCGAGGTGGAGGCGCTGGTGGCCTTTGCCGTCGAGCACCACCTCGCGCTGGTGCCGTTCGGCGGCGGCACGTCGGTCACGGGCGGGCTGGTCGCCCGTCGGGAGGGGTTCGCCGGGGTGGTCAGCCTCGACCTGGTGCGGCTCGACCGCCTGGTCGCCGTGGACCCCGTCTCGATGACCGCGACCCTCGAGCCCGGCCTGCGCGGTCCCGCCGCCGAGGCGCTGCTCGCCGAGCACGGGCTGACGCTCGGGCACTACCCGCAGTCGTTCGAGCACGCCTCCATCGGCGGCTTCGCCGCCACCCGCTCCAGCGGCCAGGCCAGCGCCGGCTACGGCCGCTTCGACGCCCTGGTCGTCGGGCTCACCGTGGTGACCCCGTCCGGTGTGCTGACCCTCGGCTCGGCGCCCGCCGACGCCGCCGGTCCCGACCTGCGCCAGCTCGTCCTCGGCTCCGAGGGCACCCTCGGCGTGATCACGTCCGTCACGGTGCGGGTGCGCCGGCTCCCCGCCGTGAAGGTGTACGACGGCTGGCGCTGGCCGTCCTTCGCCGCCGGCTCCGACGCGATGCGGACCCTCGCCCAGGCCGGCCTGCTGCCCACCGTCATCCGGCTCTCCGACGAGACCGAGACGGCGATCAACCTGGCGGACCCCGACTCGATCGGCGCCGGTGGCGACGCGGGCTGCCTGATGGTCGTGGGTCATGAGGGGGAGCCCTCGGCCGTGGCCGCTCGTCGGGCCGCGGTCGCGGTGGTGCTCACCGGACTCGGCGGGACCGACCTCGGGGAGGAGCCCGGCCGGGCGTGGGAGCACGGCCGCTTCCACGCGCCGTACCTCCGCGACTCGCTGCTCGACGTCGGCGTGCTCGTCGAGACGCTCGAGACGGCGACCTTCTGGTCCCAGCGGCAGGGGCTGTACGACGCGGTCCGGGCCGCGCTGGTCGGCTCGCTCGGTGAGGGCGCGCTGGTGCTGTGCCACGTGTCGCACGTCTACGAGACCGGCTGCTCGCTCTACTTCACCGTGGCCGCCCGGCAGGCCGAGGACCCGCTCGCGCAGTGGGCCGCCGCCAAGGCCGCGGCGAGCGACGCGATCATCGCGGCCGGCGCGACGATCACCCACCACCACGCGGTCGGCACCGACCACAAGCCGTGGTTCGCCCGGGAGATCGGGCCGGTCGGCGTGCAGGTCCTGCGGGCGGTCAAGGACTCGCTCGACCCGACCGGCGTGCTCAACCCGGGGGTCCTCATCCCGTGACGACCTCCTTCGCGTTCCTGGTCAACCCCGCGTCGGGTGGCGGGGCCGCGCCGGGTGCCGTTGTCCCGGTCGCCCGCCGCCTGCGCGACGCCGGGGCGACGGTCGAGGTGACCTACTCACCCGGCCCGCAGGCCACCCACGACCTGGTGGCCGCCGCGGTCGCCCGCGGCGACGTGGTGGTCTCGGTCGGCGGCGACGGGATGCTCTGCTCGTTGGCCGGCGAGGTGGCGCGCCTCGGCGGGACGCTGGGGATCGTGCCGGCGGGACGGGGCAACGACTTCGCGCGGATGCTCGGGCTGCCCGACGACCCGCTGGCGCAGGCCGACGTGCTGCTCGCCGCTGCCACCCGCCGGGTCGACCTCGTCTCGTGGGCGGTCGGCGGCGTCTCCCGCGTGGTGGCCGGGTCGGTCTACGCCGGCGTCGACGCCCGGGCCGCCGCGATCGTCGACCGGGTCCGCTGGCTGCCCGGGCCGGTGCAGTACCCCTACGCCGCCGTCCGCGCCCTCGCGACCTACCGGCCCGCCCGCTACCGCGTCGTCGTCGACGGGGTCGTCGGCGAGTACGACGCCGCGACCGTCGTCGTCGCCAACTCCCGCTACTACGGCAAGGGGATGGCGATCGCGCCCGCCGCCAGCCTCGACGACGGGCTGCTCGACGTGGTCGTGATCGAGGCCGCGTCCAAGCGCGAGCTGATCCGGTCACTCCCGAAGGTGTACGACGGCTCGCACGTCGCGCTGCCCGAGGTCACCGTCCTCACCGGGGCGCGCATCGAGCTGTCCGCCGACGCCCGGGTTCCGGTGCTCGTCGGGGGTGACGGCGAGCCGCTCGGGGTCCTCCCGTCGCTCGCCTCGCCGCCGGCCGTGGCCTCGGTGCTGCCGGGGGCGCTCACGGTCATCGCCTGACGGGGCACGCCCGGTCAGCGGAAGGTCCAGACCAGCAGGTCGGTGTGCTCGGTCGCGGTGACCACCCGCCCGGGCTCGTCGGAGAGGCGCAGCGCGTCGCCCTCCGACAGCCGGCCGCTGCCCGGCCGGCCGTCCGGCCCGCCGACCGTCACGTCACCCAGGTCGAGGGCGCCGGTGGCCGCGAAGGCGTGGACCAGCGGCGCGTCGGGGAGGGCGACGGTCTCGCCGGGAGCGAGCCGGGCGACCCGCAGGGACGCGCCCGTCGTACGGATCGGGAGGCCTCCCGACCCGGCGACCGGCACCAGTCCGGCCCCCTCGAGGTCGACGGCCAGCTCGTGGTGCTCGGGGCTGCCGCCGGGCGAGTCGGGGCGCACCCACGCCTGCACGAAGCGGGTCGGACCCGACGCGGGGTCGGCGACCTCGGCGTGCCGGATGCCCGAGCCGGCGCTCATCGCCTGCACCGTGCCCGCGCCGATCGGCGAGGTGTGGCCGGTGGAGTCGGTGTGCAGCAGGACCCCCGACAACACCCAGGTGACGATCTCGAGGTCCCGGTGCGGGTGGTCGGGATAGCCGCCGCCGGGCTGGAGGAGGTCGTCGTTGTGGCACACCAGCGGACCGAAGCCGAGGTTGGTGGGGTCGTAGTGCCGGCCGAAGGAGAAGGAGTGCCGCGTCACGCGGTCCGCCTCGTGGGTGGAGAACCTCTGCCATCCGGCGTACACGGTCGCGGCCATGCCGATATCTTCACAGCGTGACGTCTGATCCGCCCGGGTCCTTCCCCCAGCTCCCCCCGGGCTTTCGGTTCGGGACCAGCACGGCGGCGTACCAAATCGAGGGTGCAGCCACCGAGGACGGCCGCGGACCCAGCATCTGGGACACCTTCTGCGCCGAGCCCGGACGCATCTCCGACGGCTCGTCAGGTGCGGTCGCCTGCGACCACTACCACCGGTACGAGGAGGACGTCGCGCTGATGGCGGAGCTCGGCGCCGGTGGCTACCGGCTGTCCCTGTCGTGGTCGCGGATCATGCCCGACGGGCGCACCGTCAACGAGGCCGGACTCGCGTTCTACGACCGCCTCCTCGACACCCTCGTCGCCCACGGCATCGCCCCGATGGTGACGCTCTACCACTGGGACCTGCCGCAGGCCCTCGAGGACGAGGGCGGCTGGCTCAACCGGGAGACCGTGGACCTCTTCGCCGCGTACGCCGCGGTCGTCGCCGAGCGCTTCGTCGACCGGGTCGAGCACTGGATCCCGATCAACGAGCCCAACGTCGCCTCGCTCCTCGGCTACGGCCTCGGCCTGCACGCGCCGGGCCGGACCCTGATGTTCGACTCGCTGTGGGCCTCGCACCACATGCTGCTGGCGCACGGCCGCGCGGTCATCGAGCTGCGCAAGCAGGGCGCGCAGAGCATCGGCTGCGCCAACAACCACGCCCCCGTCTGGCCGGCCTCCGACGACGACGCCGACGTGGGCGCCAGCAAGATCTACGACGGCCTGTGGAACGGCATGTTCCTCGAGCCGATGCTGCTCGGCCGCTACCCGGTCGACCTGGCGCCGCTGCTCGACGGCCTGGCCGAGCCGGGGGACATGGCGACCATCCGCCAGCCGCTCGACTTCTACGGCGTCAACTACTACAACCCGATGAAGGTCGCCGCGGCCCCTGAGGACGCGGACATGCCGTTTGAGCTGCGCGACGTCGTCGGCTACCCGACGACCGACTTCGGCTGGCCGGTCGTGCCCGACGCGCTGCGCGAGTGGCTGATCATCTTCCGCGCCCGCTACCGCGCGGCGCTGCCGCCGATCGTGATCACCGAGTCGGGGTGCGCCTACAACATGGGCCCCGACGAGGACGGCGTGGTCGACGACCAGCCGCGCATCGACTACCTGCACGCCCACCTGACCGCGGTCAGCGAGGCGATCGAGCGGGGCGTGGACGTCCGCGGCTACTACTGCTGGTCGCTGCTGGACAACTTCGAGTGGGCCGAGGGCTTCTCGCAGCGCTTCGGGCTCGTGCACGTCGACTACGACACGCTCGAGCGCACTCCCAAGCGCTCCTTCCGTTGGTACGCCGACCTGATCGCCGCCCAGCCCGGGAGCGGGTCCACTGCCGGATAGGGTGCGACGCATGTCGAGTCGTCGGGTCGTCTTCGTGGTCGGATCGGGCCGCAGCGGGACCAGCACCATGAGCGGCACGCTCCAGACGCTGGGGCTGCACGTGCCCCAGCCCGAGGTCGCCGCGGACGCCACCAACCCCAAGGGCTTCGGGGAGCCGCAGTGGGTCGTCGACCTGCACACCGAGCTCCTCGCCCGCAGCAACGTCCAGGTCTCCGACGCCCGCCCCCGCGCGTGGCTCGACGCCGGCCGGCTCGGTGGCGACCACGCCACCCGGGAGCGGGTCACGGCGTGGCTGGAGGCCCAGTTCGCCGAGAGCGACGAGCTGGTCATCAAGGACCCGCGGGCGTCGTGGTTCCTCGGGCTGTGGCGCGCGTGCGCCGACCGCTGCGACGCGACGTCGTCGTACGTCACCATGCTGCGGCCGGTGACCGAGGTCGTCGGCAGCAAGAAGACCTACTACGACCAGCGCCAGGGCGACGTCACCCGCACCGCCGCGTGGGTCAACATGATGCTGCACACCGAGCGCGCCACCCGGGGCGAGCAGCGCCGCTTCGTCCGGTACGCCGACCTGCTGGCCGACTGGACCCAGCCGGTCTTCGCGATCGGCGAGGCCTTCGACCTGTCCGCGGTCAAGACGGCGATGGCCAACGACATCGCGCAGGTCCACAAGTTCATCGACCCCTCGCTGCGCCGGGTGACCATGACCTGGGACGACGTGCCGGTGCCTCCTCTCCTGCGCGACCTCGCCCAGGAGACGTGGGAGGTGCTCGACCGGATGGCCGAGGAGGGTGGCGACACCGTCAAGGCGCACGCCGCCTGCGACCTGCTGCGCGTCACCTACGGCGAGATGTACGCCGACGCCGAGGCCTTCGCGCACTCCACGACGCTGGCCCAGCGCCGGACCGCCGCCGCCGACGCGCGCCGGAAGGCCGAGGAGGAGCACGCCTCGGGTGCCCGGCGCGCGGCCGAGCTGGTGCCGCACTCGGTGCGCGCGATGGTCCCGGAGGGCGCCCGCCGCAGCCTCCGCAAGGCCCTGCACCGGGAGCGCTGAGGACACCCGTGCCGCCCACCATCCCGGACATCCCCTCGCTGGAGGGGCTCGCCGACTACGACGTCACGTGGCCCTGGACGCGCGGCGAGCGCCTCACCCCCGGTCTCACCTGCGTCTTCCGTGTGCGCAACGAGGCCCGCAACCTGCCGTGGGTGCTGCCGCCCATCCTCGCCGCCGTGCAGCACGTGCTCCTCGTCGACAACGGCTCGACCGACGGCACACTCGACGTCGCCGCCTCGATCGCCGCCGAGTGCGGCGCCAGCGACCGCTTCACCGGGCTCACCTACCCGCACTCCGTCGCCCGCGCGGGGGGAGAGCACCTGGCCACGCCGGCCACCTCGGTGCACTCGCTCACGCACTTCTACAACTGGTGCTTCAGCCACGTGCGGACGTCGTACTCCATGAAGTGGGACGGCGACATGGTGCTCACCCCCGAGGGCGCGGGCATCCTGCGCGACCTGGCCTGGCAGCTGGAGTCGACGCAGACGATCGTGGCCATGCCGCGCCACCCGCTCACCGTGGTCGACGAGCGAACCGGGTGGCTCGACCTGTCCCTGCGCTTCCTCGAGCCGTGGGTCTATCCCATGGGTCCGGACTACACCTTCGTGAAGGCCTTCGACTGGGAGCTGCGCGAGTATCCCGCGGGCGTCGAGCGGCTCGTCCTCCAGCAGGGGCTGTGCGTGGAGGTCAAGTGGCTCGACGCCGACGAGTACGCCCACTGGCGCACCGAGGGCGTCGACTTCACCCACACCCGGCTCTACCGCAAGCTGCGCGAGTTCGAGGTGGACGAGGCGATCCGCTCGGGCCGCGCCGAGGCCCTGGGCGGCCTCGTCCGCGTCGACGCACCCGAGGGCGTCCACATCATCGACCACGTCACCCGCACCTGGCTGCGCCAGCAGCCGCGCCCGCTGGTCACCCACAGCCTCCCCGCCTCGCTGCGCGAGAGAACCCCTCGCGAGCAGGAGGCCCAGCGATGAGCGTGTCCTTCTCCGGTCATCCCCTCGATGGCTTCACCTCCCCCGAGCCCCTCCTGGTCATCGGTGACGACGCGTCCGCCGCCGACCTGGCACCGGTCGGTGCCACGTACACGACGATGGCAGGCACCACCGACATCGGCCGCGGCTGGAAGTCGGTCCTGTGGATGACCGCCGACCGCGCCTCGCTGCGCCGCCTCGCGTCCACCGTCAGCCGGGTCGGCCAGACCCGCGTCGTCGCCCTCTGGCTCACCGACGCCACCGAGCCGCTCGTCCTCGTCCCGCGACCCGAGTGGCCGCCGCTCACCTCCTTCATGGCCCGCGAGGCGGGCCGCGGGGTGCTCACTGTCCTCCGCTTCGCCCAGCCGATCGGCGCCCACGTGGTGCTGACCGAGCTCGCCCGCCAGGCCGTGCCCGGCGTCGACACCGGCCACGGCGGAGTCGTCGTGGCGTACGCCGGTCGCGAGCCCGCCGCCGGCCTCGACGTGCGGGCGCCGCGCTACGCCTCTGCTGCGGCGGCCGGTGACCCGGAGGTCGTGGTGCCGGCCGACGTGGTGGTGGCGGGTTTCGAGGCTCGCTCCGCTCGCACCTCAACCACCGAGACGACGGGCGTCCCGGTCCACCCCGTGATCGACCGCGCCCCGACCGTCGTCACCGACCCCGGCCTCGAGCCGGTCGACGAGATGGTGGTCAATCCCCGCGGCTGGCGCAAGGAGTGGACCGAGCCGGTCCGCGACCTCGCCCCCGGCCAGGCCACCACCGAGGCGGCCATCGTGGCGCTGCGTGACGTCCAGGGCCTCCGCGTCGACCTCACCACCGCCGACCCGCAGGTGGTCGCGCACCTCGCCGCGGCCGGCGTACCCCTGCTCGCCACCGGGGCCCACCCTGCGCTCGGACCGACGCTGACGCAGGCGCTGGAGGCGCAGCCCGACCTCGACGACGCCCTGTCCCGAGAGGAGCACAGCGTCACGACCAGGCGCGCCGCGCTCCTCGAGCACTCCACGGTCGCGTGGCGCGCCCGCCTGGCCTCCCGGGCCGGCGTGCGGCACGTCGCGAGGCCGCAGGTCAGCGTCCTGCTCACCACGATGCGTCCCCACCAGCTCGACTTCGCGCTGCGCCAGCTCGCCCGCCAGCGCGACGCCGACTTCGAGCTCGTGCTCGCCACCCACGGCTGGGAGGCCGACGAGGCGCAGGTCCGCGCGGCCCTGCCCGGCCGTGACGTCGTGCTCGTCCCGCGCAGCCAGGACACCTTCTTCGGCGACGTGCTCAACGCGGCGTACGAGGCGGCCTCCGGCGACGTGCTGCTCAAGGTCGACGACGACGACTGGTACGGCCCGCACGCGGTCGTCGACCTGCTCCTCGCCCGTCGCTACAGCGGCGCCGACGTGGTGGGCATGCCCAGCGAGTTCGTCCACCTCGCCGAGCTCGGCATCACCACCCGGCGCAACCACCCGACCGAGATCTTCAACCGCTTCGTGGCCGGCGGCACGATCATGGCCGACCGCGACGTGGTCCGCAGCGTTGGCGGCTTCCGGCCCGTACGCCGCTTCGTCGACGCCCAGCTCCTCAGCGGCATCGAGGCGGCCGGCGGCCGGATCTACCGCACCCACGGCCTGGGCTACGTCCTGCGACGCCTCGCCTCCGGCCAGCACACGTGGCAGGTCGAGGCCGACTCGTTCCGCAAGGAGGGCATCGTGGACCGGGAGTGGACCGGCTTCCACGCCAGCCGCGAGCTCGAGGTCGACGAGCGGGACCTGCCATGAGCCAGCCCGTGTCCGCCCGCCGTGACCAGCCCGTCGTACGCCGCAACGAGTGGGACGTCCTCACCCCTCCGGTGATCGGGGCGTGGACCCCGACGCGGACCGTCACGGTGGTCGTCCCGGCCTACAACTCGCACCGCACCCTGCCGCACGTGCTCGCCGGCCTGGCCGCTCAGACCTACCCCGCGCACCTCATGGAGGTCGTGGTCTCCGACGACGGCAGCACCCCGCCGGTCGTGCTGCCCGACGTCGTGCCCGACAACACGCGAGTCGTGCGCGTCGAGGAGGGCTGGGGCTGCGCCGGCGCCTGCGAGGTCGCGGGCCGGGCGAGCGAGGGCGAGCTCCTCTACTTCGTCGACGCCGACATGCTGCTGTGGCCCGACCACCTCGAGGCCCAGCTGCGCTGGCTGCACGAGGTCGACTACGCCGTGGTGGCCGGCACCAAGTGCTTCGTCGACCCCGAGCGGCTGCTGGCCCAGGACCCGGCGACCACCCGCTACCAGGTGGCCTCCGGCGAGGTCGCGACCCTCTGGGACTGGGACACCGCCGAGCCGCACAAGTGGGTCGACGGGATGTGGCGGCGTACCGACGACCTCACCCACGCCGGCCCGCGGGCCTTCCGCTCCTTCGTCGGGGCGACCTTCGCGCTGTCCCGTGACCTGCTCGACGCGGCCGGCGGCTGGGACACCACGCTGCGCCTCGGCGAGGACATGGAGCTCGGCCACCGCCTCGGCGAGGCAGGCGGACTGCTCGTCCCCGAGCACGCCGCCAAGTCCTGGCACCTCGGCCGCTCGCACGTGATGGAGCGTCGCGAGCAGGTCAACCGCTACAACGACGCCTACCTCGCCAACCTGGTCCCCGGGATGAGGCCCAAGCGCAACGCGCACGGCCGCCGCTACGAGACGCCGTACCTCGAGGTCGTGCTCTCCATGACCTCCGGTGAGGGTGCCGCCGACGAGGTGATGGGCTGCGTCGACGCCGTCCTCGACTCCACCCTCGACGACCTGCGGGTGCTGCTGGTCGGCGACTGGGCGGCGCTGCACGAGGAGCGCATCCACCCGCTCGCCGACCCGCTGCTCGAGACCCGCATCGTGCACCGCAGCTACCGCGACGACCAGCGCGTCGCCCTCGTCGCCTCCCTGCCCGAGGGGCGCACCCGCTCCAGCCTGCGCCTGACCCTCGACTCGCCCGCCCTGGCACCCGCTCCGGGCGCGCTGCTCGCCCTGGTCGAGGACCTCGAGCGCACCCACGACGGTGCCATCGTCATCGAGGGCGTGGGCCGCCTCGAGCGCGTCGCCGCGGTCAGCCGCGCGACCTGGCTCGGACTCGGCACGTCCGACGAGGCGCTGGACCACGTCTACGGCGTACGCCGCCTCTCGTCGGCCGTCGCTGGCTTCGTGCCCACTGGCGAGCGTGAGGTCCCGCGGTACGACGGCAAGCTCAAGAAGCCGGTCCCGTCCGAGCTGGGCCGCGCGACCCCGCCCGAGGAGCAGCGGCCGCCTGAGCACCACGAGCGGCGTGGCATCTGGGGCCGGCTACGCTGAGACGCGCAGGGGCCCGTCGTCAGGGGGACGGCTGGCGGCCCTGGTGCCGGGCCACCCACACCGCTGCGCCCACCAGGGCGCCGCCGGTGATGATGAGTGTGAGGGCGGCCGAGAGGCGGCCGGGGAACCACGCGTCGGCTGCGCGCGGCATCGACCACAGCATGGCGATCGCGGCCACGCCGAGCCAGGGCAGGCTGCGCTCCCACAACGCCACGACCGCCGCGGCGACCGCCGTTCCCACCCCGAGCGCGATGCCCACCTCGGCCGTCATCGTCAGTGCACCGAAGACGGCGCCCAGCATGCCCATGGCCACGCCGGTCACGCGGGGCTCCAGCCGCCCGGCCCAGGAGAGGACGGCCCAGCCGACCGCGACGGCCCACACGGCGGCGCCGCCCCACGACGAGTCGGTCGAGGTGACCTCCATCGCGACCGCCACGGCCGAGAGCAGCAACGGCACGAACAGGGCCAGCTGCTGCAGCCAGGTGGGCCGGAGCCACCACAGGATGCCCGCGACCACCGCGGTGCAGGGGCCGATGACCACCAGCGCGTGTTCGTCGTAGCGATCCAGCACCTCGGTGCTGAACACGCCGAGGAACCCAGCGGTGGCCGCGACGCCGATGGCCCAGAGCACCGAGCGCAACCGACCCGCGGCATCACCGAGGCGGTCCGGCACGGCGAAGCCCGCGCCCACGAGGGCAAGCGCCGTGGCACCGATCAGGACGAGCCGGAGTGGCACCGAGAGGTCCGCCCAGTAGGTCCCGGCCAGGATCCCGGTGCCGACCAGCATGACGACTCCGCCGAGGTAGCCGAGTGCCTCGACGACCAGGGACGGACCCGTCTCGGGTGGCGGTGGCGCCACCGCAACGGCGGTGCTTGCGCCATGGTGCTCTGCCTCGTGCTGGCGGATCGCCTGCGACTGCTCGGTCGTGATGAGACCCGCCTCCACCCAGTCCTGGAGTACGTCGACCGGCGGCGGCGATGTCGACGACTGATGCATGCTCCTCATGGCTGTCTCCCAAGGACCGTGCGGGGACGGAGCCTCGTCCCTCACCTCTCATGCTCGTCGCCCCTGCCGGCGCGTGCCAGGACCGAAAGGGCCGTCGCCCCGGGACGTTGTCCCCGACCGTCGCGAGAGGGACTGCCACCTCGCGACCGCAGGAGTGACCCGACGATCCAGGGCGAGCCGGGGAGAGCGCGGCCGAGCACGACGAAGGCAGTTCGCGGCCCAGCCGCCCGCGCTGAGCGGGCCGATGCAGTGCGGCGACGCGAACTGCCTTCGTCGTGCGCGCTCTCAGCCCGGTGGGGTGCCGTGCACGATCAGCACGCTCGTCGGGGCGTGCACCGCAACCCGCGCTGAGACGCTGCCCCGCAGGAACCGCCGCACGTCACCGAGGCCGCGGCTGCCGACGATGACCAGATCGGCACCCTCGCGCTCCGCGACGTCGATGATCGCGGTGGCGGGGTCGTCCACCACCACGTGCCCCTCGCAGTCCACGCCTCGTCCCTGCAGTCGCAGGAGCGCGACCTGCTGGCGAGCGTTCTCGGGGGCGTTCGGTTCGTACGCCTCGCGGAACTCCGGGGGCAGCTGCCGGAGGTGGTCGGCGATCCGGGCGGCCGACTCGGGGTGCGAGGCGGTGACCACATGGACCGTGCCGCTCGGTCCGACCTGGTCGGCTGCCGCCTCGAGCGCCCGATCGGCGTCGGGGGAGCCGTCGTACCCGACGACCACCGTGTCGTATCCCATTTGCGTCTCACTCCCATCGGCATCGGGACCGTCGCAGCCGACCTCGCGGCCCAGTCCTCCCTGTGCCACGATGCCGCTCGCGGTGTCGGGTGGTCAGGTCCGTAGGTCACCTGCTGGCGGGACGTTCTGCCAGCATGGAGTCGCGCGCACCTGCGTGGAACTTCAGGCGCTCGTCACCGGTCCAGGCTGCCTTTCCACGCATCTGCGTGGAAGTTCAGGCTCCCCGGGTGCCCGTCGGGTCAGGACCGCCAGAAGTCCCGCAGCAGATCCATGGCCCGGGGGTCGTCCTGCACGCGGTGCCCGGCACCGGCCACCGTGAGGTGCGCGGCCCCGAGGCCGACGAGCGACTCCGCGGTCTCGGCGTACAGGGGGCTGGACGGTGCGGTCAGGACCAGGGTGCGCGCGGGCAGGGCCGGCCTCAGGCCGACACCCCACGGCGGAGCCAGCCGCCTGAGGCGAGCGGCGTTGGCCGACAGTGCGTCGTCCCACGAGGTCGGCGGAGGGAAGCCCATGCCCGCGGCGAAGCGGGCGAACCAGTCCGGGTCGGCGAGCCCCGGGTCGGACGCGGAGGCGAACACTGCGCCCATGTCGGCGATGTGCTGCTCCACCGCCGGCATCCCGCGGGCGAGGTCGAAGCATGCCGGCTCGAGCAGCGCCAGCGAGCGGACGAGGTCGGGTCGCGCCTGGGCCGCGAGGAGGGCGGCGTTGGCGCCGTACGAGTGTGCGACCACATGGCCGCCGCCGGACGACCCCAGCAGGTCCACCACGCGGCGCGAGTCGCGGGCGGCGTCGTCACCCTCGGCATGACGCGGGAGGAAGTGCCACCCGGCCTCGGGCGCGGCGGCCTGGAGCGGCCACGCGTGCACGCCAGCGCCCCCGGCGCCGTGGACGAAGACGAAGGGCACGACGACGGGCACGACGGCGGGCGCCACCAGCGAGCTCAGTCCGAGCCGAAGAGGTCGCGCGTGTAGACCCGGTCCGCGACGTCCTCGAGCTCGGGGACCATCCGGTTGGCGACGATCACGTCGGCCGCGGCCTTGAAGGCGTCCAGGTCCGAGACGACTTCCGAGCCGTAGAAGCGGCCGTCGGCGTCGAGGTGCTCCGCGCCGATCTCGGGCTCGTAGACGACGACCGGGATGCCCTTGGCCTTGATCCGCTTCATGATCCCCTGCACCGAGGACTCGCGGAAGTTGTCCGACCCGGCCTTCATCAGCAGCCGGTGCACCCCGACGGTGCTGGGCTTGCGGTCGATGATGTCGAAGGCGATGAAGTCCTTGCGCGTGGTGTTGGCGTCGACGATCGCGGTGATGAGGGTCTGCGGGACCTCGGAGTAGTTGGCCAGCAGCTGCCGGGTGTCCTTGGGCAGGCAGTAGCCGCCGTACCCGAAGGACGGGTTGTTGTAGTGCGTGCCGATCCGCGGGTCGAGCCCGACGCCGTCGATGATCTGCCGGGTGGCGAGGCCGCGCGACATGGCGAACGAGTCGAGCTCGTTGAAGAACGCGACCCGCATGGCGAGGTAGGTGTTGGCGAAGAGCTTGATCGCCTCGGCCTCGGTCGGCTCGGTGAAGAGGGTGGGCACGTCGTCCTCGTCGGAGCCCTCGACGAGCAGCTCGGCGAAGCGGCGAGCACGGTCGCTGTCCTCGCCCACCACGATGCGCGCCGGGTGCAGGTTGTCGTGCAGGGCCCGCCCCTCGCGGAGGAACTCCGGGCTGAAGATCACGTTGTCGGTGCCCAGCCGCGCGCGCACGTCCTCGACGTAGCCCACCGGGATCGTCGACTTGATGACCATCGTCGCGTCCGGCGCCACCTTCTGGACGTCGGCGATCACCATCTCCACCGAGGCGGTGTTGAAGTAGTTGGTGACCTCGTCGTAGTTGGTCGGCGTCGAGATGATCACGTAGTCCGCGCCGGCGTAGGCCTCGGCCGGGTCGGTCGTGAACGTGACGTCGAGGTCCTCCTCGGCGAGGAAGCGTGCGATGTCGTCGTCGTGGATCGGGCTGTGCCCTCCACGCAGGGTCTCCACGCGGGCCTCGTCGAGGTCGAAGGCGACGACCCGGTGGTGGCGGGCGAGGAGCACCGCCATCGACAACCCGACGTACCCGAGTCCGGCGACGGCGATCCTGGTGGTGGCGGTGGTGGGTTCGGTGGTCACCCGGCGAATTGTGCCCGAGTCAGGCGCCCAGCGCGGCTGCGGTGCGGCGGACGATCTCGGTCAGCCGCTCGCGCGAGGTCGCGATGTTGAGGCGCACGTGCCCGCCGTTGCCCGGGGCGTAGTCGTGGCCGGGGGCCACCTTGACCCGCCCCTTCGCGAGCAGCACCGCGGCCGGGTCCCAGTCGTCGGCACCGGCCGGGCCGTAGGCACGCAGGTCGAGCCAGGCGAGGTACGTCGCCTCGAGCGGTCGCATCCTGGCCTGCGGGAGGTGCTCGGCCAGCAGCTCGGCGAGCAGGGTCCGCTGCTCGCCGAGTCGCTCGCGCAGCGCCGCGAGCCAGGGGTCCCCGTGCGTGTACGCCGCGACGGCGGCCACGACGCCGAGCGTCGACCACGAGTCGTTGCGGGCCACCGGGACGGAGAACAACCGGTCGCGGGTCGCGTCGTCGCCGGCCACCACCTGGGCGCACTTGAGGCCGGCGGTGTTGAACGCCTTGGACGAGGCGACCACGCCAACCGCGTGGTCGGCGGTGCCGGGGAGCGAGAGGTAGGGGACGTGCTCGCGGCCGGGCAGCACCAGCGGCGCGTGGATCTCGTCGCTGATCACCCGGGCGCCGTGGGCGGTCACCACGTCGCGGATGCCCTCGAGCTCGGCGCGGGTGAAGACCCGGCCCCAGGGGTTGTGGGGCTGGGTGAGCAGCAGGGTGCGGGCGCCGTCGGCGAACAGCCGGTCGAGCCGGTCGAGGTCGATGGCGCAGTGGTCGGCGTCGGGGTCGACGACGAGGTCCCAGCGCTCTCGGTCGGTGATCGCGGCGATCTCGAGCTGCGGGCTGTAGGCGGGGACGGGCATCACCATCGGGCCGGGGTCGGAGAGCACGTCGAGGGCCAGGCGGACCCCGGCGGTCACGTCCACGACCGGGATGACGTGGTCGGGATCGACCCGGTGGTCGAACTGCCGCGCCGCCCACGCGGCGTACGCCCGGCCGAGCTCGCCGCCGTGCTCGAACTGCGGGTAGCCGGTCCGGCCCGCGTCGATCGCCGCGCGCAGCGCGTCGAGGACGACGTCGGCGGTGGCGTAGTCCATCTCGGCCACCCAGGCGGGGATCACGTCGGGATCGACGGTGCCCCACTTGAGGACGAGGGCGCGGCGGGCTTCGGCGTCGGTGAGGTCGCGGATCACCCTCCCGACCCTAGGCGGGCATCGTGCCCCGCCGCTCGACCTCGATGTCGGGGCGCCGCTCGTGGCCGGGGCCGAGACCGTGCGTCAGGGCCCACAGGACCGCCTGCGAGCGGCTGTCGACGTCGATCTTGCGGTAGGACGACCGGACGTAGGACTTGACCGAGTTGATCGACAACCCCATCCGGGCGGCCACGTCGTTGTTGGAGAGGCCGCCGGCGATGAGGGACAGCACCTCGGCCTCCCGTGCGGTGAGGCCCTCGTCCTGGCCCACCCAGGCCGACCCGTCGTGGGTGGCCCGCCGGTCCGGAGCGACGACGACGCGTCCCTGGTGCACCGCCCGCAGCGCCGCGACGAGCTCGTGGCCCGCCAGCGCCTTGGAGAGGTAGCCGGACGCGCCCTGCCGGATGAGGTCGCCCGCCAGCCAGGGCTGGAAGTTCCACGTGTAGACGACGACCTTGCCGACCCGGCCGTCGGCGAGCAGTCGGGCGACCCGCCGCTGGCCCTGCTCGGTCGTGACGGTGTCGTACAGGACGACGTCGGCGCTCGAGGACGACAGGTCGACGAGCCGGACGGACTCGCCGTGCCCCTCCACCATCGCCGCCACACCACGGACGACGAGCTCGTCGGCATCGACGAGCGCAACTCGCAACACCATCGTTCGGGTCCTCTCCTCGGCCACGGATGTTTACATTGTAAACCGAGGTGTCGTCAACGGGTGCGTCGGTGGGCCGCACCGGTGGAGCGGACCGAGGTCGACTCCACCGGTGCAGCGAGGGCCACGCACCCGGCCGGGGTGCGGGTCGGACCGGAGCCACCCACACTCGCCGACGCCGGCGCCTCACCCAGGAAAGGGGTAGAGCCTCTCCGAAGGTGACACGGATGGTAGACGACCTCGTGCGGGGCTCGCCACCAAAACGGATGAGTCGTGGGTGCGATCACACTGCCGCGCGACCGCGCGGTCCTACAGTCGGTCGATGCGCGAGCGGGGGACGACGCACCGGCTGGCGGACGCCGGGGCGGCGTTCACCAGCAACGCCCGCAACCGCGACCTGCGGCGGGCCCAGCTCAGCTTCCTCGGCGCCTGGACGGCCGAGTGGGCGTTCACCGTGGCGCTCGGCATCGTGGCCTACCGCGACGGCGGTGCCGCCGCGCTCGGCCTGGTGGGCCTCCTGCGGATGGTCCCGTCCGCGATCGTGGCGCCCCTGCTCTCGCCCCTCGCCGACCGCGGCCGCCGCGAGCGGGTGCTGGTGGTCGTGTCCACCGTGCGCGGGGTCGCGACCGGGGCCGCCGCCGCGGTCGCCGCGGTGGGAGGGGCGCCGGCGGCGATCTACGCCCTGGCGGTGCTGTCCACGATCGCGGCCACGCTCTTCCGGCCGGCCCACTCCGCCCTGCTGCCCTCGCTGTGCCACACCGGCCACGAGCTGGCCAGCGCCAACGTGGTGCGCGGGATGCTCGACTCGGCGGCCACGCTGGTGGGGCCGCTCATCGCTGCCGTGCTGCTCGGGGTCGCGGACGTCGAGGTGGTCTTCGCGGTGGCCGCGGCGGCCTCGTTGTGGTCGGCCGCCCTCCTCCTCCGACTGCAGTACGACGCCCCGCCGCGCCCCGCCGCGCCGGCCCGCCCTCACCTGGTGCGGGAGGCCGCCGAGGGAATCCGGGTGGTCGCCCACCACCGCGACCTTGCGCTGGTGCTCGGCCTCGCGGCCGCGCAGTCCTTCACCCGCGGGGCACTGACCGTCTTCTCGGTGGTGGTGTCCATCGAGCTGCTCGGCCGCGGCGAGCCCGGCGCCGGGACCCTGATGACCGCCGTCGGCGTCGGCGCGGTCCTCGGGTCGCTGGGTGCCTCCCTCCTCGTCGGCACCCGACGCCTCGGTGCGTGGTTCGCGCTCGGGGTCGCCCTGTGGGGGTTGCCGATCGCGCTGGTCGGCTTCGTGCCGGTGGACTTCGCGGCGCTGGTGCTGCTGGCCTTCGTCGGCGTCGGCAACGCGCTCATCGACGTGGCGGGCTTCACCCTGCTGGGTCGGATGGCCCCCGACGAGGTGCTGGCCCGGGTCTTCGGCGTGCTGGAGAGCCTGGTCGCCGTGTCCATCGGGATCGGCGCGGTCGCCGCCTCGTGGGCGGTGGGGGCGTGGGGGCCGCGCACCGCGCTGGTGGCCGTCGGGCTCGTCTGCCCGGTGCTGGCCGTGGCGTCCTGGTGGCGGCTGCGCGAGCTCGACCGCACGGTGGGGGTGCACGACGAGGTGGTCGGCCTGCTCCAGCGGGTCCCGATGCTGCGCACCCTCCCGCTGCCCTCGGTCGAGCAGCTCGCCCGGGGCCTCGAGCCCGTCGAGGTCCCCGCCGGGGAGACGGTCTTCAGCCAGGGCGACGTCGGCGACCGCTACTACGTCGTCGAGTCCGGCGAGGTCGACGTGGTGGGGGACGGTCGCCTCCTGACCACCCTCGGTCCGGGCGAGGGCTTCGGCGAGATCGCGCTGCTCCGGCGGACCCGCCGGACGGCGACGGTCGTCGCGCGCGGCGACGTACGCCTGCAGGCCCTGCTCTCGGACCGTTTCCTGGCGGTCGTGCTGGGCTACACGCCCAGCGCGCGGGAGGCCGCGCTGGGTGTCGACGCGATGCTGGACCGCTTCGACCCGGAGCGGCCGGCCACCGATCCGCCGCCGTCACACCCTTGAGGCGGGCCGGGGCTTCTGCCATCGTGAGCCATGGCCTCCGTCCGGGGGCTCATGCTCATCGCCGACATCGGCGGCTACACCGAGTACATGAGCACCCACCGCATGAGCCTCGCGCACGCCCAGGTCAACACCGGCCGGCTGCTCGAGCGGGTGATCGACGCCGCTCCCGGCCTCGAGCTGGTCGAGGTGGAGGGTGACGCGGCGTTCCTCTACCGCGAGGCCGGCTCGACGGCGCCCGACGACCTCGTCCGCGAGGTCACCCAGCTGGCCGCGGCGATGCACCGGGCCTTCCACGTCGAGCGGGAGTACGTCGCGCGCAACCTCTGCCCGTGCTCGGGGTGCAAGGAGGCGGCCAACCTGACCCTCAAGTTCGTGGCGCACGTGGGCGAGGTGGCCACCCAGACGATCCGCGACCGCCTCAAGCTCGTCGGGATCGACGTGATCCTGGTGCACCGGTTGCTCAAGAACCCGGTCCCGGTGCGGGAGTACGTGCTCCTCTCCGAGGAGCTCTACGGGACCGGCGCGTCCACCGCGTCCGACCAGGTCCACGAGGTCGCGCCGGAGCTGGAGGGGATCGGCACCGTGCGGGCCTTCTACGTCGACGTGGCCGGGCTCGACGAGGGCGCGCCGCCGCTGCCGGAGCCGACCTGGCGCGGCCGCCTGGTGCGCACGGCGTACGCCGCCGGCGCGGGGCTGCCGTACATGTTCGGACGCCGGCGTCGGGAGCTCCAGGGAGCCGCCGGCGGGTAGCGACCGAAAGGCCCGGCGCAGCGGGACCGTCGGCACTGTGTGGTGCGGACCCCCGCGGCCTAGCGTCGAGGAGAAGGACCGACATCACGAGGGAGTGGTCGCCGTGACCGACGAGTTCGTCACCCAGCTGTCGCTGGACGAGTGCTGGGAGATGCTGCGCGAGGAGGAGTTCGGGAGGCTGGCCTTCCGGCTCGTCGACGAGGTCCACATCACGCCGATCAACTACGCGGCCGACGGGGAGACGCTGCTCTTCCGGACCGCCGAGGGCAACAAGCTCCTGTCCGTCGTGATGGGCTCCGAGGTGGCCTTCGAGATCGACCGGTACGGCGAGGACGCCGCGCGCAGCGTCGTCGTGCGCGGGTCGGCCCGGCTGCTCCCCGAGGACGAGGCCCACCGCTCGGAGAGCGTGCCGCTGCGCCCGTGGGTGCCGTCGTTGAAGTACAACGTCGTCGAGATCACCCCGAAGGTCATCACCGGGCGGGCGTTCTCGCTCGAGCGACCCTGGCTGCACCTGCGTCCGCACGATTGATTCCGAGGGACTCCAATCCGATGGAGTGCCGGTGACGAAGGCCACACGAGGGCCGACTTCTCGGCCGCCACTCGTCACAAGGAGTCCCCATGCAGCACCGCAAGCTCTACGCCGGTCTCGGCGCCATGGTCCTCGCCGGCACCGTCGGTGTCCTCGGCGTCCAGGCCAGCAGCGCGACCGAGTCCAGCAAGGCGCAGGCCGCGCCCCGCACCGTCCAGCTCGACGCCAACCTCAAGTCCCTCAACGACTCGGGCGCCACCGGCAAGGTCAAGGTCGAGTTCACCGGTCGCAAGGCGCACGTGCGCATCGACGCCCGGGGCCTCGCCAAGAAGCTCCCGCACGCCCAGCACCTGCACTTCGGTGCTGACGCCCGCAACGAGTGCCCCAACGTCTTCGACGACGCCAACAACGACCTGCGCATCAACGTTGCCGAGGGTGTCCCGGACTACGGCCCGATCCTCAAGTCGCTGACGACCTCGGGCGACACCAGCCCCAAGAGCGGCCTCGCGGTCGACCGCTTCCCGACCACGCCCAAGGGCATCGAGAAGTACGAGCGGACCATCAACTTCGCTCCCGGCGCCGTGACCCGCGCCATCAAGAACGGCAAGGGCGTCATCGTGATCCACGGTGTCGACCACAACGGCAACGGCACCTACGACTTCGAGGGCGCCGGCGCCAGCGAGCTCGACCCGAGCCTGCCCGCCGAGGCCACCGACCCCGCCCTGTGCGGCGTCCTGCGCTGACCGCAGTCCCACGACCGCACGCGGCCCCGCCACCTCTCTCCCTCCTGGTGGCGGGGCCGTCGTGCTCGGGGGCCGCTTTGGTCCGCTCCGTTACGTTTTCAACCATGGGAATCATGAAGAAGGCAGGCGCCCTCGGAGTCGCCAAGATGGTCTACACGGAGGCGCGCAAGCCCCACAACCAGGCCAAGATCAAGCAGGCCGTGCAGACGATCAAGGACCGCCGCAACCAGGGTCGCGCCCGCTGAGGTCGTAGCCCGCTCAGAACACCCGAGCGCCCGCACCCCACGCCTCGAGCGAGGCGTCCGAGCTGTCGATGCGCCAGTCGGCCTCCTTGAGCAGCGAGAACCACGTGACGCCGCGGACCTCCGGGTGCGCGTCCAGCCAGGCCCACATGTCGGCGATCCAGGCGGCCTTGTCGCCGCCGCCGGCCTCCGGGGCTGCCGTCTCGTTGACGTGGACGGGCCGGCTGCTCACGGATCGGAGCTCGGCCACACCGGGCCCGAAGACCTCCCCGAACGACTGCCACGTCGACCACGCCTGGGTGGTGCCCCAGTTGTAGCCGTCGAGCCCCACCCGACCGACGTACGAGTCGCCCGGGTAGAGCGCTGCCAGCGGGGTGGACCCGGGGTAGGGCACGTTGGCCGACCAGGTCCAGGTCACGTTGCCGACCTTGGCGCGGCGGAAGACATCGACGACGTGGCGCCAGGCAGCGGCGTGGTCGCCGGCCCCGTTGCCGTTGACGCCCTCCGCCCACGGATACCAGGTGCCGTTCATCTCGTGCGCGAAGCGGATCACCAGCGGCTTCCCCCACGCCCGGACCTGCGTGGCCCACCGCTTGAGATAGGCGTCGTGCGCGCCCGCGGTGATCGTGTCGAGGGCGTACGCCGGCTGGTCGAGGCCCGCCGCCGGGTCCCAGGGCTCCCACGTCAGCTCCGGCACGGCGCCCGCCCCCGTGATCCGCGACGCGTCTGCGGCGGGGAAGTCGCCGCCGCGGGACCACGCGGCGTAGAAGGTCATCTGGTCGAGGCCAGCGCCGGTGCGCTCAGAGATCGACAGGGCCTCGGACAGCTCGGTGGGCGCTCCCGCCACGGCGATGCCCAGGACGCGCCCGTCGGTGGGCTCGGGCTGCGGCGTCGGTCGCCCGGCGGAGGCTGGGACCGTCACCGCGGCACCCATCATCAGGCCGATCGCAAGGCCGAAGGTGACGCGGGACAGGGTCAGGCGGGGGCTCATTGCGGTCCCTCCGAGGGGGATTGCCAGATTCTTGAGAAACGGTAGATGAGTTCATGACGATCCGCGGGCGATCGCGGCGAATGCGCCGGACCTCCCTCCCGGTCGCAGGGTCGGACCGGCCGGTCAGGAGCGGCCTGAGCCCGACGACCAGGGCACCGGCGAGCCGGACGGGCACGACGCCGCTCCCCGGCTGGCCGTTGAGGTGCTGTGGAGGATCACGGCCCGCTGCTGCACGCGGGCCGGGCGGTCAGAGCTGGCGCTCCACCACCAGCTCGTCGTCGTCCCACTCGCCGGTCTCGACGAAGCCGAGCGACGCGAAGAGCCCGCGGCTCGCGGCGTTGTCCGGGTGGCACGAGGCCCGCACCAGGCGGTGGTCCGCGCGCCACCGCTCCAGCAGCAGCTCGACGGTGGCCCGGCCGACGCCCCGACCTTGGTGTGCCGCGTCCACGAGGAGCCCGCCGATCCAGTGCGAACCGTCGTCGTCGACGCCCCACATCACGTGCGCGACCGCGGTCTCGCCCTCGAGGACACCGAGGTTGTGCCACGTGTCGCCGTAGACGCCGAGGAGCAGGTAGCGCGGCGAGCGCGTTGACGAACCGGCGCTGCTCGTCGCGGGGAGCGAGGTCAGCGACCTCGCGCCAGTTGTCGGCGGTGACGTCGGCCAGGGTCAGGTCCACGGCGATCACCCTAGGACCGCACGCCGGTGTCGCACGTCGTGTGGTGGCGGCCGCGGCTGTCTAGCCGCCCTCTCGCCGCGTCACCCGTTCGCGGGAAAAGCGCGCACGTTTCCATCCGATCGCCGGCCGGCGCCGAAGTGTGGGGGTGCGCGCCGGACGGGCGTGCGAGACGGGGGGAGGAGCCTGCATGACCGTCACCATCACCCATCCGGGCGCCGGTCTGCTCGCACCCGCCCTGGACACCCTCACCGACGTGGTGGCCGGTGACTGGGCCAGCGTCGCGCGGCTGTGCGCCGCACGCCTCAAGGACGCGAAGACCTGCGGCTTCGACCTCGACGTCGTCGCGGTGCGCGCCGGTGTCGTGCGGAGCCCACGCCAGACGTACGACTACCAGGTCCACCACCGCTTCCTCGTGGTGAGCGAGCACCCTGCGGTCCTGTGTGCGGCGCTCGACCTCTACGTGCAGCTGTGGCTCGGCCGGTGGGACACCCTCGAGCAGGTCGCCCCGGTCCGCACCCGGCCCATCCCGGGCTGGCGTCCCCTCGAGCTGCTCCGCGCCCGTGCGCGCCACCAGCTCCCCGGCACCTGGCCGGAGGAGTCGGCCGACGCCGAGGGCCTGTCCCAGGCGCCGCCGACAGCCCGTCTCGCCCATCACATCCTGACCTCGCTCGAGGGCGGCAGCGCCTCCCCGCTGTACGACGTCCCGGCCGGCCCCGCCGCCGTGCACGTCACCTGAGCACTCGCGTGACGGGCGCTTCCTCGTCGGACGTCAGGCCGTCGGGAAGACGCAGAACTCGTTGCCCTCCGGGTCGGCCAGCACCGTCCAGTGCGGCTGGTCCCACAGGTGGGTCGCGCCCCGCGCGAGCAGCTCGTCGACATCACCCTTGACGTCCCAGTGCGCGCGGTTGGGCTCGGTGCGTGGCTCGGGCACCGGCGCGAAGTCGAGCGTCATGGTCTCGTCGACCGCGACGCCGGTCAGCGTCCACACGTCGTACTCGGCCTGGAACTCGGGCTCGGCGCCGAAGAGCTCACCCCACCAGCGGGCCTGGGCCTCGGCGTCCCCGCAGTCGATGCCGATTCCGTGGATGCGGTAGTCCGGCAGCCGGTCGGGCGTGCGCAAGAACGCGCAGAACTCGTTGCCCTCCGGGTCGGCCATGACCGTCCACCCGAACCCGGTCTCATCGGCCGGCTCGAGCACGGAGGCGCCGAGGTCGAGCAGGTCGTCGATCGACGCGCAGTAGACGTCGAGGTGGACGCGGTTCTTGACCAGGTGCGGCCGGTCGACGGGGTTGACCCACAGCGAGTGGGCCGGTGTCGGGCCCCCGAGCCGGGCCGGGGCCTCGCCGTCCGCGATGTCGAGCCCGCTGACGGCCGCCCAGAACTCGGACTGCATCCCGACGTCGATCGCGTCGATGCAGAGGTCCTGCCAGCGGACGATGCTCATGGTGGCAGTCAAGCACTCGTACGCCGTCGGGTCAGCCCCGTAATCGGGAGGCTTATGCTCGCGAGATGACGATCCAGCAGGCAACAGAGATGACGCACGCGGCGATGCTGGGCCTGGGGGTCTACCGGCCCGAGCGGGTCGTCACCAACGACGAGATCTGCGAGGTGCTGGACTCCAACGACGAGTGGATCCAGACCCGGTCGGGCATCAAGACGCGGCGCTTCGCCGGTGAGGACGAGACCCTGATCGGGATGGCGACGACCGCGGCCGAGCGCGCGCTCGCCGTGTCCGGGGTGACCGCCGACCAGCTCGGCTGCGTCATCGTCGCCACCTCGACGCACCCGGAGCACACGCCCGCCTCGGCCCCGCAGGTCGCGACCCGGCTCGGCTCGACGACCGCGGCCTTCGACGTCTCCGCCGGCTGCGCGGGCTTCTGCCACGCGCTCAACCTCGCCTCCGCGATGGTCCGCTCGGGCGCGGAGAAGTACGTGCTGGTGATCGGCGTCGAGCAGCTGAGCCGCTTCATGGACCCGACCGACCGCGGGACGGCGTTCATCTTCGCCGACGGCGCGGGCGCCGTGGTCGTGGGCCCCGCGGACGCGACCGGCATCGGCCCGACCGCCTGGGGATCGGACGGCTCGCAGGCGCACGTCATCAACCAGACCCCCAGCTGCCTGGGCGGTCACGGGTCCGGGGCCGACCACCCGGTCGTGCAGATGGAGGGCACGGCCGTCTTCCGCTGGGCGCCCTTCGCGATGGCCGACGTGGCCCACGAGGCGCTGCGCGCGGCCGGGATCTCGGTCGACGAGCTCGACGCCTTCATCCCGCACCAGGCCAACCTGCGCATCACCCAGACGCTGTCGCGCAACATCAAGCTCCCCGAGTCGGTGGCCGTGGCCACCGACATCGTCGACTCCGGCAACACCTCGGCGGCCTCGGTGCCCCTCGCGATGGAGGCGATGCTGCGCTCGGGCGAGGCGGAGGCAGGCGACGTCGCGCTGCTCATCGCGTTCGGGGCCGGGCTGTCCTACGCCGGGCAGGTCGTGACGCTCCCGCCCCACGAGTGACCGCTCAGGCGTCGATGCCGAGGCTGCTGGAGAGCTCTCGGTGTGCGTCCGCCTGGTCGAGGAGCGTCCGGGCCTTGGTCTCGAAGAGGGCGACGGCGTCGGCGCCGGCAGCGAAGCGAAGCGGCGGCTCGTCGAGGGCGACGAGCCGGACGACGGCGTCGGCGAGCTTGGCGGGGTCGCCGCCCTGCTGGCCGTCCATCCCATGCCAGGCGGCGACCGTGGCGCGGGTGCGCTCGGCGTAGTCCTCGATGGAGGGCTCGGCGTAGCTGGTCGACTGCGGGGTGAGGAGCTCGGTGCGGAAGAACCCGGGTACGACGAGCATGGTCCCGATCCCGAACGGGGCGATCTCGCCGGTCAGGGCCTCCATGAAGCCCTCGACGCCGAACTTGGAGGCGGCGTACGCCGTGAGGAAGTCGCCGGTCGAGGCGATGCCGGCCGTCGAGGAGACGGTCACGACCAGTCCCGAGCGCTGGACCCGCATCTGCGGCAGTGCGGCGCGGGTGACGTTGACCGGTCCGAAGAGGGTCGTCTCGATCTGGGCGCGGAAGTCCTCGGGGGCCATCTCCTCGAAGAAGCCGGCGTTGAAGCTGCCGGCGTTGTTGACGAGGACGTCGAGGTGTCCGAAGTGCTCGACGGCGGCCGCGACCGCCGCGTCGGCCGCCGCGGGGTCGGTGACGTCCAGGGGGACGGCCAGGAGGTCGTCGTGCGCGCCGAGCGCGTTCGTCACGCTGTCGGCGTTGCGGGCGGTGCCGACGACCGCGTGCCCGGCCGCGAGCGCGGCCCTCGCGATGTCGATGCCCAGGCCGCGTCCGGCGCCGGTGATGAGCCAGACCTGCTTGTCGGTCATGTGGTGGTCCTTCTGGTCGTGGTGCGGATCCTTCGTTGTCGACACCTACGCAACCACCGCGCGCGGGCGGGTGGGAGTCCCGCTCGAAGGGTGCACCGGCAGGGCACCCCACGCACCGTGGACCGCACGTAGCGTGGACCGGGTGGACAACCGAGCCGAGATCCGCGAGTTCCTGATGTCGCGACGAGCCAGGATCAGTCCCGCCGAGGCGGGGCTGCCGCCGGCCGGGCGTCGTCGGGTGCCGGGCCTGCGCCGGGTCGAGGTCGCGATGCTCGCCGGGGTGAGCGTCGAGTACTACTCCCGGCTCGAGCGCGGGGACGCGGCGGGCGTCTCCGAGGGGATCCTCGACGCCGTGGCCGGGGCCCTGCGGCTCGACGACGCCGAGCGCCGCCACCTGCTGGACCTGGTCCGGACCTCGGGGGCCACCCGGGCCCCGCGGCGTCGTACGCCGGTCCCGGTCGTGCGGTCCACCGTCCAGCACGTCCTGGACGCCATCACCGGCGCCCCCGCCGTCGTCCACGACGGGCGTCTCAACCACCTCGCCGGCAACGCGCTGGGCCGTGCCCTCTTCTCCCCGTTCCTCGCGATGGGCGACGAGCCCCCCAACAGCGCCCGCTTCACCTTCCTCGACCCCGGCGCACCGGACTTCCTCCGGGACTGGGACAAGGCCGCCGACGACACGGTGGCCATCCTCCGCGCGGAGGCGGGACGGGACCCCTACGACCGCAACCTGTCGGACCTGGTCGGCGAGCTCTCCACCCGCAGCGAGGAGTTCCGGACCCGCTGGGCGTCGCACGACGTCCGCCTCCACGCCACCGGCACCAAGCGGCTCCACCACCCCGTGGTGGGCGACCTCGACCTCTCCTACGAGTCGTTCCCCGCGCCCGACCATGGACAGACCCTGCTCATCTACGTCGCCGAGCCCGGCACCCCGTCGTACGACGCCCTCAGGGTGCTGGCGAGCTACGCCGCGACCGACCAGCACTCCGCCGCGCGCGACTCCACCGCGACGAGCAGGAGCCCGAACGGACTATGGGCCGGTGCTCCCGCGTCGGACACAGTGGAGTGACCCGATGCTCCAGCCTGAGTCATGACTCGAAGGCCGACCCGATGCGCAGACTGCTGGGCTCGCTGCTCCTCCTCCCGCTGGTGCTCCTCCTCGGTGGCCCTGCCTCGGCCGAGCCGGTCGGTGCTCCGACCGTCGTCGACCATGACGTGACGTTCACGGCCGTGTTCGACGGCGACATCTGCGGCCCCCGCGCCAACACGACCACCTTCCACCGGACGATGGAGCAGGTGCAGTTCTTCCAGCGCCCCGACGGCACCTTCTCCTACCGCGACGTCGCCGTCGTGACCTACGTCAGCGACTACGACGACCCGGCCCTCCCCGACCTGACGGGACGGCTGACCGAGGTCAACCGGTTCGTCGCCACTCCGGGCAAGGCGTTCGTGGGAGTGACGACGTTCCACGACTTCTTCGGCGAGGTGCGGATCTTCTACCGCTTCCACACGACCCAGCACGGCGAGGAGACAGTGGTCGAGCGCGAGGTGCTGAAGGTGACCGGCTGTCCGTAGTCCCGCTCCCTGCCCCGAGTCTTTGCTTTCGCCTGATCCGGGGCCGCTCCTGTGGCAGGCTCGTCCGCGGTATCGGATGAGTCGTGCGCAGAGGGCGCCCGGCTCGGGAGGAGTGACGCATGCGCAAGGTCCTGGTTCTGCTGGCGGGCCTGCTGATGGCCGTCACCGTCGCCTCACCCCCGGCGGGCGCCATCACCGGGGACTACGTCAAGGACGACGAGCACCCGTTCGTCGGGCTCGTCGCCTTCTACGACGCGGGCGGTGATTACCTCCAGCGCTGCACCGGGTCGCTCCTGTCGGAGACCGTCTTCCTCACCGCCGGTCACTGCACGTCCAAGGACACCGGCGCCGTGACCGCCCGTGTCTACTTCCAGCAGGACGCCGGCGCCGACTACGACGAAACCCTCCAGGTGGACACCACCACTGGCTACCCGGAGTACTGCGCCGACGGGACCCTCGGCATCACGTGCGCCACCTCGAAGGAGATCTACAACTACGGCTGGTCGAGGTTCGGCAGCCTCCCCGACACCAGCGACGCCGGCCTGGTCATCCTCGACCAGGCGATCGACATGCCCGAGTACGGCGAGCTGGCGGCGGCGGGGACGCTCGACGACCTGGCCACCGAGCGCGGACAGCAGGACCTGACCTTCACCGCGAGTGGCTACGGCGTGACCGAGACCAACCCGGTCACCCTCGTGACCTTCCGCGAGCGGCTCATGGCCGAGACGCAGCTGACCAACCTGCGCAGCCACCTCAACGACGGCTTCAACGTGCAGACCAACGGCAACGGCCCCGGCCGCGGCGGCACCTGCTCCGGCGACTCGGGCGGCCCCCTCTTCTACGGGGACTCCGAGAGCAACCTGATCGTCGGCGTCACGTCCTTCGGGATGAGCACCTGGTGCCGGGGCGTGGACTTCTCGTTCCGGACCGACCGGCAGGCCGTGCTCGACTGGATCGCTGCCACCGTCGGCGACGAGGCCTGGTCGGCGATCCGGGTCGTCGGCTAGGCCGACGAGGTGGGCCCGGCCGGTCGACGGCCGGGTAGGAGGGCCCAGGCGGCGCCGGCGAGCCCGAAGAGCACGGGCCAGAGCGCCAGTCGTTCGAGGGCCCCGGCCACGGCACTGTCGTCCCCGGAGAGCACGAAGGCGGCAGCCGCCGCAGCGGTCACGGCCCCCGTCGCGAGGAGTGCCCGTGCCAGCCGCGGGCTCTGCTCCCGCAGCCGCAGTCCCAGCAGGACCAGGGCGACGGGTTGCGCGACGAACAGCGGGGTCGCCGCGAGGGCGTGCAGGGTGGCGTCCTGGTCCAGGGGCGCGAGGCCGGTGGCGAACGAGCTCACCCCGGACACCACGAGCAGACCAGTGACCCACGGCCCCAGGGGCCGGGCGAGCAGCAGCGCGCCGCCGGCCATCAGCACCCCGAACACCATGAAGGACCCGTTCATCACCTCGTGCCGCGGTGAGCAGTAGGCAGGCGCGCAGCCGACCTCGCCCAGCCTGCTCACCGAGTCGGCGACGAAGCTGTAGCCGCCCGTGGTCGCCGCCGCGACGACGTACTCGGTGGCGATGTAGGCCGGCCGCACGATCAGCGCGAGGGCCCCGACGCCGGCGAGGGTGCGGGTGCTGCTCACGCGGGCGTCGACGTCGCGGCGCCGGCGCGGGCCTGCTGCACGGCGCGGAGGAGTGCGTCGCCCAGCGCCTCGGCCTCGTCGACCGCGAGGGACACCGTCTCGCCGAGGTCGCCGCGATACATCTCGATCGTCGTCATCAGCGCGCCCGCGTGGCGGAGCAGGTAGAAGCGCACGACGTCGCGCACCCACTCGTCCTCGCCCGCCTCGACGAGCGGCTGGCGGGTGAGCTCGACCTCGACGGTCTCGCCCCGGCACACCTGGTCCTCGGGGAAGACAGCGTCCGTGTGGCCGCTGCCGTCGACGCACCACGGGGCGCAGGCGACGGCGGGCAGGGTGGAGGAGGACGGCGCGGTCATGGTCATGACTGTGCCAACCGTCGGCACCCCACGGGAGTTACCCGAGGGCGCGTGTCGCCCACCCCTACGGACGTGACACCCCACGTCACCGGCGCAGCCGAGGCCGTCAGGGCCGTCGCCAGGTCAGGTGCGTGACGTGCGGTGTCGTACGGCTGGACACCGGCTCCATGGTCAGGTGCGGCACGCCGTCGAAGACCCGCAGCCCCTCGCCGACGGTGAAGGGCACGACGTGGAGCCGCAGCTCGTCGACCAGATCGGCCGCGAGGTAGGCGTTGAGCGTGCCCACCCCTCCGGCGATCGAGACGTCGGCGTCGCCGGCCGCCCCGCGGGCCCGCTCGAGGGCGGCGTCGATCCCGTCGGTCACGAAGTGGAAGGTCGTCCCGCCCTCCATGACCAGGGGCTCTCTGGGTCGGGAACAGAGCACGAAGACGGGGGCGTGGTACGGCGGCTCCGGACCCCACCAGCCCTGCCACTCCGGGTCCCACTCGCCCCGGCCCGGGCCGAACATGTGGCGCCCCATGACGTAGGCGCGGGCGTGCAGGATGGCGGCGAGCTCGTCGGCGCTCTCGTCCTCGTGCTCGAACATCCAGGTGTGCAGCCGGTGTCCCACGTGCGGTCCGAAGGGATGCTCCAGCGACTGGTCGCGTCCCGCGCCGACGAGATCGAGCGAGACTGCCATGTCTGCGGTGACGAGACCCATCACGACAGCCTAGGGACGGCGTCGGGGTAGGACCAGGGCTGATCCCCATGGTGTCGCGCGGCCCGGGGGAGCACGCTGGACCCACCAGCCACCGACCCAGAGGACCACCATGGACTCCATCCGCTCCGCCTTCGCCCGCCAGGGCTTCGTCCGTGCCAGCGACGGCCGCATCCTGGGCGGTGTCTGCGCCGGCGTCGGGCGCCGCTTCGGCATCAAGCCCGGCCTGTCGCGGGTGATCTTCGTGGTGCTGCTGATGGTCCTGCCGGGCAGCCAGCTGCTCGTCTACCCGCTGCTGTGGTTCCTCATGCCGGACGAGGCGAGCATCGAGATCGCCGCGCCGGGTACGCCGGAGGGTGACGTCGGCGCCTGACCGGGCGTCGTACGAGCCGAGGGGGACCCGCGTGGCCGACCTGCAACGCTTCGTCCGCGCGCAGGACGAGCACGACACGTTCGACCGGGCGCTGCGCGAGCTGCGCGCCGGCCGCAAGACCAGCCACTGGATGTGGTTCGTGTTCCCCCAGCTCGAGGGCCTCGGCCGCAGCGACATGGCCCGTGCGTACGCCGTGCAGGGGCTCGCCGAGGCCCGCGCCTACCTCGACCACCCGGTGCTCGGGGCGCGGTTGCGCGAGTGCTGCCGGGCCCTGCTCGACCTTCGGGACACGTCGGCAGTCGCGGTCCTCGGCTCCGTGGACGCGATGAAGCTGCGCTCCTCGATGACCCTCTTCGCCCGCGCCGACCCCGACGAGCGCTGCTGTGTCGAGGTCCTGGAGAGGTTCTTCGGCGGGAAGCCCGATCCGGCCACGGACGCGCTGCTGGGCTGAACGGAGCCCCCCGGCAGGTCTCGCGGAGCGGCGTCGACTCACAGATACTTCCACACAGTGTGTAGATTATTGTGGAAGTACTGCGTAGGTTGGTGCCTGCGCCACGAGTCGGGAGGACCCAGTGAACTCAGCCAGCACCGATGAGGCCCTGCGGCGGCTGCTCGACCGCGGCCGCTCGCGCGCGGCGGCGGCGGGTCCCGATCACGCTCGCCTCTGGGACGCACTCACCGCGGCGACCGAGGGCGGCAAGCGGTTCCGACCGGCTCTCGTGGTCGCGACCCACGACGCCTTCGACGGCTCCTGCGCCGCCGCCGCGGCCGACGTGGGGGCGGCGGTCGAGCTGCTCCACACGGCCTTCGTGATCCACGACGACGTCATCGACGGCGACGACGTGCGCCGCGGCCGGCCCAACGTGAGCGGCACCTTCCACGCCCGGGCCCACGACGCCGGGACCACCGCCGAGGAGGCCGCGTCCTACGGCCGCACCGCCGGCATCCTGGCCGGCGACCTCGCGCTGACCGCCGCAGTCCGCGCGGTCGCGACCTGCGGCGCACCCACCGACGTCACGCACCGGCTCCTCGACCTCTTCGACGCGGCGCTGCACACGACCGCGGCGGGCGAGCTGGCCGACGTACGCCTCTCGCTCGGCATCGGCAGCGCGTCGCTGCGGGAGAGCCTGGCGATGGAGGAGCAGAAGACGAGCGCCTACTCGTTTGCCCTGCCCCTGCAGGCCGGGGCCGTGCTCGCGGCCGCCGACGACGAGACCGTGGCCCAGCTCGGCGAGGCCGGGCGGGTGCTGGGGATCTCCTTCCAGCTCGTCGACGACCTCCTCGGCGTCTTCGGCGACCCGGCGCGGACCGGCAAGTCGGTCACCAGTGACCTCCGCACCCGCAAGCAGACCCCGCTGCTCGCCCACGCCCGCTCGACGCCGCAGTGGGACCGGATCCGGCCGTACATCGGTCGCGACCTGTCCGACCACGAGCTGGGGGAGGTCCGGCGCCTGCTCACCGCGTCGGGATCGCGGCTCTTCATCGAGGAGCTCGCCGAACAGCACTTCACCGCCGCGCGGGAGATCCTCGAGCCGCTGGGCATCTCCACCGACCTGCTCGACACCGTGGGGATGCGCTCCCCGCGCGCCGCCACCGAGGTGGCGGCGTGAGCCTCTTCCTCGTGCCCCGCCGGCGTCCGCGCAGCCTCTACGACTCCGTTTCCGAGGGCAGCGCGGCGGTGGTCATCAGCGCCTACTCGAGCTCGTTCGGGCTGGCGTCGCGACTCCTCGCCGAGCCGGTGCGGACCCACGTCCGCAACGTCTACGCGCTGGTCCGGGTGGCCGACGAGATCGTCGACAACCCCGACCCCGCGCTCGGGACCGGGCCGCGCGCCACGATGCTGGACTGGCTCCAGGAGGACGTGCGCCACGCGCTGCGGACCGGCTACAGCGGCAACCTGGTGGTGCACGCCTTCGCCCGCTCGGCGATCCGCTGCGGCATCGGTGAGGACATCATCGACCCGTTCTTCGCCTCGATGCGGATGGACCTCGAGACCACGGTCCACAATCCTGAGAGCTTCGAGCGCTACGTCTACGGCTCCGCCGAGGTGGTCGGCCTGATGTGCCTGCGCGTCTTCCTCGCCGGGACCGACGACGCCGCGGCCGGCTACGACCGGCTCGCGCCCGGTGCACGCAGGCTCGGCGCCGCCTTCCAGAAGCTCAACTTCCTGCGCGACCTCGCCGAGGACCACGACACGCTGGGCCGCCGCTACTTCCCGGGGCTGGAGGTCGACCGCTTCTGCGACGCCGACCGGGACCGCATCCTCGACGACATCGACGCCGACCTCGCGGCGGCCGCCGCCGTCGTACCGGACCTGCCGACCAGCAGCCGTCGTGCCGTCCGGGTCGCGCACGCCACCTTCGCCGAGCTCGCCGCCCGCCTCCGGGCCACCCCGGCCGCGGAGATCCGGCGCAGTCGCGTCCGGGTCCCCGACGTCGTCAAGCTCCGGCTCGCCGCCGGCGCGATGCGGGGGGGCCGCGCATGACCTCGCTGCTCCCCGACCGGACCGGCCGGTCCTCGGCGGCGGGGGAGGGCCCGCGCCGCGTCGTCGTCATCGGCGGGGGGATCGCCGGCCTGGCCACCGCTGCGCTGCTCGCCGCCCAGGGTCACAGCGTCGACCTGCTGGAGAAGAACGACGAGCTCGGCGGCCGGGTCGGGAGCGTCGAGCGCGACGGCTTCCGCTTCGACACCGGCGCCTCGTGGTACCTCATGCCCGAGGTCTTCGAGCACTTCTTCTCGCTGCTCGGCACCACCGCCGACGCCGAGCTCGACCTGGTCACCCTCGACCCGAGCTATCGCGTGTTCTTCGAGGGCCACCCCGACCCGGTCGACGTCCGCCCCGACCGCGCGCACAACCGGGCGCTCTTCGAGTCGTTGGAGCCCGGGGCCGGGGAGCGGTTCGACGCCTACCTGCGGTCGGCCGAGGACACGTACGACGTCGCGCTGCGCCGCTTCCTCTACAGCAACTTCGACTCCACCTCGTCCTTCCTGCGCACCGACGTCATCCGCCGCACCCCGGCGCTCAGCCGGTTGCTGACCCGGTCGCTGGGCAGCCACGTGGCCGCGCAGTTCACCGACAACCGGCTCCGCCAGGTGCTCGGCTATCCCGCGGTGTTCCTCGGCTCGTCGCCGAGCCGGGCGCCCAGCCTCTATCACCTGATGAGCCGCCTCGACCTGGGTGACCGGGTGCTCTACCCGCAGGGCGGCTTCACCCGCTTGATCGAGGTCATCGCCGCCCTCGCCGAGCGGCACGGGGCCCGGTTGCACACCGGCGCCGCGGTGACGCGGATCCTCACCGGGGGGACGGGGCGGCGACCCCACGTGACCGCCGTCGAGCACACCACGGCCGGCGGCGAGCGTCGTACGGTCGAGGCGGACGTGGTCGTCGGCGCCGCCGACCTCCACCACCTCGAGACCGCGCTGCTGCCGACCGAGCTCCAGACGCACCCGGAGACCTCGTGGAAGCGCCGCTCGCCGGGGCCGGGCGCCGTCCTCGCGATGCTCGGCGTCGCGGGGCGCCTGCCGGAGCTGGCCCACCACTCCTTGTTCTTCACCGAGGACTGGGACCAGAACTTCGGCGACATCTTCGGGCGCCACACCCGCGTCCCGGACCCCGCGTCGGTCTACGTCTGCAAGCCGTCGGAGACCGACCCGAGCGTGGCGCCGGAGGACTGCGAGAACCTCTTCGTCCTGGTGCCCGTGCCCGCCGACGTCACCATCGGTCGCGGCGGCGACGAGGGCGAGGGGTCCGACCTGGTGGAGCGGGCCGCGGACGCCGCGATCGACCAGGTGTCCCGGTGGGCCGGCGTCCCCGACCTGCGCGACCGCATCCTGGTCCGCCACACGGTGGGGCCGGAGGACTTCGAGCTCCAGTACAACGCGTGGCGCGGCGGTGCGCTCGGCCTCGAGCACACGCTGCGGCAGAGCGCGTTCTTCCGCCCCGGCAACGTGTCGTCCAAGGTCGACGGACTGCTCTACGCCGGCGCCAGTACGGTCCCCGGTGTGGGACTCCCGATGTGCCTGATCAGCGCCGAGCTGGTGCTCAAGCGCCTGACCGGCGACCGGTCGGCCCTGCCGGTGAGCGGATGAGCCTGCCGCACTGGTCGTACGTCGCGATGCTCGTGTTCTGCCTCGCCGGGACGCTGCCGCTCGTCCCGGCCTTCCGCCTGCGCGTGCTGCGCCAGCGTCGCCGGCTGGCGCTGACGATCCTGCTGGCCGGCACGCCGTTCGTCGTCTGGGACCTCTACGCCACCCACACCGGGCACTGGTGGTTCGACGCCGGGCAGACCCTGCCGCCGCGGATCGCCGGGCTGCCGCTGGAGGAGATCGCCTTCTTCGTCGTCATCCCGCTGGTGTCGGTGCTGACCTTCGAGGCGGTCCGCGCGGCCGGCCGCCGCGGCGGCGTCCGGGCGGCTGACGACCGCTCCGACGAGCGGAGGGTGTCGTGACCTACACCGCCCTCGCGGTCACCGGCGTGCTGGTGGCGATCGCGCTCGACCGCTGGGTCGCCCGGACCCGGCTCACCACCACGCGGACCTGGTGGTCGGCGTACGCGATCATCGTCTTCTTCCAGCTGCTCACCAACGGCTGGCTCACCGGTCGCCGCATCGTGCAGTACGACCCGGACACGATTATCGGCGACGAGCGGGTGACCCTCTTCGGCGACGGCCGGATCCTCTACGCGCCGGTGGAGGACCTGGCCTTCGGCTTCGCGCTGGTGCTCACGTCGTGCGTGGCCTGGATGTGGCTCGGCCGGCGCAGCGGCGACGACCCCGGGCTCGCTCGGGAGGAGGTCGCGTGAGCGTCGCCACCCGGCTGCAGGCGATGCAGCCCACCGACCTCGGCATCCCCGGCCCCACCAGCCTGGACATGGCGCGCGCGTTCCGCTCGGTGCGCGCCGACCCGTTGTCCTTCCTGGTCCAGGTGTCCGAGCAGTACGGCGACCTCGTCGCCTTCCCCGTCCCCGGCGCGCCCGCGCTGCTGGTCAACGACCCTGTCGACGCCCGGCACGTGCTCCAGACCTCCGCGCGTCACTGGGGCAAGCAGACGGTGCAGTACGCCGCGCTGGCCCGGGTCACCGGCCCCGGCCTGCTCGCGTCGTCGGAGCCCGACTGGATCGAGCACCGCCGCCTGGCCGCGCCCGCCTTCCACCACCAGCGGCTCGTGGCGGTGGGCGACCAGGTGCGCGCCGCCGCGTCGTCGGCAATCGCCACCCGGCTCGCCTCGCTCACCGACGGCGACGTGGTCGACGTCGCCGCGCTCACCCACCGCATCGGGCTGGACGCCGTCGGTCGGGCGCTCTTCTCCGCCGACCTCTCCGGGCACGCGCAGCAGCTGCTCGACGCGACCAGCGACGCCGCCGAGCTGGTGGTCCGGCTGGGCCGCTCGATCCTGCCGACTGCCGCGTGGACCCCGACGCCCACCAACCTGCGGCTGCGCGCCACCCGGCGGCGGCTGGACGAGATCTCGGCCGAGATCGTCGCCGAGCGCCGGGCGCGCATGCTGTCCTCGCCCGGCTCCCACGGCGACGACCTGCTCGGGCTGCTCCTCGACAGCCGGATGACCGACGAGGAGATCCGCCACGAGCTGGTCACCATGGTGATCGCCGGCCACGAGACCGTGGCCGGGGCGCTGGCCTGGACGCTGATGCTGCTGGCCGAGGACCAGCCCGCGCAGGACCGGCTGCGGGCCGAGCTCGTCTCGCACGAGGGCCCGGTGTCGTTGCTCGGTCACCGCTCCACGCTGCCGTGGACGCGCGCCGTCGTCGACGAGTCGTTGCGACTCTTCCCACCGGCGTGGGCGCTGTCGCGCCGATCGCAGCAGGCCGACGTCATCGGTGGCCGCGAGGTCCCGGCCGGGACGCTGGTGATCATCAGCCCGTGGCTGCTGCACCGCCGCGCGGACTCCTGGTCCGACCCGCTGGCCTTCCTCCCCGGGCGCTTCCTCGGCTCCGGGACGGAGCGGCCAGAGGGCTACCTCCCCTTCGGGCAGGGGCCGCGGCTGTGCATCGGGCGCGAGTTCGCGCTCGGCGAGATGGTGCTGGTGCTCAGCGAGCTGCTGCGCGACCACCGGCTGTCGGTGCCGCCGGGCTGGACCCGTCCGGCCGCGCAGGCGCAGGTCGCCGTGCACCCGGCGGGCGGCATGCCGCTCGTCGTCACCCGGGTGTCCCGCCATGGCTGACGTCCTGATCCTCGTCGTCCTGCTGGCCGTGGGAGCTGTCGCGCTCCGGCTCCTCGCGGACCTGCGGACGGTCCCGCGCGGCGCCTGTCGTGACGGGTCGCCCACGGTGTCGGTGGTGGTCCCCGCCCGTGACGAGGAGGCCACGCTGCCCGCGCTGCTGGCGTCGCTGCAGCGGCTCGGGGCACCCGCGATCGAGGTCGTGGTGGTGGACGACGGGTCGCGGGACGCGACGGCCGCGGTCGCCCTGGCCGCCGGCGCCACCGTCCTGCCCGCGTCGCCCCCGCCGCCCGGCTGGACCGGCAAGGCGTGGGCCTGCCACCTCGGCGCCGAGACCACCCACGGCGACCTGCTGCTCTTCCTCGACGCCGACACCGTGCTGGAGGCGGACGCCCTCGACGGCCTGCTCCGGCTGCACGAGCGGCACGGGGGACTGGTGTCGGTGCAGCCCTTCCACGCGGTGGTGCGCCCCTACGAGCAGCTGTCGTCGTACTTCAACGTGATGGCCCTGCTCGCCAGCGGCGCCTTCACCCGTCGCCCCCCGGCGCGGCCGATGGCCTTCGGACCGTGCCTGCTGACCTCGCGCGTCGACTACGAGCGCGCGGGCGGACACGCGGCGGTGCGGGGCGAGATCCTCGACGACGTGCAACTCGCCGCGGCGTACGACCGGGCCGGGCTGCCGGTGCTCTGCGCCGTCGGTGGCGACGCGATCCGGATGCGCAGCTATCCCGGCGGGCTGCGCCAGCTCGCCGACGGCTGGACCAAGAACTTCGCCTCCGGCGCCTCCGCCGCCGCCCCCGGACCGACGCTCGGGGCGGTGCTGTGGATCAGCGCCCACCACGCCGTCGCCGTCGGCGCCCTCCTCGCGCTGGTCGAGGCCGCGACCGGGTGGGGCGCGTCCCTGATGGTCGGGGGCCCGTGGGTGTGGGCGGCCGCGTGGGTGGCGGTCGCGGCGCAGCTGCGGTGGATCCTGCGCCGGATCGGCGCGTTCCGCTGGTGGACCTGGGCGCTCTTCCCCGTGTGCCTGCTGGCCTTCGACGTGATCTTCGGGTGGTCGGCCCTGCACACGGTCGGTCGCCGCTCGGTGCGCTGGCGGGGTCGGACCGTGGACCTGCGGAGGTCCTCGTCGTCCACTGCGTCCTCCGAGTCGGCGGGGGAGGTGGCCTGATGCTCGAGCTGGTCATGCCGCAGACGGTGACCGTGGCCGTCGACGTGGTCGCGTGGGGCTTCTTCCACAGCACGACGGGCTACGCGGCCCACCGCCTCGACGACCGACGGCTGAGCCGGGAGGGGTGGTGGCTGCGGCCGCGGTCGTTCGAGACTGCCGACCGCTACCGCCGCTGGCTGCGGATCAACCGCTGGAAGGACCGGCTGCCCGAGGCCGGCGCCCTCTTCGCCGGCGGGGTCAGCAAGCGCCAGCTGCCGTCGTACGACGTCGCCGGGCTCGAGCTCTTCGTCCGCGAGACCCGCCGTGCGGAGCTCGGGCACTGGTGGGCGATGGCCTGCTCGCCGCTCTTCGTCCTGTGGAACCCGCCGCTCGCGGCCGGGATCCTGGTGACGTACGGCGTGCTGGTCAACGCGCCGTTCATCGTGATCCAGCGCTACAACCGGATCCGGACCACGGCGCTGCTCGCGCGCCTCGCCCGATGACACAGCAGGACTTCGAGCGCGCCGTCGACACCACCTCGACCGTCCCCGCCGCGTCGAGCGAGTCCCGGCACGGACCCATCGCCCAGCTCCTCATCGCGTGGTCGCCGCTGAGCGTGATCCTGGCGGCGTACGCCGTGGCGGGCTGGATCAGCGCCCCGCTCGAGGAGGGCGACGGCGCCGCCACCAACCGGCTCGGCTTCGGCGTCCATGTCACCGGGCCGCCCTCGGCCGATGCGGCGATCTTCGGTGCGGTCCCGTCCGTGTGGTTGCAGGAGCGCCTCGTGGACGGGTCGCCGCACTGGTACGACGCAGTCGCCGCGCTCGTCTACGTCACCCACTTCGTCTCCATCCCGATCGTCACGGCCGTCGCGTGGTTCTGGCTGCGGGACCGCTTCAAGGCCTGGCTGGGGGCGCTGCTCGTCTTCACGGTGCTGGGGGTGAGCGGGTACGTCGTCTATCCCGCCGTCCCACCGTGGCTGGCCTCCGAGCAGGGCGAGATCGGGACGGTGGAGCGCATCTCCAACATCGGCTGGGAGTGGCTGCACCTCAACTGGATCGGCACCCTGACCGCCTCCGGGCAGGAGGGGAGTAACCCGGTCGCGGCGATGCCGTCCCTGCACGCCGGGGCTGCCCTGCTGGTCGCGCTGTTCCTCTGGCCGATCGCCGGCACGCTGTGGCGGGTCGTGCTGGTCGCCTACGCGCTCGCGATGGGGCTCACGCTCGTCTACACCGGTGAGCACTACGTCGTCGACGTGTTCGCCGGGTGGCTCGTGGCTGCCGTCGCCGTCGCGGGTGGGGCGGTGGTGCGGCGTCGCCGTCGAGGCGACACGACCAAGGTCCGGCCCCGGACTGGCTGAACGATCACGCCGTCGACCGGTCCCCACCCCGGTCGGGGCGGAGACCGGCCGAGGTCCTCTGGGGTGAGGTCAGAGACCGACCTTGTTGGCACCGAAGGTGGCCTGGGCAGTCGTGTAGCCCTCGAACTCCAGTTGGTCGATGAGGCCAGATCGCGAGTAGGCCATCATGTCGAGGTAGTTCTCGGCGGACGCTGCGGCCTGCTTGTTCCAGTCCGCCTTCTGGGCGTCGACCCCGTAGGTGGCGTCCTTGGTCGAGTAGCCCTCGAACTCCAGCTGCTCGATGAGGCCGGATCGCGAGTAGGCCATCAAGTCCAGATAGTTCTCGGCCGACTCTCGCGCGTTCTCCTGCGGCACGGACTCCTTCTGGGCGTCCGACTTTGCCTTCGCCGCCTTGACGCTCTTGCCAGCCTTCTTGTTGTTGACCTCGCTGCGGTCCGCAGCAGTGCCGCCGTCCTCGGGCACCTCGCAAGCGGCGAGGGCGAGGACGGCGATGGATGCCGCCAGGGCGTGCTTGATCTTCATGGTCTCTCCCCAGAGTGTGTGGTCGTAGGCGCTCGCATGGGCATGCGGAAATCGCGTTGGACGTGGCCTGTGTCTTCAAGCCGCGACACCGCCGCGTACGCGAGAAGAGCGGACGGGCAGGTGGTGACGTCAAGAGATCCTTGACGCGCTCAGACCGTAGACCGCTGCGGGTGAGGCTCGTGGACGATTGCGCAAAGTCATCAATTCTGCTGACGCGCGCCGGGTCCCTTCACCCGCTCACGCGAGGTCCTCTGGCGCGGCTCGGGAAGGCAAGACCTTGATCCGGGGGCTCTCCAACGCCCGCGACATAGGATCTCGTCATGGAGCTGATCCTGCTGGTGTTGGTCCTGGGTGCGTTGGCCGCCGTTGTCGTGGTCCAGTCGCGTCGCAGCAAGGAGCGCGAGCTGACTCGGCGCGAGGACGAGCTCGCTCCGGTGCGCAAGCTGGCCTTCGAGGACATCACCGCGTTCGGTGTGGACCTCCAGGAGCTCGACCTGGAGATGAGCGGACACGAGCTGGACGCCGGCGCCAACGCCGACTACCAGCGCGCGCTCGACGCCTACGAGTCGGCCAAGCTCGCCGGTGACTCCATCACCAAGCCGGAGGACATCCGGCACATCACCGAGATCGTCGAGGACGGCCGCTACGCCGTCGCCTGCGTACGGGCCCGGGTCGAGGGGAAGCCGCTGCCCACCAGGCGGCCGCCGTGCTTCTTCGACCCGCGCCACGGTCCCTCGGTCGCCGACGTCCCCTACGTGCCGCCGGACGGCGTGGAGCGAGACGTGCCCGCCTGCGCCCTCGACGTCGAGCGCGTCAACGCCGGTGCCGAGCCGGACGTCCGCAAGGTGATGGTCGGGGCCCAGCGGGTCCCCTACTGGCAGGGCGGCCGTGCCTACGAGCCCTACGCCATGGGCTACTTCGGCGCCTTCGGCCCGATGACGTGGATGTTCATGGGCGGGATGATGTTCGGCGACCTCGGGGGCGGCTACGACGGCGGTGGTGACGGAGGCGGCGACGGAGGTGACGGCGGGGGCGACGGCGGGGGCTTCGACGGTGGCGGGGACGGCGGGGGCTTCGACGGTGGCGGCTTCGACGGCGGTGGCTTCGACTTCGGCGGCTTCTGAGTCCGACCTGCCGTTCCGAACCGGTCGCTCGCTGTCGGACGCCCGTGCTTTGCTGCGCGAATGCACAGAGTCGTCGTCGGCGCGCTGGTCAGTGAGGACCGGGTCCTCCTCGCCCACCGCAGTCCGCACAAGCGTGCGTACCCGGACCAGTGGGACCTGCCTGGTGGGGGCATCGAGGATGGCGAGTCGGAGCTGGGCGCGCTCACACGAGAGCTGCGCGAGGAGCTTGGCGTACAGATCGCGACCGGCTCGACGATGCATCTGTGTCGGATGACCGCCGGACCTGCGGAAGAGCCTGTGCTGCTGAGTGCCTGGCTGGTGGGTGAGTGGGAGGGAGCTCCCACAAACGTCGCTCCCGAGGAACACACCGACATCAGGTGGTTCGGCCCGGAGGAGCTGCCGCCGATCGCCCACGAGCCCGTGCGCCAGGCTCTGGTGAGCGCAGTGTGGGGACGCGGCTGACGCCCCGGTCCGCCGTCATCAGGACGAGCAGACGTTCGTACGTCGCCCGCAGACGGCCCGATGGCATGCCCGGCCGACGGGTCCGGGCCTCACGCGTCAGCGCCCGCAGCGGTCCATGCGCTCCCACGGCCAGTCCGTGGCGAGCCAGCGGGCGACGGCGTCCGCGAGCGGTACGTCGAGGTCCGCGCTGTCGGCGCTCACCCACGACTGCACCGTCACGTCCGACTCCTCGGAGGACGTCGGATACAGGTAGACACACCCGATGACGCGGCTGCTGTCCGGCGCGAGGACGGTGAAGGTGAAGCCGACCCCTCGCGCGAAGTCGTCGGCGTGGCGGCGCAGGTCGGCGAGGTTGTCGTCGAGCGTCATGCCGCCGGGTGGCGGCCAGTTGCCGTCCGGATAGCCCGGCGTGGAGCGGATGTGATCGATGCTCGACATCCAGGCGGCGTGATCCGCCTGATTGTGCTGCGGCCCCAGCGGTTCCAGGTGGAACTGGTCGGTGTCGAGTGAGGTCGGCGGCTCGAAGCCGACTGGCACGAATCCATCCGAGGTCATGACCGGGAACGTACTTCGCTGTCCGGCGCCTTGGCACGTGAGTTCTTCTCGGCGACGCGAACCCCACCCGTCTCTTGGGGCCGCCTGGTCAAGTAGTTCGACCTCCCCACGGGTGATCCGTCGAGGTGGCAAGTCGGCAAGGGTGGGACGACCTACCTCACGAAGGAGCACAGCATGTCGGATGACGCCAAGGCGGCCAAGGAACTGGTCGAGACGCTGAAGGACGGCGAGCGCGGCTACGCCGAGGCGGCCGAGAAGCTCCGCGATGGGGAGCACCCCGAGTGGGCCACGGCGCTCCAGCGCTTCTCCGAGCAGCGCGCAGGATTCTGGCGCGAGATCGTCGACCTCGGCCACGAGTACGGAGATGACGTCGACAAGAGCGGCACGGTTGCTGCGGCCGTGCACCGTGGCTGGATCTCGCTGAAGGACGCCCTGACCGGTGACGACGCCGACGCCGTGCTCAAGGCGGCCGCGACCGGCGAGGACCACGCGGTCAAGGAGTACGAGGACGCCCTGGCGATGGACCTCAGCGCAGGCTTCCGCGAGGTCGTCATACGCCAGCAGGCCGCCGTCGTCGCCGCCCGCGATGAGGTCAAGGCACTTCAGAACGTTGGGTAGCGGGTCGTGGCCCGGCGTCGCGCGACGTGGCGACGCCGGGCGCGGCTGACACTCGGCCGAGAGACGCTACGAGGTCAGTCCTGAGCGCGCCGTCCGGGGACTAGCATGCCCGGATGAGCGAGGACGGGTGGCGGCAGTTCCTGGCCGCCGAGGGGGTCGACGACTGGGTGGTCCTCCATGGCGGTCCGACGGCGGTGTTCCGAGTCGGGAGCCTGCAGGAGGCGGCACGCCTGGCGGCATCCCTGGCGAACGTGGACGGCTTGGATCCGCGGACCGTGCTGAGCCTCGCGTCCGATCATGTGACGGTGAAGCTCACCCGCGAGATGTGGGGTACCGAAGCCAGACATGTCGACGTGGCTCGCGCGATCTCGGCCCTGGCGCGAGAGTCTGGCGCGACTGCCGATCGGCGCGCTGTCCACGAGGTGCAGGTGGCGATCGCGGCCAAGCCGGAGGCGATCGACCTCGGTTTCTGGCGGGCGGTCCTCGGATACGCGAGCCTTCACGACGACAACTGCCTCGATCCCCTCGGTCAGGGCTCGACGGTGTGGATGCAGGACCTCGACCCCGAGAAGCCGCTGCGGCACGCGATGCACGTGGATGTCTCTGTTGCGCGCGAGGAGGCCGACGCTCGGATCGCGGCGGCCGTCGCGGCCGGTGGGCGAGTGGTGGACGACTCCAACGCCCCCGGCGCGTGGATCCTCTCTGATACGTCGGGCAACAAGGTGTGCGTCGCCGCTTGGCCAGACGGCGCGCCCCTGCGCGACTCGTAGTCCTGGTCCGCGCCATAGTGTCGACCCATGACCTCCGCTGATATCCGCTTCTACTTCGATCCGGTGTGCCCCTTCTGCTGGCTGACCAGCAAGTGGATCCGGATGGTGCAGGCCGAGCGCGACCTGTCGGTGGACTGGCGGTTCATCTCGCTGCGGTTGATCAACGAGCACATCGACTACGACGCCCACTTCCCGCCCGAGTACGAGGCGGGGCACACCGACGGGCTGCGCCTGTTGCGCGCGGTGGCCCATGCGCGGCAGGAGCACGGCAGCCAGGCCGTGGACTCGCTCCAAGCCGCGCTCGGGGCACACATCTTCGACACGCCTCCCACCGACCCCGCGGACGAAACGGCGAACCGTGGGCGACACGGCAGCCGCCAGTTCCTCGAGCCCATCCTGGCCGAGGTGGGCCTGCCCACCCAGCTGGCCGACGCCCTCGACGACACCTCGTGGGACGCCGCTATCCGCGCGGACGGCGACGAGGCCCTCGCACTGACTGGAAAGGACGTCGGCACGCCCATCATCCACTTCGAACCCCCGGACGGAGTGGCGTTCTTCGGCCCCGTCATCAGCCGGCTCCCCGAGCCCGACCGGGCCGGGGAGCTGTGGGACCACGTGGTGGGGCTGGCCCGGTTCCCCGGCTTCGCCGAGCTGAAGCGCAGCCTGCGCGAGCAACCTCAACTGGTCGGCTTCGGCGTTGAGCCCGGCGCCGTCGGCAAGCAGGAGGACTGGCACGGCGGCAGCCGGAGACAGAGGAGCGACCGCGGATGACGCAGTCGGAGTCGAGGACGCACCAGGAGGCGGTGATCGTCGCGGCCACCCCCGAGGCGGTCTACGACCTCGTCAGTGACATCACGCGGACCGGTGAGTGGAGCCCGGTCTGTACGGCGTGCTGGTGGGACGACGAGGCGGACGCGGGTCGGGTCGGCGCCTGGTTCACCGGCCGCAACGAGCTCCCGGACCGCACATGGGAAACCCGGTCCCAGGTGGTCGCAGCCGACCGCGGCAAGGAGTTCGCCTGGCTCGTGGGCGGGGCGTTCGTGCGGTGGGGCTTCATCTTCGAGTCGGTGGGAGCGGGGACCCGGCTCACCGAGACCTGGGAGTTCCTCCCGGAAGGACTGGCGATGTTTGCCGACAAGTACGGCGAGCGCGCTGCGGACGAGATCGAGGACCGCACCCGCCAAGCGCATGCCGGGATCCCCACGACCCTCGCCGCGATCAAGCAGATCGCAGAAGCCGACTGATCACACCGGCAACGAGCCCGGGGAGAGCACCCCCGCCTCGCACGGGCCTTTGTGCCTCATCCGAGCCGGTACCGCCGTTCCACGAACAAACGGACGGCTCGACGGACTGGGCGAGAGTTGAGCGGCCGCGCACTCTCGTGGCCGGATCTCGTGGACGGCAAACGTCGGGCCGGTCATGTAATAGCCACGAAGTCGTCTATCGGTTAGATGAGTCGGAGGGCAACGCCCGACAGGGCGGCGAGCACGTCGCTTGGATCAGACGTAGTCGTCGAGACCGGGCTGTTCGACTGAGGTTGCACGAATCACCTTCGCGGGTGAACCGGCTGCGACCACGTGGTCGGGGATGTCGCTGAGAACGACGCTGCCGGCACCGATCACGGAGTTCCGGCCGATGGTCACCCCTGGGCCAACCGTGACGGCGGCACCAAGCCACACGTTCTCGCCGAGCACTATTGGTGCCGCTCGCTCCCATCCCTCGTGCCGGCGTCGATGGTCGTCGACCGGGTGCAGTGCAGTCATGAGCTGCGCCCCTGGTCCAATCCGGGCGTGGTCACCCACCGTGATGGGCGCGTCGTCCATGAAGAAGGCATTGGCGTTCACGAAGGCGCCATGGCCGAGGGAGATGTTGCGCCCGTAGCTGCACTGAAATCGGGGCATGACCAAGGCGCCTTCTCCAAGGAATCCCATGAGCTTGAGCAGCGCCCGAGCCCGGATAGCGTCATCGTCCGCGCGGGCATTGTTGAAGTGGTCGAGCTGGATCCAGCAATCACGACGCCGTCGCTGGAGCTCGTCGTCATCGAGGTACCACTCGCCCCTCGCCAGCCGGTCCGCTTGTTCTCCCATGCCTGGATCCTTGCAGGCCCGAACATCGCCCTGAGGGCGCTTGTTCGGGCCAAGACCCGATCAGCGCAGTGCGTAGGTCGCCAAGGAAACACCCACGTAGTGCGCGATGAAGGCCAGGACCGTGCAGGAGTGGAACACCTCATGGAAGCCGAACCACTCAGGATTCGGATTCGGCTTCTTGAGGCCGTACACCACACCACCGAGGGTGTACAGCAGCCCGCCTGTCACGACGAGGGCCAAGGTCGTGATCGCTACAGGAGTGCTCAATCGCTGGGCGCCATCGATGAAGTCGGGAATGAAGAAGACGGCAAACCATCCGAGCCCGATGTAGATCGGCGTGTAGAACCAGCGCGGGGCCCTGGTCCAGAAGACTCGGAAGAGCACTCCAAGAAGGGCGCCACTCCAAATGCCCGCGAGCAGCCAGACGCGCGCGTTGCCGTCCAGCAGCAACATCGCGAAAGCCGTGTACGTGCCGGCGATCAAGATGAAAATGTTCGAGTGATCGAGCCGGCGCAGCAGCGCCCAGATGGCTGGCTGCCACGTGCCGAGATGGTAGATCGCGGAGATACCGAACAGCAGCAGGGCGGACGCAATGAAGACCCCGGAGCCGACCTTTGTGTCGGCCGATGGGGACAGCACGATCAAGACGATTCCAGCAACCACTACGAGTGGCACCGACCCCGCGTGGAGCCATCCCCGAAGCCGTGGCTTGACCTCGGCCATCTTGTCGGCCATCACCAGCACGGCCGCATCATGGTCCAGGAACTTGCTCACGACGCCATCATGCGACCCGAAAGAGCAGCAGACGAACCGGCGGTCGCTTCGGCGTACCTGCCGACTACTTTCGGTGTGGGCGGACTCAACTGCTTGCGGGGGTTTCGAGTCGACAAGCGAGGGGCAGCTGACCCCTCGCCCACATCCAGGCTCAGCGACAAACGCAATCGGATGTTGCGCCGCGCGCCGAGTCAAGCGCCGCCACTGCCGTAGGGAAGATCGCGTCGAGGGGCGGTTCGCGGCCACGACCTCGGTCTCGACGTTTTCGGGTCGGCGTTGGCTGGCTGGACGCCGCCGCCCGCGGGCGTGGGGGCCGCTGTAGCGGCCTTCTCTGAGGGGACGTGAGAGCTGCGCCGACAGGCGGCGTAAGGACGCACCGTCGCCTATGTCTTCGCAGCGAGAAGTCTGCCAAGATCAGTGGAACCGTGTACGTAGACCTTCGCGAAGGAAAAGCGACATGCCAGAGTCCTGGATTCCGAAGTGCGCCGTCTGCGAAGCGCTTAATACCTCAAGCGCTGTCGCTGCAGCGACCACGTCGTTGCACGGTGTGCCCATCTGTCCTCGCCACGTGAAGGAAGTCCATCGAAGCGACTCGTCGAACGCAGCGAAGGCAGTGCGTCGACTAGGGTTGCAGCCCTAGAAGACACTCAAGGACCGGGACTCGGCGTGGCGTTTCTCGGCAGGTGCGCGATGCTCGCGGTGATCTGACTCAGCTTGAGCGGCCGCTGGTCTAACAAGATCCAGTCCTCAACCGAACCTGCAACATTTGACGGCCTTCGCTATGGCGTGCGACGTATTGCGCGTTGTGTCCTCCTAGACCGCGCATAACCTTCGTGGGAGCCTGAAGGTGTGAGCCGTCCGGAGGTATGCCGCAGGCTGCTGCTGTTAGTCATTGCGATCGCGCTGCTGATTCTCACCAGTTGCTCGGAGCGTGCCTCACCCGACGCGGACACGACCAACAACTACTCGAACCGACTGGGCTGGACTGTGACACCTGACGGCGTTGGTCCAATCAAGCTGGGCTGGACAGTCGCCGAGGCGCTTGAGTCTGGATACTTCAACGCCCCGCAATCCAGAACGGAAAGCGGGTGCGCGGCAGACCCAGCCGAGTTGCGAGGCAACTACTCGGATCCCGGGGCAGGAGACGGCGTCCTCTATGTCAACTGGTCATACGACGGGCTCGATCATGTCGGCGGCTTCTTGATTAAGCACTCCAGCAATTTCCGAACAGCGGAAGGCATCGGCATCGGGTCTAGCCTCGACGACCTGCGCTCAACGTATGGCGATCGACTGCAAATGACTAAGTTTGACTGGGTAAACAGGAAGCAGTTGGAGCTAGTGCCAACCGTATTCAGCGACAGCGGCGCCCTTGTGCTCCATGTCGAGAACGAAGCGGTTGTAGCGATGCAAGTACTCGCTGGCGATCCCCGCGAAACACTCGTGAACGCGGCCCCAGGGGGCTGCTGACCTTCGCCGAAGCGCCCCAATCGGGTATTGCCACGTCGTCCTCAACAGACCGTATCGGGCTCCACAAGACCAAGAGCCCAACTCTGGAGAGCCCGAAATGCAGCGGCGCCCTCGTTCGCGAGCGGACGGCGACCCAGCCGGCCAGGCATGCCTTCGCCGCGAAGCGGGCGCGTCGCCGGCCCGTGGTGGCGCTAGATTCAGCGAGCGACGAACATCCAACCGCATGCGAGCAATGCCACTGCGGGGCACTGCGTCGTCAGAACAGCTCGTAGCTAGTCCGAGAAACCCGGAACCCATGCTCGGACTCGATGTCCCAGCAGATCATTGCTGTCGTGGTGCTCTGGCAAGCATGACCACCCATAAGCGCCGTCGTGCCGTACGCCAGCGGTGGCGGCTGCCCGTCACCAAAGAGTGTGTCGCTTTGGCAGCCGCCCCGCACACCATGATCCTCCGTGACGGAGAACCTTGAATCTACCCAGTCACCAACCCCGCCACAGTCTCCCGAAAGCGGGTCGTAAGTGTGGTCCAGCACGATGCACTCGATGCCGTACTCCAGAGCACACCAGATGTTGCCGCTGGGCGAACTCAGTAGTCCTTGTTCCACAACTTTCAGGGTGATGGTGGGCGGGAGGGAGACGGGCGCTTTCGAGTTGATGGTCGGGGACGGAGTGCTCGGACTCACGGTCACCGTTTCGGTCACTGTGAAAGTTGCTGCGGGAGGACTCGCCTGACCCGACGGAGTGGCTTCATCGCCTCCGGCGCATCCGCCCATTGCCAGAATTGCGACGACCCACCAAGAAGTGCGATACCAGCTCATCTCGAGGCTCCCTTGTCGTCCGTCCCTGGACAGTGTGCCCTCGTCCGCTGCCGTCGAACAGCCATATGAGAACGGCAGACGAGAAGCTCACATGGCCTCGCCGTGCCGGGCAGAGTGCGCGCGATAAGCGCCACAGAGGCGGCACTACCGGGACCACTGAGTGGTCACGCGCGTCGGCGCCCCGCGTGCAACCACTCCGTCCCTTTCCACGTCCACCTGGACAATCGTCCGGGGCACCTCGACTGGAGAAGTACTGAGGGACGACGTCCAGACGCGGCGGAATGGGCTAGGTCTGCTGTCGCCGATTGGTGCGGCAGGCCCGTTCGTGCCGCAGACTCTCCAGTCCTCCTGGATCTCGCGGCGCTGAAGTGCCGCGCGGCGACAGCGAAGCCGATGGGGCGGGGTAGGTCAGCACCGCTAGCTGATCGGGTGATCGTGGACCGCCGATGAGAGGTGTAGGCCGTTCAACTCGAGGTAAAGCTGTCGCTCGGTGACAGTAAGTGTGAGCGCGTTGCGGCGCTCTATCGCGCCCACCGCGGAATCGATGAACCCGGGCTCAAAGCTGTGCAGGACGATCTCCTCGGCGCGATGTATCTTCGCCCCCGTCCACTGCGCCAGCATCCTGGTCGGGTCGCGGTGCGAGTAGATCGTCGTGCGCTCGGCCGCCTTGCTGCCCGTGTGAAGGCGCGCGGCATCCGGCGCCCCGACTTCGATCCAGGCCAGCAGCTTCCCGCTCAGGTCGCGCACGAGCACCGCCGGGTCCGCGGTCGCCGAGATTCCGTCGCTGAACGTGATGCCGTCTTCGAATTCGAGGCAGTAGGCGAGCACACGCGTCACGAGGTACGCGTCGGTCTCTGACGGATGCCGCGCCGCGCGAAGCGTGAACTGCTCGTATACACCGCGATCCGTGTCGGCCAACTCAATCTCAAACGTGTACATCGTCGCACCGGCTGCCATGGGGTTCATGCTGGCCTACATGGCGTTCTGACGTCGAATGGACTAGGTCGCCGATGGGGACCTACGAGGAAAATACGACTCCGGGTCAGCGACGAGGCCTTTTCGTTCCAGGGAGCCGAGGGCGTCAACCTGGACGGATCCGACCCGTGGCCCGACCGTCTTGTCACACGCCGGCGACGTAGGCGGCGGTATGACCGCGGGAAATCACTGGGGACCGAGCGCGCCTGCGCGGCACTGACAGTCCCATGAACACCACTGGTCGGACCCATACCTCTGCCCTTCGTGAGCAGGTGTGTCTACCGGATCACGTCGAGCACCATAGAGTCCCGTTAAGAGTGAATACATCCCCAGCAGGAGAACGGAATGGATGTCGACGACTACGTAGGGCGTGATGGGATGCTCGCCTTCTTTGACGACTGTCGCCAACTGGCGGAGCAGGGAAAGATCGACGAGCTGGTGCAGGGGCTAGCCACGAAGGCGGGGAGAACCCAAGAGAAACCTGAAGTCGCTCGGATTGCTGCTGGCGCGCTGGTGTTGGCCGGTCAACCCGGGATCGCGGCAATCGGACGGTTTCTGGAAGAAGCCGATGTTGGCGGGCTTCGTGCGAGCGCTGCGCTAAGGGCGCTATGGCTCGCGTCACAGGGCCTCCCGCCAATCGTGAGTTCGGTTGGCATCTCGTACACCGTCGAGCCAGTCAGCCCGGCACTTCAAGCGCAGGCGCGGGTGATTCTCGACGACTTCATCGCGGCGGCGGCAACGAGCGCAGAGCATTCGCGGGTACTGCTAGCCCTGCAGCACGAGGAGTCGTTCCTGAGCCCAGACGGACCGCTTCCACCGTTTGCAGCCCACATCCTCAGCGTCACCCGCGAGTCTTCGATCGTCTTGACTATCGCATTAATTGAAGAGTGGGAAGCGCTCGTCGAGCAAGACCTCCCAGAGAAGAAGTACCAGGACTTTCTGGAAGAGCATCCCGTTTTTGTGGATCCGCTTGCCGCCGAGGTGTTGAACCGGAAACGGCTCGGGGTCGAACTAGTCACGGACTTTGTCGTCCGCCGTCACGACTTCCGCTACGTCGTGGTCGAGATCGAGAAGCCACACGATCGGATCTTCACCCAGGCCAACGACTTCGGGTCGTCATTCAGTCACGCCGTGGGTCAGGTGCTTGACTTCCAAGGGTGGATCGCGGAGAACGTTGCCTATGCCCAGCGGCACCTGCCTGCAGTGGAGAACCCCCACGGAGTCCTCATCATGGGGCGCCGTAGCGAGATGACGACTCATCAGCAATCGAAGCTGAGGCGCTGGCTCCATAACAGCAAGAACATCGAGGTCCTCACCTTTGATGACCTCAGCCAACGCGCACGAGCGCTTCACGCCAGTCTCCGGGCCGGCGTGGGTTCACCTCCCTGACGTGTGCACGGGAGCCACTCGGTCGCTCGGCGTTGGTCTGTCTTGCGTGACGACCCCTGCACGCGGCGGCATGTCGTGGGTGCTCGTCTCGCGTCACGGCGCCCGTAGCGTGCGGCCCTTTGCCTTATCGTCCGTGGCCAGCGCGATGAGGTAGTCGCGGATCGCGCCATTAACGTCGTCGAGCGGCTCCTCAAGTGCCGCGAGAGCGCTGTAGAGATCTTTCGGGCGGACGCGATCGGCTGAGTACAAGATGTCGGGAAGCATCCAGACCGAGGCGACACCACGGTTGACGCTCCCGTAGTCCGCGAGCACGCGGCCACCGACAGCGGCCGCAAGCGGGAGCGCGTACTGATCTTTAGCCATCATCTGCGCGACCTGGGCGTACCAGTCACCTGGCGGGAGTTGGGTGCGGTCGGATTCTAAGTGACGGACAAGCGTTTGACGGATCCTCGCGATCTCATCGACGACCCCCAACAGCGCCACGCACGCCGCGTTTCGTCGTTCCTCCCGGGCGAGTGCACGCTCATGCGCGATCTGTCGATGTACGACGTAGAGGGCAATGAGAACGGATGCCAATACCCCGATGAATGCGCCGAGAGCTCCATCCAAAAGTACCGCCCACCAACCCGTTGGCTCTGTCATGAGCGCAGCCTAGGGCGCGAGGCTGCGATATCGAGGGCGCCGTAAGGCGGCGGTAGACGCACCCGAGTGTCAGACCCCCCGCTGTAACTTGGACAGATCTGGGATGATGCCCCGCGATCGCCTATGTCCGAACAGCCCTGGAAATCGACTCTGCCACGAGGCTGTATGCACGCCAATCCGTCGAAACCCGAAGGTAGGAACAACTGTTGGACGATATCGGACAGCGAACAATCGCGCAGAAGACAGCGACATGCGCGCCGAAGCCTTCGAAGTGCGGACACTTTGAGCGTTGGTGACAACGGAGGCGAGTACGAGCCCGTCGAGCGTTGGGTACGCGGCGTGGTTGGGCCATTGCTCGACAACCTCGTCAGCGCAATGCGTGATCACCTGTCGCCGCCTCTGACGCTGCCGCCCGGCGAACACGTCGCGACACGTGCCCCCGTGTTGGCAGCCGCGTACGACGCGTGCTCAAGCCCCCTCGTGCAACGGCTCGCAAATGACCCTGCCCAGGCCGCGGATGTGCGAGGCATGCTCCCGTGGCACCTCGCTGACCCCAAAGACGAACACCTCATCGCCACGTTGCTGGAGGCGGCGACGTTCAAGGAGTACTACGTGTTCGACCAAGCGATCTTCGCCACGAAGGATCCAACAGCTCGGCTGTACAAAGAACATCCAGAACTTCTAAGCGACACAGATGACGACGGACTCCTGCACACCGCTGGATACGAGGCCACTGCGCAAGTCTTGTTCCACCGCGGCTCAGCCATTCCCTATCACCGACTGCTGCGACGCAACTTCGCAGGACACGTCAACGACACTCTGACCCAGACGCTGCTCCAGACGACCGAGGGTGGAGCGGCGCGGCTGCGGCTTGCCTTGAACGAGCAGCACTTCATGGCTAAGTCTGCGTTCACCTCATATTTTGAGCACGACTACTGGTTCGGGCCGCCGCTCAGTGCCACGGTGCTCGACGATCAATACAAAGTCGGCACCACAGTCCATGCAGACCCGGAGTCCGGGCTAAGGCACGAGTATCCACGCCTATACGTCAACTGGGCGATGGACAAGGAGGGCCATAAGGTCGTCCAGATCGAGGAGCTTTCGGACGAATCCGGCTCGAATCAAGGGGGCTACAGGCTCTTGCGCTACCTGCACGCCATTCGAGACATCGAGCGCGGCATCTTCGTTCACTGCGACGGCGCCGTTCGCGCGTACACGCCTGAACAGTACGAACGTCGCTGTGGCAAAGACTTCGTCACCGGGCGGGAGTCAGCTTCCCGCTATCGCAAAGTGTTCCGCCTGGATGGGCACATCAGCACCGACGCTTGGAGCAACATCGCAGCGGGTTGGTTCCGTGGCAACACGCTCATGCTTGAGTATCTCGAAGGCTTGAGCTCGTCGGGTGACCCCGCCCCGTAGGCTCGGAGCTACCCGGCTCAGTTGGTAAGCCCTTAAAGCGCCAACCACCAGGACGGGCGGCTGCACGCACTGGACAAGATGGCTTGGGCACAGCCAGAGGCAGGGCAGTGCTCCGCTATATGCTCCTCGCTCGGAACCGAGGCCGCGTAACGATTCGTCGTAGGACCGCACACCGATAGGTCACGACGTCACCTGCCTCGAGAGGCGGCGGTGTGACGCATCTACGACTCTCTCCGCCGGAACATGCTGACAAAGCGACCCAGCTGCTCCCGTCCTTGCAGGCGCGCCGCGACCTACGGGGCAGTGCCATCATCTTGGGCACCACTGGCGTGCTCGACAGATGCGAAATGCTTGTCGAGTACATCCCCGAGCGATGCGGCACGACGAAGTCGGCGAGCACGTTCGTTGCTCCCCGAAATCACTGCTGCGTGATACGTGGACGCATCATCAGCCCACTGGTCGGGCTTCTTCCCCTCCGAAACTGAATCCACCGCCGCGTAGAACGATCTGAGGTCCTCGCCCAGTTCGTCGACGTTCAGGACCTGATCGGGGCCCTTCTTATAGACCTCTACCATGAGGGTAAGCAGGTCGTTCTTCTGGTATGCCCGCGTCGTCGCGCCCAGATCGCAGCGCTCGATGATCTCGGCGGTCTTCTTGAGCAGGCGGTCGACCTTGTCTCGCGCGGGGAACTCGTCGTTGTACCTGCGGAGAAACGCCTCGTGCTCGGAGTCTCGATTAAAGTAACCGGAAAGCACGGAAATTACTAAGGTAAGGGACCAGCGTACGTCGTTCATTCGCCTAACATCGACCGTCGTGAATACGCGGTGTTCTTCGAAGAACGACCAAGCGCTGACTTCTTCCGCGTAAGTCTTAAGTGCGCCAGCAAACCGCGCATTGTTGACTTCCATCGCATTCAACGAGTAGTTCGTGGAGTTCATCCGATAGAAGACCTCTTGGACCTCTCCCTCAGAGAGTCGACCGAGGTCTCGCACAACTACCTCGTAATCCAGAAAGGCCTGTTTCTGAGAATCTTCGAGTGTTGCGTACGCGGGCAGGTCGCCCAAACGAAGTTCGTCGGAGGCCGTGAAGTACTGGTGTAGTGTCGTAATGCGTTGTTGACCGTCAACGACCAGCTGCTTGCCCGCCCCAGTCGTGAGGTCGACATCGCCGTCGCACAGGAAGATCTCTGGAAACGGGTAGCCCTCCAGGACAGTCCTAATGAAAGACTGCTTGATGGGAGCAGTCCAGACAAGACGCCGCTGGAAATAGGGGCGTGGCACGAGTGAGCCTGCATTCAAGGCGGTCATCAGCTCGCGGACCTTCTTGTTCGTTGCCGTCGTCTTCATAGCTCTAGTGCCTCCTGACACTTCATCACAGCCAGCGTCTGGTACTCCTCAAGCACGTCAATGCTGTGCCAAACGGCGATTGTCACGGGATAGGGGGATCCTCCGACACGCTGCAACTCCGACTCCAAGTCGAACAACATTCGCCGCGTCGGGATCGCGTCAGAGTCTGGAACAACGTAGGGCTTGATCACGCCATTTGCGTGGTCGTTCTTGAAGTGGACACGTGTGTCGTCTTCCCACAGGCCGCCGCCTCGCGAGTAGCGACGCACTTCGCCCCACAGACGCTCGTAGAGTCCGGAGGAGGCGATGGCTAGGTCTACGTCCGAGTCATCGCCAAACAAGCCGTAGCGCCGGCGGGGCTTGATGCTGAACCCGAGCTTCGCCGATCCCACCAAGTACACATTCTGGTTAGGCGAGACCTGCAACGCCGCGCCAGCATGCTCGCGAAGGCGTGCATAGGTTTGGTCGTCGATGACGACAGAACCTCCGTGCGTGACAAACTCGCGAACGATAGTCCCAGCGCTGGCTCCACTCCGAAGGCGGTCCTGGAACCTCGCCAGCGCGTCAGTAAGCGCGATGTCCTCGACGAGCTCCACGGGGGCCCATCCTAGGGGCCCGCGACGTCAGCCAGCGGTAACCTGCCCCAGGTTGCCCAAGTCATTGGTTGCGTCCCCGCTGGGAAGGGGTAGCAAGCCTGCGTCCTTCTGGGCGGTTCGCCCCACCTTCTAAGCGCAAGAAGACGCGGTCCCGCGCCGGGGAGAGCGCGGGACCGCGACGCCCGTCTCAGCGGGCGCGCACCTTGTTCGACATCGTCGACCAGGAGCTGGCACCGGCGGCATTGAGGGCCCGGATCTTGAATCGGTAGGTGCCACGCTTGAGCACCATCGTGCGGGAGCGCGCGGAGCCGCTCAGCTTGTCCGAGGTGACCGCCTTGCCCCGAGCTCCGACCCGCACCGCGCGGACCTGGTAGGCGGCGGCACCGGCGACGGACTTCCACCGAGCGGTGGCGGTGGCACGGCCACCCGCTCGACCGGCCACGGCCTTCTTCACCTGCGGCGCTGACAGACGCACCTGGGAGGGCGCGGCCGGCGTACCGGTTGAGGGGGACCCAGGCAGGGACGGGGGAGCGGGGAGGAGCCCCGCGGCGGTGGCGGGCGTCAGCCTGCTGCCGGCGGGCACGGGGAAGGGGAAGCCCAGCACCGCGAGGCGGCCGCGGACCTGGTTCTGCGCCTGGCAGTCCTCGACGCAGTCGGTGGGCGGGTTGGCCACCTCGACGGCGTCCTCCCCGGTGACGAAGCCCATCCGGCCGCCGCTGGCGACGTCCCAGATCGACTGGCTCCCGCAGTGCTCGGCGCTCGGGGTCACGGGAGTGGCGGTGTTGCACTGGGGCTGGTCGACGCGCTCGGCGACCTGGGCGCTGTCGCGGGCGACAAAGGCGGGGGACACGTCGTTGCCGATGTTGGTGCGGGTGTTGACCTGCACGCAGAACTGGCTGGGTGGCCCGGTGACGACGCTGGTGCAGTCGGCGCCGAGGAATTGGCCGACGCGCTCGCGGAAGTTGGTGTTGTCGAAGAAGAAGGGCGTCATCCCGGGCTCGGACGACTGGGCGAGGGTGTGCACGATCCGCGTGGTCTGCCCGTCCCCGCGCTCCGGCTCCATCTGGAAGATGCCGCCCTGGGCGCAGTCCTTGGCCTGGATCTTCATCGACACCGCGGACCCGGTGCGCATGATGACCAGGTCCTCCTCGTCGAGGCTCACCTCCACGCCGCTGGTGAGCGTCGCGCCCCGGTGGTCCGGCACCTTGCTGGCCCACACCGGGGTGAACCGGCCGCCGGTCATGTCCTCCTCGTTGGCGGCACCCGTGAAGGCGTAGTCCAGGACGGCGAAGTCGGAGGCGCGTACGTCGAACTGGTTGTAGACGCCCCGCACGCCGAAGCGCTCCCCGAGGGCTGCGGCCGAGACGGTGCCCTCGGTCGGGCTCGAGGCCACCGTGGCACCGGTCGTCAGGTTGACCAGCCGGAAACCGCCGCCCGTGCACGCGTCCGAGCTCGCGGCGGTGGCGGGGACGGCGAGCACGCCGGCGGTCATCGTCGCGGCGCCGAGCGCGACGACCATCGGCGCGACCAGGCGGCGTACCCATCCTCGGTGGTGGTGCAGTCCTGCTGTGCTCATCTCGACGCTCCGCTCTGCGGCGTGTGGGGTCCGCCGTCCAGGCCTCCGAGCGTGTCCCTGGTGAGGAACGGGTCGCCATTGGACGTTGGTCCTAGTACCCCCGCCGATCTGCGCCTGGCGGCAGTACGCTGGGAGCACATCCTTCCCGGATGGAACCGTCACATGTGGCCGTACGCCTGGCTGGCAATCGCCCTTCTCCTCGGCGTGGTGGAAGTCCTCACGCTGACGCTGGCGTTCGGCCTGTTGGCGGGGGCGGCCCTCGTCGCCGCGATCGCCGCCGGCCTGGGCGCGCCGGTCGTCGTCCAGCTCCTGGCCTTCGCCGTCACGGGCGGCATCGCCCTCGTGGCGATCCGGCCCATCGCCCAACGACACCTGGCGCTCCCGCCGCTGTCCCGTGACGGCAGCGACGCCCTGATCGGCCGCTCGGCGCTGGTCACCCGCGAGGTCAGTGCGACCGGCGGTCTCGTGCACCTCTCGGGCGAGGACTGGTCGGCCCGGTCGTACGACGAGAGCCTCGTCATCCCGGCGGGCATCCGGGTCGACGTCTACGAGATCGACGGGGCCACCGCCCTGGTGCACCCCAGCGAGCCGCTGCCCGAAATCCGACCGAGAGAAGCGTGAGACCGATGGAGCTGTGGATCCCGATCGCCATCCTGGCGGTGCTGGTCGCCTTGGTGGTGGCCTCCGCCATCCGGATCGTGCCGCAGGCGCGGCGCTACAACATCGAGCGGTTCGGTCGCTACCAGCGCACACTGCAGCCCGGGCTCAACCTGCTCATCCCGCTGGTCGACCGGGTCAACACCAAGCTCGACGTCCGGGAGACCGTCTACACCAGCCAGCCCAAGCCGGTGATCACCGAGGACAACCTGGTGGTCGCCATCGACACCGTCCTCTACTACCAGATCACCGACCCGCGGGCGGCGGCGTACGGGGTGAACAACTACCTCCAGGCGATCGACCAGCTCACCGTCACCACCCTGCGCAACCTCATCGGGTCGATGGACCTCGAGAGCACGCTGACCTCCCGCGAGACGATCAACATCCGGCTGCGTGAGGTGCTGGACGAGGCCACCGGCAAGTGGGGCATCCGGGTCAACCGGGTGGAGATCAAGGCCATCGACCCGCCGCGCAGCATCCAGGAGGCGATGGAGAAGCAGATGCGCGCCGAGCGCGACAAGCGCGCGGTGATCCTCCAGGCCGAAGGTCATCGCCAGTCGCTGATCCTCACCGCGGAGGGCACCCGCAACAAGCTGATCCTCGAGGCGGAGGGCCGCCAGCAGGCGAAGATCCTCGAGGCCGACGGCGAGGCGAAGGCCCTGGAGCGGGTCTTCCAGGCGGTCCACGACAACGACGCCGACCCGCAGGTGCTGGCCTACAAGTACCTCGAGATGCTGCCCCGCCTCGCCGAGCACGGCAACGGCTACTTCGTCATCCCCGGTGAGCTCAGCGAGGCGATGCGGACCGTGACGTCGGCCTTCACCGCCGAGCAGAAGCAGGCGCGTCCGGCCGAGGAGGCCCGGGTCGAGGAGGCGCGGCCTGAGCCGATCCTCGAGCCCGAGCAGGTGAGGCCCCACACCCTGGGCGCCTGACCGGGGTCACGGGGCGTCCAGGTGCACGTCACCCGGTCGGCGGTGCGATGAGCGGCTCGCCGCCCACGACGCTCCGACACACGTCGTGGACGGTGAGGTGGTGGGACCGCGCGTAGGAGCGCAGCGACGCGAAGGCCTCGTCCGGCGTCACCCCGTCGCGGCCGACGAGGTACCCCTTGGCGAGCTCGATCACGAGCCGCGACTGCAGGGCGGTCTCGAGCTGTCTGGCTCGCAGCTCGGCCACTTCCTGCGCCACCCGCGCCGGGCTGGGGCGCAGGTTGCACACGACGCCCCGCACCGTCGGGTCGTCGAGCAGGTTGGTGAAGGCGGCCTCCGCCCACCTCCAGTCGTGCCACGCCTGCACCCGCACCTCGACGGGGGTGTGCACGCCCGGGTGGGCGACGACGTCCTCCAGCAGAGCCGCCAGAGCGGCGCGGTCCTCCTCGTGCAGCAGCGGGACGATGGAGGTGCCCATGAGCGCGTCCTGCTCCCAACCGAACAGCAGTTCCACGGCGGGGCTCGCGTAGGTGATCACGGCGTCACTGCGCAGCACCAGTGCCGCGTCGGTGGAGCGTTCGAGGAGGGGCCGCAGGGCGGTCCCGAGGTTGATGGAGACGCCGATGATTCCGACGAGGTTCCCGTCCCGGTAGATGCCGGAGTCGGTCACCAGGGCAGGGAACAGGGTGCCGTCCTTGCGGCGCACGGGGAACCCGCCGGACCACGGGACCCCGTCCCGGAGGGCGGCCATGATCTCGGCGGCGACATCCTGCCCCACCTCGGGCACGCTGAGCTCGGCGATGTTGCGGCCGATCGCCTCCTGCGCCGTCCAGCCGTAGAGCTCCTCGGCCGCAGGGTTCCAGAAGAGGACCACCCCGGCGGGGTCGGTCGTGATCACTGCCTGCCCGAGGGCCTCGAGCTGCTCGGTGGAGCTGATCCGCTGGTTGCTGGCCATGGCTTCATGGTGCCGACCTGGGACCGGAGACGTCAGGGTCGAAAGGCCGTGGCCGTCCGGGACGTCTTGCTCGGGGCGGTTCCGTCTGGCCGCGGGCCGGCTAGGCGCGGCCCAGGGAACGGGCCGCGTGCACGGCCGAGGTGTAGCGCCACTGCGTCGGGGCGGTAGCCGGTGATCGATCCGCCCCCGCGGGTGCGCGCCGCTCGGTCAGGTTGCGACGCAGCGTCACCTCCGGGACCGGGTCGGGTGCTGCTGCGATGTCGGCGCGGAGGCGCTGCTCGAGCCAGCGCACGATCCCCTGGGTCTCCGGGGTGACGCGCCCCTGGCAGATGCCCTTGACCAGGGCGCGAGCCACGTCCTCGAGGGGGGTGTCTGCCTCGCGCGCCCACCGGATCATGGCGGCCAGCGACTCGTAGGAGCCGACGCCGTAGCGGAGCATGATCGCCCCCTTGGCCTGCTCGACGAGGGCGCGATCCGAGTCGATGTTGAGGATGTCAGTCATGTGCCAGGGCCTCCAGGAGTGGGTTGTCGATGTCCTGGTCACCCCGTGGTCGACCAGGACGGCGCGCTCGGGCGCCGCGTCGAGCGCGCGTCCGGAGCAGGCGTGATGAGGCATCGTCCAGTCAGGGAACGAGCGGGCCTGCAGGCGTCCGTCGGGTCAAGAGCACGGCCACCCCTCCAGGTCGTAGATGACGAGCCACCGGAGGTCTGGGGTGGGGTTCCCGAGTGATCGGGAACACGATGCTGGGGTGGAACGTACCAGCGGCCCCGAGGGGCGGCAAGGCCCGCAAGGGCGGCCCGGGGGCGTCGACGACCGGCAGCGAAAGTGGCAGGGTGAGCGGGTGAAGCGTCTGCCTCCGCCGGTCCTGGCCCTGGCCGCGGGTTTCGCCCAACGGGTACTGACCCCCGACACGCCTCGGCCGTCCGCCGCACGTGCCCTGGTGGCCGGGGCCGTCGCCGCGACCTCCGCAGGACTGGCCGCCGCGTCCGCATCGCAGTTCCGTCGACAAGGCACCACGGTCGACCCCCTCGACCCGTCGCGCGCCGTCGTGCTCGTCACGACCGGCGTCAACGCCGTCACTCGCAACCCCATGTACGTGGGCATGGTCGGGTTGCTGGTCGCCAACGCCGTACGCCGCGGGGCATGGGCCGGCGCGCTCCCGGTCGTTGCCTTCGTGCTGGTGATCGACCGCTTGCAGATCGCCGCCGAGGAGCCCGCCCTGCTCGCCAACTTCGGCGCCGACTACGAGGCATACCGGGCGTCCGTGCCGCGGTGGCTCGATCGCCGGTCGCTGGCCATCGGGCGCTAGGCGCCGCTCGGGGCGGCAGGTCGCTCAGTGGGTGTGCGGCGGCGCGACGCGGCCCTCGCTGGCCTGGACGACGACGAAGCCCTGGCCGGCGAAGACGAGCTGGAACGCCTCACCGGATCCGCGGCCGATGAGCGCGCTCGCTCCCGCCGTACGCCGCACGCTCGTGGTGAGCGACGTCGACCAGGCGACGGCCGCCTGGATGTCGGCGTACGTGGGTGCGTCGACGTCGAGGACCACGGGCGTGCCGTGCGAGGTGATCGCGACCGTCCCGGTGCCGGTGAACGTGGTGTTGAAGACACCGCCGGCCATCATCGACGCTCCCTCGACCCGCTTGATGTCCCACGTGAGCGAGGAGTCGAAGGCGAGGACGTTGCTGCCGTTGACCGTCAGCGCGTCGCCGTCGAGGTTGACCAGGTGGATCTCCATGGCGTCGTCGGCCAGGAAGACGTCACCGCGACCGGTGACCTTCATCAGCGACATGCCCTCGCCGGTGAACGCCTTCTTGAACAGCTTGCCCATGCCGCCCGAGCCCTGGTAGGCGAAGTCGACCTCTCCCTGGTAGGCGACCATCGACCCCTGCCGCGCCATCACGTCCCCGTCGAGTGCGACCCGCAACATGCGGGAGTTCTGCAACGTGAAGCGGTCGGTGGTGCCTGACTCGAGGTTCTCGCCGAACAGGTCGCTGCGCATGGGACTCCTCGGGATGAGTGGGTGGCGTTCCTGGGGCCACAGCCTATGGCCGTCTTCGCGACGACGTCAGGACGCCAGCGAGCCGCCGAAGATCTGCCAGGCGAGGGCGGACTTCGCGACGAGGCTGAGCACCAGGTAGGCCCGCTCGCCGAACGCGTAGCTGCGCCACGGCCCGACCCGTCGGTACTGCAACCACTGGTTGAGCGCGAAGCTGTTGAAGAAGACGAACAGCGAGACGAAGATGCCGACGACGAAGCCGGGGACCTCCTCGGCAGCGACGAGGTTGTAGCCGATCGCCACCCACGGTGCGGCGCCCGCGACGCAGCCGAACCAGAACGGCTTCATCGTCACCGACGGGCTGCCCGGTGGGTTGGCGGACTCCTGGAGCCAGCCGAAGAGGATCATCGCCACGTTGGCGCCGATGATCCCGATGAGCGCGGAGATCCCGTCGATGCCCGAGTAGAGGGCGATCAGGACGACCATGATCGTGGCGCTGAACGAGTACTCCACCCACCGGAACCGGTTGATCCCGCCGAGGAGGTCGCGCTCGTACGTACGCCGCAGGGCAGTCGCCGTCAGCAGGTGGTCGAGCCCGGCGAGCACGAGGAACGCCGCGATGGCGACACCGATCGGGAGGTCGAAGAGCGCCTCCGGCGACGCGGTCGGCGTACCCGGGGGGCCGGTGGGCAGCGACCGGGTGATGGTGATCGCGAAGTCGGTCGCCAGCACCACCACCGCGACCGCCTGGCCCAGGTGGAGCACCGTGAGGCCGAGGTTCCATCCCTTCAGGGACCGCAGGGCCCGGTCGTCGACGCCGGCCGCGGTCACCTCGGGAGTGGTCATGCGGCCATGATGCCGTGCCGGGGTCGATCCGGGAGCGGGTCCGCCCGGGCAGCCCGGTCCTCGGCGGGTCAGGCCGGGTCGCGGGCGAGCCGGTCGGCGACGACCGCCCAGACGTCCGGGTCGACGCCCATGCCGATGTGGGTCGAGGACACCTCGACGTGCTCCACGCCCGGGGTGGAGCGGTCGATGCACGCCTGCCAGGAGACGATCCCGTCCCGCTGGGAGAAGACGGCGGTGAGCGGCACCCGGATGGGTGCCGCGGGGTCGAGTCGGCGGGTGACCCGCCGGGTGCCGCCGGCCTGGGCGCGCGCGATGGTGGTGTGGGCCGGTCCGCCGACCACCGGCGTGCCGTAGGTGATGACGCGTCGTACGGCGTCGGGATGACGGCGAGCCACCTCGCGGGCGATGACGCCGCCGAGGCTCCACCCGACCAACGAGGCGGCCGCGCCTTCCTGGTCGACGAGGTCGAGCACCCGCGCGGCCAGCCGCTCGACGTCACGGCGGGGGTCGCCCAGGTTGGTGCCGAAGCCCCAGCCGCGGGCGTCGTAGCCCAGTGCCCGCAGGTAGGCGCGCAGCGGCGCACCGGTGACCTCGGGAGCCCGCCACCCCGGGATGTCCACCACCAGGTGGCCGTCGCCGCGGGGAGCCGTGGCCAGGCGGGGCACGGCCCCCACCAGCCGGACGGCGGCGAGGGCGGAGCCGAGCTCGCCGAGCGCCGTCCACGTGGACGGCGGTCCCGTCGGCGACGCCAGGGGCGAGGTGTCCGGGTGCTCGCGCGCACGGGAACGGACGCCGGCGGCGGCGAGGACCGGTCGGCCCGGGTGCGGGAGGGAGCGCCACATGGGCACGACGCTACGTCGGTCTGGGGAGTCACTCACCTCAGAGCGCCGCGACGACCTCGGTCCCCTGCTTGATCGCCCGCTTGGCGTCGAGCTCGGCGGCCACGTCAGCGCCGCCGATGAGGTGGACGCTGCGGTGGTCGAGGACGTCGTACAGGTCGCGCACGGACTCCTGCCCGGCGCAGATGACGACGTGGCCGACGTCGAGCACGCGCGGGGTGCCGTCGACGGTGATGTGCAGGCCGGCGTCGTCGATCCGGTCGTACGTCGCGCCGATGACCTGGGTGACGCCCGACTGCTTGAGCACCGCGCGGTGCGCCCAGCCCGACGTCTTGCCGAGGCCGATGCCGATGGGCGTGGCCTTGCGCTGGACGAGCGTGACGTCGCGAGCCGGTGTGCGCGGCTTGGCCTCGGTCAGCCCGCCCGGGTTGAGGGTCGGGTCGCCGACGCCCCAGTGGGCGTACCAGTCCTCGACCGTCTCGCTCGGGTCGTGGGCGAGGAAGTGGCTCACGTCGACGCCGATGCCGCCGGCGCCGATCACGGCCACCCGCTTGCCGACGGTCACGGAGCCGTCGAGCACCGCGGCGTACGACACGGCCTTGGGGTGGTCGATGCCCTCGATGACGGGGATGCGCGGGACGACGCCGCTGGCCACGACGACGTGGTCGTACGCCGCGAGGTCGGCCGCCAAGGCCTCCGTCGAGGTCCGCACGTCCACGCCGAGCACCTCGAGGCGACGGGTGAAGTAGCGCAGCGTGTCGGCGAAGTCCTCCTTGCCGGGGACCTGCATGGCGAGTCGGAACTGGCCGCCCAGCTCGGCGTGCTTCTCGAAGAGGGTGGTCGTGAAGCCGCGCTCGGCGGCGTTGACCGCGGCGGCCAGGCCGGCCGGGCCGGCACCCACGACGGCGACCGTCGCCGGACGCAGGGTCGGCATCAGCACCAGCTCGGTCTCGTGGCAGGCGCGGGGGTTGACCAGGCAGGACGCGCGCCGGTTGCTGAAGGTGTGGTCGAGGCAGGCTTGGTTGCAGGCGATGCAGGTGTTGATCTCGTCGGCGCGGTCGTCGAGCGCCTTGGCGACGAAGGCCGGGTCAGCCAGGAACGGCCGCGCCATCGACACCATGTCGGCTTGCCCGGAGGCGATGATCTCCTCGGCCAGCTCCGGGGTGTTGATCCGGTTGGACGCGCACACCGGCACGTCGACGACCTCGGTCAGCCGCGCCGTGACGCTCGCCCACGCGGCACGCGGGACCTGCGTGATGATCGTGGGGACACGCGCCTCGTGCCAGCCGATGCCGGTGTTGAAGACGGTGACGCCGGCCTCCTCGAGCTTGCCCGCCAGCTCGACGACCTCGTCCCACGTCTGGCCGCCCTCGACGAGGTCGAGCAGCGAGATCCGGTACATGATCGGGAAGCCCTCGCCGACCGCCTCGCGCGTGCGCCGCACGATCTCGACGGGGAAGCGCATCCGGTTGCGCGCGCTGCCGCCCCACCGGTCGGTGCGGTGGTTGGTGCGGGTGGCGAGGAACTGGTTGATCAGGTAGCCCTCGGAGCCCATGATCTCGACGCCGTCGTAGCCCGCCTTCTGCGCCAGGCGTGCGGCGTTCGCGAAGTCGGAGGCCGTCTTGTCGACCGCCTTGGTCGACAGGGCGCTCGGGCTGAAGGGGGTGATCGGCGACCTGATCGACGAGGCCCCGACGGAGAACGGGTGGTAGCCGTAACGGCCCGCGTGCAGGATCTGCAGGGCGATCGCGCCACCGGCCTCGTGCACCGCTCCGGTCACCCGCTGGTGCCGGATGGCCTGCAGCCGCGTGGTCATCTCGGAGGCGAAGGGCTTGAGCCAGCCGCGCTTGTTGGGCGCGTAGCCGCCGGTCACGATCAGGCCGGCGCCGCCGCGGGCGCGCTCGGCGAAGTAGGCCCCCAGCTTGTCGATGTCCCACGGGTAGTCCTCGAGGCCGGTGTGCATCGAGCCCATGACCACGCGGTTGCGCAGGGTCAGGTTGCCGAGGGTGATCGGCTCGAGGAGGTGCGGGTAGGACGTCATCGGAGTGCCTCTTCTTCGGTGGGGGCTGTCTCGGTGGTTGAGGTGCGAGCGGAGCGAGCCTCGAAACCGTGCGCGTCGAGGTAGTCGGTGAGCCAGGTGATCCAGAACTGCTCCAGCCCGATCCCGCCGCGCAGGACGAGGAGCTGGTCGAGCTCGAGCCCGGTCGCGTGGCTCGGCATCACGGCCTCCAGCTGGCGGTAGTGCGCCAGCCGGGTCTCGTGGTCGGCCCGCGCGTCGGCGACGTGCCGCAGCAGCGTCGCGCGATCGCCGTACGACGCCCCGCGCAGCTTGACGGCCAGCTCGCTGCGGAAGGTCTCCGAGCCCATCGGCTCGGCCAGCCAGTCGGTGAGGACCTGCCTGCCGGCGGCAGAGACGGCGTACACCTTCTTGTCCGGTCGGCCGGTCTGGCCGACGGTCTCGACGGTGACCCAGCCGTCGCCCTCCATGCGGGCAAGGACGCGGTAGATCTGCTGGTGGGTGGCGTGCCAGAAGAAGCCGATCGACTTCTCGAAGCGCCGCGCGAGGTCGAGGCCGGACGCGGGCTGCTCGCGCAGGGCGACGAGGAGCGCGTGTTCGAGGGCCACCGGAGGATCGTGGCAGACCTATGCAACGAGTTGCAAGGTGGTGTGACGCAGCACTGTGTCGGCGAGTCGGACACCGTAGGGGCGTTGCACCGGGCACACGGTGACGGAGTCCCCGGCTGAGCGGGGACTTCACCGCAACCAAGCCGGACCTCCCGGCTCAGAACTTCCCGAGGAAGAACAGGATCAGCAGCGTCACGGCCGTGACCACAGCGCCGACCAGCGCGACCCCGGCGAACACCAGCCCGATCTTCTCCGCGGGGGCGCGCCTCTCGGTGCGCCCGAGCTGCTTCGCCACGGCGGTGACCAGGTCGCGGCCCTCCGCGGAGCTGAAGCGGTAGTCGACCACCGTGCCGATGGTGCCGTCCTCGCGGACGCCCCAGGCCTTCTCCACCCCGAGCTCCCGGACGCGGCCGTGGACCCGCTCGGCCTGTGCGGAGAGCCGCGGCACGCCGCCGACCCACTCCACGGTGCGGGAGTCGTCGGTGACGGCGAAGGTGCCGTCGCCCGGTGCGGCGACGTGGTGGACGTAGGTCTTGCGCAGCCCGGCCTTGCCCAGCAGCGTCCACCAGTGGTCGTCGGCGATGTCGAGGGCAACGTCGAAGCCCTCGTGGGTCCGGGTCACGGCATACGGCGACCCCTGCGCGGCCGCGGCCACCGCCCCGAGGAGCTCCTCATCGATCACGGCATCTGGTCCACGACGTAGTCGAAGTCGACGTCGGTCCCGTCGACCTCGGTGACGGTGACGTCCACGCCGAGCTCGTCGGGGCCGGCGGTCAGGCTGCAGCGCTGCTCGGCGCCGACCTCGCCCTCGAGGTCGCCGGAGCACTCCACCTTGTCGGGTCGCTGCCCCACGTCCTTCTCCAGGGCGTCGGCCAGCTGGTCCTCGAGCGAGTCGGCGCTGATGGTGGTGCTCGCCGAGCAGGCGGCCAGGGCCACGGTCAGGACTGCAGTCGCGAGGGCGGTGCGCATGCGGGCAGTGTGCCAAAGGTGGCGTGCTGCGACTGAAGCGCGCGACGCTGACACCAGTTCTGTCATGATCGGCGCATGAGCGAGCCACTCGGGCAGGGGACGGGTCCGCTGCGGGGCATCAAGGTCGTCGAGATCGCCGGCATCGGCCCCGGGCCGCACGCCTGCATGATCCTGGCCGACCTCGGCGCCGACGTGATCCGGGTCGACCGCAAGGGCGGCGACATGCTCGGCGCGGGGCGCCACGACGTGCTCACCCGCGGCCGCCCGAGCGTCGCCCTCGACCTCAAGCACCCCGACGCCGTGGCCACCGTCCTCGACCTGGTCGAGCAGGCCGACGTGCTCGTCGAGGGGATGCGCCCCGGCGCCATCGAGCGCCTCGGCCTCGGGCCCGACGAGTGCCACGCGCGCAACCCGCGGCTGGTCTACGGCCGGATGACCGGCTGGGGCCAGGACGGTCCGTGGGCCCGCACCGCCGGCCACGACATGAACTACGTCGCCATCACCGGCGCCCTCCACGGCCTCGGCCAGGACCCGGTGCGCCCGCACTTCCCGACCAACCTGCTCGGCGACTTCGGCGGCGGCTCGACCTACCTCGTCATCGGCATCCTCGCCGCGCTCCTCGAGGCGAGGGTCAGCGGGCAGGGTCAGGTCGTGGACGCCGCGATCGTCGACGGCACCGCCCACCTCAACGCGATGGCCAGCACCTTCGCCGCGCTCGGGCTCGACACCGGCCGGCGCGCGTCCGGCCTGCTCGACGGTGGCACGCCCTACTACGACCTCTACGAGACGGCCGACGGCCGGCACATGAGCGTCGGCCCGCTGGAGCCGCAGTTCTACGCCGAGCTGGTCCGCCTCCTCGAGCTCGACCTCCCCGACCGCGACGACCCCGCCAACTTCCCGGCGATCCGGGAGGCGCTCACCGCGAGGTTCAAGGAGCGCACCCAGGCGGAGTGGAGCGCGCTCTTCGACGGCACCGAGGCCTGCGTCGCGCCCGTCGTACCCCTCGCCGACGCCCCGCACCACCCGCACCTCGCCGCCCGTGGCACCTTCGTCGAGCGGGACGGCACCACCCAGCCCGCCCCCGCGCCGCGCTTCTCCCGCACGCCTGCGACGCTCGGCACCGCGCCCGGGGGACCCGGCGCCCACACCCGCGAGGCGCTCACCGCCTGGGGCATCGACGACGTCGACGCGCTCCTGGCCAGCGGCGCCGCGACCCAGGCCCCGCACGAGAACTGAGCACGATGAAACCCTTCCTCTTCCTCGGCACCCGCGCCGAGGACGACGTCGCCCAGCAGGAGTACGACGGCGTCCTCGCCGGCACCGGGCTGCGCCCCGACGAGCTCGTGCGCGTCCGGCTCGAGGCCTCGCCCCTGGGCTGGATCGAGCTCGAGGACCTGTCCGGGATCATCCTCGGCGGCGGACCCTTCAACGTCTCCGACCCCGACGACGCGAAGTCGCCCGTGCAGCGCCGCGTCGAGGCCGAGCTCAACGACCTGGCGATCCGCGTGGTCGAGCTCGACTTCCCCTTCCTCGGGGCCTGCTACGGCATCGGCGTGCTCGGCACCCTCGACGGGGGCACCGTGGACCGGACGTACGGCGAGCCCATCGGCGCGCTGCCCGTGCGGCTGAGCGCCGAGGGCGCCGAGGACCCGCTCTTCGGCGCGCTGCCGGAGGTGTTCGACGCCTACCTCGGCCACAAGGAGGCGGTGTCCCGGCTGCCCGGGAGCGCGGTGCTCCTCGCCTCCACCGACACCTGCCCGGTGCACGCCTTCCGGATCGGCCGCAACGTCTACGCCACCCAGTTCCACCCCGAGCTCGATGCCGTCGCGATCTGCGACCGGATCGACGCCTACAGCGCACACGGCTACTACGAGCCGCACGAGCAGGAGTCCCTCAAGGCGGCCGCCCGCGAGGCGATGGTCACCGAGCCCGTCCGGCTGCTGGCCCGCTTCGTCGAGCTGCACGCCCGCCCCTAGACCTGCACCCGCCCGGTCCGCCCCGACCCGGCACGATCCGCGAGAAGGAGAGCCATGTCCGACCACGTCGACGTACTCATCATCGGAGCCGGCCTGTCCGGCATCGGGGCAGCGGCCCAGCTCACCCGCGAGCACCCCGGCCGGTCGTACGCCGTCCTCGAGCGGCGCGCGGCCAGCGGCGGCACGTGGGACCTTTTCCGCTATCCCGGGATCCGCTCCGACTCCGACATGTTCACCCTCGGCTACCGCTTCAAGCCGTGGCGCGGCGACAAGGCCCTCGCCGACGGGCCGTCGATCCTCGCCTACGTGCGCGAGACCGCGCGGGAGTACGGCATCGACGAGCACATCCGCTATGGGTACGACGCCCGCGCGGCGTCGTGGGACAGCGACACCGCGACGTGGACGGTGACCATCGAGCACAGCGACGGCGAGTCCAGCGAGATGACCTGCCACTTCCTGTGGGCGACCACCGGCTACTACGACTACGAGCAGGGCTACCGGCCGGACTTCCCCGGGGAGGACTCGTTCGGCGGGCAGGTCATCCACCCGCAGCACTGGCCCGAGGACCTCGACCACACCGGCAAGAAGGTCGTCGTGATCGGCTCCGGTGCCACGGCCGTGACGCTCGTCCCGGCGCTGGCCGAGTCGGGGGCCGGCCACGTGACCATGCTGCAGCGCTCCCCGACGTACATCCTCTCGCTCCCCGCCGAGGACAAGGTCGCGCAGCGGCTCAAGAAGGTGCTGCCCGAGAAGCTCGCCTACGCAGCGACCCGCTGGAAAAACGTCGGCGTCTCGACCGGGCTCTTCCAGCTGAGCCGGCGCCGGCCGGGGACGATGCGCGGTTTCATCCGCAAGGAGAACGCCAAGCGGCTGCCCGAGGGCTACGACGTCGACACCCACTTCAGGCCGACCTACGACCCGTGGGACCAGCGCCTCTGCCTGGTGCCCGACGGCGACCTGTTCCGGGTGATCAAGGACGGTCGTGCCGAGGTCGTGACCGACACGATCGAGACGTTCACCCCCACCGGTGTGCGGCTGGCGTCGGGGCGTGAGCTCGAGGCCGACATCGTGGTGACCGCGACCGGGCTGCAGCTCAAGGCCTTCGGCGGGATGACCTTCGACGTCGACGGCCGGCGCGTCGAGCTGCCCGAGACGATGGCCTACAAGGCGCTGATGCTCAGCGGGATCCCCAACTTCGCCTACACGATCGGCTACACCAACGCCTCCTGGACGCTCAAGGCCGACCTGGTGGGGGAGTACGTCTGTCGGCTGCTCTCGTACCTGGACGCCCACGGGCTCCGCTCCGCCGTGCCGGTGCCGGACGCGTCGATCGGCGAGCAGCCGTTCATGGACTTCGCGGCGGGCTACGTGCTGCGGGTCATCGACACCCTGCCCAAGCAGGGCGACGTCGAGCCGTGGAAGCTCAAGCAGAACTACTTCCACGACATGCGCACCATCCGGCGCGGGGCGATCGACGACGGGGCCCTGGCCTTCCGCTGATCACGACGTCACGGGGTCTGGTGCACTGAAGTGCCCGGTCGATCGCGGGCACGAACGAGGCAGTTCGTGGCCGGCCGGGCCGTGCTGGGCGTGCCGGCCGGGGATCGGCGATCGGACTGCCTTCGCTGTGCTCGCCGTCGTCGGAGCCGCACCGTCGTACGCCGCCAGTTGTGGCCGGACCCGGCGTCAGACGACAGGGGTCGACGGGGCCTCCGGGCAGCTGGCGGGAGACGACAGGGGTCGACGGGGCCTCCGGGCAACTGGCGAGGGACGACAGCTCCGGAGCCGGGGAAGGACGTCGTACGCCGCCAGTTGTGGCCGGACCCGGCGGGAGACGACAGGGGTCGACAGGGCCTCCGGGCAACTGGCGAGGGACGACAGCTCCGGAGCCCGGGGAGGCGTCGTGCGCCGCCAGTTGTGGCCGCGACCCGGGTGGCGCCTGAGCGGGATGTCGTACGCCGCCAGTTGCGCCCACGACCAGACCGACCCGAGCTCAGGCCGAGAGCCGCGTCCCGGACTCGGTGTCGAAGACGTGGACCGCGCCCGGGTCGATGACGAGGCGCACCTGCTCACCCTTGGCGAGCTGGGGCCGACCCTCGAGGCGTACGACGGCCTGGCTGATGTCGCCGGCGAGCGACGGGTCGTCGGGGACGGCGTAGAGGAAGGCGTCGGCGCCGAGCTCCTCGACCACCGTCACCGTGACGGCGAAGCCCTGATCGGACGAGGGGGACCCCAGGTGCCAGGCGTGCGGGCGCACCCCGAGCGTCACGTCACCGGTGGCCCGGGCCGCGACGTCGCGCTCGAGCGGCACCCGGAGGTCGCCCACCCACGCGTCACCGTCGGAGACCTTGGCGGGGAGGAGGTTCATCGCGGGGGAGCCGATGAAGCCGGCGACGAAGAGGTTGGCCGGCCGGTCGTAGAGCGCCAGGGGGGTGTCGACCTGCTGGAGCAGGCCGTCCTTCATCACCGCGACCCGGTCGCCCATCGTCATCGCCTCGACCTGGTCGTGGGTGACGTAGACGGTGGTGACGCCGAGCCGCTGCTGGAGGGCGGCGATCTGGGTGCGGGTGGAGACGCGGAGCTTGGCGTCGAGGTTGGACAGCGGCTCGTCCATCAGGAATACCTCGGGCTGGCGCACGATCGCCCGGCCCATCGCGACCCGCTGGCGCTGGCCGCCGGAGAGCGCCTTGGGCTTTCGGTCGAGGTAGTCCTCGAGGCCGAGCAGGCGGGCCGCCTCCTGCACCCGCTGGTCGCGCTCCTCCTTGCCGACGCGGGCGACCTTGAGGGCGAAGCCCATGTTGTCGGCGACCGACATGTGCGGGTAGAGCGCGTAGTTCTGGAAGACCATCGCGATGTCGCGGTCCTTGGGCACGTCGTCGGTGACGTCGCGGTCGCCGATCATGATCGAGCCTGCCGTGCACTCCTCCAGGCCGGCCAGCATCCGCAGCGAGGTGGACTTGCCGCAGCCCGAGGGCCCGACCAGCACCATGAACTCGCCGTCCTCGATCTCGAGGTCGAGCGCGTCGACCGCCGGGCGCTCCGCGCCGGGGTAGCGCCGACTGGCTCCAACGAATCGCACCGATGCCATGGGGGTCCCTCCGTCCAACCTCCCGACGCACGGGCGGCCGGGGTTGGCCATCACCGTACGACGCCCGGGCGTACGCGTCTAGTGGAAGCGCTCTCACACTTTGCCGAACCGTGATCTAGCGGTCCGTTGACAGACGGTGTGACCGATGTCATGGTGAACCGCAGGCCGGTGTGGAAGCGCTCTCACACTTACACCCGGTCCAATGACCCAGCCGGACAACCGTCCGGCGTTCCCCGCAGGACGGCAGGAGAGCAGTGGTGCACACACCCAACACTCGACGAGCACGGCTCGTCACGGGCGCCCTGATGGCGCTCACTCTCACGATGACGGCTGCCGCGTGCGGCGGCGACTCCGAGGGCGCGACCGAGGACGGCAAGATCAAGCTGACCGTCGCGACCTTCAACGAGTTCGGTTACGAGGAGCTCATCGAGGAGTACAACGCGATGCAGGACGAGGTCGTGGTGGAGCAGAAGAAGGCCGGCACGGCCAACGAGCACCAGGACAACCTCTACACCAAGCTGGCGGCCGGCTCGGGCCTCTCCGACATCGAGGCCATCGAGGTCGACTGGCTGGCCGCGCTCATGGAGGAGTCCGACGCGTTCGTCGACCTCTCCGACCCCGAGGTCGAGGGCCGCTGGCTCGACTGGAAGACCGAGGCCGCCACCACCGAGGACGGTGCGCTGATCGGCTACGGCACCGACATCGGCCCGGAGGGCATCTGCTACCGCGCCGACCTCTTCGAGAAGGCCGGCATGCCGACCGACCGCGAGGAGGTGGCCAAGCTCTTCACGAGCTGGGACGACTACTTCCAGGCCGGTCGCGACTTCGTCAAGAAGGTCCCGGACGTCGCGTGGTACGACGCCTCGGGCGCCACCGCGCAGGCGATGATCAACCAGGTGGAGTACTCCTTCGAGGACCAGGACAACACCGTCATCGCCGCCGACAACCCCGAGGTCAAGGAGGTCTTCGACACCGTGACCTCGCTGGCCGACGAGGGGCTGTCCACCAGGCTCGTGCAGTGGAGCGAGGACTGGACCGCGACGTTCCAGAACGACGGCTTCGCCACCATGGCGTGCCCCGGCTGGATGCTCGGTGTGATCGAGGGCAACGCCGAGGGCGTCGAGGGCTGGGACATCGCCAACGTCTTCCCCGGCGGCGCCGGACTCTGGGGTGGCTCCTACCTCACCGTCCCGGTGCAGGGCGAGCACCCGGAGGAGGCCCAGGCCCTGGCCGAGTGGCTGACCGCTCCGGAGCAGCAGATCAAGGCGTTCGAGGCGAAGGGCACCTTCCCGAGCCAGAACGACGCGCTGGAGGACCCGGTGCTGCTCGAGAGCACCAACGCGTTCTTCAACGACGCACCGACCGGGCAGATCCTGGCCGAGCGCGCCGAGGCGATCGAGTTCATCCCCCACAAGGGTCCGAAGTTCGCCGACATCAACACCGCGTTCCAGCAGGCCATCCAGCGCGTGGACGAGGGCAAGGAGTCGGCCGACGAGGCCTGGCAGTCCTTCCTGGCCGACGTCGAGCGGTTGGGCTGACCCTCCACCATGACGCTGGACTCTCCTGCCGTGAAGCCCGTCGGGGACGGCGGTGACCCTGTCGGGGCCACCACGTCCCCGGCGGGGGCCAGGCCCTCGCTCCGGAGGCGCCGCCCGTCCCCGTGGCGGCGCCGGCTCTCCCGGTGGGACACCCGGCTGTCGCCGTACCTCTACATCTCGCCGTTCTTCGTGCTCTTCCTGCTGGTGGGCATGTTCCCGCTCGGCTACACCGCCTGGGTGTCCGTGCACGAGTGGGGACTGCTCAGCGGCCAGGGCGACTTCATCGGGCTCGACAACTACGCCCGGGTGATCGAGGACCGCTACTTCTGGAACGCCCTGCGCAACACCGTCAGCATCTTCGTGTTGTCCTCGGTGCCGCAGGTGGTCATCGCCCTGGTCCTCGCGGCGCTGCTGGACACCCAGCTGCGCGGTCGGACCCTGTGGCGGATGAGCGTGCTCATCCCCTTCGTGGTCGCCCCGGCCGCGGTGGCGCTGATCTTCGGCAACGTCTTCGGTGACCGCTACGGCCTGGTCAACGAGGGGCTGCAGGCCATCGGGCTCGATCCCATCCGGTGGCACGTAGATACCCTGGCCAGCCACGTCGCCATCGCCTCGATGGTCAACTGGCGCTGGACCGGCTACAACGCGCTGATCTTCCTGGCGGCCATGCAGGCGGTGCCGCGCGAGCTCTACGAGTCGGCCTGCCTCGACGGGGCCGGCCGGGTGCGGCAGTTCCTCTCCATCACGCTGCCGATGATCCGGCCCACGCTGCTCTTCGTGATCATCACGTCGACCATCGGCGGGCTGCAGATCTTCGCCGAGCCGCGGCTCTTCGACACCCAGGGCCTCGGCGGCTCGGACCGGCAGTACCAGACCCTGACGATGTACCTCTGGGAGCTCGGCTGGCGGGTGCGTGACCTGGGCATGGCCTCGGCCGTGGCCTGGCTGCTCTTCCTCATCATCATCGTCTTCGCACTCGTCAACCTGGTGGTCAGCCGCCGGGTCGGGGCCCTGGGAGGCCGTCGATGAACCGTCGTCCCGGCTTCCTGGTCTACGGGCTGCTCACCGCCTTCGTGCTCGGCTCGTGCCTCCCTCTCTACTGGTCGTTCCTCGTGGGCTCGCACAGCCGCGACGTGCTGACCGAGCGGGTCCCCCCGTTGCTGCCCGGTGGCCACTTCTTCGAGAACGCACAACGCGCCTTCGAGGCCGTGCCGTTCTGGAAGGCGCTGGGCAACAGCCTGCTCGTCTCCACGACGGTCGCCACGTCGGTGGTGTTCTTCTCCACGCTGGCCGGCTTCGCCTTCGCCAAGCTCGCCTTCAGGGGACGCACACCGCTGCTCGTCTTCGTCGTCGCCACCCTCGCGGTGCCCACCCAGCTCGGCGTGATCCCGCTCTTCATCGTGATGGCCGAGCTCGGCTGGGTCGGCTCGATGTGGGCGCTGATCGTGCCCGGCATGGTCACCGCCTTCGGCGTCTTCTTCATGAGGCAGTACCTCATCGACGCCGTGCCCGACGAGCTCATCGAGGCCGCCCGGGTGGACGGCTGCTCGATGTTGCGCACCTTCTGGAACGTCGCTCTGCCGGCGGCCCGTCCGGCCGCGGCCATCCTCTGGCTCTTCACCTTCATGGCCACCTGGACCGACTTCTTCTGGCCGCTGATCGTGCTGCCGGCCAGCAACCCGACGGTCCAGATCGCCCTCCAGCAGCTGCAGAGCGGCTACTACGTCGACTACAGCCTCGTCCTCGCCGGCGCCGCGATCTCCACGATCCCGCTGCTGGTCCTCTTCGTCCTCACCGGCCGGCAGCTCGTCGCCGGCATCATGCAAGGAGCAGTCAAGGGATGACCGTCCAGCGCACTCTCACCCCCGCCGGGAGCACGGTCACCGCTCCCGACCTGTCCGCCCGCTTCCCCGACGGCTTCGTCTGGGGCGTCGCGACCGCGTCGTACCAGATCGAGGGCGCGGTGGCCGAGGACGGTCGCACCCCGTCGATCTGGGACACGTTCTCCCACACCCCCGGCGCGGTGATGAACGCCGACACCGGCGACGTCGCCTGCGACCACTACCACCGGATGCCCGACGACGTCGCGCTGCTGCGAGAGCTCGAGGTGGCGTCGTACCGCTTCTCCGTCGCCTGGCCCCGGGTGCGTCCGGACGGGGGGCCGGTCAACCGCGCCGGCCTCGCGTTCTACGACCGGCTCGTCGACGAGCTGCTCGCGCAGGGCGTCGCGCCCTGGCTGACGCTCTACCACTGGGACCTCCCGCAGGCCCTCGAGGACGCGGGCGGCTGGACCAACCGCGACACGTCCTTCCGCTTCCGCGACTACGCGATGAGCGTGTACGACGTCCTCGGCGACCGGGTGCCCACCTGGACCACGCTCAACGAGCCGTTCTGCTCCTCCCTCCTCGGCTACGCCGCAGGACACCATGCCCCCGGGCGGCAGGAGGGCGTCGCTGGCTTGGTCTCCGCGCACCACCTGCTGCTCGGGCACGGCCTCGTCGTCGACGAGCTGCGGCGGCGCGCCGACCGCGACGGCGATGACATCCGGCTGGGGGTCAGCCTCAACCTCACCGTGCCCGACCCCTTCGACCCGGCCGACCCCGCCGACGTGGACGCCGCCCGCCGGATCGACGCGCTGCACAACCGGCTCTTCCTGGACCCGATCTTCCGCGGCTCCTACCCCGAGGACCTGCTCACCGACACCGCTCACCTCGACTGGCAGGGCGGGTACTGGCACGACGTCGTGCAGGACGGCGACCTGGCGGTGATCTCATCGCCGATCGACGTGCTGGGCGTGAACTACTACCACGGCAACGCCGTCTCGGGGCACCCGCACGAGGCGGTCGTCGGGATCGGCAGCGACCAGCCCGACCGGGTCGCGAAGTCGCCGTTCGTGGGATCCGAGCACGTCACCTTCCCGAGCCGCGGGCTGCCGCTGACCGACATGGGCTGGGAGGTCCAGCCCGAGGGTTTGCACCGCCTGCTGCGTCGGTTGCACGACGACTACCCGCGTCTGCCGATCTACCTCACCGAGACCGGGGCGGCCTACCCCGACGTCCCCGGTCGCGACGGCCAGGTCCACGACCTCGACCGCATCGGCTTCCTCGACTCCTACCTGCACGCCGTGCACCGCGCGATCGAGGAGGGTGTCGACGTGCGCGGCTTCTTCCAGTGGTCCTTCATGGACAACTTCGAGTGGGCCTTCGGCTACGCCAAGCGCTTCGGCCTCGTCCACGTCGACTACGCGACGCAGCAGCGCACGCCCAAGGCGAGCGCCCGCTGGTACGCCGAGGTGGCACGGTCGGGAGGGCTGCCCGCGGTGGGATCACCGGGACCACTAGCGTGAGCAGGGTGAACGGGACGAGGCGCGACGCGACGTCCACCTCGCCCACCCTGGACGAGGTGGCCCGGGTCGCCGGCGTCTCCCGCGCCACCGCGTCCCGCGCGATCAACGGCGGCCAGCGGGTCAGCCCGCGAGCGCAGTCATCGGTCGACGCGGCCGTGCGCTCGCTGGGCTACGTCCCCAACCCGGCCGCGCGCAGCCTGGTGACGCGGCGTACGGACTCGATCGCCGTCGTCGTGCCCGAGCCCGACGACCGGGTCTTCTCCGACCCGTTCTTCGCCGGCACCCTACGCGGCGTCACGCGGGTGCTCAGCGACAGCGACATGCAGCTCGTGCTGCTCCTCGCCCGGCCGGGCGCCTCGACCGCCCGCACCCTGCGCTACCTCACCAACCGCCACGTAGACGGCGCCCTGGTCGTCTCCCACCACCGCGACGACGGGCTGGCCGACCAGCTGGCCCGCCTCGACCTGCCGTGCGTCTTCGGCGGCCGGCCGTGGTCGGCGGGCGACCGGGTGGCGTACGTCGACGTCGACAACACCGCCGGCGAGCGGATGGCCACCGAGGTGCTCGTCGAGCGCGGCTGCCGCAGGATCGGCACCATCGCCGGGCCCTCCGACATGACCGCCGCCGAGGACCGCCTCGACGGCTGGCGGCAGGCGATGTCTGCCGCGGGCCTGGCCGACGACGCCGTCGTGCACGGCGACTTCACCGAGGCCGGCGGGCAGCGCGCGGCCGAGGAGCTCTTCGCCCGGCACCCCGACCTCGACGGCATCGTCGTCGCCTCCGACCTGATGGCCTCCGGTGCGCTCAAGGTCCTCTCCGCGCTCGGTCGCCGGGTCCCCGACGACGTCGCCGTGGTCGGGTACGACGACCTCGGCGTCGCCGAGCGGACCACTCCGCCGCTGACCACCGTGCGCCAGCCGGTGGAGGAGATGGCCGAGCGGGCCACCCGGCTGCTGCTCGAGCAGGTCGACGGCCGGACCGGGGGCCACGCGATGCGGGTGATCATCCCGCCGCTGCTCGTGCGCCGGGACTCCGCCTGACGCTGGCGTCGTACGACGTCCTCCTGGGCGCGATCTTCTTCGGGGCACCTTCTCCGCGAGGCCGACTCCCGGCCCCTTCAACTGGCGGGCGCCGACAGGTGCGGTGCTCGGGGCGTCGACCACTGGCGGGGGACGACAGGTGCGGCGGAGGGGCCTCAGCTGACTGGCGGAGGCCGACATGCACCTGACCGATCCACCTGTCGTAGGCCGCCAGTCGCGGCGGCCACCCGTCGTACCTCGCCAGTCACGGCGGCCACCCGTCGTACGCCGCCAGTTGCGCCCACCACGAGGCGGACCCCCGGAGCTCCGCCCGCCCGAGGCGAGTGTCGTACGACGTCCTCCCGCGCCCGCCCTCCTCCGGGCCGCTGCAACTGGCGGGGTCCGACATGGGTGGCCGAGAGGCATCAGCTGACTGGCGGGGGCCGACATGCGCGTAGCCGATCCACCCGTCGTACGCCGCCAGTCACGGCGACCCCCTGTCGTACGCCGCCAGCCACCGCGCCGTCGTACCGCCCGCTGCCGCCTCGGGCCGGACGTGCTGGCCGACTCGTCCGCTTCCCGGCCGATGTGTCGGCCAGCAAGCGCCAAAGTCCCCGCCGGAGCGGGGACTCCGACACCCCCGCGTGACCCGCGACACCCCTCTGGTCCCACGATTCACAGGAACATCGGCCACACCGATACCGTTGTGCCCACGCAGCCCGTCAAGTCTTGCAACGGGCGCACGGATCGTGACTCACGCAGTCGGTCGATCCGCCCCTCACTCTGAGGACGTATGCCGCCCGATTCTGGGCCGGCCCACGATTGGCGAGACGCCAACCGAAAGACTTTCCCCATGAACTTCGCCGACCTCGGCGTGCCCGCCTCGTTGATCAAGATCCTCGAGAAGCAGGGCATCACCACCCCCACTCCCATCCAGGCCGCGACGCTGCCCGACAGCCTCGCCGGTCGCGACGTCCTGGGCCGTGGCCGCACCGGCTCCGGCAAGACGTACGCGTTCGTGCTGCCGCTCATCGCGCGCCTCGACGCCTCCAAGATGCCGGCCATGCCGCGCAAGCCGCGCGCGCTGATCCTGGCCCCCACCCGCGAGCTGGTCGGCCAGATCCACGCCGCGCTCAAGCCGATGGCCGACGCCGCCGGCCTGTCGACCGTCGTCATCTACGGCGGCGTGGGCCAAGGCCCGCAGACCACCGCGCTCAAGAAGGGCGTCGACATCGTCATCGCCTGCCCCGGCCGCCTCGAGGACCTCATGGGCCAGGGATACGCCGACCTGTCCGCGATCGAGACCACCATCCTCGACGAGGCCGACCACATGGCCGACCTCGGCTTCCTGCCCGGCGTGCGCCGGATCATGGACAAGACGCCACGCACCGGACAGCGCCTGCTGTTCTCCGCGACGCTCGACAAGGCGATCGACGTGCTGGTCAAGCGCTTCCTGACCAACCCGGTCACCCACGAGGCCGACTCGGCCCAGTCGCCGGTCTCGACGATGTCGCACCACGTGCTGCACGTCTCCCGCGACCAGCGCGTGCCGGTGCTCGTCGACCTGACCAGCGCCCCCGGCCGCACGGTGGTCTTCACCCGCACCAAGCACGGCGCCAAGGCGCTGGCCCGCCAGCTCAACAAGTCGGGCATCCCGTCGGTCGACCTGCACGGCAACCTCAGCCAGAACGCGCGCACGCGCAACATGGAGATGTTCCACTCCGGCAAGGCCACGACCCTGGTCGCGACCGACATCGCCGCGCGCGGCATCCACGTCGACGACGTGGCCCTCGTGATCCACGCCGACCCGCCGACCGAGCACAAGGCCTACCTGCACCGCTCGGGCCGTACGGCGCGCGCCGGCGCCGAGGGCACCGTCATCACGCTGATGACCGACGACCAGGTCCGCGACGTGCGCGACCTGACCCGTCTCGCGGGCATCAAGCCCACGACCACCAAGGTCCACGGCTCCGACCACCCGATGCTGGTCCAGCTCGCCCCCGGTGAGCGCAGCACGCCCGGCGGCCTCGTCGTCGAGGTGCCCACCTCGGGTGGCGGTGGCGGCCGGTCCAACGGCGCCAACGCCCAGCGCAAGCGGGCCCGGAGTACCGGCCAGACCAACGGCCAGTCGCGTCGGGGCAACCCGACCGGTGGCTCCTCCGAGGGTCGTTCCTCGGGCGGCCAGGGTGGCAACGGCGGCGGCAACGGTGGCCAGCGTCGTCGCTCCGGCGGCGGCGGTCAGGGTGGCGGCCAGGGCGGTGGCCCCCGCGGCCAGCGCCGCGGCGGCTCCGGCGGCTCCGGCTCCTCGGGCGGCGGCAGCACTCGCGTGCACAGCTCGTCGTCCTTCAGCGCCGGGCGCTGACCGAGGGCTTTCGACCGCTCTCTAGGCTCGGGACCGTGTACGACTGGTTGCGACGCTCCCTGTGGGACGTGGTGCCGCGCGACCAGCGCGACACCCCGGCCGCACTGCGTCGACGCCAGGTCGTCACGGTCGCCGTCGTCCTCATCGGCGCCGGCGTCCTCGGCTACTCGCTGAGGATCGAGCCGGGCAGTCCCACGTTCTACGTCTCGACCATGGTGCTGGCCGGGGTCTGGGTGGTCGGCGCCTTCGCGTCGGGCCGCCTGCACCTCGGCCGCATCACCCGGGGCGAGGCGCACCTGCGACCGGTGGTCGCGCCGCTCACCCTCGGGCTGGCCCTGGTGGCGCTCTTCGTCGCCGGCTCGCTCGTGGTGAGGCAGATCGAGCCCCTGGCCGACTACGTCAGCTCGGTGCTGGCCTACGCCGACGAGGGCTCGGTGCCGGTCCTCGTGGTCATCACGCTCATCAACGGCATCGCCGAGGAGCTCTTCTTCCGGGGCGCCGCCTACGCCGCGATCCCGCGCAACCCGGTCGCCTGGACGACGCTCGCCTACTTCGTCGCGACGCTGGCCACCGGCAACGTGATGCTGGCCTTCGCCGCGATCCTCATCGGGCTCGTCTGCGGCCTCCAGCGCCGCGCGAGCGGTGGGGTGCTGGCGCCGATCATCACGCACTGCACGTGGTCGCTGTCGATGCTCCTGGTGCTCCCGCTGTTCTTCCGCTGACGCGGGCCTGACGCCCGACGCGGTCGTCCTACGCGGACCCGGCGGCCGCTGCGCGCTCCGCGAGCGCGCGGCGTACGGACTCCGCATAGCTCAGCGGCTCGCCCGGCACCACGTCGCGGATCGACGTGTCGGTCACCACGACCTCGGTCGACATCGAGTCGATGAGGTTGCGGCCGGTCGTGGCGTCCACGTCGGTGACGAGCGCGAGCCAGTAGGACGAGAGTCGCGGCGTCAGCACGGGGACGGGGACGACGGGGATCTTGCGGCCGTTGATGAGCTCCGCGGCGACCGTCATCATCTCGAGGTAGGTCAGCTGCTCGGTGCCGCCGATCTCGAAGACGCGGTCGAGCGCCTCCTCCTTGTCGACGACGCCGGCGAGGTAGCGGGTCACGTCGTCGAGCGCGATCGGCTGGGTGCGGGTGCCGACCCACTTGGGGACGATCATCGCCGGGAGGTTCTTGACCAGCTGGCGGGTGATCTCCCACGAGATCCCGCCGTGCCCCACGACGATGGCGGCCCGCAGGACCGTGACGGGTACGCCGTCCTGGCCGAGGAGGCCCTCGACCTCGCGGCGGGAGCGCAGGTGCGCGGACAGGTCGCCGTCGTCGGCACCGAGGCCGCCCATGTAGATGATCTGGCGCACGCCGGCGGTGGCGGCCGCCTTGCTGAAGTTGCGGGCCGCGTCCGCGTCCTTGCGCTCGAAGTCGGGGTCGTCGAGGGAGTGCACCAGGTAGACCGCGACGTCGACGCCGTCGAGCGCCGCGACGAGCGACTCGGGGTCCATGACGTCGGCTCCGACCGGCTCGCCCGGGCCGTCGTACTGCTCGGGGCGGCGCGTCATCGCGCGGACGGTGTGCCCGTCGTCGACGAGGGCGGGGACGAGGCGGCGACCGATGAAGCCGGTGGCCCCGGTGACCAGGACGGTGGACATGGACACAGCCTCGCACGTGGGTGGGGAATGGACGGATCGCGACATTGGTTCAACCTTCAACTATAGTGTGACCGAACGAGAGGGAGCACCCCATGACGACCCACACACCCATCCCCGCAGTCCGGCTCAACCACGCCGTCCTCTTCGTCGCCGACCTCGAGCGGTCGATCGACTTCTACACGTCCGTCTTCGGGATGGAGGTCGCCGCGCGAGAGCCCCGCGCCGGCGCGGCCTTCCTGCGTCTGACGCACGGCGCCAACCACCACGACCTCGGCCTCTTCGGCATCGGTGCCGACCAGGTCAAGCGGCCCGGCATCGGGCTCTACCACCTCGCCTGGCAGGTCGACACGATCGAGGAGCTCGAGCAGGCCCGGACCACGCTGGCCAACGCCGACGCCTACACCGGGGAGTCCAGCCACGGTGCCACCAAGAGCGTCTACGGCAAGGACCCGGACGGCAACGAGTTCGAGGTGATGTGGATGCTGCCCCGCGCCGAGTGGGGCCGCTACGAGCACGAGGCACCGGTCGAGCGCCTCGACCTGGTCGCCGAGGTCGACAGCTGGTCCGGCGTCCGCACGGCCGGTCGGGTCGTCGTCGAGGACGCCCCGTGAGCGCCGCGTTCGCCGACCCGGTCGTCGCCTGGGCCGCCGGCGCCGACGACCCGGGGCGGCCGCTCGTCGTGCTGCTGCACGGTCGCGGATCGCACGAGCAGGACATCCTCGGGCTCGCCTCGCACCTGCCCGCCGGACCGTCGTACGCCGCGGTGCGCGCGCCGATCGCCGAGGGCGGCGGCTACGCGTGGTTCGCCAACCGCGGCATAGGCCGACCGCTCGCCGACAGCCTGACCGCGACCACCGCGTGGTTCCGCGCCTGGCTCGACGAGGTGGCCCCGGGCGGTCGACCCGTCGTGCTGGTCGGCTTCAGCGGGGGTGCGGCGTTCGCCGGCGGGCTGGTGCTCGGTGACCCCGAGCGCTATGCGGGTACTGCGGTCCTGCACGGCACGCTGCCCTTCGAGGATGCGGGCGTCGACGTGGGGGAGGGGCGGCTCTCCGGGCGCCCGGTCCTGGTGGTGCACGGCGAGGTCGACACCGTCATCCCGGCCGAGCTGCAGACCCGCACCTGGTCGTGGCTGCACGACGGGTCGGGCGCGGTGGTGACATCGCGTCGCGACCCCGGCGGCCACGCGCTGAGCGCCGGCACGGTCGCCGTGCTCGGCGACTGGATCACCGGGCTGGTCAGCTGACGCGGGTGCCGCGCCGCTCGTCGAGCCGTGCCATCGCCGGGGTCGCGGTGACCCCGTGGAGCAGCACCGACGCGATGACCGTGAAGGCCACCGTCGACCACAGCCACGGCTCGTCCGGCACGTGCTCGTGGCTGGTCGCGTAGGCGAGGTAGAACAGCGAGCCGACGCCGCGGACGCCGAAGAAGGCCACGGCCACCCGCTCGCCGCGGTCGAGACCACCGTCGCGGTCCTCGTCGCGGGCCAGCACCGACAGTGCGGTGTACCCCGCGAGCGGTCGCACCACCAGCACGAGCGCGAGCGCGACGAGGACCCCGCGCCAGTCGAGGTGGTCGAAGAGCCCGCGGGTCATCGCCATGCCCAGCACCAGCAGGACCATGAGGGTCATCAGCCGCTCGAGGCGCTCGACGACGCCGTGCATCGCGCGCTGGTAGGAGTGCCCTCGCTCGGACGCCCGCAGCCGCATCGCGCAGGCAAAGACCGCCAGGAAGCCGTAGCCGCCGACCAGCTCCGCGGCGCCGTACGCCGCGAGCAGTGCCGCGAGGGCGAGGAGCGGCTCGCCGTGGTCGGCCAGGCGCAGCTTGTCGCTGCGCGAGTGGAAGGCCTGGCGGCCGAGCATCCAGCCCGTCGCGATGCCCACGGCGACGCCGAGCACGATCTTGCCCACGACGTACCAGCCGATCCACGTGCCCACGTCCAGGACGGTGAAGCCGCCGGCCAGCAGGAGCAGGGCGAGGTGCACGAAGGGGAACGCCAGGCCGTCGTTGAGCCCCGCCTCGGCGGTGAGGGAGAAGCGGATGTCGTCGTCCTCGGTGGGCGCCTCGCGGTCCTCGCGCTCGTCGATGTCCTCGGTGAGCGGCTCGCCCACCTGGACGTCGGAGGCGAGCACCGGGTCGGTCGGGGCGAGGACGGCGCCGAGCAGCAGCGCGACCGCGGGCGCGAGCCCGGCGACCCACCAGCCGAGCACCGCGACGCCGAGGATGGTGAGCGGCATGGTCACGACGAGCAGCCGCCAGACCGGCGACCAGGTGCGCCACGACCGCCACGACCGCAGGTCCAGGGTGCGCTCGATCGCCAGGCCGACGCCCATCAGGGAGACAAGCACGGTGAACTCGGTGACGTGGGTGACCACCGTGCGGTTGGCCTCGGGGTCGAGGCTGACGCCGTCCGGCAGCGGCAGCAGGCCGATCAGCATGCCGACGGCGACGAGCACCATCGGCGGCGACAGCGCGATCCGCTGCGTCACCTGCGGCAGGACGATCGCGAGGAGCAGGGACAGGCCGAGGAGGAGGTAGACCGCCGCCCCGGTCATCGGGCCCGCGGACCGGGGTTCGTCAGGTGGTTGAGCATGGAACCAGTCTCTCAGCCGACCCCTCGCCCTGTCGCTTCGTCGTCACCCCGTCGGGCGGTCGGGTCAGTGCGGACGCCTGCCGTCGTACGCCGCGGCGCTGTCGTCCATGGCCTGCTCGTAGGCCGCGACCAGCCCGGCCACGGTGAGCGGCTTGAGGCGGTGGACCATCTCGCGCAGCTGCTCGGCGGTCCCGCCGGCCTCGCGGAACGGCGGCCAGACGAGGGTCCGGACGATCTCGGAGAGCTCGGCGGCCACCTGGCGGCCGTGGTCGGCGTAGACCTCGGCGACGGCCGCGGCCGCCTCGGGCGAAACGCCCAGGCTGGCCAGTCCCTCGGCGACGTCGACGTGGCGCTCCCCGGTGACGGGGGCGAGCAGGGAGAGGTGGAGCGCGATGTCGGAGGGGGTGGCGTCGGCGGGGATGCGCTCGACGTACTTCTCGATCGCGGCGAGAGTGAAGCCGTGGCCCTGGAGCTCACGGACCAGCTCGAGCCGGGCGACGTGGTCGGCGGAGTAGTAGCCCGACCGGCCCCGGCGGATGGGCGGCGGGACCAGTCCACGGGACGTGTAGAAGCGGACGTTGCGCACGCTGGTCCCGACCCGGTCGGTCAGCTCGTCGAGGGTGAGGAGGGTGCCGTCGGCCGGGTCGTCGTACGACTCGCCGGACACGTCGTCGGGCACTGCATCGGTCATCCTCGTCCTCCTCCTGCGTGAAGCGGGCCACACACCTTGACCACGATGACAGTAATGGTGTCACAATCGAGCCACGGGCTCCCACGCCCTCTCGACACCGAAGGACGGTCATGGCAGAGGCATTCATCTACGACCACATCCGCACCCCGCGCGGCAAGGGCAAGGCGGCGGGCTCGCTGCACGAGGTCAAGCCGGTCGACCTCGTTGTCGGCCTGCTCGACGAGGTGCGCACCCGCAACCCCGGCCTCGACCCGGCCCGCGTGGACGACGTCGTGCTCGGCGTCGTGTCGCCGATCGGCGACCAGGGCGGCGACATCGCCAAGACCGCGGCCCTCGCTGCGGGCTACCCCGAGACCGTGGCCGGCGTGCAGCTCAACCGCTTCTGCGCCTCCGGGCTCGAGGCGGTCAACCAGGCCGCCTCGCGCGTCCGTGGCGGCTTCGAGGACCTGATCCTCGCCGGCGGCGTCGAGTCGATGAGCCGCGTCGCGATGGGCTCCGATGGGGGCGCCTGGGCGATGGACCCGGCCACCGCGCTCACCACCGGCTTCGTCCCGCAGGGCATCGGTGCCGACCTGATCGCCACCATCGAGGGCTGGAACCGCGACGACGTCGACGCGTTCGCCGCCGAGTCGCACCACCGCGCCGCCAAGGCGTGGGCCAACGGCTACTTCGCCGACGCGGTCATCCCCGTGACCGACCTCAACGGCCTCACCGTGCTCGACCGCGACGAGCTGATCCGCCCCGACACCAGCCCCGAGAGCCTCGCCGGCCTCAAGCCGTCCTTCGCCGGGATCGGCCGCGACGCGGGCTTCGACGACGTGGCGCTGGAGAAGTACCACTGGGTCGAGCGGATCGACCACGTCCACCACGCCGGCAACAGCTCCGGCATCGTCGACGGCGCCGCGATCATGGCGATCGGCAGCGAGCAGGTCGGCACCGACCTCGGCCTCACCCCGCGCGCCCGGATCATCGCCACCGCGGTCTCCGGCGCCGACCCGACGATCATGCTCACCGGGCCCGCACCCGCGGCCCGCAAGGCGCTGGCCAAGGCCGGTCTCGAGGTCGAGGACATCGACCTCTTCGAGATCAACGAGGCCTTCGCCGCGGTCGCGATGCGTTTCATGCGCGACCTCGGCATCAGCCACGACATCACCAACGTCAACGGCGGCGCCATCGCCATGGGCCACCCGCTCGGCGCCACCGGCGCGATGATCCTGGGCACGCTCGTCGACGAGCTCGCCCGCCGCGACCAGAAGCGCGGCCTCGCCACGCTCTGCGTCGGCGGAGGCATGGGCATCGCCACCATCGTCGAGCTCGTCTGACCACGAAGGACTTCCCACACCATGACTGACACCACCACCGAGACGGCCGTGCGCTACGAGCGCGACGCCGACGGCATCGTCACCCTCACCCTCGACGACCCCACGTCGAAGGCCAACACCATGACCGAGCTCTACCAGCGGTCCATGGACGCGGCCGTCGACCGCCTGTATGACGAGCAGGACGACGTCGTCGGCGTCGTCGTCGCCAGTGCCAAGAAGACCTTCTTCGCCGGCGGCAACCTCACGCTGATGTCGCAGGCGACCGCCGACGACGCGCAGCGGATCTTCACCTCCGGCGAGGCGATCAAGGCCGGCCTCCGCCGCCTCGAGCGCTTCCCCCGTCCCGTCGTCGCCGCCATCAACGGCGCCGCCCTCGGCGGCGGCCTGGAGATCGCACTGGCGGCCAACCACCGGATCGCGGTCGACGACCGCTCGGTCAAGATCGGCCTGCCCGAGTCCACCCTCGGCCTGCTCCCCGGCGGCGGCGGCGTGACGCGCGTCGTACGCATGCTCGGCCTGCAGTCCGCCCTCATGGACGTGCTCATGCCCGGCACCCAGTTCGACCCGCAGGGCGCGCTGGCCAAGGGCCTCGTCGACGAGCTGCTGCCGACCCGTGAGGAGCTCGTGCCCGCCGCCAAGGCGTGGATCCTGCAGCACCGCGACGACGAGGAGGCGGCCACCAAGCCGTGGGACCGCGCGGGCTACCGGATGCCCGGCGGGACCCCGAAGACCCCCGCCCTGGCGGCGTTCCTGCCGGCCTTCCCGGCACTGCTGCGCAAGCAGACCAAGGGTGCTGTCTACCCCGCCCCGCGCGCGATCCTCAGCGCGGCGGTCGAGGGGGCGCAGGTCGACTTCGACACCGCGTCGCGGATCGAGTCGCGCTACCTCACGAGCCTGATCGTCAACCAGGGTTCCAAGAACATGATCCAGGCGTTCTTCTTCGACCTCCAGGCGATCAACTCCGGGTCGCTGCGTCCCGAGGGCATCGAGCGCTGGAAGGCCAGCAAGGTCGGGGTCCTCGGCGCCGGGATGATGGGCGCGGGCATCGCCTACTCGTGCGCCCGCGCCGGCATGGAGGTCGTGCTCAAGGACGTCTCGGCCGACAACGCCGAGAAGGGCAGGGCCTACACCGCCACCCTCAACGCCAAGGGCGTCGAGCGCGGCAAGATCACCCAGGACAGGGCCGACGAGCTCCTGGGCCGGATCACCGCGACCGCCGACCCGGCCGACCTCGCCGGCTGCGACCTCGTCATCGAGGCGGTCTTCGAGGACCCGGCGCTCAAGGCCAAGGTCTTCGCCGAGGTCGCGCCGTACGTGAACGACGACGCGCTGCTCTGCTCCAACACCTCGACGCTGCCGATCACCGAGCTCGCCGAGGGCATCGACCGGCCTGCTGACTTCATCGGGCTGCACTTCTTCAGCCCCGTCGACAAGATGCCACTGGTGGAGATCATCCGCGGCAAGGAGACCTCGGACGTCGCGCTGGCCAAGGCGTACGACGTCGTCCAGCAGATCCGCAAGACCCCGATCGTGGTCAACGACTCGCGCGGCTTCTACACCTCGCGGGTCATCGGCACCCAGATCAACGAGGGGCTGCGGATGCTCGCCGAGGGCGTGCACCCGGTCTCGCTCGAGCGGGCCGCGACCCAGGCCGGCTTCCCGGTCGGCCCGCTGCAGATCAGCGACGAGCTCAACATGGAGCTGATGCTCAAGATCCGCAAGGCCACCGCCGAGGCCGCCGCGCGCGACGGCGTCGAGCTGCCCGACGACCCGTCCGGGTCCGTGGTGCAGACGATGGTCGACCTCGGCCGCTCCTCGCGGCTCAAGGGCGCCGGCTTCTACGAGTACGGCGACGACGGTCGGCGCACCCGCATCTGGCCCGGCCTCGCCGAGACCTTCCCGGTCTCGGACGAGCAGGTGCCCTTCGGTGACGTGAAGGACCGGATGCTCTTCATCGAGGCGATCGAGACCGCGAAGTGCTTCGAGGAGGGGGTCATCACCTCCGCCGCCGCGGCCAACATCGGCTCGATCATGGGCATCGGCTTCCCGGCCAGCACGGGTGGCGCTGCGCAGTTCATGACCGGCTACCAGGCGCTCGACGAGCGGGGTCGTCCCGTCGGCGAGATCGGGCTCGGCGCGTTCCTCGCCCGGGCCGACGAGCTCGCGGACACGTACGGCGACCGGTTCCGGCCCACGGCGTACCTCCGTGACCTGCACGCGAAGGGCGAGTCCTTCCCCGCCTGACACCGCCTTCCCCTCCCGCCCCGACGAGGGACGGAAGGGGAAGGTCGGCCCCCGTGGGCGGCGCCGCCCGGTCAGTCCTCATGCACCTCGAGCGTGTCGATGATCTCCAGCAGCTCGTCGACCTCGGCCCGGGGCGCGGTGTCCGTCCAGACGCCCCACACGAGGAGCGGGCGCCCGCCGACGTCCAGCACCCACGCGTCGTACGTCGTGTCGGGGCCCGTGGCGTCAATGGTGCTGTACCTGCTGGTGGTGAAGAGGTAGTCGTCCAGGCAGGTGGGAGCCGGGCCGTCGCGCAGCCTCAGGTGGGTCGCCGGCACCCCGAAGCCGCTGGCCGTGTCCGGTCCCGAGGTCACCCTGAGCGGGAGCCGGGTGAGCGAGTCGACGAGTCCGGCCGGGTCGTGGTTGCTGACGTCGACGACGGTGCAACCGCGCCGGGCCATGTGCTCGACCTCGAGGACCAGCAGGCCGACGTGCCAGGGCGCCCGCACGAACAGCTCCTCGTTGTCCGAGACGCCCGGGGCCATCTCCTCCACGCGGTTGGCCACCTCCCAGCTGTTCCATTCCCCGGGGAGGGCGAAGCTCACGACCGGCCGGTCGTCGCCGACGGCCGGGTGCAGCTCCCGATTGCCGCGGGGAAGGGCGCCAGTGAGGGGTCGGGGGTAGGCCATCACGCCCTCCGACCACCTCGAGTCGTCCCTCCGGGACACATCGGCGGGTGGATCCTCGCCGCCCAGTGCGAGGAACCCGACGGGTCCGAGGAGGCACGCGCACGCCGCGCCCGCGACGGAGTGGTGCCGTCGGTGCAGCTTCCTCCCCGCCGCAGCGACCGGCTCGAAGGCGGGCACCGGGGTCACGCACTCCGCCTCCTCGCGGAACGCTCGCAACAGGAGGTCAGGCGGGACCGGCGTCCCGTCCGGCGGGGTCATCAGGACGGTGAGGGCCTCGCGTCCGCGATCCAGCAGTGGCCCGACGTCGCGGGCACGGAGGTCGAGCTCTCCGGCCGTGGCCCGTACGGACAGGTCGGCCAGGAAGTGCAGGGCGACCACCTCGCGCTGCTGCCCCGGGAGCGACCTGAGGGCGGTCACGACCACGAGGTGCTCCGAGCCGAGCTCCATGTCGTGGATCGTGCGCGGCTCGCGGGCACGGCGGCCGACGCGTAGCGTGCGCCATCGGCTGCGGTGCACGTGGATGGCCGTCGTCCGCAGCCATGACTCGTGATCGGCCTCGTGCAGGAAGCGCCTCCCGGAGCTCGCAGCGCGGACGAACGCCTCGTGCACGACATCCTCGGCCACCTCGAGGTCGCCCGTGAGGCAGTACAGCTGCACCAGGAGCTTGCGGTAGCTCGCGTCGTACACCTCGTGGAGCGACACGCGCTCCTCGAGCGTCGAGTGCCGGCCGAGGCTGACAACGTCCGGGTCCGTGGTGTCCTTCCGGCGGGGGTGGGCACTCATCTCGTCACCCCTACTCCCGCCAGGGCAGCTCGCGCGGGCGCAGCTCGATCGAGGCGGCCATGTCCAGCAGCTCCTCCACCACGCTGCGCGGGGTGCTCCGCGTCCAGCCCGCCACGACCAGGAGGTGCTCGCCCTCCACGTCGACCAGCCAGAGCTCGTAGATGCCACCCACGCCCAGCTGGCCGATCCGGCCCTCGGTGCCATCCAACATCGAGCCGCGGGGGCACTGGGGCGCACGGCTGGTCTCCCGCAGGCTCAGGTGGGCGGCGGGACGACCGAACCGGGTCACGTCCTCGGGGCCGAAGGTCACCTCCTGGCGGGGCAGATCCCCGAGTGCCGCCAGCACCTCCTCGGTGTCTGCCCCCATGAGGTCGACCCAGGCGCAGTTGCTCCGGGTCAGCAGCTCGACCTTGGTGGTGGCCAACGCGGCGTACCACGGCGAGTCACGCAGGGCCTGCTCGTTGTCGGCCCCCGCCGGTCCCACGCCTGCGAAGCGGTCCGGGCCCCACTGCGCCGCGTTCCAACCGTCCGGGACGGTGACCCGCGCGGCCGGGAGCATCACGTCGGCGAAGGGCGTGAGGTCGTAGGTCCCTTCCTCCAGAGTGCTCGTCGTGGGACCCGGCCAGGGTGTTGTGCTCGAGCTCGAGTCGGGGTCCCCGGCCGGCTGCGGGTCCGGGGACCCGCCGTCCTGCGACACCACGAGCCCGGTGGCGGCGAGCAGGCACGCGGCGACCGCTCCGCCGATCGCGTGGCGGCGTCGCCGCCGTGCACGCCCAGCCGACTCGATCAGCTCGAATGCTGGCACCTGGGTCGTCCGCTCCACCTCCTCGCGGAACGCAGTCAACAGTCGCTCAGACATGGCCGGCGCCTCCTTCGGCTTGGTCGAGCAGGGAGGCGAGCGCATCGCGTCCTCGGCTCAGTCGTGACTTGACGGTCCCCATCGGTATGCCCAGCTCCTCGGAGATCTCCTGGACGGGGAGGTCGGCCAGGTAGTGCAGGGCGATGACCTGGCGCTGTGGCTCGGGGAGCGCCCGGAGCGCGGCGATGATCTCGAGGTGGTCCTCGAGGTCCCCGGGGTCCCGGGGCGGCACCATCCGCTCGTGCGCGCGTCGTCCGTTGCGGAGCTTGCGCCACCGGCTGCGGTGGACGTTGACGGCCGTGGTCCGCAGCCAGGCCTCGTGGTTGTCGACGCGGAGGAAGCGACCCCCGGAAGCGGCCGCCCGGACGAAGGCCTCCTGGACGACGTCCTCGGCCTCGTCGAAGCTGCCGGTGACGGCGTACAGCTGGACCACGAGCCGGCGGTAGCTCCCGTCGAACACGTCGCGAAGGGACACGCAGTCCTCGGGGTCCGGCTTCCGCCCGAAGGTGACGGAGTCCTGGGGCGGGGCGGCTACGCCCTGGTGCCCGCTCACGGTTCCTCCCCGGTGTGCAGCTCGATGGAGTGGAGCACCCCGGTCATGGCGCGTAGCTCGGCGGCAGTCGGCCTCATCGGCAGCTCCGCCTCGATGACCACGGCGTGCCCACGGACCTCCACGACCCAGTGGTCGAGCCGGGCGCGGGCGTTGCCGAGGAGCTCACCGCCGCGGCGGGTGTCGAAGGTCCACGGGGGACTGCCGTTGCGGCACGTCGTGCGTGGGACCCGGACGCGCACGTGGACGGCGGTCGTGCCCCACGCCGCCACCGGGTGTGGTGACACCACCACGTCTGCGCGAGGAAGACCGGCGATCGCTTCCCCGAGAGCGGTCGGTGTCACCCCGGGCCGCACGAACTCGGCAGGGATCCCGGGGGACGCCGGGACGTCGGACGTCCGGCACGGCTGTCGGACCACGCCGTCCACGAGGAAGGTCGCGAGGTGGATCGACGCTGCACCGCTCCGGGTGGTCGAGTAGATGCCGGCGCCGTTCGGGTCCTTCCGCCAGCGGCCGTCCTCGGGTATCGCCACCGACACGGTGGTCGGTGCGCCGGAGACCAGCGCGGGCATGCCGGCGCGCCCGGGTGGGATGCGGCCGTCCACCTCCTCCAGCTCCGGCAGGCCCGTCGGATGGGCCGACTGGGCCGCGGGGGACGGCGGAGGGGCTGTGTCGTGGTCGGCCAGTGCGGACGCCCCCGCCACGACCGCGAGCCCGTACGCCGTGCCGGCCAGCCGGGTACGACGCAGCCGCCGGCGTGCACCGCGACCGAGGATCTCGCGGAAGTCGGGGCACACGATGTCGGGCTGCATGTGCTCCTCGACCCGCGGCATGGGTGACGCGTCCTTCCGACCGTGGGACGACGTCCTCCGCCCGAGCTGCCCGGCGAGCCGTCGGCGGCGGTGGACCTTGAACGCCGTGGCACGCAGTCGTGCCTCGGGGGTGTCCGTCCGCAGGAACCGGGGGCCGGCCGCAGCCGCCCGGACGAAGGCCTCCTGCACGACGTCCTCGGCCTCCTCGAAGGTGCCCGTGACGTCGCACAGCTGCACCACGAGCCTGCGGTAGCTCGCGTCGAACACGTCGCGGAGGGACACGCGGTCCCCGAGATCCGGCATCCGCCCGAAGGTGATGGAGTCCTGATCCATGAGGGCCTCCTCGGTGGGATGACCACAACGACTCCCAGCGTGGGCCTGGGTTCCGTCGGTCTCCCTGCTTCTTCGATGGTGCTCCTCTGCCCGCCCCGTGACACTGGCCCGTCCGGACCAGTGCCCCCGCCGGCGCGCTCGGAGGCGCCCGGTCGCCGCATTTCGCCGCGCAACAACGGCCCGGTCGGGGAGGATGAGCCGGTGAGCCAGCCCCCCGTCATCGACGTCCGCGGCCTGCACGTGCGCTTCGGCGAGGTGGAGGCCGTCGCCGGCATCGACCTCCAGGCCGACGCCGGTCACGCCACCGCGCTGCTCGGGCGCAACGGCGCGGGCAAGTCGACCACCATGCGCGTGCTCGCCGGCGTCGTCCCGCCCACCGCGGGGACGGTCCTGGTCGACGGCGTCGACGTGGCCCTCGACCCGGTCGCGGTCAAGCGGCTGGTCGGCTACTGCCCCGACGTCGGCGGTCTGGTCCCGCGCGCCACCCCGTGGGAGCACCTCCAGCTCGCCGCCCGCCTGCGCCGCCTCGACGTCTGGGAGGCCCGGGCCCGCGACCTGCTCGAGCGCTTCGAGCTCGGCGACGTCGCGCACCGGGTCACCAGCGGCTTCAGCCACGGCATGGGGCGCCGGCTGTCCGTCGTCCTCGCCGCCCTCCACGAGCCCGACGTCCTGCTGCTCGACGAGCCCTTCGACGGCGTCGACCCGCTCGGCGTCGAGGCCACCCTCGCCGTCATCGAGGACGCCCGGGCCCGCGGCGCGTGCGTGCTCGTCTCCACCCACCTCCGCGACCTGGCCATGCAGGCCTGCAGCACCGCCGTGGTCCTGCGCGGTGGCGCCCAGGTCGCCGCGATGGACGCCGACGAGCTGAGCGGGGAGGCCGGCGCCGATGCCTACCGCGCGCTCCTCGACTGAGCCGGGTCTCGCCGGCTGGGTGGACGCCGTCGCCGACCTGCGGCACCTGCTGCGCTTCCGCGCCGCGACCGTACGCCGCCCGCGCGCCGCGGGCGTCGCCCTCCTGGTCCTGCTCGGGGTCACCCTCGTCGCGGCCGTGGGACCGCTTCTCGTCGACGGCTCCGGCCGGGCCACCTTCCTGGACGACCACCTCGGCGCGATGCTGGCCGGCTTCCTGGCCCTGGCGGTCGCGTCGTCGATGGCCTCGGGCGGCGGGCGCGAGCTGATCCCGCGCGAGCAGGCCGCCATCCACCCGATCAGCCACCGCACCGAGCACCTCGGGGCGCTCGCCCTGGCCCCCCTCAACTTCGCGTGGCTCCTCCAGGCCTGGCTGCTGCTCGGGATCACCGCGCGGGTCACCGGCCCCGACGGCTGGGTGGGCGGCCAGGTGGTCGTCGCCGCCTGGATCGTGTGCGCCACCGCAATTGCCCAGGTGCTCGGCTGGGTCGTCGAGACCGTCCGCCGCACGCCGCACGGCGTCGCCGTCGTGCGCGGCCTCGCGGTCGTCCTCGTCACGGTCGGCGTCGGCCTGCAGGCGACCGACCGGCTGCTCCCGCTGCTGGACGCCTCGCCCACCCGGGTCCTCGCCGACACGGTCACCGCCCGGGACGGTGCGCTGCCCGTCGTGCTGGTGCTGGTCGCCCTGACAGCGGCCGCGGTCGTGGTCGGTGCGCTGCCCGCCGGCGTCGCGCTGCGTCGTACGCCGCGCGAGGAGCTCACGGTGGAGTCGGGCAGCCACCCGGCCCGTCCGCTGCCCGCCAGCGACCTCGCCGTGCTGCGCCGCATCGACCGGGCGTCGGTGTGGCGCGCGGTGCCGATGCGCCGGGGGCTCGTGGTCCTCGCGGTCGGCCCCGGCCTCGTCGCGCTGGGCGGCGGCATGGACTGGACGCAGGTGCTGGTCCTCCCGGCCCTCGTCATCAGCGGCGGCGCGCTGCTCTTCGGCGTCAACGCCTGGTGCCTCGACGGGCGCGGCGCGCTGTGGCGCGAGAGCCTGCCGGTCGGTCCGGAGACCGTCTTCGCGGCGCGGGCGCTCACCCTCGCCGAGTGGCTCGGGGCCGCCGCGCTGGTGACCGTCGCGCTGGCCGCCCTGCGGGCCGGGGTGCCGAGCGCCACCGAGGTGATGGCCCTGGTGGCCACCCTGGTCGTGGTCCTGCTCCAGGTGGTGGCGGTGTCGATGTCGTGGTCGGGCCGACGCCCGTTCCCGGTGCAGCTGGCCTCGGCGCGGGCGACCCCCGCGCCGCCGATCGTGATGGTCGGCTACTCCGCCCGCCTGGCGGTGAGCACGACGCTCACCGCGATGCTCTTCTCCTCCGCGGCCCAGGCCCCGGCCTGGTGGCTGGTGCCGGCCCTGGCCGTGCCGTTCCTCGTGTGGTCGTGGGTCCGGCTGCGACGTGCGCGGAGACGCTGGCTGGACGCGCCACAGCGGGCGCGCGTGGTGGTGGCCGTCGCCGCCTGAGCGGTGCCGGGCAGGGTCAGCCGCGCGGGACCGACAGCACCGAGCACTCGGACTGGGCGACGCTGAGCTCGCCGACGGCCGGGTCGTCCAGCCGGGCCATCAGGGTGGCGGTCGTGGCCTCCCGGATCGTCTTCTCGTCCAGGCGACCGTCGAGGCACGTCTCGTAGGCCCCGGCGTCGAGGCGGCCCTTGGTCAGGACCTCCTGAGCCTGGGTCGACTGCTCGACGAAGTCGGAGCACGCCATCTGCGCCTCGGTCCACGCCTCGGCGACGGGACGGTCGAGGGCGGTCTTCTCGGCACGCGGCGCGAAGGTCTCGTCGAGCACCCCGCCGTCGCGCAGCTCCTCGGGGGTGACCCGCTCGAGGAGCTCGTCGGCGAAGCACTCGGCGTCCCGGGGGTCGTCGCCGGCGGCGCGGCCCCCGGCGTACAGGTCGACGAGCGCCTCGCGCACCGCCGGTGCGGAGACCACCTCGGCCTCGGCCTCGGCGGCGCAGGCGGCGAGGCCGGGCAGGGTCGTCGCGGCGATCAGGACGATCGCGGACAGGCGTCCGGGCCGCGTGTGGACGCGCATGCGTGGTCTCCCTCGGGTGGTGACCGCCCCGCGGCCGTCAGGCCTTGAGCCTAGTGACGACCGCGGGGAGCGGCTCACCCCTTGGGCTGCTCGATGACGACGGTGCTCATGATCTTGTCGGCGAAGGTCTGGCGCTTGGAGTCCCACAGCGGCCACAGGTAGCCGAGGTAGCAGGGGATCGCGTCGACGATGTGCGCGAGCTGGCGCACGAAGGACAGGCCGGCGCCCATCGGCTGGCCGGTGTCCATCTTGATCAGCTTGATCCCGAGGATGCCCTTGCCGATGGTGTAGCCGGTGCGCCCCTGCTTGATGCAGTAGTTCCACACGTAGTAGGCGATGGAGAGCGCGCCGCCGAGGAACATCAGCAGCAGCGCGAGGCCGCTCGCGCCACCGCCCGTGGTGGTGACGGCGCCGGTGGTGGGATCGGTGGTCGTCTGCACCGAGCCGGCCGTCATCACGAGGCCGATGTAGTAGGGGATCAGCGCCACCATGCCGATGAGCTGGTCGATGAGGAAGGCGCCGACGCGCTGGAACCACGAGGCGTACGCCGCCGGGGCGCCGTACGCGGGCTGGCCGTAGCCGGGCTGCTGGCCGTAGGAGTCCTGGCCGTACGGCTGCTGGCCGTAGGGCTGCTGCGGCTGCTGGCCGTAGGGGTCCTGGCCCTGGCCGGGTGTGCCCTGGCCGTACGGGTCGGACGGCGGGTTGCCGTAGTTGGACATGGTTCTTCCCCCTGCTGGTCTGGGCCCGCGGTCGGTCGCCGCGGGTCGGTTGGGCGACACCCTAGGGAGGAGTCGCCCCCGAGTCCTGCCCATCGGCCCCGAGTCGAAACTCCGGTCCACACCGATCGACGATCCATGCATACGTGGTATACATACCCGGTATCCATCGGTCACGGGGGCCGATGGCGCACCGCGAGGAGACGCGATGTCGATCAGGCAGGCGATGCTGGCGCTGCTGGAGGACGGGCCGATGTACGGCTACCAGCTGCGCGCCGAGTTCGAGCAACGGACCGGCTCGACCTGGCCGCTCAACGTCGGGCAGGTCTACACGACCCTGTCCCGGCTCGAGCGCGACGGCCTCGTCGGGCAGGTGGACGGCGAGGGGGCCGACCGCGCTGCCGACGAGGGCGGACACGTGATCTACCGCGTCACCGAGGCGGGGCGGGTCGAGGTGTCGGAGTGGTTCACCACCCCGGTGCCTCGCACCCAGCCCCCGCGCGACGAGCTGGCCATCAAGCTCGCGCTCGCCGTGACGGTCAGCGGCGTCGACGTCGGCACCCTCATCCAGCGCCAGCGCAGCGCCACCATGGCCGCCCTGCAGGACTACACCCGGCTCAAGCGCTCGGGCCGGGCCGCCAAGCCCGACCAGCCCGAGGACCTCGCCTGGAGCCTGGTCCTCGACGCGCTCGTCTTCGACGCCGAGGCGGAGATCCGGTGGCTCGACCACTGCGAGGCCCGGCTGCGGCGCGCCGCGGTCGACGGCAGCGGCGTACGACGCGGGACGGCGGCGCCCGACGTCGCCGCCACCTCGACAACGACCTCGACGACCACTCCGGGGAGCACCCGGTGAGCGCGCCCGTGCTGCACCTCGACGGCGTGACCCGCATCCACGGCGAGGGCGACACCGAGGTGCACGCCCTGCAGGGCGTCTCCTTCCGCGCCCACGCCGGCGAGCTGGTGGCCGTGATGGGCCCGTCCGGCTCGGGCAAGTCCACCCTGCTCACCCTCGCCGGGGGGCTGGACCAGCCGACCCGCGGGACGGTGCGGATCGAGGGCGAGGACGTCGGCGCCCTCGGCAACGCGGGTCGCGCCCGCATGCGGCGTACGTCGGTGGGCTACGTCTTCCAGGCCTTCAACCTGATCCCGGCGCTCACCGCGGTCGAGAACGTGGCACTGCCCCGCGAGCTCGACGGCGAGAAGTCCCGCGCCGCCCGGCGGCTGGCGATGGCCGCCCTCGAGGAGGTCGGCATCCTCGACCTCGCGGACCGCTTCCCCGACACGATGTCCGGCGGCCAGCAGCAGCGGGTCGCCATCGCGCGCGCCGTCGTGGGCGAGCGACGGCTGATCCTCGCCGACGAGCCGACCGGCGCCCTCGACACCGACACCGGGGAGGAGATCCTGCGGCTGCTGCGGGCGCGCTGCGACGCCGGCGCCGCGGGGGTGCTCGTCACCCACGAGGCCCGGCACGCGGCGTGGGCAGACCGGGTGGTCTTCCTGCGCGACGGCGTCGTGGTCGACGAGTCGGGCGCCGACCCGGTCGACGACCTGCTCGCGCCGGAAGTCGCCCGGTGAGCCGCTCGGGGGGCCGGTCGGGCGGCTGGCTCGCCGGCTGGCGGCCGGCGCTGCGGCTGGCCCGGCGCGACGCGCTGCGGGCCCGCGGTCGCAGCCTGCTGGTGCTGCTGATGATCGCGTTACCGGTGCTCGCCGTGAGCGCAGCCGCGGTCGTGCAGGCCACCGCCGACGTCAGCGGCATCGAGGGCGCCGACCGGCGGATGGGTGCCGCCGAGGCGAGGATCCGCCCGGTCGGCGGTGCGGTCTTCCAGTCGCCCGACCCCGAGGACTACGGCGCCGGCGGATGGGGCACCGAGGGCGAGAGCGCCGGCCCCGTGCCGTCGTACGACGCCGTCACCGCCGTCCTCGGCGACGTCCGGGCCATCACGCTGCGCGAGGGCTGGACGGAGATTCCGCTGGGGGACAAGCGGGTGAGCATCAACGCCCGCGAGGTCGACCTGCGGGACCCGCTCGCCGCCGGACTCTTCACGATCACCGCCGGACGGGCCGCGAAGGCGGCCGACGAGGCCGTGGTCAACGACGTGCTGGTCGAGCGCGGGGTCGGCCTGGGCGACACCGTGACGGTCGGGGACCGCGAGCTCGAGGTGGTCGGCTCCGGGGTCCACGCCACCATCCGCGACACCGCCACGGTGGACGTGCTGCCGGACGCCCTCGGGCCGGCCTTCGCCGACTACACCCCCGACGTCGACTGGCTCGTCGACGGCGACGCGGTGATGTGGTCGGACGTGCTCGCCCTCAACCGCTCCGGCATGCTCGTGACCTCACGCGCAGTGCTGGCGGACCCGCCGCCCGTGCACGAGATGGCCGAGCAGATGGGCTACGACACCGGTTACGGCGACGCGCTCGCGATCATCGCCCTGGTCGTCACCATGGCGCTGCTCGAGGTGGTGCTGCTGGCCGGGCCGGCGTTCGCCGTCAGCGCCCGGCGACAGGCTCGCTCCCTGGCCCTGATGGCCGCGACCGGCGGCACGCCGCGGCAGGCCCGGAGGGTGGTGCTCGCGTCCGGGATCGTGCTGGGCTCGCTGGCCGCCCTCGCGGGCGCCGTGCTCGGCGTGGTGGTCGGGTGGGCGCTGCTTCCGCTCGCCCAGCGCTGGTCGGGGGAGTGGTTCGGCCCGCTCGACGTCGACTGGCGGATCGTCGCGGTGGTCGCGGTCTTCGGGTTGTTGTCGGCGCTGCTGGCCGCCGTGGTGCCGGCGCACATCGCGTCGCGGCAGGACGTCGTCGCGGTGCTGGCCGGCCGTCGTGGCGACCGGCCGCCGTCCGCCCGGACACCCGTGCTCGGGGTCCTGCTCCTGGCCGCCGGCGTCGCGCTGTCGGCGTACGGCGTGCGCGCCTCCAGCAGTGGGCACTGGTTCATCGCGATCGCCGCGATCGTGTCGGTGCTCGGGATGATCCTCGTGGTGCCGGTCGTGGTCGCCCTCGTCGCGCGGCTCGCCCGCCGGCTGCCGCTCGCACTGAGGTACGCCGCCCGCGACGCCGCCCGGCACCGCACCCGGACCGTCCCGGCGGTCGCCGCCGTCGCCGCGACCGTCGCCGGCGTGGTCACGCTCGGCATCGCGGTCAGCTCCGACGAGGCGCAGAGCGAGGCGTCGTACTCCCCGTCGCTGCCCCTCGGTGCGGCGATGGTCAACGTCTTCCCGAGCGCCCCGATGAACGGCTCGCCCGAGCCCGTGTCCGCCGCGACCTGGGACGAGGTGGGGGCGGCCGTGCGGGCGCGGGTGGACGACGTCGAGGTGGTCCGGGGGGTGCAGCAGCAGGGCCCCGACGGGTCGTACCTCAGCACGGACTTCCGCGAGCCCGGTGACCGGACCCCGCTCCTCGAGTCCTGGGGCGGCCGCCTCGACGGCAGCCTGGTCGTCGCCGACACGGTGCCGGGCGTCGCCGGCCTCGAGGGGGACGCGCTGGCCGCCGCGGGGTCAGCCCTCGCCTCGGGCTCGGCCGTGGTCTTCACCCAGCGGCCCGCGGACGCGGACACCGTGCGGGTCCGGCTGGACTCGTACGACGCGACGGATGACGGCGGGAGCACGGTCCGCCGGCTCGACTGGCCGGCGACCTACGTCAACGTCGGTGACGACACTCCGGTCGTCCAGGCCCTGGTGCCGACCGCCCTGGCCGACCAGCTCGACCGGCCCGTCGTCACCTCCGGCATCTACCTGCCGGACGCCGGGCTGGACGAGGACGCCCAGACCGACCTCGACGAGGCGCTCGGCGGGATCACCGCGGATGCGTCGCTCTACGTCGAGCGCGGCTACCAGGCGCCCGACGAGGTCGTGGTGGTCCAGCTGATCCTGGCCGCGCTGGGTGGGGTGCTGATGCTCGGCGGCACCCTGACCGCGACGTTCCTGGCGCTGTCCGACGCCCGGCCCGACCTGGCCACCCTGGCCGCGGTGGGGGCCGCGCCCCGGACGCGGCGCGGGATCGCGGCGTCGTACGCCCTGGTCGTCGGCTTCGTGGGCGCGCTGCTCGGCGCGGTCGTGGGCTTCATCCCGGGGATCGCGATCACCTGGCCGCTGACCTACATCCCGGACAACCAGCTCGGCTCGTCCGGCGAGGCCAGCGGGCCCTACCTCGACGTGCCCTGGCTGCTCGTCCTCGGGCTCGTGGTCGCGCTGCCGCTCGTCACCGCCGCCGTCGTGGGGCTCACCGCGCGCTCCCGGCTGCCGCTGGTCACCCGTCTCGACTGAGGTGACCGGGCACTTCTGTGCCGCTGGGTGATGCCGACCGGGCACCTCGGTGACGCTGGATCGAGCCCAGCTGGCGCGCCCAGGAACCGCCTGGTCGGCGCGCGGGTCTGGTCTAGACAGCCGGCGCCGTCCGCGACGCCTGGGTATCAGGGCACGGGTGTCGACCGTCCGAGTTGTCGGGGTGGAGAGCCCGTCGTGACACAGCTGTGACGGGCCGTGACGTAGGAGACCTGGTGCAGACCCCAGGGAAGGATCGGAGCTCCGGTGGGAGACATGCCGAACGCAAGCGAAGCAGGCACGGGCGGCGCGCGCCTGCGTCTCCTGGGGGGCTGGCAGTTGTCTGTCGATGGGCTCGACGTCCCGCTCGAACACCGCGAGCAACGCCTGACCGCGCTCCTGGGGCTGACCGGACGCAGCGCCCGGGCGCACGTCGCGGGCATCCTGTGGCCCGAGAGCACCCACGCTCGAGCGTTGGCCCGCCTCCGGCGCGCCGTCCTGCAGACCCAGCGGAGATGTCCCGGCCTGCTCCTGGCCGACCGTACCGACATCGGACTCCATCCGGACGTCGTGGTGGACGTGGACGAGGTGCGGCGGGCAGCCCGGTTGACCGAGCAGCCCATGCACGGGGTCGATGCCGGGGCGCCGCTCGCCGCGCTGGTGGGGGAGCCGCTGCTGCCCGCGTGGTCCGACGACTGGGTCCTTCCCGAGCGGGAGCACATCGAGCAGCTGCGGGTCCGCGCGCTCGAGCGGATCGCCCGGCATGCCTTCACGGTGGGCAACTCGGTCCAGGCGCTCGACGCCGCCAAGGCCGCCCTCGCCATCGGGCCGCTCCTCGATCCCGCGTGCGGCGTCCCGCCGTCGCCGAGGATCCTGGCCCTGGGGGGGTTGGCAGTGGCTCCGGACCGGACGGAGAGGGCTTCGTCGTCCGATCCAGCGCCGGCACCGACACCACCGCCGCCCACGGGGCTGCGGGAGCGGCGGCCGGAGGGTATCGCCGAGACCATGGACGTCCGAGGCTCCGGAGCGGGGGTGTGGACCACGGCCGCGGTGGCCCTCGTCGTCGCCGCTGCGGTCGTGGGTGGCGGTCTCGGCGCCGGTGGCGACCCGGATGTCCGGCGGCCGGCGTCCGCGCCGACGTGGGACGTCCCCGCGCCGCCCCCTCTCGGCCCGTCCACCCGGTCACGCTCGGCCGCCGCCGCGCAGGACGCGCGCCAGCTGGTGGTGCGCCCGTCCGAGGCCGCGCTGGGGAGTGCCGCGCTGGTCGTGCGGGGCCGCCGCCGAGGTGGCCGAGCGGGCCGGCACGGCCACGCAGCGACCGGCCGCTGTCCGCATCGTGGTGCGCGGACCGGCGGAACGCAGCGTCGTGCGCAGCGTGGTGGTCCGGAGCCTGGGCGGCCGCCGCCTGGTGCTGGACGGACTCGAGCCCGGCGCCTACAGATGGGAGGTCACATCGCCGACCGCCAGGCCTGTGAGCGGACGGATGAGGGTGGCCGATGAGTCGCCCGCGCCGGCCTCCGGACCTGCTCCTGACCACCAATAAAAGTCAGGCTTGACTGTTTGTTCGTGAGCCCCCACGATGGGCAGGTGACCCCCCCGTCCACGCCCATCGCCCGGGTGCCCCAGCAGGAGCGCACCCGGGCGATGCGGCTGCGGCTGCTGGAGGCGACGGTCGAGTGCCTGGTCGAGCACGGCTTCGCCGGGACGTCGACCACGCTCGTCTCCGAGCGCGCTGGCGTGAGCCGCGGGGCGCAGCTGCACCACTTCCCGACCAAGAACGACCTGGTCGTCGCCGCCGTCGAGCACCTCACCGAGATCCGCGGCGCCGAGCTCGCGGCCGCCGTCGCGGCCCTGCCGGGCGGGCGGCGGCGTACGCGTGCGGTCCTCGCCGTGCTGGGCGACCACTTCAGCTCGCCGGTCTTCGCGGCCGCCCTCGAGCTGTGGGTGGCGGCGAGGACCGACGAGGCGTTGTACGCCGCGGTCGCGCCGCTCGAGCTGCGGGTCGGCCGCGAGACGCACCGGCTCACCGTCGAGGCGCTCGGCGCCGACGAGTCCCGCCCCGGGGTGCGCGAGCTCGTCCAGGCCACCCTCGACCTCGTCCGCGGCCTCGGGCTCGCCAACACCATCTCCGACGACGCCCGCCGGCGCCGTCGCATCCTCGACCACTGGGCCGACGTGCTCGACCGGGAGCTCGAGCCACCCCACGACGCTCCCGTCCTCCCCCGCTCCGCTCCTCCGTCCGACACCGCCGCGGGGACCCCGACATGAGTGCCGACACTTCCGCGCACCTGCGTGGAGATCCACCCACCAGCGGGTCCGCGAGCCTGGACCTCCACGCACCTGCGTGGAAGTCCATGGACCGACCCCGGCCGACCCTCCTCAGGAGAGCTGCATGACCGACGTGCTCCGCACCGTCCTCGCCGACCTCGCCGCCGAGGGGGACCGGCTCGACGCGCTCGTCACCGACCTCGACGACGCGGGCTGGCACACGCCGACCCCGGCTGCCGGGTGGGACGTCGCTGCCCAGGTCGCCCACCTGACGTGGACCGACGAGGTCGCGACGCTGGCCGCGCGGGCCGGTACGCCGGAGGGCAAGGCCGCGTGGGACGACGTGGTGCTCGCCGCCATCGCCGACCCGGACGGCTTCGTCGACGCCAGCGCCCTGGAGATCTCCCGCGACCCCGACCTCCTCGACCGATGGCGTCGGGGGCGCAAGGAGCTCGCCACCGCGCTCGCGGAGGTCCCGCACGGCGAGAAGCTGCCGTGGTTCGGCCCGCCGATGTCACCCACCTCGATGGCGACCGCGCGCTTCATGGAGACGTGGGCCCACGGCCTCGACGTGCACGAGGCGCTCGGGGTCGAGCCGGAGGAGTCGACGCGGATCCGCCACGTCGCCCACCTCGGCGTACGCACCCGCAACTTCGCCTTCGCCACCCACGGGCTGGACAAGCCGGCCGAGGAGTTCCGCATCGACCTGGCCGCTCCCGACGGCGACGTCTGGACGTGGGGGCCCGAGGACGCCGCGCAGACGGTGACCGGGTCGGCCGTCGACTTCTGCCGGCTGGTCACCCAGCGGGTGCACCGGTCCGACACCGACCTCGTCGCCAGCGGGCCCGAAGCCGACCGCTGGCTCGACATCGCCCAGGCCTTCGCCGGTCCGCCCGGCGAGGGAAGGGCGGCGCGATGAGTCTCGAGGCTCGCTCCGCTCACACCTCGACCACCGACGCCGCGCAGGTGCTGCGGATCGGCAACTGCTCCGGCTTCTACGGCGACCGGCTGACCGCGATGCGCGAGATGCTGGAGGGAGGGCCGCTCGACGTCCTCACCGGTGACTACCTCGCCGAGCTGACGATGCTCATCCTCGGTCGCGACACCATGAAGGACCCCTCGCTCGGCTACGCCCGCACCTTCGTCCGCCAGGCCGAGGACTGCCTCGGGCTCGCCCTCGAACGCGGTGTGCGGATCGTCGCCAACGCCGGTGGGCTCAACCCCGCCGGCCTCGCCGACCGCCTCCGTGAGGTCGCCCGCGGGCTGGGCCTGGACCCCGCGATCGCCCACGTCGAGGGCGACGACCTGCGCCCGCTCGGCCTCTGGGACGGAGCGCTCACGGCCAACGCCTACCTCGGCGGCCTCGGCATCGCCGCCGCCCTGCGCGCCGGCGCCGACGTGGTCGTCACCGGCCGGGTCACCGACGCCTCGCTGGTCGTCGGGCCCGCCGTCGCGCACCACGGCTGGACGCCCGAGCAGTACGACGAGCTCGCTGGCGCGGTCGTCGCCGGCCACGTCCTCGAGTGCGGGACGCAGGCGACCGGCGGCAACTTCAGCGGCTTCCTGAGCCTGCCCGACCGGGACCGGCCCCTCGGGTTCCCGCTGGCCGAGATCGCCGCCGACGGGTCCAGCGTCATCACCAAGCACGACGGCACCGGGGGCGCGGTCACCGTCGACACCGTCACCGCCCAGCTCGTCTACGAGATCCAGTCCACCCGCTACCTCGGTCCCGACGTCACCACCCACCTCGACTCGGTCCGGCTCAGCCAGCAGGGACCCGACCGGGTGGCCATCACCGGCGTCCGCGGCGACGCTCCGCCACCCCAGCTCAAGGTGTGCGTCAACGAGCTCGGGGGCTTCCGCAACTCCGTCGAGCTGGTGCTCACCGGCCTCGACGTCGACGCCAAGGCGGCCTGGGTCCGCGACCAGCTCACCGCAGCGCTCGCCGCCCGGCCCCCGCAGGAGACGACCTGGTCCGAGCTCGTCCTCCCGGCCACCGACGCCGACACCGAGCAGGGCGCCTCCACCCTGCTGCGCTGCACCGTCAAGGACGCCGACCCCGCCCCGGTCGGCAAGCCCTTCACGGCCGCGGCCGTCGAGCTCGCGCTCGCGTCGTACCCCGGCTTCACCCTCACCTCTCCGCCGTCACCGCCCACGCCGTACGGCGTCTACCGAGCGCGGTACGTCGACCGGTCGCAGGTCGAGCACACGGTCGTCCACGCCGACGGGACCCGGGAGATCGTGGTGGACCCGCCCGTTGCCACGGCCGGCTACGAACCCGACATCGGCATCCGCCCGTCGCCGTACCCCGCGACCGCCGACGTGCTCACCCGCCGGCTGCCGCTGGGCACCTTCGTCCACGCGCGGTCGGGGGACAAGGGCGGCGACGCCAACCTCGGCCTGTGGGTCGCGCACGACGGCTCCGAGCACCGCGACGCGCGGGTCGAGTGGCTGAGCAAGCTGATCACCCCGCGGCGGATCCGCGAGCTGGTGCCGGAGGCGGTCGGCCTGGAGGTCGACTGCTACCTGCTGCCCAACCTGGGCGGCGTCAACGTCGTGATCCACGGCCTGCTCGGCGACGGGGTGGCCGCGTCGACGCGGTTCGACCCGCAGGCCAAGGGGCTGGGCGAGTGGGTCCGGTCGCGACACGTGTCGATCGAGGACGGCTTGCTGTGACGGGTCTCGAGGCTCGCTCCGCTCGCACCTCAACCAACGATGCACCGAGGACGGACTGCTGTGAGTGCTGAGAGAGATGCCCTGAGGGCGACCGCCGCGGAGTTCGTGCGCCGCGAGGTCGTGCCCCACCTCCAGGACTGGGAGGACGCCGGCGAGGTGCCGCGGGCCCTGCACGTCACGGCTGGCGAGCTCGGGCTGCTCGGCGTGGCCTTCCCCGAGGAGGTCGGCGGCTCGGGCGGCGACCTGGCCGACAGCGTGGCCATGCAGGAGGCGATGTTCGCCGCCGGTGCGTCCAGCGGGCTGATGGCGGCGCTCTTCACCGCCGGCATCGCGCTGCCTCACATCTCGGCGTCCCGCGACCCCGACCTCGTGGACCGCTACGTCCGGCCGACGCTGGCCGGTGAGCTCATCGGCTCGCTCGCGGTCACCGAGCCGGGCGGCGGCTCCGACGTCGCCGGCATCATGACGCGGGGTGTTGTCGACGGAGACGACCTCGTCATCAACGGCGCCAAGACCTTCATCACCAGCGGCGTACGCGCCGACTTCGTGACGACCGCGGTCCGCACCGGCGGCCCCGGCCACACCGGCATCTCGCTGGTCGTCGTCGACAAGGGCACGCCCGGCTTCACCGTCGACCGGGCGCTCAGCAAGATGGGCTGGCACTGCAGCGACACCGCCGAGCTGTCGTACGTCGACGTGCGGGTGCCGCTGTCCAACGTCGTCGGTGAGCTCGACTCAGGCTTCTACCAGATCGCCGAGCAGTTCGTCGTCGAGCGGATCGCGCTGGCGGTGCACGCCTACGGCATCGCCGCCCGCAGCCTCGAGCTGACGGCGGCGTACTGCAAGGAGCGGACCACCTTCGGCAAGCCGCTGATCGCCAACCAGGTCGTGCGGCACCGGCTGGTGGAGATGCACCGGCAGGTCGACGTCGCGCGCACCTACACGCACCACGTCGTCGGGCGGCACCTCGCCGGCGACAACGTGATCGCCGAGGCCGCGCTGGCCAAGCAGACGGCCGTCGAGTGCGCGACGCACGTCTGCCACGAAGCGGTGCAGCTGCACGGCGGCACCGGATACATGCACGGGTCCGAGGTGGAGCGGCACTACCGCGACGCCCGGATCCTGCCCATCGGAGGAGGAGCGACCGACGTGCTCACGGATCTTGCGGCCCGACTGCTGGGGTACTCGACATGAGGGGCCCCTTCAGCCCCCTCGGCGCCGAGGTCACCGTCTGGATGGACGCCCCGCCCGCGAAGGTCTGGGACCTCGTCAGCGACGTGACGCGGATCGGGGAGTTCAGCCCCGAGACCTTCGAGGCGAAGTGGACCCGCGGCTCGACCGGCCCCGAGGTCGGCGCCTTCTTCGCCGGTCACGTCAAGCGAAACGGCGTCGGCCCGACGTACTGGTCTCCGTGCCAGGTCACGGCCTGCGAGGCCGAGGAGGTCTTCGAGTTCTCCGTCGGGACGGACGCGGTGACGGTCAACAACTGGGGCTACCGCCTCGCGCCTCGCGACGGCGGGACCGACGTGACGGAGTACTTCCGGCTCCAGCCCACACTGCCGATGCGGCTCTACTGGCTGGTCCTCGGCCCGCTGCGCTCGCGCACCAACGTGGGCGGGATGCGCACCACGCTGGAGCGGATGAAGGCCGTCGTGGAGACGGAGGTCGAGGCATGACCGACGTGTCGATCGAGCGCCGTGAGGCCATGCTCGACAAGGTCGCCGACCTCGACGCCCAGCACGCCGTCGCCGTGGCCGGCGGTGGCGAGCGGTACGTCGAGCGCCACCACGCCCGGGGCAAGCTGCTGGCCCGCGAGCGCATCGAGCTCCTCGTCGACCCGGGCAGTGCGTTCCTCGAGCTCTCGCCACTGGCCGGCTGGGGGTCCGACTTCACCGTCGGCGCCTCGGTCGTCACCGGCATCGGGGTCATCGAGGGCGTCGAGTGCATGATCACCGCCAACGACCCGACCGTGAAGGGCGGCGCCAGCAACCCCTGGACCGTCCGCAAGATCTTCCGCGCCTCGCAGATCGCCGAGGAGAACGGGCTGCCGACCGTCGCGCTCGTCGAGTCCGGCGGCGCGGACCTGCCGACGCAGAAGGAGATCTTCATCCCCGGTGGCAAGCTCTTCCGCGACATCACCCGCTCGTCGGCGGCCAAGGTGCCCACGGTGGCGCTGGTCTTCGGCAACTCGACCGCGGGTGGGGCGTACGTGCCCGGGATGTCCGACTACACCGTGATGGTGCGCGAGCAGGCCAAGGTGTTCCTCGGCGGCCCGCCGCTGGTCAAGATGGCGACCGGCGAGGAGTCGGACGACGAGTCGCTCGGCGGCGCCGAGATGCACGCCCGCACCTCCGGCCTGGCCGACTACCTCGCCGAGGACGAGCACGACGCCATCCGGATCGGGCGGCGGATCGTGGCCCGGCTCAACTGGCGCAAGGCCGGAGTGTCCGGCGGTTTCGAGGCTCGCTCCGCTCGCACCTCAACCACCGATCCGTTGGTTGAGGTGCGAGGAGCGCCAGCGACGAGCCTCGAAACCAGGCCCTACGCCGAGCCCGAGGCCGACCCCGAAGGCCTGCTCGACCTCATCCCCACCGACCTCAAGGAGCCCTTCGACCCCCGCGAGGTCATCGCCCGGATCGCCGACGGCCGCAGCGAGGCCAACGGCGCGGTCTTCGACGAGTTCAAGCCGCTCTACGGCGCGAGCCTGGTCACCGGCTGGGCGCGGATCCACGGCCACCCGGTCGGCATCCTGGCCAACGCCCAGGGCGTGCTGTTCTCCGAGGAGGCGCAGAAGGCGACGCAGTTCATCCAGCTCGCCAACCAGGTCGACACGCCCCTGCTGTTCCTGCACAACACCACCGGTTACATGGTCGGCAAGGAGTACGAGCAGGGCGGCATCATCAAGCACGGCGCGCAGATGATCAACGCGGTCAGCAACAGCACGGTCCCGCACATCAGCGTCCTGATGGGCGCGTCGTACGGCGCCGGAAACTACGGCATGAACGGTCGCGCCTTCGACCCGCGCTTCCTCTTCACGTGGCCGAGCGCCAAGTCCGCGGTGATGGGCCCGGCGCAGCTCGCCGGCGTGCTCAGCATCGTCGCGCGCGCGGCCGCCGAGGCCAAGGGTCGCGACTACGACGAGGAGGGCGACGCCGGCATGCGCGCGATGGTGGAGCAGATGATCGAGGAGCAGAGCCTGCCCTACGCGCTCTCCGGGATGTTGTACGACGACGGCGTCATCGACCCGCGCGACACCCGCACCGTGCTGGGCATCTGCCTGTCGGTGATCGCCAACAGACCCGTCGTCGGCACCGACCGGTTCGGGGTGTTCCGGACATGATCACCAGACTCCTCGTCGCCAACCGTGGCGAGATCGCCCGCCGGGTCTTCGCCACCTGCCGCCGCCTCGGCATCGAGACGGTCGCCGTGCACTCCGACGCCGATGCGGGCCTGCCGTACGTCGCCGAGGCCGACGTCGCCGTCCGGCTCCCCGGCAACGCCCCCGCCGACACCTACCTACGGTCCGACCTGATCCTCGACGCGGCCCGGCGGACCGGCGCCGACTCGATCCATCCCGGCTACGGCTTCCTGTCCGAGAACGCCGACTTCGCCCGCGCCGTCGTCGCGGCCGGCCTGACCTGGGTCGGTCCGCCGCCCGAGACCATCGACGCGATGGGCTCGAAGGTCCGCGCCAAGGAGATCGCCCGCGCCGCCGGGGTGCCGACCCTGGAGGCGCCCGAGCACCCGACCGAGGCGGACCTGCCCCTGCTGGTCAAGGCGTCCGCGGGCGGCGGTGGCCGCGGGATGCGCGTCGTACGACGTCTCGAGGACCTCGCCACCGAGGTGGCCGCCGCGCAGGCCGAGGCGGCGTCCGCCTTCGGCGACGGCACCGTCTTCGTCGAGCCGTACGTCGAGCAGGGACGCCACGTCGAGGTGCAGGTGGTCTGTGACGAGCTCGAGGACGGCGAGACCGGCGTGCTCGTGCTCGGCTGCCGCGACTGCACCGTGCAGCGCCGGCACCAGAAGGTGGTCGAGGAGACCCCCGCCCCCGGGCTGCCGGTCATCACCCGCGCCGACATGGAGGAGGCCGCGAGCCGGCTCGCCCAGCAGATCGGCTACCGCGGTGCGGGCACCGTCGAGTTCCTCTACGACGCCGCCGCCGACCGGTTCTTCTTCCTCGAGATGAACACCCGGCTCCAGGTGGAGCACCCGGTGACCGAGCTCGTCTGGGGCGTCGACCTGGTCGAGCTGCAGGTGGCCGTCGCGGAGGGTCGCTCGCTCGGCGGGCAGCGCGGGCCGGGCGCCGGTCCCGACACCGTCTTCCAGGGCGCGGGGCACGCGGTCGAGGTCCGGCTCTACGCCGAGGACGCGACGTACACCCCGCAGAGCGGTCGCCTGCTGGCGCTGGAGGTCGGCCACGACGTGGCCTTCGGTCTCGGCGGCGACCGCGGCATCCGCCTCGACTCCGGCTTCGCGTCCGACGACGAGGTCGGGACGCACTACGACGCCATGCTGGCCAAGGTCGTCTCCTGGGCGCCCGACCGCGACCAGGCGTTGCGCCAGCTGGTGCGCGCCCTGCGCGGTGCGCGGATCCACGGCATCACCACCAACCGCGACCAGCTCGTCTCGATCCTCACCGACGAGGTCTTCACCACCGCCCGGATGACGACGACCTGGCTGGAGTCCCGGCCGACGGACGCCGTCGAGGTCGACCGGGCGACGGTGGTGGCAGGGGCCCTGATGCTGGCCGCCGACGACGCGGCGCGGCGTACGGTCCAGCAGGGCATCCCCGCGGCCTGGCGCAACGTCGTCAGCCAGCCGCAGCGCACCACCTTCGACGGGCACGACCCGGTCGAGTGGTGGGGGACCCGCGACGGGTTCGCGGTCGACGGGATGGTCGTGCTCGAGGTGTCACCCACCCACGTCCGGCTCGAGGTGGACGGCGTCGCCGTGCGGGCCGACGGACTGATCGCCCCCGGCGCGGCCGCCGGCACGCGGGAGGTCTGGGTGGACGGGCCCGGTGGTTCCGTCGGCCTGCGCGAGGTCCCGCGCTTCACCGACCCGGCCGACGCCGTGGCCAGCGGCAGCCTCCTCGCCCCGATGCCCGGCACGGTCGTCAAGGTCGCCGTCGCCGACGGCCAGGACGTCGGCGCGGGCGACGTCGTCCTCGTCCTCGAGGCCATGAAGATGCAGCACTCCGTCACCGCCCCGTCCGCGGGCACCGTCACCGTCAACGTCACCACCGGCCAGCAGGTCGCCGCGGGCGAGGTCCTCGCCGTCGTGGAACCACCCGTGGAATCCCCCGAAGGAGACAATGCATGAGCACGTCCACCGAGATCCCGTTCACCGAGTCCGAGGAGCGCCGCGAGCTGCGCACCCAGGTCGCCAAGCTGGCCGGCAAGTACGGCCGCGACTGGTTCACCGAGAAGGCCCGTGCCGGCGAGAAGACCACCGAGCTGTGGCTCGAGATCGGCAAGGCGGGCTACCTCGGCATCAACATCCCCGAGGAGTACGGCGGCGGGGGCGGCGGCATCGGCGACATCGCGGCCGTCTGCGAGGAGCTCGCCGCGCAGGGCTGCCCGCTCCTGCTCATGGTCGTCAGCCCGGCCATCTGCGGCACCATCATCACGCGTTACGGGACCGAGGAGCAGAAGCAGCGCTGGCTCCCCGGCATCTGCGACGGCACCGGCACGATGGCCTTCGCGATCACCGAGCCGGACGCCGGCACCAACTCGCACAACATCACCACCACTGCCCGCCGCGACGGCGACGGCTGGGTGCTCAACGGCCGCAAGATCTGGATCTCCGGCATCGACGAGGCCGACAACGTGCTGGTCGTCGCGCGCACCGAGGACGCCCGCACCGGCAAGCTCAAGCCCTGCCTCTTCGTCGTCCCGACCGACGCCGACGGGTTCGAGGCGCACCCGATCCCGATGGAGATCGTCTCCCCCGAGAAGCAGTTCCAGGTGTTCATCGACGACGTCCGGCTGCCCGCGGACGCGCTCGTCGGCGACGAGGACGGTGGACTGGTCCAGCTCTTCGCCGGCCTCAACCCCGAGCGCATCATGGCGGCGGCGTTCTCGACCGGGCTGGCGCGCTTCGCCCTCGGCAAGGCCGCGGCGTACGCCAAGGAGCGGGTGGTCTTCCAGGCACCGATCGGCTCCCACCAGGCGATCGCCCACCCGCTGGCGCAGTCGCACATCGAGATCGAGCTGGCCCGGCTGATGAATCAGAAGGCCGCGGCGCTCTACGACGCCGGCGACGACATGGGGGCCGGCGAGGCCGCCAACATGGCCAAGTACGCCGCCGCCGAGGCCGCCTGCGACGCCGCCGACCGCGCCGTGCAGACGCACGGGGGCAACGGGATCAGCCAGGAGTACGGCATGGCCGGCCTGCTCGTCGCTACGCGTGCCGGCCGGATCGCGCCGGTGAGCCGGGAGATGATCCTCAACTTCGTGGCGATGCACAGCCTGGGACTGCCGAAGTCGTACTGAGCGGACGTCGACGCGGGTCAGGTCCGGTCGCAGGTCTCGCTCCGGCCCCGGAACCACCCGCGACCCCTGTGCTCGACGACCACCAGGCCGACGAGCTCGTCGTCCGCGTCGTAGCCGCGGAACATCACCGTCTCGAAGCGCGTCGCGGTGCCCCGCTCCTGCGTCACGTCGACGGCCTCGTCCAGCGTGGTCCCGAGGGCTGCGTCGGGGCTGGCCTCGCCGGCGTACGACTCGTCGTAGAGCGGGCCGGCCGTCCCGACGACGCTCCCGGGCACGACTCGTCGCGACCGCCGGTCAGGGACAGTGCGACGGCGCCCGCGACCACGAGCGCCAGGACGACGAGCACCCACCTCACGCCGAGGACCCTAGGGCCGCGACGACAACTGGCGGCGGAAGACGCAGGGATTCCTGAGGAAGATGTCGTACGCCGCCAGCTGCACCGGCTGCACCTCGCGAGATGTCGTACGCCGCCAGTTGTGGCGCGGCCTACGGGGCCACCGAGGGGCCACCCCTGGGGCGGTGAACAGGTGAAGGAGCCGACGCATTCGGGTCACGATTCAAAACCCGCGAGGACTTTGACTGTCCTACCCGTTGACAGGAAGTCCTGCGGCAAATCTAATTCAGCGCAACTCATTCATTCCCGGGCCTGCTTTTGCGTGCCCGATCGAAATCGGAGAATTCGTGATCCGTAGAACGATCGCCACCGTGGCCGTCGCCGGCCTCGTGGCCACCGTGGCGCCGCCCGCGTGGTCGGCAGACCAAGACACACCCGAGCTCGAGGCGGCCACCGCCAGCCCGGGCAAGGCCCTCGACAAGGGGACCGTCCTCGAGCTCGGCACCAAGGCCGGCTCCGAGCTCTACATCGTCCAGCTCGAGGCGGCGGCCGTTCCGGCCCGCGCGGTCAAGAGCAGCGACCGGAGCCTGCAGAAGGCCGGCGGTGAGAGCGCCTACCGCGCCGAGCTCGTCGACGCCCAGGCCGACCTCAAGGCCTCGATCCGCGCGATCACGCGCACTCCGCTCGACGTCCGCTACACCTACACCGACGCCATCAACGGCATCGCGGTCGAGCTGACCCGTGCGCAGGCCCTCAAGGTCTCGCGCATCGAGGGCGTCTCCGCGGTCCAGGTGGACAAGAAGCGCGAGCTGACCACCGACGTCGGCCCCGAGTGGATCGGTGCCCCCAGCATCTGGGACGGCTCCGAGACCGCCGACGGCGTCGGCACCAAGGGCGAGGGCGTGCTCGTCGGCGTCCTCGACAGCGGCATCAACCCCGCCAACCCGTCCTTCGCCGACAGCGTGTCCGAGGCGGACGGCGGCGACGGCTACGACCACACCAACCCGTTCGGCTCCGGCAACTACGTCGGCATGTGCGACCCCGACAGCGACGTCTACGTCGTCAACTGGGGCTGCAACGACAAGCTGGTCGGCTACTGGAACTTCACCGATGACGGCAGCACCTACGACGACGACGGCCACGGCACCCACACGGCCAGCACGTCGGTCGGCAACCAGGTCGACGCGACGACGTACGCCGCCGAGGGCACCGAGTTCGAGTTCTCCACCACCGAGAAGATCAAGGGCGTCGCACCGCACGCCAACCTGATCGCGTACGACGTGTGCGACGGCGGCTGCTCGATCTCCGCGATCACCGCGGCCATCGACCAGTCGATCACCGACGGCGTCGACGTCATCAACTACTCCATCGGCAGCGCCGCGGCGTCGGCACCGTGGAGCGACCCGGACGCGGTCGGCTTCCTCAACGCGCGTGCCGCGGGCATCCACGTCGCCACCTCGGCCGGCAACGACGGTCCGGGCGCCGAGACCGTCGGCAGCCCCGCCGACGTCCCGTGGATCACCTCCGTGGGCGCCACCCAGCACAACCGCCAGTGGCAGGCCAAGGTCCAGGGCATCACCGCCGACGGTGGGGCGACCCTGCCCGACATCGCGGGCGTGGCCTTCGCCAAGGCGACCGACGGCTCCTACCCGATCGTGGACGCCACGGCGCTGGGCAGCCCCCAGTGCCTGGCCGAGGAGCTGGCCGGCGAGGACCTGAGCGGTCAGATCATCATCTGCACGCGCGGCAACACCGGTCGTGTCGAGAAGGGTGGCGTCGTCGCCGACCTCGGTGCCGAGGGCATGATCCTCGCCAACGACGAGGCCAGCGGCGACTCGCTGAACGCCGACCCGCACGAGCTGGCGGCCGTGCACATCACCTACGCCGCGGCCCAGTCGCTGCGGGCCTGGATGGGCACCGTGACCGGCGAGGAGGCCTCCCTCTCCGGCGGCCTGCGCCACATCGGTGACGACGTCGCCGACATCATGGCGGCCTTCTCGAGCCGCGGCGCCAACCGCGCCGTCTCGATGATCAGCCCCTCGCTCTCCGCCCCCGGCGTCGACATCCTCGCGGGTGAGGGCGTCGACAACGAGACCAAGTGGGGCTTCATCTCCGGCACGTCGATGGCGAGCCCGCACACCGCGGGTGCGCTGGCCCTGCTCAAGGGTGCCAACGACGGCTGGACCCCGGCCGAGGCGCAGTCCGCGCTGATGACCACCGCGGTCCGCGACATCGAGGACAACGACGGCACCGAGGCCGACTGGTTCGACATGGGCTCTGGCCGCGTCGACCTGACCAAGGCCTCCAAGGCCGGCCTCGTCCTCGACGTCACCCCCGCCGAGTACGTCGCCGCGGACCCCGCCAAGGGTGGCGACGTGCGCGACCTCAACACCGCGAGCATGGCCGACAACGAGTGCCTCGCGACCTGCTCGTGGACGCGCTCGCTCGAGGCGACCTCGACTGGTGCGGGCACCTGGACGGCCGCCGTGGAGAACCTCTCCGACGGCCTCACCCTGAGCCTCGACCAGGCCAGCTTCACCGTGGCCGCCGGCGAGTCCGCCGACGTCACGGTCACGGCCGATGTGGCCGGTGCCCCGACCGACGAGTGGCTGTTCGGCACCCTGGTGCTGACGCCGCCCGCCGGCTCGGAGGCCTCCGTGGCACACCTGCCGATCGCGGTCCTGCCGTCCAACGGCGTGCTGCCCTCGGCGGTCGACATCACGACCCGTCGTGACGCCGGCTCGCAGGTCACCGACGGCCTCAAGGCCGCCGACGTCTCGCAGCTCCAGATCAGCGCCTCGGGCCTGGTCCCCGAGAAGCGCACGGCGCTCTCCATCCCGGAGGACGGCACCAACACCGACGCCTTCAACGGTGACGGCGCCGTCGTCACCAACGTGGTGGTGCCCGCGGGCGCGACGCGCATGCTGGCCCGTCTCGAGAACCCGACCGCCCCCGACTTCGACCTGTACGTCGGGACCGGGGACGTCTCCGAGGCCAACGTGCTCTGCACGAGCGCCAGCGGTGGCTCGGCCGAGAAGTGCGAGATCGCCGACCCGACGGCCGGCACCTACTGGGTGCTGGTCCAGAACTGGGAGGCCAGCACGGCCGGTGGCACCGACACCACCGACCTGGTGACCGCCGTGGTCGCGGGCGACGAGGGCAACCTCAGCGCCCAGGGCCCGGCCGGCGCGATCGCGGCCGGTGAGCCGTTCTCGCTCCGCACCTTCTGGGACGAGTCCGACATGGAGGCCGGCCAGACCTGGCAGGGCTCCCTCTCGCTCGGCACCGGTCCCGGCAACGCCGGCAACATCGGCGTCATCCCGGTGACGGTCCACCGCGTCGCGGACGACGTGACCAAGACGGCGGACGTCGCGACCGCGGCCCCGGGTGACGTGGTCACCTACACCGTCACGGTCCAGCCCAACGTCACGCCGGAGGACCAGACCTACTCGATCACCGACACGCTCCCCGCGGGCATGACGTACGTCGAGGGGTCGGCCACCGGAGGCGCCACCGCGTCGGGCAACACCGTGTCCTGGAGCAGCACGCTCCCGACCACGGCCGGCGACGAGGGTTCCTACACCTTCACCACGGCGGCGACCGACGACACCTGCGTCACCCCCTTCGGTGACACGGAGTACGTCGACCTCGAGTCGCTGGGCATCAAGACGGTCGCGGCCGTCTCCGGTGACACGAAGACGTTCAACGCCTTCACCTCGTCGAGCTTCGGGTTCCTGGGCAACCAGTACCAGGGCCTGACGTTCACCGACGACGGGTTCCTCGTCTACGACGCCGCCACCAACTACGACGGTGAGCCGTGGGTCAACCAGACCCTGCCGGACCCGGCGGCGCCCAACAACGTCGCGGCCATGCTGTGGCAGGACATGGAGATCTTCTACGACCAGGCCGCCAACCACGGTGTGTCGATCGCCCAGGCGGGCGACCTCAAGGTCATCGAGTTCGACAACATCCGGCTCTGGGGTGACGTCGACGAGGAGGCGGGGTCCTACGACATGGAGGTCTTCGCGATCGCCGGGAGCAACGACCTGGTCTTCGCCTACGACAACGTGACCGGTCCGCTCGACAACGTCACCATCGGCACGGAGAACGCCGCCGGTGACGCCGCCGACACGCTGGTCAACGCCGGCGACGCCAGCGACGTCATCACCGACGGCGCCGTGGTCTGCGCGACGTACGAGGACCCGCTGGGCGACCCGGTGTCGTTCACCTACCAGGCGACCGTGGGCGAGGGTGTCCACAACCGCCAGGTGCTGACCAACACGGCCGACCACACGACCTCCAACGCCGGTGCCAAGCCGGCGGAGGCCTCCGCCAGCGTCACCGTCGGTGGCACCAAGGAGCGCTCGCAGACCGCGCTGGCGATCAACCCGACCACCGTCGCCTCCGGTGGGACCATGACCGCGAAGGCGACCGTCTTCACGGCGGGCGAGACCCCGGCGACCGGCACGGTCGAGTTCCTGGTCAACGGCGCGGTGGCCACGACGGCCCCGGTCGGTGCGACCGGTGTCGCCACGGCGACGCTGACCGGTCCGGCAGCCGCGGGCACCTACCCGGTGATCGCGCGCTACTCCGGTGACGCCGGCACGCTCGGCAGCACCTCGCCGCCGGTCAACGTGGTCGTCACGACCGCCGGCCAGCCGGCGGTCAAGGTGAAGTCCGACGTCGTCATCAAGACGCCCAAGCAGGTCAGGGTCGGCAAGGGCCGCGGCAAGGTCACCTTCGTGGTGACCGCCCCGAAGGTCACGCCGTCGGGCGAGGCGACCGTCGTGATCAAGGGCGCCGGCAAGAAGAAGAAGGTCACCGTCGACCTCGACGCCGCCGGCAAGGGCAAGGTCAAGCTGCCCAAGTATAAGAAGACCGGCAAGGTCACCGTCAGGGTCAACTACGCGGGCGACGCCGCCACGCTCCCGTCCAAGGAGAAGGCGAAGTTCCGCGTCGTGCGATGACGTGAGCACGTGATCACGAGCGGGGGGTCGGCCTGGTGGCCGGCCCCCCGTTCGCGTGTCCGACGCATACTGGCGACAGGAGGTACGCCGTGACGAGAGCACTGCCCTCGGCCGCCCGGGTCGTGGTGGTCGTCGCGGTCGCCGCGCTGGCGATCGGGTGCGGCGAGTCGTCGTCCGACCGTGGAGAGGGAGCGCCCGTGGAGACCCCGTCGAGCAGTCCGAGCGAGGGCGAGCCCACGAGCCCCGCGACCAGCCCGCCCACCACCCCCGCCGCGGGTCGGGTCGAGGTCGCGGTGGCCGACCTGGCCACCCGCCTCGGCATCGAGCCCGCCGCGGTGGAGGTCGTCTCCGTCGAGGAGGTCACCTGGCGGGACGGCAGCCTCGGCTGCGCCCAGCCCGGGATGGCCTACACCCAGGCCCTCGTCGCCGGCTCCCGGATCGTCCTGCGGGCCGACGGTGCGGAGCACGAGTACCACCAGGGTGGATCCAAGCCGCCCTTCCGGTGCGCGAAGCCGACCCAGTAGGCCACCGCCGCGGCCCTCGGACCGGGCTCAGGCGGGCGGGATGTTGGCGTTGCGGTCGAAGAAGTTGGTCGGGTCCCAGACCGTCTTGGCCGCTCGCAGCCGGTCCCACTGCGTCGGGCTGTAGGCCTCGCGCACCCGGGACTGCGCGTCGTCGGAGGTGAAGTTGACGTAGACGCCGCGGGAGTGGGGAGCGAGGGCGTCGAAGAAGCCCCGGACCCACGCGCGGTGCCGGTCCGACTCCCCGGCCTGCTCGGGCAGCCACGACGCCACGATGTTGATGTCGTGCGCGGCGTCGCGGTGCGGGAAGGCGGTGGCGTCCTCGGGCACCCGCGCCATCGCCCCGCCGAAGCAGAAGATCGGCACCGAGCTCATCGGTGAGGTGATGCTCCCCAGGTGGGTGCAGATGACGTCGATGACCTCCCCGGTGAGCGGGCCGAGCCGGTGCGACTTCCAGTAGTAGTGCCGCCCGTGCGGCACCGCGGCGTCGAGCATCTTCTGGTGGGCGGTGTAGGCCTTGGTGGTGATCGCGTCCGCGACCGGGGTGCCGAAGGCGCGCAGCGGCCGCAGGAAGCGCTCGCCGGCCTCGATGTCGCCCGACCACGTCACGACCAACGCGATGATCGGCGTGCCCTGCACCTCCGGTGGGAAGAGCGGCAGCGGCGGCGCGAGCCGCAGGTTGGCCATCAGCCCGAGCTCGTCGGGGGCGTCGGCCACGAAGTCGCGCATGAAGGCGAGCACGGCGTCCGCCTGGGCGGCCGGCCAGGCGACCAGCCCGGCCAGGACCTGCGGGCCGAGCGGCTGCAGGTCCATCGTCAGGCTGGTGACGACGCCGAAGTTGCCGCCTCCACCGCGCAGCGCCCAGAACAGGTCGGGGTTCTCCTCGGCGCTGGCCCGGACGAAGGTCCCGTCGGCGGTGACGACGTCGGCTCCGCGCACCGCGTCGACCGCCAGGCCGAGCCTGCGCATCAGGTGGCCGATCCCTCCGCCGAGGGTGAGCCCGACGGCCCCCGTGTGGCTCACGAAGCCCCCGGTCGCGGCCAGCCCGAAGGCCTGGGTCTCCCGGTCGAGGTGGGCGTTGAGGGCGCCGCCCTCGAGCTGGACGGTGCGCGCCACCGGGTCGACCCGCGCGCCGGTCATCCCGGACAGGTCGATGACCAGCCCGTCGTCGAGCACGGCGTGCCCCGCGACCGCGTGTCCTCCGCCGCGGACGGACGCCGGCAGGTCGTGGTCGCGGGCGTGCCGGACGGCGGCCATCACGTCCGCCACCCCCCGGCACCGGGCGATGGCGGCCGGGCGACGGTCGACCTCGCCGTTCCAGACGCGTCGCGCGGCGTCGTACTCGGGCGACTCCGGGACGACGACGTCGCCCGTCAGGGACGCGTCGAGCGCCTCGAAGGCACTGGTGTCGGGTGCGGTGATGGTGGTCATGGCGGGTTCCCCTCGGTCGTGGTCTGGTCCGTCCACAGTCCGGCCTGCCGTCGCCGACCCTCCAGTACTGATCCAGTACTGGTACAGAACCCATACCGGTCCTAGCGTCGGTGCATGACGACGACGTACGGGCAGTTCTGCCCGGTGGCCATGGCCTCCGAGGTGCTGACCGAGCGGTGGACCCCGCTCGTGGTGCGCGAGCTGCTCTGCGGCAGCACGCGCTTCAACGACCTGCGACGCGGCGTACCGCTGATGTCGCCGGCCCTGCTGTCCAAGCGCCTCAAGACCCTCGAGCGGGTCGGCGTCGTCGAGAAGCACGGCGCGTCCTACCACCTGACGCCCGCCGGCGAGGAGCTGCGGACGGTCATCGAGGCGATGGGGGTGTGGGGGCAGCGCTGGGCGCGCGGCGACGTGGTGTCCAAGCACTACGACGCCTCGCTGCTGATGTGGGACATCCACCGCAACGTCGTGGTCGAGACACTGCCGGAGGAGCGCGTGGTGGTGCACTTCCACCTGCGGGGCTCGGCCGACAAGAAGAGCCACTTCTGGCTGGTGCTCGATGCCCCGGCCGTCGACCTGTGCCTCACCGACCCGGGGCACGACATCGACGTCGAGGTGGCCGGTCACGTGGGGACGATGGTCGACTACTGGCTGGGACGCGTGGACCTGCTGGGTGCGGTGCGCGCCGGCGACCTGGTGGTCGCGGGACCGCGGGCGCTGGTGGCCGGGTTGCCGACGTGGTTCAGCCGCAGCGCCTTCGCCCCGGTGCCGCTGCCGCCGGCCGCTGTCGGTGACGCGTCCTAGCCTGTCCCCGTGGCCCTCGTCGACCGACCGCTCGTGCCCGAGGAGTGGGTGCAGCGCATCGACGCGATCCTGGGGCGGTTGCCGCGCTGTCGCCAGGAGTCCGCGTGGACCGGCACCCGGTGGCGAGTCGGCAGCGCGACCGTCGCCCACGTGTTCGGCGGCGAGGACCAGGTCTTCCGCATCACCTTCCGCGGGGAGCCCGACGAGGTGGCGGCCTTCGAGCACCTCGGCGATCCCTACTTCCGCTCCGGGTGGGGCGGCAACGCGATCGGCCTGGTCCTCGACGACGACACCGACTGGGAGGAGCTCGGCGAGCTGCTGACCGACTCTTACTGCGTGCAGGCGCCGGCGCACCTCGCCGAGCAGGTGGCGCGGCCGGGGTGATCGCCGGGACCACGTCGGCCCGGACCCGACCGTCAGGCCCTCGCAGCGTCGTACCGCTCCTGGATGACCTCGTTGGGCGCCTCGTTGGGCTGGCTGATCCGCACGTGGTTGCCGAAGGGGTCGCGGATGCCGAAGTCCGTGCCGTAGGGCTGCTCGACCGGCTCCTCGCTGATCTCGACGCCGGCGTCGCGGAGCGCGGCGTACGTCGCGTGGACGTCGTCGCTGACGAGGAACAGCCCGCCCAGCGCGCCCTTGGTGACGAGCTCGCGGACCTGCGCGGCGGTCGACTCGTCGTGCTGCGGCCCGCCGACGAGCTCGAGCAGCAGCTGCTCGCCGCCGGGGAGCGCCACGGTGAGCCAGCGCATGAAGCCGAGGTCGATGTCGTCGCGGACCTCGAAGCCGAGGTGCGTGGAGTAGAACTCGAGCGCCTCGTCCTGGTCGAGGACGGGGATGGCCTTGATGCGGACGGAGGTGATGTGGTTGGTGGTCATGACGAGGACGCTAGCCAGCGCCGGGGGTGTTCCGCTTCTCCGAAACCGCTGTCCCTGTGGCGCTCTCTCGCGGTCGGGTCCACGCGGCGATGATGCACGACGGCACGTGCACCGGCTCGTGCCGGGCGCGGAACTCCGAGGGCGAGCAGCCGACCACCGTGGAGAAGGTCCGGCTGAAGGTGCCCAGGCTGGCGAAGCCGACGTCCCACGCGACGTCGGTGACCGGCCGGTCGGTCTGGCGCAGCAGGGTCATCGCCCGCTCGACGCGGCGCCGCTGGAGGTAGCGGTGCGGCGTCTCGCCGTACGTCTCCTTGAAGACCCGGCCGAACTGCGACGCCGACAGGTGCGCGACCGCCGCGAGCGTGGGGATGTCGAGGGGTTCGGCGTAGCGGCGGTCCATCTCGTCACGGGCGCGCAGCATGCGGCGGTTGAGGTCCTCGCGGGGGCTGAGCTCCACGGGGACGAACCTACTCGTCGCGGGAGTCGACGACGGGCCCGTAGCCCTGGCGGTCGATCGCCGCGGCGAGGTCGCGGTCGAGGTGCGTCGGGTCGGACGCCGGCTCCTGACCGGCGAGGTGGAGTCCCTCCCCGACGGGTGCCTGTACGCCGCCGCACCCGTCGATGACGTAGGTGTGGCGGTCTCCCCAGATGGAGTAGCCCTCGACCGTCGTCCACTGTGCGCCCACGCACCTGCGGGGTCGCTCGGCCGGGCCGGCGAGGAGGTCGTCGTTGATCCGGGCGAGCAGCGGGGCGGTGACGTCCGCCTGTCGGTAGCGATAGGCGCCCGCAGGGCGGCACAGCACCGCGGTCGCGAGCTCGACCGGGTGTCCCGGCAGGGGTGACGGGGAGGCCGTGCCGAAGAAGGCCCCGCAGGTGGCCCGGGTGCGTACGTCGGGCGGGGTGGACGCTCGTCGCTGGCTCGTGAGCGCCTCGACGAAGGTGGTGGCCAGGTCGGTGCCGCCGAGGCGCACCCTCCCGGTGCCGACCGTGAGCTGGTGGCACCCGTAGGCACCGAGCCGGACCGCCCGCCAGTCGCCGTCCGGGTAGCCGAACCAGTAGGTCATCTCCGGCCCGCCGTCGAAGGTGCACTCGACGTCCTCAGTGAGGTCCTCCTCGTCATTGACCGCGGCGACCAGCACGTCGATGTCGGTGGTGAGGAGCTCGGGGACCGCCTGGATGCCGGGCTCCAGCTGATCACCCTGACCATCGAGCTGTGGCGGACCGGGACACAGCCGGACCCTGGTCGCACCCGTCGGCAGGTCTCCCTCGGGGAGGCGGAGGTCCGTCGTCGGGTCCGGGCAACGACTCTCCAAGCCAGCCGGCACCGGCGCGGGCTCGACGACCCGCTCCGGTGGAGGGGAGGGTCCCGACCCTGCCGGGCTGCAGCCGGCCAGCAGGCCGGCGACCAGCAGTGCCGCCAGCCGCCTCATCCCAGCTGCTCCGACGGTCCGAGCGGCAGCGCGGCGAAGGCGGCGTCGAGCTCGGGTGAGAGGTACTGGCGCTCGTAGGGCAGCACCGACGCCCCGTGCAGCGGGTAGAGCAGGCCGCAGGCATCGATCCCCCAGGCGACCCGGTCGCCCCACGGCGTCACACCCTCGATCCACTCACTGCCACCCGTGGTGCAGGGCCACCGGCTGCGCTCGGCGACGCCCGGCCAGAGCCCGGTGTCGACCCGCTCCAGCAGGTCGAGCGGCAGCGGAGCGCTCCGGACGGTGTCGGGTCGCGGGGACACGCACAAGGTGGCGGAGGCGAGGTCGAGGTCAGCACTCGCGAGGGCCGACCGCGGGGTCTCGTACGGCGCGAGGCAGCGCGCCGCGGGCACGCCGACCGGCGGCTCGGCGGAGGGACGCTGGGCCAGGAGTGCCTCGGTGAAGGCGAGCGAGAGCTCCACCCCGCCGAGCCTGCGGGAGCGCGCTCCGACGCGGACCACGTCACAGCCGTAGGAGCCGTGCTGGACGGCGCGCCAGTCACCCCCGGGATAGCCGAACCAGTAGACGAGCTCCGGGCCGGCGTCGGAGTTGCACAGCAGCTCGCCGTCGAGGTCGTCCTGCTCGTTGACCAGTGCCACCAGCTCGTCGACGTCGGCCGTGAGCATGTCCGCGGGGCCCTGGACGTCCGGCGCGACAGGGGAGCCGTGGTTGTCGACGAACGACGGACCGGGGCACAGCCGGACGCGGGTGGCACCCCTCGGCAGGTCACCCCCGGGGAGCCGGAGCTCCGTGGTGGGGGCCGGGCAGCCGGCCTCCAGGCCCGCGGGCACCCGGGCCGACGACACGGACTCGGGGCCGCCGGAGCCGCAGCCGGCGAGCAGCAGCGCCGTGGCTGCTGCAGCTACGACCGACCGGACCCCCATGGCTGCATGCTGGGCGCGCCAGCGGTGGACGACCATAGGTCCGCGCGCTCTGCCGCCGAATCGTGACACCGTCCGGGCAGTTCGTGACCGCAGCGAGACACGACAGGCCTGATCGGGCCTCCTGGCGCCGCGAACTGCCCGGGGCGTGCGCGCTCAGCGCAGCGGCACGAAACGGTAGGCGCCGTGCTCGCTCACCACCGGTCCGGGCATCTCGACGAGCGTCATCCAGCCGGCCACCGGGATCACCATCCGTCCGGTGGGGCCGAGCTGCTCCACGAGCTGCGCTGGCAGCGAGCGTGGCTCGGCCGAGACCAGGATCCGGTCGTACGGCGCGTGGTCCGGGTCCCCGAGCACCCCCGGGGCCGACTGCTGGATCCGCGCCCACGACTGGTGGGTGGCCGCCAGGTTGGCGGCTCCGAAGGTGACCAGCTCCGGCTCCAGCTCGACCCCGATCACCTCACCCGTCGGGCCGACCAGGTGGGCGAGCAGGGCCGTGGTCCAGCCCGATCCGGACCCGACGTCGAGCACGCGCTGGCCCGGTCGCACCTCGAGCAGGCGCAGCATGGCGTCGACGGTGCGGGGTTGGGAGTTGGTCTGGTGCGCGGCGATCCGCAGCGGGCCGTCGAACGCCGCGCGACGTCGTACGGACGCCGGAAGGAAACCCGCCCGCGGGCAGGCGTCGAAGGCTGCCTCGACGGCGTCCATGTCGCTGAGTCTGGCCCGGATGGCACGAGACGGCCACCCCTCGGGGGAAGGGGTGGCCGCCTCGGCTTTTTCGGGGGGAGGAGAAAGGTCTCTAGGGCTTGCCGGTCTTCCCGGGCTTGCCCGTGCCCGCGGGCTCGCCGGCCTCGGCCGGCTTGCCCTGGTCCGTCGGTGCCGGGACCGCGGTGGGCTGTCCGGTCGTCGTGGTCTGTGTCGTCGGTTTGCCGGTCGCCGCCTGGGTCGGCTTGGTGGCGGGTTTGCCGGTGGCGGCCTGGGTCGGCTTGGCCGTGGCGGCCTGGGTGGGCTTGGTCGTGGGCTTGCCGGTCGCCTTCGGCTCGCCGATCAGGCCGACGCAGTAAGTGGCGATGGCGTCCTTTCCGCCCGCGGCGGTGATCAGAGCGGTGAACGCGGCGCTGTCGAGGGCCTTGCCGTGGGCCGACTTGTCGGCGGCCTGGTAGGCCGTGCAAAGACCGGTGAAGCTGGGGACCGGGGCGGTCGCGGCCGCGTCGGACGCGGCCGCGGTGGCCTCGACGGCTGTTTCGGAGGTCGCTGTCTCGGAGGTCGTCCCCGAGGCGACGGTCGTCGTCCCGACCTCGGTGGGTGCCTCCGTGGGGACCTCGGTCGTGGTCCCTCCGGGCGAGGTCGTCTGCTGGGCCGTGCGTGCGGCGACGGCCTCGGTGGCCGTGTTCGAGGCCTGGTCCGGCAGGGTCGGCAGGTTGCCGGACGCGGCGAGCGCGAAGCCACCGGAGGACAGGGCGACGACGATGCCGGTGGCGGCGACCGCGCGGACGGCGGCCGAGCGGGCCGATGGGGCTACGCCGCTCATCGGCCGGGAGGTGGGAGAGAGGCGCGCTGCGTGGAAGGCCGCGACGGTGGCGTCCTCGCGGTGCAGCTCGGAGGTGCTGCCCGGGGCCCGGAGTGCCTGGATCGAGCGGCCGACCGGATGGTCGGACTCGCCGGGCGCATCGAGGATGCGGTCGGCGTCGCGGCGGGACAGGTGGTGGCTCATCTCGGACCCTCAGCGTCGAGGGACCGCGAAGTGTCACGGGTGAGCGAGAAATTGTCCGGAGCGGTCTGGTCCAGCTGGCGTGAGAGCGCCCGCAACCCCCGGTGGGTGGCGCTCCGCACCGCCCCGGGGCGCTTGCCCAGGATCCGCGCCGCGGCGGGGGCGTCGAAGCCCAGCACGGTCCGCAGCACGATCGCCTCTGCCTGGTCGACCGGCAGGCCGGCCACCAGTGCCAGTGCCGCCTCGGTGCCCAGCGCCGACTCGACGGTGGACTCGACGTCGATGTCGGAGGGCCGGTCCAGCAGGTCGTCCAGCTCGACGTCGGCGCGGGGCTGGCGCTGGCGCCGACGCAGGTGGTCCAGCGCGCGGTTGCGGCCGATGGTCGTGAGCCACGCGCGGAACCCGTCGCCACCCCCGGCGAACCGGTCGAGGTCGCGGAACGCCTGCGCCCACGCCTCGCTCGCCACATCCTCGGCGTCGTCGGGACCGACGAGCACGGTGAGGTAACGCAGCAGCGGGGGGTGGACCTGTCGGTAGACCGTCCGCAGGGCCGCGTCGTCACCGGACAGCATCCGCGCGACGTGCGGATCGAGGGGGTCGGCTGGCTCAGGCATGTCGGCCACGGTTCTACCCGATGCGCGGTGACCGGCCGTGGAAGTTGACCGTGTCTTGCCGATCCGGGCCCCGGGCGGCGCAGCGAACTGGCGGCGGGTGACATCCGGACCGCCGGTCGAGCCGTCGTACGCCGCCAGTCCGGCGGGACCTCCGAACCGACCCCCGGGCGGCGCAGCGAACTGGCGGCGGGTGACATCCGGGTCGCCGGTCGAGCCGTCGTACGCCGCCAGTTCCGCGGCGACCCGAAGTCGATCTGTCGTACGCCGCCAGTTCCGCCGCGCCGCAGTGGCCGATCAGCCGTGGGGCGGCTCCGACCGATCAGCCGCGAGGCGGCAGGGGCACGAACATCGAGGTCCGCGCGGCGTACTCGGGGTAGCCGGGCCGCTTCATCATGGTGCGCTCGAGGAGCCGGGCCCCGGTGGCGAAGGCGAGGAAGTAGGTCATCGCGATCGGCGCGACGACGGTGAGGAGTCCCGGCAGCCAGCCGGTCGCGAGGGCGCCGGCCAGCCAGATGCCCCACCAGACGCACGCGTCGCCGAAGTAGTTGGGGTGGCGCGTGTAGCGCCACAGGCCGCGGTCCATGACCGGCGGCTTGGTGTCCTTGGGGAGTGCCCGGTAGGCCGCCAGCTGCGCGTCGCCGACCGACTCGAAGACCAGCCCGACCAGCCACACGACGGCGCCGAGGGCCACGAGCCACGTCCAGCGGACGTCGTACGCACCGGCGACCATGATCGGAAGCGAGATCACGAACGCGGCGAACCCCTGGACGAGGAACACCTTGCGGACGGCGAGCGAGAAGCCACCCTCGCCGAGGAGCTCCGCGTAGCGCGGGTCCTCGCCGTGGCCGCGCGAGCGCTTGAAGATGTGCCACGCCAGCCGGCCGCCCCAGACGGTGACGAGACCGGCGAGCAGCCACGAGTGCCAGTCGGGCGACCAGATCGCGACGGCGATCGCGACGCCCACGAACATGAGCCCCCACGCGACGTCCACGACCGCGACCCGACCGACCCTGAGGCTGACGACCATCGTGACCCCCATCACCACTGCGATGGTCGTCAGCCCGATCAGGGTCGCTGTCACCATGTGCGTACGGGTGACAACGTGTGTGCGGCGCCGGGGCGGACGGCGAGGATCTGGTCCACGCCCATCCGGCCGTCGCGGAAGGCCATGGCGCCGCCGACGAGGTAGAGCCGCCAGACGCGCACGACCTCCTCACCGACCAGCTCGGTGAGCCGCGGCAGGTTGGCCTCGAAGCGCTCGATCCACCCGGCGACGGTGAGCACGTAGTGCTCGCGCATCGCGTGCACGTCGCGGACCTCGAGCCCGCCGGCCTCGAACATCTGGACGGTCTCGCCGACCGGGCGCATGTGCATGTCGGGGGCGATGAAGGACTCGATGAACGGCCCGCCGCCGGGGTGCTTGCCGCCGTTGCGGCCCTGGCGCGACATCTGCTGGACGAGCACGCGCCCACCCGGCCGGACCGACCGGTGCAGCACCGAGACGTACGTCGGGTAGTTGGCCTGCCCGACGTGCTCGCCCATCTCGAGGGAGCCGACGGCGTCGAAGTGGTCGCGCTCGGGCACCTCGCGGTAGTCCTGCAGCCGGATCTCGACCCGGTCCTGCAGGCCACGCTCGGCGATCCGGGCGTCGATGAACTTCTTCTGCTCGGCGGCGATCGTCACGCCGGTCACCCGGGCCCCGAAGTGCTCGGCGGCATGCAGCGACAGCGAGCCCCAGCCGCAGCCGACGTCGAGCATCCGCATGCCCGGCTCGAGGCCGAGCTTGGTGCAGACGAGGTCGAGCTTGGCGCGCTGCGCCTCCTCGAGCGGGGTGTCCGGGGTGGCGTGGTAGCCGCAGCTGTAGGCCATCTGCGGCTCGAGGATCAACGAGTAGAACTCGTTGGAGAGGTCGTAGTGGTGGCTGATCGCGGACCGGTCGCGCCCCAGCGTGTGCAGCCGGCCCTTGATCTGGGCCTGGGAGGCGGGCGGTGCGGGCGGGCGGCTCAGCACACCGAGCCCGGAGGCGGTGCGCAGGGCGTCGACGAGCGCGCGGGGCGAGAGGCGCGGGCCGGACAGTCCGCGCTCGGCGCCCACGGCGAAGGCGTGGGTCAGGGCGGAGTCGAGGTCCCAGCCGTCCTGCTCGGGGACGTCGAGCTCACCGGTGACGTAGGCCTGCGCGGCGCCGAGCTCACCCGGGTGCCAGAGCAGCCGTCGCAGCGCGTCGGGCGAGCGGAGCACGACCAGTGGGGCGTCCTCGGGGCCGGCGACCGAACCGTCCCAGACCTGGAGGCGGACCGGCAGGTCGCCGGCGAGGAAGGGGCGCGCGGCCTCGGCGAGGCGCTGCGCGATCCCGGTCGTCGTCTGCGTGGGGGTGGCCGTCGTGGTCATCAGGCCTCCCGACCGAAGGTCAGCTGCTGGACGTCGATGTAGCCGCTGGCGAAGCCGGCGCGGGAGTAGGCGAGGTAGAAGTGCCAGATCCGCATGAAGAGGTCGTCGAAGCCCAGGTCGAGCACGTCCTCGCGGCGGGCGAGGAACGTCTCGTCCCACCGGCGCAGGGTCTCGGCGTAGTGGCTGCCCATCGAGAGCCGGCCGGTGAGGCGCAGCCCGGTCTCGTCGCGGGTGATCTGGTCGATGACCTCGGTGCTCGGCAGGAAGCCGCCGGGGAAGATGTACTTGTTGATCCAGGTCTGCGTCCCGCGGGTGGCCAGCATGCGGTCGTGGGGCATGGTGATGGCCTGGATGGCCACCCGGCCGCCCGGCGCCAGCACCCGGTCGATGGTCTGGAAGTAGGTCCCCCAGAACTCGTGCCCGACCGCCTCGATCATCTCGACGGAGACCACGGCGTCGTACGTCGCCCCGTCCTCGCCGAGGGCGCGGTAGTCGAGGAGCTCGATCCGCACCCGGTCGGTGAGGCCGGCCTCGCCGACGCGCTGCTCGGCGAGCTCGAGCTGCTCCACCGACAGGGTGATCGAGTGGACGGACGCGCCCCGGCGGGCGGCGCGGATGGCCAGCTCGCCCCAGCCGGTGCCGATCTCGAGGACCCGGGAGCCGTCGGTGACGCCGGCCTCGTCGAGGAGGCGCTCGATCTTGCGTCCCTGTGCCTCGGCGAAGTCGGGCGTGTGGTGGCGGGGGTCGCCGACCTCGGCGCCCTCCGGCGGGGCCGCGACCAGGAAGTGGTCGGTGTCGGCGTCGGTGTCGCGCGTCTCCACCAGCGAGGTGTCGAAGAGGGCGGAGGAGTAGCTGAGCGTCTCGTCGAGGAAGAGGGAGAAGAGGTCGTTGGACAGGTCGTAGTGGTGCGAGATGTTGGCCTGGCTGTTGTCCTCGGTGCTCACCTGGTGGCTCGGGGTGCGGTGGGTGACCAGCGCACGCAGCTTCTGCAGGGAGCCGGGGACCAGTGTGGCGATCCGGGCCGCGGGCACGGTGAGGAAGCCGGCCACGTCGTCGGCGTCCCAGGCGCCGGTCAGGTAGGACTCCCCGAAGCCGATGAGTCCGTCGCGACCGAGCCGGGCGTAGAACTCGTCGGGGCGGTGCACCCGCATGACCGGGCCGCCCTGGCCGAAGGTCAGCCCGGTGGGCTCCTCGACCACGGTGACCGCGAGGCGGCGTACGGCGGCGCGGAAGAGCTTGCGGGCGACCGCGGCCGACACGGCGGTGCGGGGCCCGCTGCGCAGGGGCTCGAGATCGGGGAGGCGGTCGGCGACGGCGCGGGCCTGCTCGGCGTGGGTGGGCCTGGATGTCCCGGTGGCGGGCGAGTTGTCGAGCGTCATCGGACACCTTCCTGGTGGTGGGTCGGACGGGGACGGACGGGCAGGCGGCGGGCCCACAGCCAGATGCCGTGGACGCGGATGAGCGCGCTGCCGCGCAGGGCCGCACCGAGGGTGCGGCGGATCGGGACGTCGGAGCGGGTGCCGGTGAGCGAGGCGCTGAAGGCCGCGGCGGTGGAGGTCTCGCTGTCGTCGTGGTCGCGCAGGGTGACGGCGATGTGCAGCCGGTCGGTCGGCACCGGCACGGCGACGTCGTACCAGCCGTCGACGCCGTGGAAGGGCGAGACGTACATCGCCTTGTCGGTGCGGGCCCGGCCCTGCTCGTCGGGGTGGACGAGGTAGGCGTGCCGGTCGCCGTACGTGTTGTGCACCTCGACCACGACGGCCGCCTGGGCACCCGTCTCGTCGAAGCACCAGAACACGCTGATCGGGTTGAAGCAGTGGCCCAGCGACCGCGGGTGCGCGGCCATCAGGATCCGGCCGGAGCCGGCTCCGGGGCCGAGGGTCACGCCGTTGTCGGCGAGGAACGACTCGACGTTGCCGCGCAGCGTCCCGCCCGCGTCGCCGAGGTGGTCGCGCGCCTCGAAGCGGGCGAGCAGGCCGTGGTCGGGCAGGTCGTCGAGGTCGACGACCCAGAAGGTCGAGCGGTGCTCGAAGCTGCGCGTGAACGGCGTACGACGCGTGTGCCGGATCGTGGTCTCGAAGCGGCCGGGCCGGACGGGGGCGGCCTGCGCGGGGCGCACCCACGGCAGCCCGAGCCGGGTGGCCGCGGCCAGCCCGGAGCGCGCGCCGTCCTCGTGGAAGCCCCAGCCGTGGTAGGCGCCGGCGAAGGCGATCCGGTCGGTGTCGATCTCCGGCAGGCGACCCTGCGCGGCGACGGACTCGGGGGTGTACAGCGGGTGCTCGTACTCCATCCGGTCGATCACGGTGGCCGGGTCGACGAGGTGCTCGCCGCCGAGGGTCACGAGGTAGTGCGTGTCGGTGGGCAGCCGCTGCAGGCGGGTGAGGTCGTAGGTCACGGTCACCGCACCGGTCTCGTCGACCGGGCGCTGGAAGTTCCACGACGAGCGTGCGGCCTTCGCACCCGGCAGCAGCGAGGTGTCGGTGTGCAGCAGGGCGGTGTTGGGCGAGTAGGGGATCGCGCCGAGGACCTCGCGCTGGAGCGCGGTGGGGGACTCGAGCATGCTCAGCGCCTGCGACGGGTGCGTGGCGACCACGACGGCGTCGTACGACGTGGTGACGCCGTTGCCGTCCGTCACGTCGACGCCGTGGGTCGTCTCGACCACGGACGTGACCTTGGTGCCCAGCCGGATCTCCGGCAGGTGCTCCGCGACGGCCGCGACGTAGGTGCCCGAGCCGCCGGTGACGGTGCGCCACTCGGGCGAGCCGAAGATGCCGAGCATGCCGTGGTGCTCGAGGAACGTGAACAGGTAGCGGGCCGGGTAGTCGAGGGACGTCGCCGGGTCGCAGGACCAGACGGCCGCCACCAGGGGCTCCATGAAGTGGCGCACGAAGTGGGCGCTGAAGCCGCCCTCGTCGAGGAAGTCGCGCAGGGTCTGGTCGCGGGCGACGTCGTAGGTGTCACCGGTCGCCGACGAGGCGGTCAGGACGGCCCTGGCGCGGCGGTGGAAGCGCGGGATCTCGGCCAGCATCCGCCAGTGGGTGGGGGAGGTGACGGCCGCGCGGGTCGGGAAGAGGCCGCGGGCGCCGAGCGCCCCGGCGTACTCGACCCCGGTGGCCCGGTCGGAGACCGAGAGCGACATCTCCGACGGCTGGGTCGCGATGTCGAGCTCGGCGAAGAGCCGCAGCAGGGTCGGGTAGGTGCGCCGGTTGTGGACGATGAAACCGGTGTCGATGCGCAGGTCGCCCTCGGGGGTGGGCACCACGTGGGTGTCCGCGTGCCCTCCGAGGCGGTCGTCCGCCTCGAACAGGGTGACGTGCGCGGTGCGGGACGCGACGTACGCCGCCGTCAGCCCGGCCACGCCGGAGCCGACGACGGCGATGCGTCGCGGAGCGGTGGAGCTCATACGGCCTGCGAGAAGTCGAAGAGCGCGATCGGCTCCGTGGTCGGCTGGTCGGACCCGCCCTCGGGCTCGACGGTGATCCCCACGGCGGTGGCCGTGGTGGCGTCACCCTCCAGCACCATCTGGGTGTCCTCACCCGGCGGCATCAGGCCGGCGGGGACCATCTCGCCGTCCACCTGGAGCCAGAGCTCGAAGACCTTGCCGGACGGGGCGGGCGCCATGCCGTCGGTCGTGATGACGGCCTTGCCCAGGGACTCCGAGCGGGTCACGGTGGCGTTGCCCGCGTCGCCGAGGTCGACGGCGACGGAGCGGGCGTCACTGGCCCCGATGACCTGCTCGGCCGCGGTCAGCGAGGAGTCCTGCGAGGGGGCCCAGGGCTGCCAGAGGGCCGCACCGACACCGAGGATCGCCACCACCGCAGCGGCGACGAGGAGTGGAAACCATCGGCGCTGCACCACCGGCGTCCGGTGGACGATGGGCGGCAGGGGACGGATCTGGGAGATGCCGGCCAGCACCGACTCGCGCAGGGCGGGCGGCGGGGTGACCGCGGTCGTCTCGGAGAGGAGTCCGGCGGCCTCGCGGAGCGAGGCGACCTCGAGGCGGCAGTCCTCGCACTCGGCGAGGTGCTGCTCGAAGCGTGCCCGCTCGATGTCGTCGACCGCGTCCAGCGCATAGGCGCCGGTCAGGTGGTGGATGTCGCTCATGACCCAACTCCCATCGCATCGCGCAGCCGGATGAGTCCATCCCGGATGCGGGTCTTGGCCGTGCCGACCGGTACGTCGAGCATGGTGGCCACTTCTGTGTGTGTGTACCCGCCGAAGAAGGCGAGCTCGACCGCTTCGCGTTGCACGGCGGTCAGGGTGGCGACGGCACCGCGCACCCGCTGGGCCTCCAGGGAGGCGTGGGCGCTCTCGGCCGTCTGGTCGTGCTCGACCTGCTGGGTCTCACGGTGGTAGACCGCGTCCCGCTGGGTCGCCGCCTCGGCCGAACGGACCCGGTCCACGGCCTTGCGGTGCACGATCGTCAGGAGCCAGCCCAGGGCACTGCCGCGGGAGGGTTCGTAACGGCTGCTGCTGCGCCAGGCGTCGAGGTAGGCCTCCTGGACGACCTCTTCGGCCTGCGCCGGGTTGCGTACGACGCGCAGCGCGAGCCCGTAGGCACGCGACGAGGTCGCGTCGTACACCTGCGCGAACGCTGCCTCGTCCCCGCGGCTGCTGCGCTGCAGGAGCTCGGCGAGCTCGGCGGCGCTGGTGTCAGCGGGGACGGCCCCCGACGGGGCGCCCGGTGAGGGCGCCCCGTCAGGTACGGCTCTGATGTGGTCCACGTGAGTGATCCTTGCCTAGCCGTCGTTTATCCGACAATCACATCTGGGGCATCATGACGGTGTCGATGACGTACACCGTCGCGTTGGCGGTCTGGATGCCACCGCAGATGATCTTGGCCTGCTCCTCGGCGTCGGCGGTGAACATCTCGCCCTCGCCCTCGACGACGAGCTCGTCGCCGTTCAGGGTCTCGAACGTGCCGGCCAGGTTGTCCTGGGTCAGGGTCTCGCCCACGACGTGGTGGGTCAGGATCGCCGTCAGCTGCTCCTTGTCCGCGAGGACCGCGTCGAGGGTCTTCTTCGGGAGCTTGGCGAACGCGTCGTCGGTCGGCGCGAAGACCGTGATGTTCTCGGCCGAGTTGAGGGTGTCGCCCAGGCCGGCCTCGCCGACAGCGGCGACCAGCGTCTTGAGGAGCGGGTTGGCGGAGGCGGCGGTGGCGACCGGCTCGGTGGCCATGCCGTCGAAGGAGCCGGCACCGTCCGCGGGGATGGCGGCGCAGCCCTCACCGAAGGTGCCGTCAGCGGCACCCATGGCGTCGGAGGACTCCTCCTCCATGGGGGTCTCCTCCTCGGTCATGGTCTCCGAGGGGGAGCTGGTGGTCTCGTCGGAGGCGGTGTCGGCCTCGTCAGAACCACCGCAGGCGGCCATGCCGAGGGACATCGTCAGGGCGAGGGCGGCGAGACCGGACTTGCGAGCAATGCGGTTCATGAGGGAACTGCCTTTCGTGAGGGTGACTCCGGGGCTGTGTGCGCCCCGGGCGGGTTTCCGGGAGTGGTTCGGCACCGTGGTCGGGCCGGATTGGTCCTGATTGCCGAATCAACGAAGAAATTGGGTACGTCCTGAAATCAGTGCTGGGACCTGGGCTCCCCTGAGGCCCAGGTCCCAGACGAGACCGCGGAGTGACGACGCCGGCGCGCAGGCGCGGCGTCGTCAGGCTGGTGTCAGCCGACGTTGACCGCGATCTCCTGGATGCCGCTCGAGCCCTCCGGGAAGGGCCGTGCGCGGACGGCTGTCTGGACGTCCCCGTCCTTGTTGGTGGCGCGGCTGGCGATGAAGTGCTGGCCGGGCTCGGCGTCCCACTCGTAGAACCACTGGCGCCAGTAGTCGTCGCCGGCGTCGGGGCCGAGCTCGGCGGCCTGCCACGGACCGCCGTCGATGCGGACCTCGACGCCCTTGATGCCGGAGCCCTGGGCCCAGGCGACGCCGCCGATGAAGGTCTTGCCCGTGTCGCCGTTGGACAGCGGCTTCGGGGTGTCGATGCGGCTGGAGAGCTTGATGGGCGCGTCGATGGCCCAGTCGCGCTCGGTCCAGTAGGCCTCCTGCTCGTCGTACGTCGTGAGCGTCATCTTGACCATCCACTTGCAGGCGCTGACGAAGCCGTAGAGGCCGGGGACCACCATCCGCACCGGGAAGCCGTGCTCGCGGGGCAGCGCCTCGCCGTTCATGCCGATGGCGATGAGGGCGTCGCGGCCGTCGAGGGCGACCTTGAGCGGCACGGAGATGGTCATGCCGTCGACGTCGGTGCACAGGATCTGGTCGGCGCCGGTCGTGTCGATGCCGGCCTGGTCGAGGACGTCCCGGAGGGGTACGCCGAGCCAGCGGGCGGCGCCGATGTAGGGGCCGCCGACGTCGTTGGACACGCAGGTCAGGGTGATGTCGCGCTCCACGAGCCGCATCCCGGCGAGGTCGTCGAAGGACAGCTCGACCTCCTGGTCGACGTCGCCGTCGATGGTCAGCGACCACGAGTCGACGTCGATGGTCGGGACGGTGAGCGCGGTGTCGACGCGGTAGAAGTCGTCATTGGGGGTGCGGAACGCCGAGATCCCAGGGATCCGCTCCTCGAGGCCGGTGGGCAGCGCGGCGGCCTTGTCGGCGGCCGCGGGCAGGGCGATGTCGGTGCCGCCGAGGCGAACCTGGGTCACCCAGCGGCCGGCGCCGGCGATGGCGGCCGCGGCCAGGGTGGCGCCGCCGGTGGCGATCAGGACCGTACGCCGCGACGCGGACGTCGTCGTCGGCTCGGCGTGGTCGACGTCGTGGCCGTGGTCGCCCTCGGTCCGGGCGGCCATGGCGTCGGACGGGCCGACCGCGTGTGCGGGCGCCGGGTCCGCGAACCGGTACAGGCCCGCCAGGGTGAGGGCGCCGACGAGGGCGGCCACCGCGCTGGGGACCAGGTCGAGGACCCCGGCACTGGGGCGCAGCAGCGCCAGCACGCCCGCGATCGCGGCGAGCCCGACGATCATGGTGATGCCGAGGGTGAGCCGACGCGCGGCGACGATCCCGGCGATGCCGGCCAGGATGAGCACGACGACGAGCACCGAGCCGATCAGGATCGGCTTGTCGGCGGTGCCGAAGGTGCGGATCGCCCACTCCTTGACCGGGGTCGGGGTGAGGTCGATGACGGTGGACCCCACGGCCAGGACCGGGGAGGCGGCCGGCACGGTGAGGGCGGCCACGAGGTGGGCGGCGGCCATCCCCACGAGGGTGGCGAGGACGCCGTACAGGGCTTGGAGCAGTCGGATGAGCACGATCGGTGTTCGGTGCGGGCGCCCCCGCGGATGGGTGCGGCAGGATGTCGCGCATGACCGAGCTCGTCCACTACGCCGTCACCGACGCCGTCGCGACCATCACCCTCGACTCGCCCCACAACCGCAACGCCCTCAGCCGGCAGCTCGTGACCGAGCTGTTCGCCCACCTGGAGCGCGCGGGAGCTGACGACGAGGTCCGGCTCGTCCTGGTCGAGAGCTCGGGCAAGGTCTTCTGCTCGGGCGCCGACCTGGGCGAGGCCACCACCGAGGGGATGGAGGTGGGCGCCCGCCGGATCGTCGACCTCCAGCGCCTGGTGGTGACCCTGGACAAGCCGGTCGTGACCAAGAACCTCGGCGCGGTCCGGGCCGGCGGCATCGGCATCATCGCCGCCGCGGACATCGCGATCAGCGCCGATGAGGCGACCTTCGCGCTCACCGAGGTCAAGCTCGGCCTGGCCGCCGCGATCATCAGCCTCACCGTCCACCACCGGATGAACCCGCGCGCCGCGGCCCTCACCACGCTCGGCGGTGAGGTCTTCACCGGCGCCGAGGCGGCGGCGTACGGGCTGGTGACGCAGAGCGTCCCCGCGGCCGACCTCGACGCGCGCGTCGCGGAGGTCTGCGCGAGCCTCGCGACCGGCGCCGCGCAGGGGCTGCGCGAGTCCAAGCGGATCCTCAACGCCGACCTCGTCCGCCGCATCGACGAGCGCGGCGCCGAGATGGCCGCCCTCAGTGCGCGGCTCTTCGCCAGCGACGAGGCGCGCGAGGCCATGACGGCGTTCCTCAGCCGGGGCAGGTGACGTCCCTCGTCACTTCTTCGTCTCGGGCACCGGGCTAGTAGTCTTGAAGGTCTGTCGTCCCCCGGACGGCAGGTGGGGACGGACGCACGTGCACAGGGGGAAGTCGGAGTGAGCGAAGATCTCGAGGGACGTGAGATCGCCACCGAGCAGGAGTACGTCGACCGCGTCTACGTCCAGCTCGAGGCGAGCGCCCGCAGCGCCCAGCAGCTGGCCGCCGAGGGGCACGGACGCGGCAAGCTCGGGCACGAGGGCGGGCTCGTCGAGCGCGACGCGATGGTCTTCCAGGCCGCCAAGCGGATCGCCCAGCTCGACGCCGCCCACGAGGGGCTGGTCTTCGGCCGACTCGACCTCGACGCGTCCATCGACACGGTGCCCCGCTACATCGGGCGCATCGGCCTGCGCGACGCCGAGCGCGACACCCTGCTGATCGACTGGCGGGCCCCCGCGGCCGCCGTGTTCTACCAGGCCACCGCCGCCGAGCCGCAGGGCGTGATCCGCCGCCGGGTGCTCCGCGCGGACCACCGCACGGTCGTCGGGGTCGAGGACGAGCTCCTCGACGCCGAGGCGCTCGAGTCGTCGGAGGCCGACCTGCCGATCATCGGCGAGGGCGCCCTGATGGCCCAGCTCAGCCGGGCCCGCGACCGGAGCATGCACTCCATCGTCGCCACCATCCAGGCCGAGCAGGACAAGGCGATCCGCGCCCCCGGCAAGGGTGTCGTGTCGATCTCCGGCGGCCCCGGCACCGGCAAGACGGTCGTCGCGCTGCACCGCGCGGCGTACCTCCTCTACTCCGACCGCCGTCGCTACGAGACCGGCGGCGTGCTCGTCGTCGGCCCCAGCGGCGTGTTCATGCGCTACATCGAGCGGGTGCTGCCCAGCCTCGGCGAGACGGCCGTGGCGCTGCGCAGCCTCGGCGAGGTCGTCGACGGCGTCCGCGCGACCCGCCACGACGAGCCGGCGGTCGCCGACGTCAAGGGCGCCGCCCGGATGGCCGAGCTGATGCGCCGCGTCGCGCGCCAGCAGGCGCCCGGCAGCCCGACCGACTTCAGCGTCTTCTGGCGCGACGACCGGATCGTGCTCGACCGGGGCGTCCTCGGACGCGTCCGGCGCACCCTCATGTCGCAGGGCCGCCGCAACCGGCAGCTGCCGCGCGTCGCCCACGCCCTCCTCGACGCCATGTGGCGCCAGGTGCGCGGCGAGCGCGGTCGCGAGCGGGGCCGGGAGGCCTTCAACGACGACATGCTGTCCAACCCGGCGTTCGTCGAGTTCGCCGCCTCGTGGTGGCCGCCGCTCGACGCGCCCACCGTGCTGGGCTGGCTGGCCGACCCCGAGGTGCTGGCCCGGGTCGGCGAGAACGTCGTGACCCCCGAGGAGCAGCGCCTGCTCAGCAAGTCGTGGACCGGCGGCGGGCTCTCGGTCGAGGACGTCGCGCTGCTCGACGAGCTGCGCTACCTGCTCGGCGACGTGCCGCTGCGCACCGACGCCGACCACGACCGCGACGACACGGTGACCGCCACCGAGGGTGGGGTCGACCTCCAGGAGCTCACCACCGCCTCGGAGCGTGAGTACGCCCCCACCGGTCGGGCCTGGGCCCCGCCGACCCACCGCATCGAGGACGACGGCTTCGCGCACGTGCTCATCGACGAGGCGCAGGACCTCACCCCGATGCAGTGGCGGATGGTCGGTCGTCGTGGCCGCACCGCCAGCTGGACGATCGTCGGCGACCCCGCGCAGTCATCGTGGCCGGTGCCCGCCGAGAGCGCCGAGGCCCGCGCCGAGGCCCTCCAGGGCAAGCAGCTCCACGAGTTCCACCTCTCGACCAACTACCGCAACTCGGCCGAGATCTACGAGTTCGCCGCGGCGTACGCCGGTCGGGTCGGCCTCGACGCAGACCTGCCCGACGCCGTGCGCCGCACCGGCGCGGCGCCCCGCGAGCTGCCGGACACCCCCGACCTCGAGGCCGCCACCCGCGAGGCCGTCACCGAGATCGCCGCCAGCGTCGCGGGCACCGTCGGCGTCGTGGTGCCGGTGGCCCGGCGCTCGGAGGTCAACGCCTGGCTGGCGTCGTGGCCCGAGCTCGCCGACGACGCCCGGGGCGCCCGCGCGGCCGTGGACTCGTCGGTGGCGCCCAGCGGCGAGGACCGGGTGGTCGTGCTGACCGGCCTCGACACCAAGGGGCTCGAGTTCGACGGCATCGTGGTGGTGCGCCCGCAGGAGATCGAGGACGAGTCGGCGACCGGCCGCGCGACGCTCTACGTCGTGCTCACCCGTGCCACCCAGCTCCTCACCACGGTCGGCTGAGACACCCGGGATCCACGCGGACCCCGGACCGTAGGGTTTCGGCCATGACCGACGCCCCCGCCGTACGCGCCCTCCTGGACGACATCCAGGGGCACGAGGCGTGGGCGGTGATCCGCCGCAAGGCCGAGCGGACCGCCGGGCTGGTGGCCGGGCGGCGTACGGAGGTCGAGTCCATCCTCGACATCCCCCTCGAGACCGGCGTCCCCGAGCACGGCAAGGTCGCCGACCGGCTGGTCGCCGTCCCGTTCCGGCAGGTTCGCGAGCGCGGCTTCGACGTCATCGACGACGGCACCCCGCTGGTGGTCGTCGACATCGACGTCGAGCACGAGGTGAGCGTCGAGGACCTGCTCGCGGCACTGCCGGCGCTGGAGATCGAGATCGCCGACCGCGGCGGCTTCGAGACGTCCGACGACGACTACGCGACGGTCGTCGAGTCGATCATCCGCGACGAGATCGGCCAGGGCGAGGGCGCCAACCTCGTCATCGGCCGGCACTACCGCGCCGTGGTCGCCGACTGGAGCGCCGAGCGGGCGCTCAGCGTCTTCCGCCGCCTGCTCGAGCGCGAGCGCGGGGCCTACTGGACCTTCTGCTTCTTCACCGGTGACCGCTTCCTGATCGGTGCCTCCCCGGAGCGCCACGTCAGCGTCCGCGACCAGGACGTCCGGATGAACCCGATCTCCGGCACCTTCCGCGTCGGCGGCGACCTCGAGACCCTCAAGCCCCGCCTCCTCGACTTCCTCGCCGACGAGAAGGAGGTCTTCGAGCTCTTCATGGTGGTCGACGAGGAGCTCAAGATGATGTGCGACATCTGCCACGAGGGAGGGCAGGTGCTCGGCCCGTTCCTCAAGCCGATGACCCACCTCGTGCACACCGAGTACCTCCTCGCCGGCCGCAGCGAGCGAGACCCGCGCGAGATCCTGCGGGACACGATGTACGCCGCCACGGTCACCGGCGCGCCCGTCGAGAACGCCTGCCGGCTGATCGCCGAGTACGAGTCCGAGGGGCGCGGCTACTACGCCGCCGCGCTCGCGCTCTTCGGCCGCGACGCCGAGGGCCACCACACGATGGACAGCCCGATCCTGATCCGCACCGCCGACGTCGCCCCCGACGGCCGCCTCAAGGTCACGGCCGGCGCCACGCTCGTGCGCGACTCCGACGCGGCGTACGAGGTGGCGGAGACGCACGCCAAGGCGGCCGGCATCCTCGGCGTCTTCGGGCTCGTCCCGCAGGCCACGGCGCCCGCGGAGGAGATCGCCGCGCTGACCCGCGACGAGGACGTCCTGCTCGCGCTCGGCACCCGCAACCAGCGGCTCAGCCGCTTCTGGCTCACCGACCAGGAGGGGGCGCCGCCGGACCCGTCGCTGGCCGGCCAGACGGCGGTGATCCTGCACGGCGAGGACGACTTCGTGAACATGCTGCGTCACGTGCTCGGCGTCTTCGGGATGACGTCGACCGTGGTGCGCCACGAGGACTACGCGACCGGGGCCTTCGACGGCGCGGACCTCGTCGTCATCGGCCCGGGACCCGGCGACCCCCGCGACGGCGACCACCCCAAGATCGCGGCCTTCCGGCACGCGGTCGACGACGTGCTCGCCTCGGGGCAGTCCTTCCTCGCGGTGTGCCTGGGCCACCAGACGCTGTGCGAGCGGCTCGGCATCCCGCTGGACTTCAAGGACATCGTCTTCCAGGGCACCCAGTCGCCGATCCAGCTGGCCGGGCGCACCGAGCGGGTCGGCTTCTACAACACGTTCGTGGGTCGGGTGCAGGACGGCGACGCGCTGCCGGAGGGTGTCACGGTCGAGCGCGACGAGGCGACCGGCGACGTGCACCAGGTCACCGGGCCGCACTTCCGCGGCATCCAGTTCCACGCGGAGTCGATCCTCACCGAGAACGGCTACGACCTCATCCACGAGCTCGTGCGCGACCTCCTCGCCGATAGTCGATAAGTCTGGTAGACATTGCATCTCTCGGGCGTGGCAGGCAACCGATCCACCCCCGGACGCGTCACCATCAGTGACCATCAACGGACGGGGGAGTCCAAGTTGTTCGTACGACGTCGCCTTGCTGCGGCCGTGAGCCTGGCCGCGGTCGCGGCCCTGACCGCCGGAGGGGCCGCCAGCGGCATCACCGGTGCCATCAACCGGGGCCCGGCACCGGCACCGCGGCTGTCCGTGCCGGCCGTGCAGGGCGCCGACCTGGCGACCGCCGACCGGGGCAGCGCCCAGCGGAGCACTGCGCAGGCGGGATCGGCCCAGCGGGGCTCGGCCCAGCAGGGATCGGGCCAGCAGGGCTCGTCCCAGCGGGGCTCGGCGCAGCGGGCCGACCGGCCCAACATCGTGATGGTCCTGATGGACGACTTCTCGATGGACCTGGTGCAGACGATGCGCTCGATGCGTCAGATGAAGCGCGCCGGGGCGTCGTACTCCCACGCCTTCGTCGTCGACTCGCTGTGCTGCGTCTCGCGCTCGAGCCTCTTCACCGGGCAGTACCCCCACCAGACCGGCGTCCGCACCAACACCTCCGGTGCGCGTGACGCGATGCCGCTGGGCGGCTACGCCGCGTTCGCGGGCTACGGCAACCGGGAGCGGGCCTTCAACGTCACCCTGCAGGGGTCGGGCTACACCACCGGATTCGTCGGCAAGTACCTCAACGAGTACGAGTACGTGAAGGGCCGCACCCTCCCGCCCGTGCCGCCGGGCTGGTCGCAGTTCAACGTCGTCTTCGGCTCGGCGTACGACGGGTGGGACTTCGACAGCACCTACGTCCGTCAGGGCCGGCTGCGCACCCGGCACCACGCCGCGCCGCCGCTCTCGGCCCCGCAGAAGGAGCGTGACAAGGCCTACGCCGGCAGCGTCATCGACCGCTACGCCACGAAGTTCATCAAGGCCCACCGCGACGGCGACGCGCCGTACTTCCTCGAGGTGGCGCCGTACGCCCCGCACAACCGCACCCAGCCGCAGCCCTACTACCCGGGCGACCCCGTCTTCCCGCCGGCGTTCCGCGACCGTCCGGCGGCCGGCCGCAAGGGCAACTGCGGGCCGGTGGCCTGCACGTCGTTGACCACGCGCGACCTGCCCGGCTTCGGCGACGACCGCCGCGACAACCGGCCGCGCAAGGCCAACGGCAAGCGCGCCCGGGCGTGGAACACCCGGGCCAACCCGTTCCGCCCGGCGCAGAGCGTCGCCGACCTGCGCAACCGCGCGATGATGGCGCAGTCGGTGGACCGCACCGTGCGCAAGATCCTGCGCCTCGTCGACGACAACACCTACGTCGTCCTCACCTCGGACAACGGCTTCCACCTCGGGCAGAACGGCCTCGGCCGCGGCAAGGGGACGGCCTACGACACCGACGTGCACGTCCCGCTGTACGTCGTGGGGCCGGGCGTCGTGCCCGGCAAGCGGGCCGAGCTGACGTCCAACATCGACCTCGGGTCGACCTTCGAGGACCTCGCCGGCGTCACGTCGCCGGCGTACCGCTCGGGGCAGTCGCTGGTGCCCACCTTCGGCGACCCCGCCCTGGTGCGGCGCAACCACGTGTTCTTCGAGCACACCGCCCAGGCGCTGACGAAGCTCGACCCCGACTCGGCGCTCAACGGCGACGAGCTCGACCGGATCCCGTCGTACGTCGCCGTGCGCAGCCGCACCGGGCTGCTCATCCGCTACGACATGGACACCGACGTACGCCGCAACGCGTGGGCCTACGAGTTCTACAGCTACAAGAACCGGGTCTGGGAGAAGAAGAACGCCTTCGCACAGCCGCGGCACGCCCCCGAGGTGCAGGCCCTGATGGCCAAGCTCGCGCAGTGGGACCAGTGCGCGGGCGCCACCGGGGGCCAGGGCGTGCCGCCGGGGTGCCGCTCGCTGACCCAGTAAGCCGATAGCTGTCGGGTCTCCTGGGGTAGTACCGGACCTTCGGGTGGCGACACGCCGATCTCAGCCACCCGAACGTCCGGTACTACCCCGCGACCCGGCCGCCTCCCGCCCACTACCGTGCATCCGTGCCCCCTCCCGCGGACGTCGTCGTGGTCGACCACCACGACTCCTACACGTGGAACCTCGTCCACCTGGTCGCCTCGGTGACCGGTGTCCTCCCGCGGGTCGTGCAGCACGACGAGGTGAGTGCGGCCGAGGTCCTGTCGCACGCGTACGTCGTGCTCTCACCGGGACCCGGCCACCCGGCCGACCCGGTCGACTTCGCGGTCGGTCGCGAGGTGCTGCTCGCCGGCACCCGTCCGGTGCTGGGCGTCTGCCTCGGCATGCAGGGACTCGTCACGGCGTACGGCGGGACGGTCGAGCGGGTCGCGCCGGCGCACGGCGACTTGGCCCACATCGACCACGACGAGCAGGGCGTGTTCCGCAGCATGCGGCAGGGTTTCGCCGCGGTCCGCTACCACTCGCTCGCCGTGACCGCCCTGCCCACGGACGTACTGACGGCGACGGCCTGGAGCGAGGACGGCACGGTGATGGGGGTGCGGCACCACACGCTGCCGCTCGAGGGCGTGCAGTTCCACCCGGAGTCGATCCTGTCGGAGTACGGCTACGGCATGGTGTGGAACTTCCTGGAGGGGCCGTGACGGACCCGGCCGCCTCCTTCGCCGCCGTCGCCGCCGCCCACCGGCGCTGCTTCTGGCTCGACGGCGGGGGCGCCCGCGAGTGGTCAGGCCGTCGCTCGATCGTCGGCTGGCTCGAGGACGACGACGTGTCCCTGACGTACGACGCCGCGCGGCGCGAGGTCCGCCGGCACGCGGGCGGCACGTCGGAGGTCGTCGGCGACGACATCTGGTCGGTGCTCGAGTCGTCGATGTCGCCGGGGGACCAGTGGTTCGGCTACCTCGGCGCGGCATGCCGCCCCGACCTGCCCGCCCGGCCGGACCCCGACCTCCCGGACGCGGTGTGGATGCGGCCGTCGTCGGTGCGGTCGTTCGAGCACGCCGCGGGGCCCGTGTCGGAGTCCCCGCTCCACCGGGGACCTCGGCGCATGCCGGCCGATGCATCGGCCAGCAACCGACAGGATCGGCCAGCCGGTGGGGCTCCTGAGGCGTACGCCGCCGCGTTCGCCGGCGTCCAGGAGCACCTGCGGGCGGGCAACTCCTACGAGGTCAACCTGACCTACCGGCTCCGCGCCGAGGCCGACCTCGACCCGGTCGCGACCTACCTCCGGCTCCGCGACCTCAACCCCGCGCCGTACGCCGGGTGCCTCCAGCACGACGTCGAGGGAGCCCGGGCGTGGCTGCTGAGCTCGAGCCCGGAGCGCTACGCCCTCGTGACCGCGGACCGCACCATCGAGACCAAGCCGATCAAGGGCACCGCGCCCCGCGGGGCCACCGACGAGGAGGACGAGGCGCTGCGGGTCGGGCTCGCCCGCGACCCCAAGAACCGCGCCGAGAACCTGATGATCGTCGACCTCCTCCGCAACGACATCGGGATGGTCAGCGAGGTCGGCTCGGTCGAGGTGCCGGTGCTGATGGACGTCGAGTCCTACGAGACCGTGCACCAGCTCGTCTCGACCGTCCGCGGCCGGCTCCGCGACGACGTCACGACGGTCGGGGCGCTGCGGGCGCTCTTCCCGCCCGGCTCGATGACGGGGGCACCCAAGCGGCGGACGATGGAGATCATCGAGGAGGTCGAGGAGACGCCGCGGGGCGTGTACGCCGGGGCGTTCGGGTGGATCAGCGGCGACGGTCCGGCGGACCTCGGCGTCGTCATCCGGTCGCTCATGACCAACGGCGACGGCCGCTGGACCCTCGGCACCGGTGGCGGGATCACCGTCCGGTCGGACGTCGAGGACGAGTGGCAGGAGTCGCGCTGGAAGGCCGAGCGGCTGCTGCGGGCCCTCGAGCCCTGATGCGTCGCCGGGGTAGTCCGTGACGAAGGGACCCCGGGAACGGTCGGTCAGGGGTCCGATCGTCACGGACTACCCCGAAAGGGTCCGGGTCCCGGTCAGGCGGGGACCGGCTGCTCGCCGGGCAGCGACAGGCTGAGCCGGGTGCCGCCGCCGGGGGCGTCGGAGACGGCCACGCGACCACCGTGGCGGTCGACGACCTGCCGCACGATCGCCAGCCCGAGACCGGAGCCGGGCATCGACCGCGACTCCTCGGCGCGCCAGAAGCGCTCGAAGACGTGGGGCTGGTCCTCGGCCGGGATGCCCGGGCCCTCGTCGTCGATGGTCAGCACGCCCGAGGCCAGCCGCACCGTGATGGTGCCGCCCGCCGGGCTCCACTTGGCGGCGTTGTCGAGGAGGTTGAGCACCGCCCGCTCCAGCCCGGTGGCATCGCCGGTGACCCGCCAGTGGTCGAGGCGCACGTCGAAGTCGACGCCGGGCGCGCGGCGGCGTACCCGGGCCAGCGCCCGCTCGGTGACGTCGGCGAGGTCGATGGACTCGATGACAGCGGCCGGCTGGTCCTCACGAGCCAGGACGACGAGGTCGCCGACGAGGGTGGTGAGCTCCTCGATCTGGGCGCGCACGTCGTCGAGCAGCTCGCGGCGGGCCTCCTCGGGCAGGCCGCCGTCGGTGTCGGCCTGGGCGAGCAGGTCGAGGTTGGTGCGCAGCGACGTGAGCGGCGTACGCAGCTCGTGGCCGGCGTCGGCGACGAGCCGGCGCTGCCGGTCGCGGGAGGCCGCCAGCGAGGTCAGCATCTGGTTGAAGGCCGCCGCCAGCCGGGCGATCTCGTCGTCGCCCTCGACGGCCAGCGGGGCGAGGTCCTCGGTGATGGCGATCCGCTCGACGGAGCGGGTGAGGCGGCGTACGGGGCGCAGGCCGTTGGCGGCGACCGCCCACCCGGCCAGCGCGGCCGCGAGCACGCCGAGCCCCCCGGCGACGAGCATCACCGTGCCGAGCTTGGCCAGGGTGCGGTGCTGCGAGGAGAGGGGCTGGGCGAGCACCAGGGCCGCACCGTTGCCGGCGGGCACGGTGGCGACGCGGTACTCCACGTCACCGGCCGCGACGATCGTGCGCACCGAGTCGGCCTCGCGCCCCTCGGCGACGTCGAGCTCGGGACGCCCGAGGGTGATCTCGGGGCCGTCGTCCGCGGTCAGCACGCCGCGGTCGGAGGTGATGAAGATGATGCGCACGTCGGCGGCGCCGAGCATCCACGACGGCACGTCGCGGCGGGTCATCTCCGACAGGGCGGTGTACTTGGCGGCCTTCTCGGCCCGGTCGAGCAGGGACTCGTCGAGGCTGTCCTGGAGCTGCATCCGCATCACCATGAAGGCGCCCAGCGACATCACCGCGATCGACACGGCGACGGCGAGGGTGGTGAGGACCGCGACCCGGGAGGCCAGCGACCGCCGGTAGTGCCAGCGCTTGTCGTCCCAGCCGGCGAGGCTGCTCATGCTTCCTTCAGCACGTAGCCCACCCCGCGCACCGTCTGGATCAGCCGCGGCTCGCCCTCGGCCTCGGTCTTGCGGCGCAGGTAGCCGACGTAGACCTCCAGCGAGTTGGCACTGGTCGGGAAGTCGTAGCCCCACACCTCCTCGAGGATGAAGGACCGCTCGAGCACCCGGCGCGGCCGGCGCAGGAACATCTCCAGCAGGGTGAACTCGGTGCGGGTGAGCTCGATCGAGCGCGCGCCGCGGCGGACGTCACGAGACCCGACCTCCATGGTCAGGTCGGCGAAGGACAGCGTCTCCTCGGCGGCGTCGTCCGCGGGTACGACGCGGCGCAGCAGGGCGCGCAGGCGCGCCAGCAGCTCCTGGAGGGCGAACGGCTTGGTGAGGTAGTCGTCGGCCCCGGCGTCGAGGCCCTCGACCCGGTCACCGACCGCGTCGCGCGCGGTGAGCACGAGGATGGGTACGTCGTGCCCGGCGGCCCGCAGCGCCCGCGTCGTCTCGATCCCGTCGAGGCGCGGCATCATCACGTCCATCACGACCACGTCCGGATGGCTCGACCCGAGGACCGCCAGCGCCTCGGCGCCGTCGGCGGCGAGCGCGACGTCGTACCCGTTGAACTCCAGCGAGCGGCGCAGCGAGTCGCGCACGGCGCGGTCGTCGTCGACGACGAGCACGCGGGGCTTGGGAAGGTCCGGCACAGGCCTACCTTGCCAGTCGAGCCTGAGCCTCCGCTGAGATCTCGTCGGGTGGGGGGAGGTGGTGTCGCCACGCGTGGTGCACGAGGAGCGCGGCCAGGACCGTCCCGATCCAGCCGGCGAGGAGGTCGCCGAGGGTGTCGACGTACGCCGACGGCAGCTCGGCCGAGCGGGTGACGAAGCTGACCAGCTCGAAGAGCTCCCACGCCAGGGCGGCGGTCATCCCGAGCGCGACCGAGCGCTCCAGGACGGCCAGGGTGCTCGACGTGCGGGTCATGGTGAGCAGCACCAGCGCGGCCGAGATGCAGGTGACCACGGCGACGTGCATGGCGTCGTCGAACCACGCGACCCGGTCGTAGAGGTCGAGCCGGTTGCCGAGGATGTCGCTGAACGCGGCGAACGTCAGCAGCAGGTCCGCGAGCCAGGGATAGCTCCCCGCGGGCCGCCTGACCTGCCACCACAGCGGCACGGCGAACGCGAGCAGCGGGTAGGTCAGCGCCCGCGCCGTGGGGGCCTTGCCCTCCAGGTTGCCCCACGCCGGGTCGAGGAGGACCAGCACGAGGCAGGCCAGGAGCGTGCCCTTGGCCAGCACGTCCAGTGCCGCCACGGCCGGCGACACGACGGGCGGGCGGGGCGCACCACTCCTCATGCTCCCAGCGTAGGGACGCGGCGCCCCCGGCGCACCGGGTCGTTGGTCACCACCCGACGTGCCGCCCGGCCCGGTGGACCGGGTTCGGCCGAAGGGCGCGTCAGGCGTAGCGCCCGGCGGCGGTGGCGGCCCGGGCGCCGTACCCTCCGCCGAACATGCAGGCGTGCACGAGCAGGGGGAAGACCTGGTGCAGCGCGAGCCGGTCCTCCCAGCCGTCCGCGAGCGGCGTGGTCTCGTCGTACGCCTGCACCACCCGCTGGAGGTGCGGCAGGCCGAAGAGGTGCAGCATCGCGATGTCGACCTCGCGGTGCCCGCCGTAGGCCGCGGGGTCGATGACGTGGACGGCGTCGGCGCTCCACAGGCAGTTGCCGTTCCAGAGGTCGCCGTGCAGGCGTGCCGGCGGCTCCTCGGGGACGAGGTCGCGCAGCCGTCCGACGACGGACTCGACCGTCGCCGCGTCCTCCGGCGTGATCGCGTCGCGGTCGCGGGCGAGCTTGAGGTAGGGCAGCACCCGGCGCACGGCGTAGAACTCGGCCCACGTCGGGCTGGTGCGGTTGGGCATCGGCAGGCGGCCGATGAAGCCGTCCTGCTCCGCGCCGTACGACGCCGCGCCCGCGGCGTGCGTGGTGGCGAGGGCGTGGCCGAAGGCGAGCGCGGACTCGAGCCCTTGCTTGGCCGACGGCTCCACCCACGTGAGGATCACGCACTCGGGGTCGACGGCGAGCACCGGCGGGACGGGGACCCCGCCCTCGACCTCGGCGAGCCAGCGCAGGCCGGCGGCCTCCGCCTCGAAGAAGCCGGGCGGGGCGTGGGGGAGCGTCTTCATCAGCGCCGTGGTGCCGTTGGACAGGCGCAGCCTCGTCGCGGTGGCGATGTCGCCGCCGGCGACCGGTGCCGTGGCCACCACGGCGGCGCCGAGGAGCTCCTCGGCGCGGCGGGCGATGAGGGGCTGGCGGGCCATCAGGCGGTCGTGCCCGTCCGGTCCCGGCGCTGCAGGGCGTCGACGATCGCGGCACTCGTGCGCTCCACCATCGACAGCACCTCCCCGAACCCGTCGTCACCACCGTAGTACGGGTCGGGCACCTCCCCACCACGATCGACCGGATCGAAGTCCCGGAAGAGGGCCACGCGCTCGTGCGTGCCGACGTCGGCCAGGTTGGCCCGGTCCATCACGAGGACCACGTCGTGGGTCTCCAGCCAGCCGGCGTCGTACTGCCGCGCGCGGTGGGCCGTGGGGTCGTAGCCCTCGCCGACCAGCGCCGTCGCGGCGCGCGGGTCCATCGGCTTGCCGACGTGCCAGCCGCCGGTGCCGGCGCTGCTGACCTCGACCTTCGCGGCCAGCCCGGCCCGGTCGAGGTGGTCGGCGAGCACCACGTGGGCCATCGGGGAGCGGCAGATGTTGCCCAGGCAGACCAGCGCGATCCGGTAGGGACCGTCGGTCTGCTGGGCGGGCAGCCGCTCCATCACGCGTCGCCCACCACCGCGTCGATGGCCCAGGTCGCCAGGGTGATGACCACCGAGCCGAGCATCGCGGTCCAGAAGCCGTCGACGGTGAAGCCGAGGTCGAGGACGTCAGCGAGCCACGCGGTCAGCATCAGCATCAGGGCGTTGATGACCAGCAGCAGCAGGCCGAGGGTCAGGATGATGAAGGGGAGGGAGAGCAGCTGGACCACCGGCTTGATGAAGGTGGAGACCAGGCCGAGGATCAGCGAGACGCCGAGCAGCGGGAGCACCTTGTCCTGCCAGTCGGCGCCGTCGAAGGAGATGCCGTCGAGCAGCCACGCGGCGACGGCCACCCCGCCCGCGGTGGTCAGCAGCCAGATCACGTACCTCATGCGGGCCAGCGTAGGGGGCGGGGTGAACCTGACCGGGTCGCCGGTCGAGGGCCGTCGGGACCCCCTCAGGACTCCGTCGGCGCCCAGTTGCCGTGGAAGCCGGCCGGCACCCGGCCGGGCAGGTGCACGGCCGCCACGTCCTCCAGCGAGGCGGCGTCAAGCACCCGCAGGTGCGAGCGCCCCTCGGCGTGGTCGAAGACGTAGCCCAGGAGCACGCCGTCGTCCTCGGCCGTGCCGCCCGGGGTCGGCACGAAGCAGAACTCGCTGGCCTCCAGGCCGTCGCCCAGGCGTCGTACGTCGGTGCGTCCGGCGTCCAGGTCGTGGCGCAGCACGGCGTCCCCCGTCCGGCCGCCCTCGAACCCGACGGCCCAGCCGTAGCGGTGCCGCCGCCCGGTCAGCCTCTCGTCGTGGCGGGGGAACTCCTGCGAGCGCTGGTCGAAGCCGTCCTCGCGCGCCCGGCCGGTGGCCAGGTCGAGGGTGAAGCGGGAGAGGACGGTGGGCCCCTCGTCCGGCCCGTCGAGGACGGTGTCGAACATCCGGGGGTGCTTCACCACGTCGACGACGACGGTGTCGCCGTCGTCGTACGCGTTGAGCGTGTGGAAGACGAAGCAGGGGTCGATGTCGAACCAGCGGATCGCGTCGCCCTCGGCGTCGCGGGGCAGGACGCCGATGCGGGCGGGGTAGTCGGGGTTCCAGCGGTAGGGCAGGGACGGCGGGCCGTCGGAGCCGCCGCGCGCGACCCGGGCGATCATCGGCTCGGGCACGGGGTTGCGTCCGACGATCCGGCCGAACAGGCCGCGCACGAGCGGCCGGGCGACACGGGGGACGTCGGCGGTGGCGGCGGCGAGGTCGAAGGTGACCGGCAGGTCGAGCACCACGACGTGGCGCTCGGTCAGGGCGAAGTCGTGGATCATCGGGCTGCCGTGCACGGTGATGTCGACGCTGCGCCGGATCCGGCCCGACGGGTCGAGCACGGAGTAGTCGACCCGGTTGCCGCGCATCCAGCTGTAGGAGATCGCGTGCAGCTCGCCGGTCTCCGGGTCCTCGTGCGGATGGGCGCTGTAGCCCGGGCGGCCCGGCCGGCTGGGCAGGGTGCCGCCGAAGTCGCAGGGCCCGACGGTGTCGAGGTCGTGGGTGAGCTCGTACGGCGGGGAGCCGCCCTCGACGAGCGCCAGCGTGCGCCCGGCGTGCTCGAGCACGTTGGTGTTGGCCGCGAAGTCCGACCCGCCCGGTGTGCCGCGGACCGGCTCCCCGAGCGTGGCGGCGACGTCGGCCGAGCGGACCCAGCGGTTGCGGTACCACTGCGCCTGCCCGTCGCGCAGGTGCACGCCGTGCACCATGCCCTCGCCGAGGAACCAGTGGAAGTGCTCACCCTGCTCGTGGATCGGGTTGGGGCCGATGCGCAGGTAGCGACCGTCGAGGTGGTCGGGGAGCGAGCCGGTCACGGTGAGGTCGACGGCGGTGAGCTCCTCGGTGACGGGAGCGAAGTTGTCCCGGAGGAAGCGGCTGGTGGTCGGTGCAGGATGGGTCAGGGTCATGGCGGACTCGGTTCGGGAGAGGTAGATAACGCTGTTATCGACCGACCATAACGCTGTGATGGCACCATGTCCACGGTGAGCACCGAATCCGCCGGGAGTCCCGCCGAGCTGCGCGCTCGCCTCATCGAGCAGGCCGCGCGCATCCTGGGCGAGGAGGGCCCCTCGGCCCTCTCCGCACGCCGGCTCGCGACGGCGGCCGGCACGTCCACGATGGCCGTCTACACGCACTTCGGCTCGATGGCCGGGGTCGTCGACGAGGTCGCGACCGAGGGCTTCCGCCGCCTCGTCGAGCACGTCGACGCGGTCGGCACCACCGACGACCCGCTCGACGACCTGCGCCGGATGGCCGGGGGCTACCGCGACAACGCGCTGGAGAACCGACACCTGTTCGGCGTGATGTTCGGGGCGATCAGCCTGGGCGGCTTCCACGGCCGGGGCGCGGACCCGGAGGTGTCGGCGGCGGCCTTCGACCAGATCGTGTCCGGCATCGAGCGCGCCATGGCGGCCGGCGTGCTGCGGGAGGGCGACGCCCGCGCCGTCGCCGCGCAGTTCTGGAGCGCCCTCCACGGCTACGTCATGCTCGAGCTCGCCGGGATGGACCGGGTGGTCGACGACTCGGAGCGGACCGTCCTGTGGCCCATGCTGGCGCACCTGCTGGAGGCTCTCTCGCCCACGCCTCGCTAGCCTCGCTGCGTGACCATCGGCGGGACGGGCGTGATGCTCCTGGGCTGCCTGCTCGCGCTGGTCGTCTTCGTCGGCCTGGCCCGTCTGCTGCGGCCGCGTCTGGGGCCGGTGACGTCGGTGGCCATCGCCGGCTTCTGCTGGACGGTCGTCTGCATCGGGATCCTGACCCTCATCCCGGCGCAGTGGGGGATCGGCGTGGTGCCGGCCGACGAGGCGCAGACGACCTGCTCGCTCGACTACGGCGGCCCCGCCCCGGACGGGTTCTGGATCCTCCCGGGCAGCCAGCGGCTGCTCAACATCGCCGTCTTCGTGCCCGCCGGCGCGCTGTGGGTGCTGGCCGTCGCCCGCTGGCGCACGCGCTGGGTGCTGGCTCCGCTCGGCATCGCCGCGCTGGCGCTCTACTCCCTGGCCATCGAGACGATGCAGCTCGCCGCGTCGCGGATCGGCCGGGCCTGCGACGTCACCGACATGGTCGACAACATCGTCGGCGTGCTCCTCGGAGGGCTCCTCGGAGTCGTGCTCGCGCTGCTGCTGCGCCCGTGGGACCACCGCCCCCGACCTACGCTGGGGTCATGACATTCCTCATCCTGCTGGTCCTCGTGGTCGGCGCGGTCTACGCCTACCGCAACCGTGTCAGCCTGCTCGCGAAGATCCTCGGGCAGCCCGAGTCGCGCATCGAGCGGCGCATCAACGGCCCCAAGCGCTAGCCACCGGACCCGCACTGCACTCCCCGGGTGTGCCCCCCGGGCGCTCGACCACGTCCTAGGGTGAGGCCCATGTCGCAGAACCCCCAGCCCCGCCGCAACGTCGGCCAGATCCCGACGTACGTGCCCGGCAAGCCGCCGACGCCCCGCCCCGGCCTCACGACGTACAAGCTGTCGTCCAACGAGAACCCCTACCCGCCGCTCCCCGGCGTGGTCGAGGCCGCGACCCGCGCCGCGGAGGCGATGAACCGCTACCCCGACATGGGCAACAGCGCCCTGTACGACGCGCTGTCGGCCAAGCTGGGCGTCCCGACGTCCGACCTCGCGGCGGCCACCGGCAGCGTCGCGCTGATCTACCAGCTCCTCAACGCCCTCTGCGACCCCGGTGACGAGGTCGTCTACGCCTGGCGCTCGTTCGAGGCCTATCCGATCGCGGCCACCGTCGCGGACGCGACCAGCGTCCGGGTGCCGGTGCTGGCCGACGGGCGCCACGACCTCGACGCGATGGCCGCGGCCGTCACCGGGCGCACCAAGGTCGTCATCGTCTGCACGCCCAACAACCCGACCGGCCCTGCCGTGTCGCAGGCCGAGCTCGACGCGTTCCTCGCCGAGGTCCCCTCCCACGTCGTCGTGGTGGTCGACGAGGCCTACCTCGAGTTCGTGCGGATGGACGACGCGGTCGACGGCGTCGCGACGTACCGCGCCCACCCCAACGTCATCGTGACCCGCACCTTCTCCAAGGCCTACGGGCTCGCGGGCTTCCGGGTCGGCTACGCCATCGCGCAGGCCCCGCTGGCCGGGGCGCTGCGCTCGGTGTCGCTGCCCTTCGGCGTCTCGTCGGTCGCGCACGCCGCCGCCATCGCCTCGCTGGAGGCGGAGGCCGAGCTGCTGGAGCGGGTCGACGCGCTGGTCGCCGAGCGGACCCGGGTGGTCGACGGGATCCGGGCGGCCGGCTGGGACGTGCCGGACGCGCAGGGCAACTTCGTGTGGTTCGGCCTCGGCGAGCGGACGTCCGACTTCGCGGCCGCCGCCGACGAGCTGGGCATCGTGGTGCGACCGTTCGCCGGCGAGGGGGCGCGCGTCACGATCGGGGAGACCGAGGCCAACGACCGGGTGCTGGAGCTGGCGCGGACGTTCCCGCGCTGACCGGGGCCCGGTCCATCGCCCGGAACGACGGCACCCGCGTCGGCGCCATCGTCGTGACGAGGTACGCCGCGCCGGCGATCAGCAGGGCCGGCGAGACGCCGACGGCGGTCACGGCCAGGCCGCCGAGCACGCCACCGAGCGGCATCAGCGACCAGCAGATCGCGGTGTTGAGCGACGAGACCCGTCCCATCAGCGGCGCCGGGATCCGCTCCAGGATCACCGCGCCGAGGATCGGGTTGAGGAAGCCCGACGCCGCCCCGGCGACCACGGTGACGGCCAAGACCGCCCACAGCGGTGACTCCAGGGCCATCACGACGAAGCGCGGCGCCCCGGCGACGAGGAACGCGACCACGTAGGTCCGGTACCGCGGCAGCGTCTCACCCCACCGGGCCGCGGCCAGCGCGCCGAGGACCGAGGCACCGCTGAAGGCGGCGAACATCGCGCCGAGCACCTCCACCCCGGCGCCGGACTCCTTCGCCCAGACCGGCGCGAGCACCGCGACGTACGCCTGGTCGACGAGGTTGGTCACCGCGACCATCAGGCAGATCGCGACCAGCACCGGCTCCGTGCGCAGGAAGTCCCAACCCTCCCGGAGCTCGGTGAGGTACGACGTCGCGCGGACCCCGGTGGCCGTCCCCGCGCTCGGCACGGGGCGGCCCATCCCCGTGGTCGACAGCGCGAAGACCGCGAAGGACAGCAGGAACGACGCCGCATCGACGTACAAGGCGTTGGCGGCCCCGAACGCGGCGACGAGCAGCCCGGCCAGCGCGGCCCCGGCCATCGTCGAGGTGCGCTCGACGGCGCTGCCCAGCCCGGTCACCCGCTCCAGGGAGACCCCGGCGACCCGCGCGATCTCGGGCGTCATCGCCGACTTGCCCGCGTCGCCCGGGCCTCGCAGGGCGCCGGCGACCGCGACGATCACGAGCAGCAGGGGGAAGGTCAGTGCTCCGAGCTGGTGGAGCAGCGGGATCGAGCCCACGACGAGGGCGGACCCGAGGTCGCAGACCAGGGTGACCCGGCGTGGTCCGACGCGGTCGAGCAGCGGTCCGCCGAGCGCCTTGAAGAGCACGAGCGGGGCGATCTCCGCGGCCGCGACGAGGCCGGTCTGGGTGGCCGAGCCGGTGGTGGACAGCACGAACCACGGGATCGCGATCATCGAGACCCGGGTGCCGATGAAGGAGATGCCCTCGGCCGTGAGGCCACCGACGAGCGGCGTCCGGCGGGGGGCGGTCGTCGTCGTGCCGGTGGCCGGGTCGCTCACCCGTCGGTCCCCGCGGGGTCCGTCCCCGCGGGGTCCGTCCCGAGGGCGCCGGGGCGGGGGAAGGCATTGAGGTTGACCGAGAAGGGCGCCGCGTCCTCCGCCTCGCTGCTCTCCGTCTCCTCGATGACGCGGACCAGGGCCTGGACGAGCTCGTCGGCGCCGGCGGGGGTGAGGGGGATCTCCCAGTCGCTCAGGGTGCCGACCGACCGCCACTCCTGGGGGAGGAACCGCAGCTCCGCGACCGCCGACCGCAACCGGTCGCCGTACAGCAGGGCGACGGTGGTCAGGTAGGCCTCGACGTCCTCGTTGCTCGTGCCCTCCCGGCGGAAGTCGGTGCGGGTGGCGTCGTGCGCGGCCCGCCACCACCGGTCGCGCCCGGTGCCCCGCTCGGGGTCCTCCTCGATGAAGCCGTGCTGGGCGAGCTGGCGCAGGTGGTACGACGTCGCGCCGGTGTTGAGGCCCAGGCGCTGGGCCAGCGACGTGGCGGTCGCCGGTCCCTCGGTGCGCAGCAGGCCGAGCATCCGCAGGCGGACCGGGTGGCTCAGCGCGCGCAGGCCGGCGATGTCGGGGGAGATGGAGGAGGGCATGGAGGCAGGCTAAAACCGCCAAGAGTCATTTGCAAATACTTCTTTGCTATCTGCCCCGGGACAAGTAACGCGGTGTTGGTCGGACGGGACTAGGCGTCGACGCCACGTCTCGCGTGATCAACACCGCGTTACTTGTGGCGTGGCGCTCAGGGGGTGGCGTGACAGGATGGTTGAGACGGCAACGATCGGGGAGAACTGCGATGGGCGACACCGGGACCAGCACGACGTACACCGCCAAGGGCAAGCCCTTCGAGCGGGACATGGACTACATCAGCGACCGGATCCTGGCCGGCGAGCGGTCGGCCGACCCGGACGACCGCGGCCCGCAGGACGTGCAGGTCTGGCCGGTCGAGCCCGGTCGCTACCGCCTCGTCGCCGCCAAGGCGTGCCCGTGGGCCAACCGGGCGATCATCGTGCGCAACCTCCTGGGCCTCGAGGACGTGATCTCGTGGGGAGCGCCCGGCCCGACCCACGATCAGCGCAGCTGGACCTTCGACCTCGACCTCGACGGCCGTGACCCGGTGCTCGACATGACGCACCTGCAGGAGGCCTACTTCAACCGGGTGCCCGACTACCCCAAGGGCATCACGGTGCCGGCGATCGTCGACGTCGCGTCACGCGCGGTGGTCACCAACGACTTCCCGCAGATCACCCACGACCTGTTCTTCGAGTGGCGCGAGCACCACCGCCCCGACGCCCCCGACCTGTGGCCGGCCGACCTCCGCGAGGAGATGGAGACCGTGATGAAGCGGGTCTTCACCGAGGTCAACAACGGCGTCTACCGGTGCGGCTTCGCCGGGTCGCAGGAGGCGTACGACGACGCGTACGACCGTCTCTGGGTCGCGATGGACTGGCTCGAGGAGCGCCTGACCGACCGTCGCTACCTGATGGGCGACGCGATCACCGAGGCCGACGTCCGGCTCTTCACGACGTTGGCCCGCTTCGACGCGGTCTACCACGGCCACTTCAAGTGCAACCGGGTCAAGCTCGCCGAGATGCCGGCGCTGTGGGGCTACGCGCGGGACCTCTTTCAGACGCCCGGCTTCGGCGAGACGATCGACTTCGACCAGATCAAGCAGCACTACTACGTCGTGCACACCGACGTGAACCCCACCGGCATCGTCCCGCAGGGTCCCGACCCGGACGTCTGGCTCGAGCCGCACGGACGCGGCTGACGTACGCCCGCACTCCCGGGCCCGGGCCAGCCCGGCTCAGGGAGTGGCGGTGGTCGTCGGCTCGGTCGGCGTCGGGGTGACCGTGTCGGTCGGCGTCGGCGTCGGCGTCGGGGTCTCGGTGGGCGTCGGCGTCGGCGTCGGCGTGGGCGTGGGCGTCGGCGTCTCGGTCACCGGGGGCGGCGGGATCAGCCCCTGGACGAACGCCGAGATCGACGGGCCGTCCTTCGTCCACGCCAGCCGGACGGCGTACAGGGCGCGCTTGCCCACGTCCTCGTAGTCCTGGTGGCCCTGGTAGGACTGGTAGCAGGGCAGGTTGGTCCCCTTGCAGACCCAGCCGTGGAAGAACATCCGGTTGGCCGCCGTGTCGGTCTCGGGCAGGTAGTCGGCGCCGCCCGGTCCGCAGACCCCGGTGTTGCGGCGGTTGAGCAGCGCGTGGCCGCGGGTGCCCTGCCAGTCCCGCTTGAGGGAGTGCGACCGGCGCCAGATCGTGCGGTAGCGGCAGTCGCCGTAGTCGCCGCGCGAGGTGATCAGGTAGTGCCAGTCGCCGCGTCTGACCATCACCGGGTTCTCGATCACGCCGCTGTCGCGGATCAGCTCGCGGCTGCGACCGAAGGTCGCGGTGCCGGCGGCGTTGAGCCTGATCAGCCGGATCGTCGAGGGCGTGCCCTGGGTGCGGTAGAGCAGGAAGCGGCGGCCGTCGGGGGCGACGTACGACGAGGGGTCGATGACGCCGCGCCGCGGGAGCCCGACGCGGCCCGTGACCTGGTCGAAGGCCGGGATCGTCGTCGAGTAGTCGGGGCACACGAGCGGCTTGTTGCCGAGCACGGTGAACGTGGACGACAGGTCGGGGGCGGTGGCCACCCCGATGCAGCGGTCCTGGTCGTGGGGGAGGCCGCGCGAGGGCATGGTGAAGTAGGCGACGTAGCCGTTCGGCGTCTGCTCGACCTCCGGGCCCCAGACGCCGGCGTACTTGGCCCACGTCGGCCGGCCGTTGAGGACGTCGCCCCCGCGGGACCAGTCGCCCCAGTCCACCTCGGCGCGCGCCGCCCGTCCGCGGAAGCCGGTCGCTGCGCCGTACCAGCGCTCGCCGTCGCGCACGACGCTCGGGTCGCCGAAGTCGCGGTCCCAGATGAGCGGCCGCGGGGCGGTCGCGGCCCGGTCCGACGTGCCCGCGCTGGCGTCACGGGACCCGTCCGCCGAGGCGGTCGTCGAGCCGGGTACGGCGAGCAGTGCGGGCAGCGCCACCAGCGCGGCGAGCGCGCCGGTCCAGCGGGTCAGGTGACGTGACATGTGGAGGGTCCCCCCTTGCAGGCTGACCCTTGATACCCCGACGCCCCCGGGGGAGGGCAAGTCACCGCGCGGTCAGCGCCAGGTCGAGACGGTCGGCACGCCGCCCGGCCACGCCAGCTCCGCGGCGTACATCGGGCGCCGCGACCCGAGCTTCGAGCGCTTCTTCACCAGGTCGACCCCGGCCGGGCACTGCCGTCGCTCGCACGTCCACGCGTGCAGGAAGAGCCGCAGCCGCGAGCCTCGCGGCACTGCGCTCACGTCGGCGCCGCCCGGGCCGCACAGACCGGTCCTCGCCCGGTCGAGCAGGACGCCCTCCTCGGCCGCCGACCAGTCGAGCAGGAAGGCCGACCGACGCCAGACGGTCCGGTAGGAGCAGCGCCCGAAGTCGCCCTGCGACAGCAGCATCACGTAGCCCTCGGGCCGCTTCACGACCACCGGGTTCTCCAGCACGCCGTCGCGGCGGAGCAGCTCCACCGACGGCCCGGCCACCCGGATGCCCGACCGGGTCAGCGGCACCACCCGGATCGACGACGGGATGCGGTCGGTCTTGTAGAGCAGGTGCGGGCGCCCGTCCTCGACGAACAGCGACGGGTCGATCACCCCGGCGCGCGGCAGGGAGCGGTCGGGCTGGGGCACGTCGTCGCCGGCGGCCGGGGCCTTCGCGTACGACGGGCAGACCAGCGGTCGGCCACCCACGGGCACGAAGCCGCCCAGCGCCGTGCGGGAGCGGGCGACGCCGATGCAGCGGCCGTACTTGCCGATCCCGCGCACCGGGGCGGCGAAGTAGAGCAGCCACCAGCCGTCGACGCGGGCGACGTCGGAGGCCCACACGTCGCCGTCCGCGTGCGACCAGGAGGGGAGCCGGACGAGCCCGCGCCCCGCCGCCCGCCACGCGCCGCGGGGACGGTCCGAGACGGCCCGCGGGACGAGGCTGCCGGTCGAGAACCCGACGTACCCCGATCCCAGCACCGCCACCGCCGGGTCGGCGAAGTCGCCGGTGAGGACGGGACGCGGCCGGTCCGGCGCGGCGGAGGAGGCGGCGGAGGAGGCCACTGAGACGGTCGCAGTGGAGGTCGAGGCGGAGCCGAGGGCGGAGGTCAGGGCCAGGAGGAGGGCGACCAGGACGGCCGGGGGTCGGAGCACCGGGAGATCCAAGCACGCCTTGATCGTGGGCCCGATTGGCGCCCGTGCTGGCCTGCTCGATACCGTGCGGGCACCATGTGGTCGGGGTCACACACGCCCGCGACCGCACCAGAGCCGTCGGCGATCCCGGTGACCCCGAGACGCTGCTAGCCGCACGAAGGAGTGCCATGAGCGACCCCGGAGGATTTGGCCCCGACCTGGTGGAGGTCTTCGGACCCAGCCAGCAGGACGGCGGGCCCGAGCTCGTCCAGCTGTTGACGCCGGAGGGTGAGCGCGTCCACCACGACGAGTTCGACCACGACTTCTCCGCCGAGGAGCTGCGCGGCTTCCACCGCGACATGGTCCTCACGCGGCGCATCGACACCGAGGCCACCGCGCTCCAGCGCCACGGCGAGCTCGGCATCTGGGCCCAGCTGCTCGGCCAGGAGGCGGCCCAGATCGGCGCGGGCCGCGCGCTGCGCCCGCAGGACTACGTGTTCCCGACCTACCGCGAGCACGGCGTCGCCTACTGCCGCGGCATCGACCCGCTCGACCTGCTCGGCCTCTTCCGTGGCGTCGACCAGGGCGCGTGGGACCCCAAGGACAACAACTTCGGGCTCTACACGATCGTCATCGGCGCCCAGGTGCTGCACGCCACCGGTTACGCGATGGGCATGCAGCGCGACGGCGTCGTCGGCACCGGCGACCCCGACCGCGACTCCGCGGTCATCGCGCACTTCGGTGACGGTGCGTCCTCGCAGGGCGACGTCAACGAGGGCTTCATCTTCGCGGCGTCGTACAACGCTCCCGTGGTGTTCTTCTGCCAGAACAACCAGTGGGCCATCTCCGAGCCCATCGAGCGCCAGACCCGAATCCCGCTCTACCAGCGCGCGCTCGGCTTCGGCTTCCCCGGCGTTCGCGTCGACGGCAACGACGTCCTCGCGACGTACGCCGTGACGCAGGCCGCGCTGCAGCGTGCCCGCGACGGGCAGGGCCCGACCCTCGTCGAGGCGTACACCTACCGGATGGGTGCGCACACCACGACCGACGACCCGACCCGCTACCGGATGAGCGACGACCTCGAGCACTGGAAGCTCAAGGACCCGATCGCCCGCCTCGAGGTCTACATGCGCCGCAACGGCCTCGTCGACGACCAGTACTTCGCGGACCTCAAGGCCGAGGCCGATGAGCTCGGCCACCACCTGCGCGAGGGCTGCAAGGCGCTGCCCGACCCGCAGCCGATGAGCGTCTTCGACCACGTCTACACCGAGATGACCGACGAGCTCGCCGCCCAGCGCGACGGCTACCGGGCATACCTCGACTCCTTCGAAGGGGCGGGCCACTGATGAGCACGACGCAGAAGATCACCCTCGCCAAGGGCCTCAACATGGGCCTGCGCAAGGCGATGGAGGACGACCCCAAGGTCCTCATCATGGGCGAGGACGTCGGCAAGCTCGGCGGCGTCTTCCGGATCACCGACGGCCTGCAGAAGGACTTCGGCGAGGACCGCGTCATCGACTCCCCGCTGGCCGAGTCCGGCATCGTCGGCACCGCGGTCGGCATGGCGCTGCGCGGCTACCGTCCCGTGGTCGAGATCCAGTTCGACGGCTTCGTCTACCCGGCCTACGACCAGATCGTGTGCCAGGTCGCCAAGATGACCTTCCGTTCGCAGGGCAGGTCGAAGATGCCGATGGTCATCCGCATCCCGTTCGGCGGCGGCATCGGCGCGGTCGAGCACCACTCGGAGTCCCCGGAGGCGCAGTTCGCGCACACGCCCGGCCTCAAGGTCGTGGCCTGCTCCAACCCGATCGACGGCTACTGGATGATCCAGCAGGCCATCGCGTGCGACGACCCGGTGATCTTCCTCGAGCCCAAGCGGCAGTACCACGCCGACAAGGCCGAGCTCGACGAGTCGGCCACCCCCGACCCGCTCTTCACCTCGCGCACCGTCCGCGCCGGCTCCGACGCCACGCTGCTGGCCTACGGCCCGACGGTCAAGACCGCGCTCAAGGCGGCCGAGGCCGCCGCGACCGAGGGCAAGAACCTCGAGGTCATCGACCTGCGCACCCTCTCGCCGCTCGACATGGCGCCGGTCTTCGAGTCCGTACGCCGCACCGGCCGCGCCGTCGTCGTCCACGAGGCCCACGTCAACCTGGGCATGGGCGCCGAGCTGTCGGCCCGGATCACCGAGGAGTGCTTCTACTCCCTCGAGGCCCCGGTGCTGCGCGTCGGCGGCTTCGACACCCCCTACCCGCCGTCGCGGATCGAGGAGGAGTGGCTGCCGGACCTCGACCGGGTCCTCGACGCCGTCGACCGGAGCATGGAGTTCTGATGAGCGAGTTCAAGCTGCCCGACGTGGGTGAGGGCCTCACCGAGGCCGAGATCGTGTCGTGGAAGGTCAAGGCCGGCGACTCGGTCGAGATCAACGACATCATCGTGGAGATCGAGACCGCCAAGTCCATCGTGGAGCTGCCGTCGCCCTACGCCGGCACGGTGCTCGCGCTGATGGTCGACGAGGGCCAGATGGTCGACGTCGGCACGCCGATCATCTCCATCGGCTCGGCCGACGAGGCCGCCGCCGCGGCGGCCGCACCCGCGGCGCCGCAGACCGAGTCCGACCCCTACCTCGGCATGGCCCAGAAGGCCGGCGAGACGCAGGTCGACCTCTCCGACATGGACCTCTCCAACCCGGCCGCGTCCGGCGGTGGCGAGGGCGAGTCGCTGGTCGGTCGCAACAAGGCCGAGCGCGGCCCGCAGCGCCGGGCCCGCAAGGGATCGGCCACGCCGCGGACCGCCGCCGGCGCCCAGACCCAGCTGCAGCTCCAGGGTGCGTTCGCGCCCGGTGGAGCCCGGACCGACGAGGTCGCGCCCGTCGACGAGCCGGCCGTGCCGGCCGTCTCGGCGGCTCCCCGTCCGGCCGCTGAGCCGGCGGAGGCGCTCGTGCCCGCCGCCGCGCAGACGCCGCACGCCGACGTCCGTGCGCTGGCCAAGCCGCCGGTGCGCAAGCTGGCCAAGGACCTCGGCGTCGACCTGTCGATGCTCCTCGGCTCCGGGGCCGGTGGCGTCGTCACGCGCACCGACGTCGAGGCGGCCGCCGCCGGTGGCGGGACCGACAACGGCTGGTCGCCCGCGACCGAGACGCCGACCCCGCGTCGTACGGACGAGGCACCGCGCGAGACCCGCGAGCCGATCAAGGGCGTGCGCAAGATGATGGCCCAGGCGATGAGCCACTCGGCCTTCACCAGCCCGCACGTGACCGAGTGGGTCACCGTCGACGTGACCGCGACGATGCAGCTCGTCGAGCGGCTCAAGGCGCGGCGCGAGCTCAAGGACGTGCGGATCAGCCCGCTGCTGGTGCTGGCCCGTGCGGTCCTGCTGGCGATGAAGCGCACCCCGGAGATCAACTCCTACTGGGACGACGCCGCGCAGGAGGTCGTCTACAAGAGCTACGTCAACCTCGGCATCGCCGCGGCCACCCCGCGCGGGCTGGTCGTGCCCAACGTCAAGGACGCCGACGCGATGTCGATGGTCGAGCTGGCCGGTGCGCTCGGTGAGCTGACCGCGACGGCCCGCGACGGCAAGACGCAGCCGGCCGAGATGGCGGGCGGGACGTTCACGATCACCAACGTGGGCGTCTTCGGCGTGGACGCCGGCACCCCGATCATCAACCCCGGGGAGTCCGCGATCCTGTGCTTCGGTGCGATCAACAAGCGGCCGTGGGTGTCCGAGGAGGGCGAGATCGTGGTGCGCGACGTGACCACGCTGGCGCTGTCCTTCGACCACCGGCACATCGATGGGGAGAAGGGCTCACGCTTCCTCGCAGACGTGGCCGGGATCCTTGGCGACCCGGGCAGCGCGCTGCTCTTCTGACGCGACACCGCACGCCGGGCCGGGGAACCGGATCGGGTTCTCGGGGCGACCCGGGGCCGATCCCGTTCCCCGGCCCGCGTCGTGGGGAACGAGAGCGGCCCGGTGCCGCGGCGTCGGGCCGATGCGGGTCCCCGGTCGGCGCGTCAGCGGGAGGACCAGGCGGCGAGCACCTCGGCCTCGCGCTCGGCGGAGATCCCGTGCACCTCACCGCCGAGGCTGTCGCGCGCGGTGTCGCCGACCGGCCGGAGCCGCAGCCCGGCCGCGACGGCCGGCCCGGGGTCGTGCGACATCATCCCGTCGTAGTCGGGTCGTGGCAGCCACAGCGGCACCGACCCGTCTCCGGCCCAGTGCTCGACGCCCTGCTCCTCGAGGAACGACCCGTCCACCCAGGTGAGCAGCGGTGCAGGGGCGCCCACCCCCGCAGCGACCTCCGCGAGCAGGTCGCCGATCGCCGTCGGCGTTCCCACGGCGTCGTACGCCCCGGTCGTCCGTGCCTCGCAGGCGTCGAGGACCCACTCGGCCAGGTCGCGTACGTCGATCACCTGCACGACGTCGTCCGGGGTGCCGGGCGCGAGCACCTCGCCGCCGCGGGCCAGCCGGGCCGGCCAGTAGCCGAAGCGGCCCGTCCCATCCCCGGGGCCGGCGATGAGCCCGGGGCGCACCACCATCGACGAGACGGCCCCCTCGCGGACGATCGACTCGCAGGCGACCTTCATCGCGCCGTACGCCTCGGGGTCGGTCGCGAGGTCGACGTCGTCGGTGACCGGCTCGACGAGCGGCTCCGTGGCGGGCGAGCTGTTGTCGGCGTAGACGTTGACGGTCGAGACGAAGATCCAGTGGGCGTCCGGGACGGCCGCGACCGCGCGGCGTACGTGCGAGGGCAGCCGGGCGACGTCGACGACCGCGTCCCACCCGCCGTCGCTCAGCTCGTCCGGGGCGTCGTCGGCGCGGTCCCAGCGCAGGTGGGTGGCGCCGTCGGGGACCGTGCCGGACTCGCCGCGGCAGGCGCACGTCACCTCCCAGCCCCGGGCCACCGCCCGGGTCGCGATCTCGCGGGAGAGGAACCGGGTGCCGCCGAGGACGAGGAGTCGCATGACCCCACCTCACCCGCGTCGGCGGGCAGTCGCAAGGGGGTTCGCGGTGGGCGAAAACCCGGCCGCTCCCTCCGGGGTAGTTTGGGACGATCTGGTGGGCGGGACGGCCGGAATCCGTCGATTTCGTCCCAAACTACGCACGGGACTACCCCGAAAAGGGCGCCCGACTCAGGCGCCGATGAGCCCCTCGGGCGGCGTGGTCCGCCCGGTGATCCAGGCGTCGAAGAAGCGGGTGAGCTCCAGCCCGGTCTCCCCCTCCCAGTGGTCGTAGACCTGCTGGCGGGTCACCGACCGGTTGTCCTGGTCGGTGAGCCAGGACCGGGCGACCTCGAAGAACTTCTCGTCGCCGACCTCGCGCCGCAGCTCGTCCCACATGACGGCCGGCGAGTAGTAGATGTTGGACCCGCCGAACTGCTGGCGGTCGTAGGCGCCGGGCGGGCCGTACTCGTCGCGCAGCTGCTGGTCGACCCCGCGCCACTCGGCGATCTGCACCCCGACGTCGTAGCCGCCGCGGTCGGCCTCGTAGAGCGCCTGCATCAGCATGGTCATGCCCTCGTTGAGCCACACGTCGCTCCAGTCGGCGGGCGACACCTGGTCGCCGTACCACTGGTGCACGATCTCGTGCACGACCACGGGCGCCGAGCGGACGTACTCGGTGTTGCCCATCGTGATCATCGTCTGGGTCTCCATCGCGCTCTGCGAGTCGGTGAGCACGAGGCCGAGCGAGCTGAACGGGTAGGGCCCCAGCCGCTGCTCGATCCAGTCGACCGCCTTGGCGGCGACCTTGAGGTCGTCGTACGCCCCGGGCAGGCCGCGCGGGATCCAGTAGTCGACGGTCAGCCCGCTGGTGGCGGTGTTGGAGCGGTGCGTGTAGTCGCCGATGGCGAGGGTGACGAGGTACGACGCCGCCGGCTCGTCGAGCTGCCAGCGCGTGGTGGTGAGCTCCTCGCCGGACGGACCGTCGGAGGACGACGTCGAGACCAGCCGCCCGTTGGCGATCCCGGTCCACGGGGACGGCACCGACACGGAGATGTCGTAGAGCGCCTTGTCGGAGGGCTGGTCGTTGACGGGATACCAGGAGTAGGCGCCGTACGGCTCCTGCATCGTCCAGACCTCGGCACGGTCGGTCACGGTGAAGCCGACGGTGGAGAAGTCGCCGCGCGTCGTCGGGGCGGGGACCGGGCGCGGCTGCCCGGCGTACTCCACGACGAGCTCGTGCTGGTCGCCCTCGCTGATCGGCGAGCGGACGACGAGGTCCTTGCCGCGGTGCCGGTACGCCGCCTCGTCGCCGTCGAGCGTCACGCTCGCGACCTCGAGGGGCCGGGCCAGGTCCAGGCGGAAGGTGGGGGTGTCGCGGGCGGCGCGGAAGGTGAGCGTCGCCGTGCCGGTCAGCGTGCGCTGGTCAGGGGCCCAGGCGAGGTCGAGGTCGTAGAGCAGCGCGTCGACGTCGGGGTGGCCGACGCCGGGGTAGACGGAGTCCTCGACGGGGGAGCTCTCGGCGAGCGCCAGGTCGGGCTCGACCGCCTCCGCGGTCGGGGCGTCCGAGGCGGCAGAGGGGGACGAGGAGGGCTCGGACGACTCGGTCGAGCCGGTGCATCCACCCAGCGCGAGGAGGGCGGCGACGGCGAGCGCCGTCGTACCCTGCCGCAGGTGTCTCACGCCTCGCCCCGCAGCAGCGGCCGGGCCAGCTTGCGGCCGTGGTGGATCTGCGCCTTGACGGTGCCGAGCGGGGCGCCCACGAGCCGGGCGATCTCGTCGTAGGGCAGCCCGTAGACGTCGCGCAGCATCAGCGGCTCGACGTACTGCGGGTGGTCGCGCTCGATGGTCTCCATCGCCTCGAGCAGGTCGAGGCGGGTGCCGGCGATGACCGACGTGGTGCGCGGGTCGGGACGCTCGTGGTGGTGGGCGCCGTCGAAGTCGGTGGGCACGGCCTGGTTCTTGAGCCGGCGGTAGGTCGAGCGGGCGCTGTTGAGCGCGACGACGTGCATCCAGGTGGTGAAGCGGCCGTTGCCGTGCCACGACCCGATCTTGGTGGCGATGTTGAGCAGCGCCTCCTGGCAGGCGTCCTCGGCGTCGCCGGAGTAGGGCAGCACCCCCCGGCACACGTTGAGCGCCCGCGGGCGGACCTCCCCCAGCAGCGCCTCGAGGGCGTCGCGATCCCCGTCGCGGGCGCGCCGCGCGAGGTCATCGATGTCGTCAGGCGTCACACCTGCAACATAATGCAGGTGTGTCCGCTCCCTCGTCCCTCGGTCGTTACCCGGTGCGGCGACGCATCGGGGCAGGTGCGTTCGCCACCGTGTGGCTGGCCCACGACGAGCAGCTCGACTCCCCGGTCGCCATCAAGGTGCTGGCCGACAACTGGACCGAGGACCTCCACGTCCGCCAGCGCTTCCTCGAGGAGGGGCGGTTCCTGCGCCGGGTCGAGTCGCCGCACGTCGTGAGCGTGTACGACGCGGGCGAGCTGCCCGACGGGCGCCCCTTCCTCGTCATGTCGTACGCCGACCAGGGCACCCTCGCGGACCGGCTCGCGCTGTCCCCGCTCACCCGCGCCCAGGCGGTCCACGTGATCGGCCAGGTCGGCGCCGGCCTGCACGCGCTGCACCAGCGCGGGGTGCTGCACCGCGACGTCAAGCCGGCCAACGTCCTGTTCCGCACCGTCGAGCCCGACGGCCACAGCCGGGTCAGCACGATGCTCGGCGACCTCGGGCTGGGCAAGGCGATGGACATGTCGTCGCGGCTGACCATGATCGGCGGCACGCCGCAGTTCGTCGCCCCCGAGCAGGCGCAGGGCGAGGCACTCGACGCCCGGGCCGACCAGTTCTCGCTGGCCGCCCTGGCCTACCTCCTGCTCGCCGGCCGCGCTCCGTACGAGCACGCCTCCCTGACCGCTGCCGCCGACCCGCCGCCCCCGGCACCGATGGGGGACGGCCTGCCCGAGGCGGTCGAGGAGGTCGTGCGCCGGGGCCTGGCGGCGGACCGCGCCGACCGCTTCCCCGACGTCCCGGCCTTCGTCGCCGCGCTGACGGCCGCCCTCGACGAATCCTTCGCCGGTGCCGACGAGGCGCCGACCGCGTGGATCCCGCCCGACCCCAGCCTCACCCAGCTCGCCCGGGACCCGCTCGCGTCCGCCGAGGAACCGGCGGAGGACAAGCGCCCCTCCACGCGCCGGCGGTGGGCCCTCGTCGGGGCGGCCGCCCTGGTGGTCGGCCTGCTCGGCGGCTACGCCCTCGAGCGGGTCAACGCGACCGAGCGCCAGATCATGGACTCGCAGGCCAGGATCGGGGTCACGGTGCCGGAGCGGTGGACGGCCGCCGTCAACACCCGCGCGTGGGTGCCGCCCGACTCGTCGGGCGAGCTGGCGGCGCTCTCGGCCGGCACCGGGGAGGGGTGGAACGAGGACGAGGACCCGGGCCACGGCGTCTTCGCGGGCCTGATGCGGGGCAACGACCTGCCGACCCGGATGCCGCAGCACCCCGAGTGCGACGATCCGACGGACCCGCCGATCGAGCACGATCGCGACGGCGACGACGCCCTCACCGCCACGTTCACCGGGTGCACGCTCGCCGGCCGCGACGACGGGGTCACCGTGGAGCGGGTCGTGCACGCGACCGCCAACCAGCTGCTGTGGGTGCAGGTGCGCGCCGCGGACCGCCCCACCGCCTACCGGGTGCTCGACTCGGTCGAGCTCTACGGCATGGGCTAGGTCAGAGGTCGCGCAGGAGGGCGCGCAGCGCCTGCCCGTGCTGCTCGACGTCGAAGCGCCAGGGTGACTGGAACGCCCGGTAGTCGAAGCCGCCGGCCGGGTGGTCCCGGTCCGGGGCGCTCCACAGGTAGTGCAGGTCGCTGCCGCGGGCGGCCGTGATCAGCTCCTCGTTGCGCGCGTCGTACGCCGCGTGGTTGAGCACGACGACCGGCGGTGCCTGGTCGGCGAAGACCAGGTTGAACATCCCGGTGCCGCCGAAGCCGCCGACGGCCCGGGCGTCGTGGAAGAGGCGGGCCTGCTCCGGCAGCGCGTGTCGGGACGGGTCCACCACGCCGAAGCCGGCGTCGGTGAACTCCGCCTCCACCTCGGCCCAGTTGTGGCACAACCGGTGACCGGCGCGTCGGGTCACGAAGATGCGCTCGCGACCCGACGGCTCGGGCGCGTTGCGGAGCAGGCCGTGCAGCACGCGGTCCCAGACCTCGGTGATGCGCGGGTCGATCGAGTAGGGCTCCTTGTTGTGGAGCTGGGGGGTCGCCGTGAAGAGGGTGTCGACCACGACCGGCTCCTCGAGCCAGACCACGTCGTCGAGGGAGATGCCGTACGCCGCCAGCACCGCGACGTCCGGCCGGACGGTGGGACGACCGCGGTCGCGGCGGTGCCGCCGCACCACCAGGCGGACGTCGGGGTCGTGGCGCCTCGCCTCCTCCCAGCCCCAGAGCTTGGCCAGGCCCTCGGTCATCAGGTGTCCGTAGTGCCCGGAGTTCTTGTACTCGAAGAAGTAGTGGCTGCCCTCGAGGCGCCGGACCGGTGCAGTCGGCTCGTTGCGCAGCCGGGCGAACCGCGGCGTGATGTCCCGCAGGCGCTCGTTGGCGAGCGGCTCGTGCTCGAACCACTTGAACGTCTCGGGCAGCAGGGTCGCGCCGGCGGCGACGACCATCCCCTCGTGGAGGGTGACGTCGCCGGTCCACCGCCGCACCTCCGACGGCGGCACCCGCCAGGAGGTCAGGGCCTCGCCGCCGCCGGTGCCGCGCGAGGTCACGGTGCGGGCCGGGGTGAAGACGGACTCCTCGTGACGGGCCAGCACCTGCAGGGCGACGTCGGCGCGGCGGGTCACGGTCGGTGCGCTTGTCTCGCCGACCTTGAGCAGGCTGGCGCCCACCTTGTCGACGACCACGAGGCGGCCGTCGCGTCGTACGCCGCCGATGGTCCGCCGCAGCTCCCGCCGCAGCCGTGGGCGGATCCGCACGGTCGGGCGCTCACCCGCCTCCAGGGCGCGCCACTGGGCCTCGATCCGGATGGCTGCAGGCTCGTCGGCAGCCACCACGACGTACTGCCCGCCCGGGGTGACGTGCCAGATCAGCCGGGCGGCCCGCCGCATCGCCCGCGCGGGCGGTGGCGCGGTGTCGTCGACGAGGGTCGCCGGCGGCCGGCCCGCCGGCACCGTGTCGCCGCCGCGGAGGACGACGCAGGGCCGGACGGCATCCCGCACGAAGCGGTCGAGACGGCGCCGGGTGCGGCGCTCCTCCCAGCGTGCGAGCAGCGGTGTCACGCCTGCCGCATCCCGGCGGCGACCCGGGCGATCAGCTGTCGGGCGCCACGGGCGTCGACCTCACGGCCGGTGACCGCGATCTCGACCTCGGCGAAGCCGGTGCCGCGCAGGTCCAGCCAGGTCAGGAAGCCGTGGCGGAGGAAGCCGTCGGACGCGTAGGTGAACTCCAGGGTGTTGGCGGTGCGCTTCTCGACCCTGAAGCGCTCCTCCTCCTCCTGCAGGTCCTGGATGCGGTCGGTGAGGGTCTCCTCGATGCTGTCGTTGGCCGACTGCACCTGCTCGATGCGCAGCAGGTAGGTGTTGTCCGGGTTGCCGGCCTTCTTCCACTTCGCCTCGTTGGGGGCGTTGTAGATCCGCGCCCAGCCGCGCGGGACGGGGTGGACGAGCCGGAACCGCTGGCTCCCCATCCGTCCCTCGCGCATCGGCAGGTCGGTCTCCAGCCGGGGCACCGACGGCTGCGCGTCGCCGGGCGGAAGGGGGTCGACCGGCACGCTGGGGGACTGGGCCATCACGGGGGCGGGCGCACTCTCGGTCGCGGGGTCGGGCTCGAGCGCGTACGACGCGGCGTACCCGCCCACGATCCCCACCACGAGCAGCGCCACCGCTGCCGCTGACCCCCGCCAACCCATGGGGAGACCATAAGCGGTGGGGTGGCCCGGCCTCGGCAGGCGTCGTCCCTCCCTCGCGGGGTAGTACCGGACGTTCGGGTGGCGACGCGCCGACGACTCCCACCCGAAGGTCCGGTACTACCCCAGAGCCGCCGCAGGTCGTATGACACGCGCCGGTCGAGATTGCGCGGAGGCGTCACATCGCGAGACAGTGTCCCCATGACCTCCAGCCCGCTCGTCAGCCTCGACCGTCACCGCGCCCGCCTCGACGCCGCGGTCGCCGCCAGCGCCGCCCGCACCTACTACTCGGCCTTCGACGAGTCCCCGTCGCCCCGCGTGTACGGCGAGTCCGCGGCCGCCGAGGGCAAGGCGGCGTTCGAGGCGCTGCTGGACCGGCCGTTCCCGCTCGAGACGCCGGGCAGTGACGGCACCGTGGCGACCGAGCGGTCGCCGTACGGCATCGACCTCGGCATCACCTACCCGCGGGCGAGCGACGTGGACGCCCTGATGGCGGCCGCTCAGGCGGGCATGAAGGCCTGGCGCGACGCCGGCCCCGACGGGCGCACCGCCGTCTGCCTGGAGATCCTCGACCGCCTGCACGGGCGCATCTTCGAGCTGGCCAACGCGGTCCAGCACACCAGCGGGCAGGCTTTCGTGATGGCCTTCCAGGCCGGGGGCGCGCACGCGCTGGACCGGGCCCTGGAGGCGATCGCCTACGCGCACACCGAGATGACCCGCACGCCGGCGACGGCCGTGTGGGAGAAGCCCGGCAAGTACCCGCTCACCATGGAGAAGACCTTCACCGTCGTCCCGCGCGGCGTGGCGCTGGTGATCGGCTGCAACACCTTCCCGACGTGGAACTCGTGGCCCGGCCTCTTCGCCAGCCTGGTCACCGGCAACCCGGTCGTGGTCAAGCCGCACCCGGGCGCCGTGCTGCCGCTCGCGATCACGGTCCAGGCCTGCCAGGAGGTGCTGGCCGACGCCGGCTTCGACCGCAACCTGGTCACGCTGGCGACCGAGGCGCCCGACGACAAGCTGGCCGCGACGCTGGCCACCCGCCCCGAGGTCCGGCTGGTCGACTTCACCGGCGGCAACGCCTTCGGCGACTGGCTCGAGGCCCACGCCCGCCAGGCGACGGTCTTCACCGAGAAGGCCGGCGTCAACACCGTCGTGATCGACTCGACGAGCGACCTGCCGGCGATGTGCCGCAACCTCGCCTTTTCGCTGGCCCTCTACTCCGGCCAGATGTGCACCGCCCCGCAGAACCTCTACCTCCCGGCCGCCGGCATCGGCACCCCGGACGGCACCGTGTCCCCGGCCGAGGTGGCCCAGGGCATCGAGAAGGCCCTCGACGGGCTCCTCGGCGAGGACGCCAAGGCCGTCGAGCTGCTCGGCGGGATGGTGTCCCCGGCCGTCGTCGAGCGCGTCGAGGCCGCCCGCTCCCGCGCGGGCGTGCTGGTCGCCGGGCGCGACGTCACGCACCCGTCGTACGCCGACGCCACCGTGCGCACGCCCACCCTCGTGGGGCTGACCGCGGCCGACTCCGACGTCTACGAGTCGGAGTGCTTCGGGCCGGTGGCCTACCTCATCGAGACCGCGGGCACCGACGAGTCCATCGACCTCTTCCGCGACACCGTGCAGCGCCACGGAGCGATGACCGCCGCCGTCTACTCCACCTCCGACGAGGTCGTCGAGCAGATGCGCGACGCGGCCCTCGACGCCGGGGTCGCGCTCAGCGAGAACCTCCTCGGCGGGGTCTTCGTCAACCAGTCGGCGGCCTTCAGCGACTTCCACGGCACCGGCGCCAACCCCGCCGCCAACGCGTCCTACACCGACGGCGCGTACGTCGCCTCGCGCTTCCGGGTGGTCCAGTCCCGACGCCACGTCTGAGTCGCCGGCTCGCCCGTCCTACGGTGGGCTCATGCTGATCCGCAACGCCCGCCTGGTGCCCCTCACCGAGCCTGCTCCGCAGGAGCTGGTCGACGTCCTCGTCGAGGACGGGTTCGTGACCCGGGTCGGGGCGGGCCTCGGCGACGAGACCGCGGCGAGCGGGCCCGCGGCGTACGACGGCGTGGTCGACGCCGAGGGCGGCTGGCTGATGCCCGGCCTGTGGGACCAGCACGTGCACCTGGCCCAGTGGACGCTCTCCAGCGCCCGCCTCGACCTCGCGCCCGCCCGCTCCGCCGAGCAGGCCGTCACGCTGGTCCGCGAGCGGCTGGAGGAGTGGCCCGACCTGCCCGTCATCGGCTGGGGCCACCGGCCGACCGCGTGGGACGAGGTCCCGATCACCTCCCACCTCGACGCCATCGAGACCGAGCAGCCGATCGTGCTGATCGCCGGCGACGGTCACCACGGCTGGCTCAACACCGTCGCCCTGCAGATGCTGGCGCTGCCCACCCGGCAGAGCGTGGTGAGCGAGGCCGAGTGGTTCATGGCCTACGGCCGGCTCTCGACCGTGCTGGGCACCGACGGCACCGGCCCGGAGGCCTACCGCCGGACCATGGAGAACGCCGCCGCGCTCGGCGTCGTCGGTGTCGTGGACTTCGAGTTCAGCGGCGGGGTCGCCGACTGGGCCGAGCGCTGGGCGGGCGGCGCGGACCTGATCCGGGTGCGGCACGCGTGCTACGCCGACGGCCTCGAGGACGTCATCTCCCGCGGGCTGCGCTCGGGCGACCCGCTCGACGGTGACCGCCGGCTGACGATGGGGCCGCTCAAGATCATCAGCGACGGCTCGCTCAACACCCGTACCGCCTGGTGCTGCGACCCCTACGCGGAGAAGGCCGTCCACGGGTTCCCCGAGGGCCAGCCCAACCAGACGCCCGAGGAGCTGCGCACGCTGCTGCGCCGGGCCGCCGAGCACGACATCCACGTCGCCGTGCACGCGATCGGCGACCGGGCGGTGACCGAGGCGCTCGACGCCTTCGAGGAGACCGGGGCCAGGGGCGGCATCGAGCACGTCCAGCTCACGACGCGCGACGACGTACGCCGCATGGCCGGGCTCGGCGTGCGCGCCAGCGTGCAGCCCGCCCACCTCATCGACGACCGCGACGTCACCGAGCGGCTGTGGCCCGGTCGGTCCGAGCGGTGCTTCCCGCTGCGCTGGATGCTCGACGACGGCGTCGACGTGGTGCTCGGATCGGACGCGCCGGTCTCGGTGCTCGACCCGTGGCTGGCCGTCGCGGCCGCCGTGCACCGCTCGGGCGACGAGCGCGAGCCGTGGCACCCCGAGCAGTCGCTCACCCCGCGGGAGGCGCTGGCCGCCTCGACCGACGGCCTCGGCACCGTGGCCCCCGGCCACCGCGCCGACCTCCTGCTGCTCGCGGCCGACCCGCTCGACGGTGCCGGCGACGCCGCCCACGCGGCCCGGCTGCTCGGCTTCGCCGACCACGTCGTCGCCACCTGGGTCGACGGCCGGGTGGCCCACCAGCGCTGATTTCTGGGGTAGTCCGTGACGAACGGACCCCTGAGATCGAGATCCCGGGGTCCGTTCGTCACGGACTACCCGAGCTCACGCGAGCGCCAGCGTCACCTCGAGCACGAACTGCGGGTCCTCCAGCCGGTCGCCGTACAGGTCGCGCAGCTGCCCGACGCGGTAGCGCACGGTCTGCGCGTGGATGAACAGCTCCTCGGCGACCGCGTCGCGGCGGCCCTGGTGCAGCACCCAGGCGCGCAGGGTCTCGGCGAGCTTGTCTGCGGTCGAGGGCCGCTGGTCGGCGAGCGGGGCGAGGACGCGGGCGCGCAGGTCGGCGCGGGTCTCCGGGTCGGCGGCGAGCAGCAGCGCGCCGAGGTGGGCGTCGGTGTCGACGACCCCCTCGATCCCGAGGGTGGCGGCGCGGACCGCGCGGTCGTGCGACCGGGCGGCCTCCAGCCACGGCACCGTCGGGCCGATCACCGCGGTCGTGCCGCGCAGCGCCCGCACCAGCCCGGCGCGGGCCGAGTCGGTGCCCTTCGACGGGGCGAGCAGCAGGGCCAGCCCGTCGGGGACGCCGGGCACCTCCTCGGTGGGGTGCAGGGTGCGCGGGTCGAGGGCGGTCACCGCGTGCGAGACCTGCGACTCCGGGAGCAGCACGGCGCTCAGCGCGGTCGGCGGCTCCCAGTCGGCCCGCTCGGCCGCCGCGACCACCGCATCGGCCGCGGCTCCGGTGACCAGGGCGCGGGCCAGCCGGTCGAGGTTGCGCTGCCGGACCCGGCCGGTGCTCTCCAGCTCGTCGGTGTGACCGGCGGCGCTGGAGGCGGAGAGCTCGTCGATGTAGGCGAAGACCAGCTCGGCGAAGCGCGACAGCTGCTCGGCCTCGACCCCCGCGTCCACCGCGGTCCGCGACAGGTCGCGCCACGAGACGCGCGCGCCGATCCGGTACGCCGCGAGCAGGGCCTCCATGCTCCGCCCGCTGCGGGCCTCGCCACGGCCGAGCTGGTAGGCGCCCTCGAGCGCCGGGGCCATCGGGGTGCCGGCGTCCTCGCGGGTGGCGAGGGTGAGGAAGCCGCCGAGCGCGAGCTGCACGGCCTGGCGGATCCGGTCGCCCATGGCGCCGCTGAACTGCCCGGCGTAGCTTGGCACCTCCTCGGTGATGGCCCCCACCGCCCGGTCCGCGACCTCGGCCAGCTCGTCGCGCATGAGGCGCACGACGTCCTCGTCGAGGCGTACGACGGTGGGTACCGGCGTGGCACGATCGGAGCGAATCTGTGTGGCGCGTCGCACAACTCGGTCGGCCATGGGCCCTCCTCGGCGATTGTTTGTTCGTTTCGAACAATAACCCGGATCTGATTCACGTGCACCGGGCAGGACTTCGCGGGCCGGAACAGGGAGTGTTGTCCCATGACGACGTTCCTGTCCCCCGCCTCGGGTCGCGACCGACCGCTGGTCCGCGACCTGCGCGACCGCGCGGTCCGTCTCGCCGAGGCCGCGACCACGCCGTTGCTCCCCGCCGACTACCTCGACCTCTTCGCCCCGCTGCGCTCCGGCGCCGACCTGCGCGGGCGCATCGAGGAGATCCACCCGGAGACCGCCGACGCGGCCACCATCGTGATCCGCCCCGGCGCCGACTGGGCCGGCCACGTGCCCGGCCAGTACCTCCGCATCGGCATCGACGTCGACGGGGTCCGCCAGTGGCGTGCCTACTCGCTGACCCACGGCCCCCGCGCCGACGGCCGGATCTCGATCACCGTCAAGGCCGTGCCCGACGGCCTGGTCAGCAACCACCTCGTCCACGAGGCCCGACCGGGCACGATCGTCCACCTCGAGCAGGCCGACGGCGAGTTCGTGCTCCGCAGCGACCACGACCGGCTTCTGTTCGTCACCGCCGGCTCCGGCATCACCCCGGTCATCGGGATGCTGCGCAACCTCTTCCCGAGCACCGACTCCGGCGTCCTGCGCCTGCCGCGCAGCAACGACCTCGACATCGTCGTCGTCCACGTCGCGCCCAGCGAGCCGCACTCGATCTTCAGCCGCGACCTGCACGCCCTGGCCGACGCCGGCGCGATCCGCCTGGTCGCGCGGTACGACGACGAGCACGGCGTCCTGGACGTCGCCGACCTCGCCGAGCTGGTCCCCGACCTGCACGAGCGCCGCACCCTGGCGTGCGGACCGGCTGGGCTGCTCGACGCCCTCGCCGCGCACCACGAGGCCGCCGGCCTCGAGCTCACCACCGAGCAGTTCCGCACCACCCGGGTCGAGGCCGGGGAGGGTGGCACCGTCGCCTTCTCCTCCGGCACCACGCTCGAGCTCGACGGCGCCACGCCGATCCTCGACGCCGCCGAGGAGGCGGGTGTCCTGATGCCCAGCGGGTGCCGGATGGGCATCTGCATGGGCTGCGTGCTGCCGCTGAAGGAGGGCTCGGTGCGCGATCTGCGCAACGGCGCCATCACCACCGCGATCCCCGGTGAGTCCGGGGCCATCAAGGTCCAGACCTGCATCAACGCCGCCGCCGGCCCCTGCCACATCGACCACTGACCCCTCGCCCCACTCGTGGTTTCGAGGCTCGCTGCACTCGCACCTCAACCACCGAGGAACCGGAAGGACTGACATGACCACGATCCAGAAGCAGGCCCAGAGCCCGATCGCCCACCTCACCGAGGCCGACATCGAGGCCATCGGCGTCGAGCTCGACGCGATCCGCCAGAGCATCCTCGACGACCGCGGCGCCGACGACGCGGCGTACATCCGCAAGCTCATCGACCGCCAGCGCAAGCTCGAGCTCGGCTCGCGCGCGGTGCTGCTCTTCAGCGCGTTCCCGCCCGCCTGGGTCGTCGGCACCGCCGGCCTCAGCGTCGCCAAGATCCTCGACAACATGGAGATCGGCCACAACATCCTCCACGGCCAGTGGGACTGGATGCGCGACCCCAAGATCCACTCCAGCACCTGGGAGTGGGACATGGCCTCGCCGTCGGAGCAGTGGAAGCACAGCCACAACGAGCTGCACCACACCTACACCAACGTCATCGGCAAGGACAACGACCTCGGCTACGGCATCATGCGCGTCGACGAGGGCCAGCGCTGGACGCCGTTCCACCTCGGCCAGCCGATCTGGTGCTTCATCAACGCCGTGTTCTTCGAGTACGGCATCGCGGCCTACGACCTCGACCTCGGCGCCGTGATCAAGAAGAAGCAGACCAAGGACCCGGAGTTCCGCCGCCGGGCCAAGCAGGTCCTCGGCAAGATCCGCCGTCAGGTCACCAAGGACTACGTCGCCCACCCGGTGCTGTCGATCCCGACCGGCTCGTTCCTGCCCACGCTCGCGGCCAACTTCACCGCCAACATCGTGCGCAACCTGTGGTCCAACTCGATCATCCTGTGCGGCCACTTCCCCGAGGGCGTCGAGACCTTCGAGAAGCGCTCCATCGAGGGTGAGTCCAAGGGCGACTGGTACGTCCGTCAGATGCTCGGCTCGGCCAACATCTCCGGCTCCAAGGCGCTGCACCTGATGAGCGGCAACCTGTCACACCAGATCGAGCACCACCTGTTCCCGGACCTGCCGTCCAACCGGTACGCCGAGATCGCGCCGAAGGTGCAGGCCCTCTTCGACAAGTACGACCTCAACTACCACACGCGCCCGTTCGTGCCGCAGGTCTACTCGGCCTGGCACAAGGTCGTGCGGCTGTCGCTGCCCAACGGCTGGCTGGCCACCACCAACGCCAAGAACGCGCCCGAGCAGTTCAAGCTGCTCTACAAGATGGCGACCGGTGGCCCCAAGATCCGTCGCGCCGCCCAGGCCCGTCTCGAGCAGCAGGCCCGTCGCATGGCCAAGGCGGCCTGATCGGCTCGCTGGACGTCGAAATCTCCAGTGGGAGCTGAGTCACCTGGTGACTCAGCTCCCACTGCGCATTTCCGGTGTCCGCGCACCCACAGATGCTGTGCGTCGCACTCGGCAACAGCGCATACGGGCGGACTAGCCCGGATCCCCACTGCTCTCCCACGCCACGTCAAGCAGACATCCTCACGGGCCCCGCCGTGCAGCGACATACCTAGTTTCGAGGAGAAGGGCGCCGCACCGAGGCACCGGACACCAAAGGGGACAGCATGAACCAGCGCATCCGTCAGGTCGCAGGGGCGACACTCGCCGCCACCGTGGGGCTCTCGTCCCTCGTCGCGTTCGCGAGTCCGGCCGACGCGATCGGGCAGCCGGCCAGGATCAAGGGGATCGTGACCACTCCTGACGGGTCGCCGTTGGCGGGCATTCACGTGGCGACGCTCAAGTGGAACGAGAACCTCGACCTGTGGAGCACTGCCGACTCCGACTCCACCGGGGCGGACGGCAGCTACAGCGTCGGGAAGTTGTCGAGCGGCACGTACCGGGTTCGCTACTACGACCCGAGCGGCACCTATTCCACGGAGTTCTACAACGACAAGACTCGGGCGGCCGAGGCCGAGCCGATCGACGTCAGCAAGGGCAACCTCGTGCTGGAGCCGGCAGCCCTCGGCGGCGCCGCTCACATGACGGGCAAGGTGACCGGAACGGACGGTCTCGGCATTGCTGCAGTGGTGACTGCCTACGTGAAGCAGGACGGTGCCTGGATCGTGTTCCAGTCAGTGACCGCGGACGATGAGGGCTACTACGATCTCGGCGGTCTTCCGGGTGGGGGTTACACGTTGGGTTTCGTCGATCCTGCGTCCGGCGTGACGGAGTACTGGAACAACCGCGCGGCCCTGACCGATGCGGCGAGCATCCAGCTGGCCAACTCGGGGGCGAGCACTGGACTCGACGCCCAGCTCCTCACGCCCAACCCGACGGACCCGACGGACCCGACGGACCCGAGCGACCCGAGCGACCCGAGCGACCCGACGGACCCGACGGACCCGACGGACCCGACGGACCCGACGGACCCGACGGACCCGACGGACCCGACGGACCCGA
>NZ_LMSN01000020.1:215540-236399 GCF_001428425.1 Nocardioides sp. Soil777
GGACCCGACGGACCCGACGGACCCGACGGACCCGACGGACCCGACGGACCCGACGGACCCGACGGACCCGACTGACCCGACGGACCCGACGGACCCGACTGACCCGACGGACCCGACGGACCCGACTGACCCGGTCCCCCCGTCGATGCCCGAGACCCCGACGGTGCCGCAGTCCCCGACCACGTCGACGACCACGACCCCCACGACCACGACCTCCACGACCACGACGCCGGCTGCGACGCCGACGACGACGGCCCGCGCGGTCTCGGTCGTCACCATGCCGAAGATCAAGGGCTTCACCAAGGTCGGGCAGCGGCTCCGCGTCACCAAGGGTGCCTGGAACCCGACCCTGGTCTCCCGCAAGATCCAGTGGCTCGCCAACGGCAAGAAGGTGAAGGGCGCGACCAAGGTCCGCCTCCGCCTCACCAGCAAGCTGGCCGGCAAGAAGCTCACCGTCAAGGTGACCGCCTCGGCGCCCGGCATGACGTCGACGACCGTGAAGACGGCGAAGAGCAAGAAGGTCAAGCGCTGAAGCGCTGACCCACCGATCCGGGGGGACGAGCAGGGGTGCGGCGACGCGGGGGGCGTCGCCGTACCCTTGCTGCATGCCCGAGAGCGCCGACGACACCCTGGTCACCTGCACCATCGAGCGCGGCATCGCGCGGGTGCGGCTGAGCCGTCCCGACAAGATGAACGCGCTCACCCTCGACACCCTCGAGCAGCTCGTCGACACCGCCCGGATGCTGCGCCGCGACAAGGCGGTGCGCGCCGTGGTCATCGACGGCGAGGGCGAGGCGTTCTGCGCGGGTCTCGACTTCGGCACCGTCCTCAAGCAGCCGATGCGGGTCGCCACCGCCTTCGTGCCCCGGCCGTGGCACGGCACCAACGTCTTCCAGGAGGCGTGCTGGGCCTGGCGCCGGCTGCCCGTGCCGGTCATCGCCGCGGTCCACGGGCACTGCCTCGGTGGCGGTCTGCAGATCGCGCTGGCCGCCGACTTCCGCATCGCCCACCCCGACTCCACCTGGTCGGTGCTCGAGGGCAAGTGGGGGATCATCCCGGACATGTCCGGCGTGCGGAGCCTCTCCGAGCTGGTCGGCATCGAGACCGCCAAGCGGTTGACGATGACCGCCGAGATGTTCAGCGGCAAGGAGGCCCTCGAGCTCGGCCTGGTCGGCAGTGTCGACGCCTACCCGGCGGCCGCCGCGCTCGAGCTGGCCGAGCAGCTCAAGGAGCGCTCGCCGGACCAGCTCGCCGCCGCCAAGCGCCTCTTCAACGACACGTGGACCTCGAGTGCGCGGCACACCTTCGCCCGCGAGCGCATCGAGCAGGCGTTCCTGCTCTTCAACCGCAACACCAAGGTCGCCCGCGAGGCCGCCTTCACCAAGGTCGCCCCGGTCTTCGGGCCCCGCTCGCGCTGAGGTCGACGCTGAGCCCCGACCCGGCGGGCAGCCCGTCAGGTCGCCGGGGGTGCGGTGGAGCCGCGTACGACGAGGGACAGCGGCAGCAGCACCGAGCGGGCCGCCCGGTCGGGCTCGGCGATGGCGTCCAGCAGCATCCGGGCCGCCTCGGCCCCGATCTGCTGGTGCGGGATCGCCAGCGTTGTCAGCGGGGGAGCGAGCTTGTCGAGGAACGGCATGTCGTTGAAGCCGACCACGCTCATCTCCCGCGGGCAGTCGATGCCGCGCTCGGCGAAGACGTCGTAGCAGCCGAGCGCGATCAGGTCGTTGCCGGCGACGATGGCGGTGACGTCGGGGCGTACGTCGAGCAGGTGCCGCAGGGCGGTCGCGCCGGCCTCCTCGGTCCAGTGCTCGCAGGTGACGACGAGCGCCGGGTCCACGTCGAGGTCGCGGTCGCGCACCGCGTTGCGGAAGGCCCGGCGCCGGGCGACGCCGGTCGAGGTGGTCGCCGGTCCCGAGAGGTGGCCGATCCGGCGGTGCCCGAGGTCGGCGAGGTGGTCGACGGCCATCTCGATGCCGGCCGCGTCGTCGGGGGTGATGGAGGGGATGTCGACCCCGTCGGGGCGACGGTTGACCATCACCATCGGCACCCCCTCGCGCTGGAGCTTGGCCATCAGGGGGTGGTCGAGGAGCGCGGTGGCCACGATCAGGCCCTCGACCTGGCGTGAGCGCAGCAGTTCGATCTGGGCGTGCTCGCGCTGCGGGTCGTTGTCGGTGTTGACGATCAGGCCGCTGTAGCCGGCCGGCTCCAGGACGTCCTCGATGCCGCGCACGATCGGCGGGAAGAGCGGGTTGGTCAGGTCCGGGATGACCAGCCCGACCGTCCCCGACTTGGCGGTCTTGAGCCCGCGCGCCATCGGGTTGGGCCGGTAGCCGAGGCCCTCGGCCACCTTCATCACCCGCCGCGCCGTCTCGGCGTTGACCAGCCCACGGGTGGCGGGGTTGAGGGCGCGGGAGGCAGTGGCGGGGTGGACCCCCGCGGCGTCTGCCACGTCCCGGAGCGTGGGGGTCTGCACAGCAGGCATCCTAGGGTTCCACGTCCTCGACCGGTCGGTGCCAGCGTCTCCTGGCCGCCCAGGCCCCGATCCCGAGGGGGACGGCGAGCGCGGCGTACCCGGCGTACACGAGCGCGAAGCGCCCGGCGTCGGCCAGGTCGGCCACCACGATGGCCCCGACGGCGCTGCCCACGAAGAGCGACGCGGCGAAGAGCGAGACCACCACGGCCCGGGCGCTGGGCAGCACCTCGGTGGCCCAGGTCTGCAGCGAGGAGTGCATCGCCGGCCACGCCAGCCCGAGCAGCACCGCCGCGACGACGGCCACCGCGGGTTCCTGGGAGACGGCCAGCAGCCCGGTCGCGAGCGCCGCGCAGCCGGCACCCAGCAGGATCAACCGGGCCGGGTGCCAGGCGAGCGAGAGACGACCCACCCACGAGGAGCCGAGGAGCACCGCGATGCCGTAGACGCCGGTGGCCGCGCCGGCCACGGTCGTCGAGGCCCCGGCACTCTCCACGGCGGTGGGGAGCAGGGTCAGGGCACCGAGCAGCACGACCCCCTCGACGAACGCGAAGAGCAGCACCAGCAGCGTGACCCGCGACCGACCGATGGCCGACAGCGAGGTCCGCGCCGTGGCCCGGGTCCCGGTCGGGGTCGGCTCGGGCAGCCGGCGGAGCAGGACGGCCAGCACCAGCGCCGCGCTGCCGGTGAGGACGAAGGGCAGCCGCCACGTGGCGACGTCGGCGAGCAGCCCCGCGCCGGCCGAGGCGGCGGCGGTGCCCACCGCGACCCCGACCATCAGCCCGGTGATCGCCTGCTGCCGGCGGGCCGGGGCGACCGTGTCACCGAGGTAGATGAGGGCCGAGGGGTACGCCGCGCCGAAGAAGCCGCCGGCGAGCCCGCGCAGGATGCCGAGCACCAGCACCGTCGGGCTCAGTGCGGAGACCAGGCTGAGCACGCCCGCCACCACCAGGCTGGTGCGCAGGGTGCGGACGCGGCCGTAGCGGTCCGAGGCGAAGCCCCACAGCGGCTGGCCGAGCCCGTAGACCAGGAAGTAGGCGCCCGCGGCGGTGACGACCTGGGTCAGCGGCACGCCCAGGCTGGTGGCGATGGCCACCAGCATCGGCGGCATCGCGAAACGGTCGAGGGTGCTGACCAGCGTGGTGGCCTGCAGCAGCCGCAGGGGCGAGACCCTCCCGGACGACGCCGCCTCGCTCACCGGCGGACCACGAGCCCGGGGTCGGCGAGGGCGCCGGCGAGCACGTCGCGCCCGTCGACCACACGGGGCAGCCAGTGCCGGCGCAGGTCGAGCACGGTGCGCAGGGCGGCCGGGTCGACGGAGCCGTCGACGACGAGGCCGTCGAGGGGGTCGGTCAGCCGGGCGACGTACCGCTGCGCGAGGTCGTCGTCGAGACCCAGCCGCACGGCGGCCGCCTCGACCGCGGTGCCGGCGAGCGCACCGCCCACGATGCCGGCCGCGGTCGCGGTCAGCACGTCGGCGAGGTCGTGACCGACCTCGAGGTGCTCGTCGCGGACGACGCAGACGACGGTGGCGAGGTAGGGGGAGAGCTCGTCGCGCACGCTGGCGACGAGCGTGCAGCCGGCGGCCTCCGCCGCCAGCTCGTTGCCGGCACCGAGCATGGTGGCCGCGCAGCCGCCGTCGAGCAGCGCCTGCAGCCGCTGGGGGGTCGACCCGAGCTTGAGGACCTCGTAGTCGTCGCGGCCTAGTCCCCGCCGCTCGAGCAGCGTGAAGAGCGCGAGCGCGAAGCCGGACCCCGGCACGTCCACCCCGACCACGGCTCCGCGCAGGTCGTCGAGCGTCGCCCCGGGGCGGGCCCAGACGCCGAGCCCCAGGCCGCGGTCGATTCCGGCCAGGATCCGGGCGTCGACCAGCTCGCCGAGCGGGTTCTGCGGGTCGAAGCGGTAGGCGAGCACGTTGTCGGGGTTGGTGAGCCCGACGTGCAGCTCGTCGTCGATGAGGGAGCGGAACTGGGCGGGGGACGACGGGACGGCGCGCTCGAAGACCTCGAGCCCGGCGGCGGCGAGGGCGCCCGTACGCCGCGCGACCTCCAGCACCACCGACGGTGTGAACGACCCCAGCTCCACCACGCGCGCGAGCGTCATGGCCCCCTCCTGCCTTCCTCGGCCGACGTGCTGCCCGCCGCAGGCACCGTACCGGAATGTGCAGTCGATTGCAGCCGCGGGCCCCCCGCGACGTCTCGGCGCCGGGCGGCGGGCGGCCCGGGAGGCGCCTCTGCTTGACAATCGGGTGGGTGACGGTCAGGCTGCACTCGATTGCAGTGAGCGGCGTACGGGCCGCGGTGCACGACCAACCGGGAGGCGACGATGGACGAGCTGGTGGCCTCCGCCGTCGCCCACTGGGGTCCGCGGTTCACGACCAACGGCGTCACCACGGCCGACTTCACCCGGATCACCGCGGGCATCGAGCGCTGGGACGACTGGTGCCGCACCTGGACGGCCGAGGGCTCGGCCCACGAGGCGCTCGGCCGGGCCGCCCTGTCCGAGGGCCGCACGCGGTCGGCCGGGGAGCACCTGGCCCGGGCCGCCGTCTACCACCACTTCGCCAAGTTCGTCTTCGTCACCGACCCGGCCCAGATGCGCGCCGCGCACGAGCGGGCGGTCGCCTGCCTCACCGACGCGCTGCCGCACCTCGACCCGCCGGGTCGCCGGCTCGAGATCCCCTTCGAGGGGTCGCGGCTCGTCTCGGTGGTGCGTACGCCGTACGGCGCGGGCCCGCACCCGGTCGTCCTGATGCTGCCCGGCCTCGACTCCACCAAGGAGGAGCTCGGCTCCACCGAGCAGACCTTCCTCGACCGCGGGATGGCCACGGTCACCCTCGACGGGCCCGGCCAGGGCGAGGCGGAGTACGACCTGCCGCTGCGCGGCGACTGGGCGCCGGTGGCCGAGGTGGTCTGGGAGGCGATCGGCACCCAGCCCGACCTCGACCGCACCCGGCTCGCGGTCTGGGGGGTCAGCCTCGGGGGCTACTACGCGCCGCGCGTCGCCGCCGCTCTCGGCGGCCGGGTCAGCGCCTGCGTCTCGCTGGCAGGCCCCTTCAACTTCGGTGAGTACTGGTCCGGCCTGCCGCAGCTCACCCGCGACACGCTCCGGCACCGCTCCGGCGCGGCCGACGACGAGCAGGCGCGTGAGCGCGCCCTCGAGCTCGACCTGTTCCCGGTGGCGTCCGACCTGGTCGCCCCGATGCTCATCGTCTTCGGCCGACAGGACCGGCTGATCCCGTGGGAGAACGCCGTCCGGATGCGCGACGCCGTCGCCGGTCCCGCCACCCTGCTGATGCTCGAGGACGGCAACCACGGTTGCGCCAACGTCTCGCCGCAGCACCGCCCGATCACCGCCGACTGGCTGGCCGCCCGGCTGCTGGGCGGTCCCGAACCCCTCATCACCACCACCGCTGACTCGACCGCTGACCTGAAGGCAGGCTGACTGATGAACACCACCGACGCTCACACGCCCGGATCCCTGCGGGTCGGCTGGATCGGTGCCGGCCGGATGGGTGCCGCGATGGCCTCGCGGCTCGCCAGGGCGGGGGAGGACGTCACCGTCTGGAACCGCACCCGGGCCAAGGCCGAGGCGCTGACCGAGGTCGGCTGCAAGGTCGCCGACACCATCGCCGACCTGCGCGGGCACGACGTGGTCTTCACGATGGTCTCGACACCGGCCGACCTCGAGCAGGTGCTCACCGGCCCGGACGGCCTGCTGGCCGATCCGGACCACGTCCCCGGCTGCGTCGTCGACTGCTCGACGGTCTCCACCGAGTCCTCGGCGGCCATGCGGGCGGCCTGCGACGAGCGCGGCGTCGCCTTCCTCGCCTCCCCGGTGAGCGGCAACGGCAAGGTCGTCCGGGCCGGCGGCCTGAGCCTGGTGGTCTCGGGCCCCGAGGAGACCTACCGGCACGTCGAGCCGCTGCTCGACCACCTCGGCAAGGGCGCGACGTACGTCGGGGAGGGCGAGCTGGCGCGGCTGGCCAAGATCTGCCACAACGTCATGCTCGGCGTGGTCACCCAGAACCTCGCCGAGATCACCGTGCTCGCCGAGAAGGGCGGCATGTCGCGGGCGGCGTTCCTGGAGTTCCTCAACAAGTCGGTGATGGGGTCGGTCTTCACGACCTACAAGAGCCCGGCCTTCGTCCACCTCGACTACACACCGACCTTCACCCCGATCCTGCTGCGCAAGGACTTCGACCTCGGCTTCGCCGCCGCCCACGAGCTCGACGTACCGATGCCGGTCGCGGCCGCCGCGGCCGCCGCGGTGCAGGGCACGGTCAGCGGCGGTCGGGTCGAGGAGGACTTCGCGATCCTGCTCGACCAGCAGGCGATGCTCTCCGGGATCACGCTCTCGCCGGAGGACACCCCGGTGGACGACGGCCTGTCCGCAGCCGACGAGGCATGAGCATGAGCACGGCGGGCCGCCCCCTCGCGGCGCCGGGGCACATGGGGGTCGACTACGAGGAGCGGGTCGACTTCGACCGGCTGCGCCGCTACCGCATCGCCCGGGCCAAGGAGGCCCTGAACTCCAGCGAGTGCGGGTCGTTCCTGCTCTTCGACTTCTACAACATCCGCTACACGACCCAGACCTGGATCGGCGGCGCGCTCGGCGACAAGATGATCCGCTACGCGCTGCTGGCCCGCGACAAGGACCCGGTCCTGTGGGACTTCGGGTCGGCGGTCAAGCACCACAAGATCTACTCGCAGTGGGTGCCGGAGGAGAACTACCGTGCCGGCTTCCTCGGCTTCCGCGGTGCGGTCGCGCCGTCGGTGGGCCTGATGGTCGACGCCGTCGCGGAGATCAAGTCGTTGCTGACCGAGGCCGGCGTGGCCGACATGCCGGTCGGCATGGACATCGTGGAGCCGCCGTTCCTCTTCGAGATGCAGCGCCAGGGCCTCACCGTCGTCGACGCCCAGCAGCTGATGCTCGACGCCCGCTGCATCAAGAGCGGCGACGAGATCATGCTGCTCAACCAGGCCGCCGCGATGGTCGACGGCGTCTACCAGGACATCACCGAGGCGCTCAAGCCCGGCGTCCGCGAGAACGAGATCGTGGCGCTGGCCAACAAGCGGCTCTACGAGATGGGCTCCGACCAGGTCGAGGCCGTCAACGCCATCTCGGGCGAGCGCTGCAACCCGCACCCGCACAACTTCACGGACCGCCTGATCCGCCCGGGTGACCAGGCCTTCTTCGACATCATCCACTCCTTCAACGGCTACCGGACCTGCTACTACCGCACCTTCGCGGTGGGGAGCTCGACCCCGGCGCAGCGTGACGCCTACACCAGGGCGCGGGAGTGGATGGACCGCGGGATCGACGGGATCAAGGCCGGCGTCGGCACCGACGAGGTGGCCGCGCTGCTGCCCAGGGCCGAGGAGTTCGGCTTCGGCAGCGAGATGGAGGCGTTCGGCCTGCAGTTCGCCCACGGCCTCGGCCTCGGCCTGCACGAGCGGCCGATCATCTCGCGGCTCAACTCGATGAAGGAGCCGGTCGAGCTCAAGGTCGGCATGGTCTTCGCCCTCGAGACCTACTGCCCGGCCACCGACGGCCTCTCCGCCGCCCGGATCGAGGAGGAGATCGTCATCACCGAGGACGGTCCCCGCATCCTCACGCTCTTCCCGGCGCAGGAGCTCTTCGTCACCAACCCCTACTGACACACCGAAAGGCCCACCCCGTGGCTGACTTCTCGCTCTCCTCCGTCGCCGACCTGCCGCTCGACCTGTGGGTCGGCGGTGTCGCGCGCGTCGCCTCCGACGGCGGTCGCTTCGACGTGCTGGACCCGGCGACCGGTCAGGTCATCACGTCGGTGGCCAACGGCACGGTCGAGGACGCGATGGCGTGCGTCGACGCGGCTGATGCCGCCGCGGCGTCGTGGGCGGCGACCGCACCACGCCAGCGGGCCGAGATCCTGCGCAAGGCCTTCGAGCTGATGACGGAGCGCTCCGACGAGATCGCCCACCTGATCTCCCTGGAGAACGGCAAGGCGCTGCCCGACGCGCGCGGCGAGACGGCGTACGCCGCGGAGTTCTTCCGCTGGTACGCCGAGGAGGCCGTGCGCGCCTCCGGCACGGTGATGACCGCCCCGTCCGGGGCCAACCGGATCCTCGTGCTGCAGCAACCGGTGGGCATCGCGGTGCTGGTGACGCCGTGGAACTTCCCCGCCGCGATGGCCACCCGCAAGATCGGCCCGGCCCTGGCCGCGGGCTGCACGGTGATCCTCAAGCCCGCTTCCGACACGCCCCTGACGGCGCTGCTGATGGCCAGGATCCTGGCCGACGCGGGCGTCCCCGAGGGCGTGGTGTCGGTGCTGCCAGCGCGCCGCTCGGGTGCGGTGGTCTCGGCGATGGTGCACGACCCGCGGGTCCGCAAGCTGTCCTTCACCGGCTCCACCGAGGTGGGTCGGGTGCTGCTCAAGGAGGCCGCAGATCAGGTCGTCAACTGCTCCATGGAGCTGGGCGGCAACGCGCCGTTCCTCGTCTTCGAGGACGCCGACATGGATGCGGCGATCGACGGCGCGATGATCGCCAAGATGCGCAACGCCGGTGAGGCGTGCACGGCCGCCAACCGGTTCTACGTCCACGCCGACGTGGCCGAGGACTTCAGCCGCCGACTGGCCGAGCGCATGAAGGCGCTGACTGTCGGGCCCGGCACCCACGACGACACCCAGGTCGGCCCGCTGGTCAACGAGGAGTCGGCGGCCAAGGTCGACGAGCTGGTCCGGGGCGCGGTCGCGGCCGGCGCCCGCGTCGTGCTCGGCGGCGAGCGCCCGGACCGCGAGGGCTTCTACTACTCACCCACCGTGCTGCTCGACGTCCCGCGCGGCGCGGACATCCTGGGCGAGGAGATCTTCGGCCCGGTGGCCCCGGTGCTGACCTTCACCGACGAGGACGACGCCATCGCGATGGCCAACGACACCGAGTACGGCCTCGTCTCCTACGTCTACACCCAGGACCTCGCCCGCGGCCTGCGCGTCAGCGAGCGCCTCGACGCCGGCATGGTCGGCCTCAACCGCGGCCTCGTCTCCGACCCGGCCGCCCCCTTCGGTGGCACGAAGCAGTCGGGCATCGGGCGCGAGGGTGGGCACGAGGGGATGCTGGACTACATGGAGAGCAAGTACGTCGCTGTGTCCTGGTGAAGCGATGGCTCACGGTTGATGAGGACGCACGGCACGTGGCCCGATTCGACGGCCTGTCGGCGTAGCTACGGAGCTCCTTTGGCCACGTAGCCAATTGCCCATTCGTAGATCGCCACGGGAAGCAGGTAGCCGTCCTCGTCGAACGTCCCCTGACCGACCTCGTGTCCTCCCATGCGCTTGTAGAACGCGCGAGCCGGGAAGTTCGCTGACAGGACCTCGAGCCGGACGGTCGAGAACCCGAGCTGGTTGAGCTCCAGTGCGGCCGCATGCAGCAGAGCGGCTCCGATGCCCTGGCGGTGGCAGGTCGGATCGACGTACAGGGCACTCATCTCGGCAGTGAGTGCTGCATCATCCTCGTCCGCAGGTCGCCCGTACACGAGACCGACGAGTTGCCCCGCGTGATTGGCTGCCACGAGCAGAACGTCGCGCGGGGCGTCGCCGTTGGCCTGGTCGATGAGGACACGCGCCCAGCCCTGCGCGGACACTTCCGGCGTCCAGTCGGCCACTCGCTTGCGCCACGCCTCGTCCGGCATCTGCCCCTTGTGCCCCGCCAGCCACGACGCCACCATGACGCGCCCCAGCGTTGCCGCGTCGCCTCGCACCGCTGACCGGATCTTCACGCTCGGCATCCACCCTTCCGTCTCGACGGACAAGGCTAGGAGGGACCACGGGTCCAAGCCAGCGGCGACGAGGATGCATCACTCCGTCGCCTGTCGGCGCGGTCGCAAGCCACTTCGGTCATCTCGGCTGGGTCAGTTCTGCCAATTGCTGCGCGACCGCGTCGGGGCTGGGCATCGCGGCGATGACGGCTCCCAGTCGCCGTGCCGCTTCTCGTTCGGGGGCGTGCTGTGTGGTCAAGGCGATGGCAGCCGCAGCGATCGAGCCGGGCGGCGCGCCCGGGGGCACGATGCGGCAGGCGCCTGCCGCGGCGAGGTGGTCGGCGTTCCAGAACTGGTCGGCACCCTGCGGCATGACGATCTGCGGCAGCCCACTGGCGAGGGAACCGATGACCGTGCCGGTTCCACCATGGTGCACGACGAGGTCGACATGCGGCAGGAGCTGCGCTTGAGGGACCTCCTGTTCGACGTGCACCGCTGCCGGCATGTCACCGAGCGCGCTCGGCTCTATCCCAGGGCCCGTCGCCACGAGGACATCACATCCCGAGCCGGCGATCTCGAGTGCCGCCGCGCGGAGCAGCCCCACGCTGCCGAAGACCGTCCCCATGGTCAGATACACCCGCGGAGCCCGCCGTGGCTCGAGCAGCCACGGCTGCACTGGACCGTCCGGGGACCAGGCCGTCGGTCGCATCGCCATCGTAGGAAACGGCGGGGTGGCGTCGACATCGGCCAGGAAGGGCGGGTGCGGGTCGATGAGACCCTCGGCCATGGCGCCGGCCACGGGAGCGTGGACCATCGCTGCCACGGTTTCGTAGATGGTCGACCACTGGCGGCCCCAGCCAACGATCGCCAGGCAGAAGGCCCTGATACCGGTCGTGTGGGCGGCCATGGCAGCACCGACGTTGCTCTGCTCGAAGACGACGAGGTCGGGTCGTTCCCGTTCCAGCACCCCGGTCATGACGTCCACGACGTGCGGCGCGCAGAGCTCGACGAAGAGCGTCTGTCCGAGACCCTCGTCCGACGCTGCCTTGCCAAGCTGTTCGACTCGTCGCGCGATCTCCGACGTGGCGTCGGAGAAGGACCATGATTCCTCGGCTCCGGGGACAGCCCGCGCGGGTAGCCGACTCGCGAGCTCCTCGCCAGTCGCGAACACCACTTCTGCCCCAGTCCGCTCGAGGGCGAGGGCCAGCGGTACCAGGGGATAGAGATGGCCGAACGCGGGCAGCGACGCCAGGACGACCTTCACGGCGTCATCGTGTGGGCCCACCGCTCCACATCCGCCTCATCGTCTGACCATAGGACGGATCCGGAGCCGGATCATCACCTCACCCGGGGATGACGGCTGCCCTCGCGGGGGGAACCCCCTTGCGTGCTTGGCTGGTCCCGAGGATGGCGCCCATCGCTGGCGAGCCGAACACCCACCAGGTCGCGTCACGCCGCCGCGGATGACCGAGACCCTCAGCCTGCGTGCTGCTGAACGACGTTGAGCACGTTGCCATCGGGAGCGCGGACGAAGAAGCGAGTCACGCCCCATGCCTCTGTTGTCAGGGGATGCACGATCTCGTACCCCCGCTCCTGTGCTTGGCGGTAGGCGGCTTCGACGTCGTCGACCATGACCGAGACCACGGGGTCCACGGGCGCGGTGGCATCGCTGGTCATCACCTGGAGCGTGGCCCTGGAGACCGGCGACGTGTGGCGGGCCACCCAGCCCAGGTTGAACTCCTCTTCGGCTAACCCGAGGTAGTCGGTGTAGAAGCTCCTGGAGGCGGGGAGGTCGGGTACGTGGAGGTCGGCGATGATCTGCGTGACGCGGATGCGCGACGGGTCGGCACTCCCAGCTGGGGCGGTTTCGCCTGAGGTCTGCTCGGGCGCGGCTCCCAGGAGGTGGATCCAGCGCGGATCCTGCTGGCCCGACCGGCGCTCGAGTTCGCGCACCAGCGGTTGCGGGCGGCTCGCCATCCGGCGCAGACACTCCTCGACCTGGCCCCGGTCGGCGAACCCGTGCAACCGCTCCGTGCGGGTGCGCAGCTCACCCGGCGCCTGCGCGCCGCGGAGCAGCAGCACCGTGAGCAGCGCCCGCTCATCGGGCTCGAGCGCGAGCTGCTCGTCGAGGATCTGGTGGTACTTCAGGGTCCGGCGCCCGGTGTCGGACCACACGATCCGCAGCAGCCCGCGCTCCTTGAGGGACTTCGCTGTCCTCTCGACGATCTGGTGGTCGAGGTCGGTGACGGGGTCGCGGCTGTTCGTCTGGTTGCACGCCGACACCAGTGCGTTCGCGGAGAGGGGATAGGTGGCGGGCACGGTCGTCTGCTTCTCCAGCAGGCTGCCGAGGACGCGCTGGTCGGTCGCATCGAGGACGGGGAGTTCTCTCACGTCACGACCTTAGGTCTGCCTTGGCGCGATTGCGGATCGAACAGCGTCTTCTCGCCGCGTCCGAGCGCCCGCTGCGACGTCGGCCAGACAGGTGGTGTCTGCCGGCTGCGTACGGAGAGATCGCGCGAGGAACGACTCAGCGAAGCCGCAGCGTCGACACCACGCCCGCGTGGTCCGAGGGCCAGATCGGTCGGGGCTGCTGCGGAGTCTGCGCCCTGAACGGTTCGTCGCCGACGAGATGGGCCTCGACCGTGTCGACGGCCCCGTGGACGAGAACGAGGTCAATCCGCTGGTCGAGCGTCGACGTCGGGTTGGTGAGCGTCTGGTTCTGCCCGCTGCTGTAGCCGGGGTCCTGGGGGTTCACCGCCCATGCGTCGCGGAACCGGTCGGTGAGGAGGGCGTAGGAGCCCGTGGTGCTGCCGTCGGCGGCGGAGTTGAAGTCGCCCAGGGCGATGTCGGCGCCCGGACCCTCGGCGGGTCCGTCCAGGAACTCCTGCGCCTGCGCCTCCTGCACCTCAGGGAATCCGGACACCTCGAGGTGGGTGTTGGCGACGTGGAACCGCCGGCCCCGGTACTTGGCGTCGATCGTCACCCAACCCCGGCCGAAGGAGGCCGCGGGGCCGCCAGGCAGCGGAATGCTCTGCTGGGCGTCGTAGGTGCCGGACTGCGGGTTGTCCCAGTGCAGCGCCGGGGTGTCCGCGTTGACGAGGATCACGTCCCGGTCCTGAAGCGTGACGACGCAGTCAGCCGGCGCCACGGCGGTGCACCCGAACCCTGGGCTGAAGAGCGGCGCAGGACCGATGTTCGCGTTCTGCGTCACCCCTGCGACCTCGTAGTCCAGACCCCGGGCTGCGAGTGCGGCCATCAGGATCTCCAGGAAGTCATAGCTGGGTGGGTTCGCGGTCGAGCCCGGAGCGGTGGCCTGCGCGATCCACTTGGTGACCTCCTGCAGCCCGATGACGTCCGGCTTCTCGTCCGCGATGATGTCGGCGACCGCCTCGGCCCGGGTCGGGAAGTCGGTGAAGACGGCGGTGCCGTAGATCGTTGCCACCGCGGCGACGAACGCTGCGGGCTGCTGGGCCGGCGGCAGCGCGGGTACCTCCAGCGCCGGATCGAGGCTCGACCCGAGGTAGAGGTTGTACGACATGAACGTGAGGTCGCGCTCCGGTGTTGCCTGAGCACTACCGCCCCACGGCGCCAGCAGGGTGAGCCCCAGCAACGCGACGAGCACACCTCGGATCGTTGTGCGTGCACGCATGGTGACCTCCCAGTCAGGCTTCTCTCTCCAGACTTGACACTGAAACACACTCCCGGCGGGCCCTGCTAGGGCCATCGGACCCCCCGGTTGACGTCAGTCGCAGTCGGCTCGTGTCGATGAGCGAGTCCTCCAAGAACTCGATGGTCACTGTCCGTCGCCTGTGTGAGGGTGCGGGCATGGCCCATGACGAGGCACGGAACCGAGCGGCAGAAGTGAACGAGCACTTCCGTCCCGTGGAGTTGTCAGCTGGAACCGTCACGCGACCAGCAGGGCCGCAGAGCCACACGGTGCACTCGTTCCTGCGCCACCTTCGCGACAAGGGGCTGGACTGCGTTCCCGAACCGCTGTCGCTGGACGAGGAGAGCGAGGTGCTCCGCTACATCGACGGGGAGAGCGGCGGGGACGGATGGAAGAACCAGCACGACGAGCAGGGGCTCCGTTCAGCAGCGCAACTGCTGCGGCGCATCCACGACGCCTCTGCTGATTGGGTTCCGCCCCAGGACGCCGTCTTCAACGCGCCCCCTGGGAGCGCAGCCGGCGACATCTTCGGTCACGGCGACCCCGGACCGTGGAACTTCGTGTGGCGTGACGGACAGGCGACCGCCCTCATTGACTGGGACTTCCTACGCCCGGCGCCGAGGATCGACGACGTGGCCTACGCCCTGCTGTGGTTCACCCCGATGCGGGACGACGAATCATCTCTGGAGTGGCATCACTTCCCCGAGGTGCCCGACCGGCGTGCACGCATCGACGCCTTCCTCGAGGCATACGGGATGCCGGCTGACTTCGACGTGGCTGAAGCCGTCATCCGACGCCGTCACGCAACGATCGAGCACGTCCGTCTCCTCGCCGACCAAGGGCGGGAACCTCAGAAGACCTGGGTCGCTCAGGGGAGCCTCGAGGAGGAGGCGGCGGAGATCAGGTGGATCGAGGAGAACAGACCGCTCTTCGCCCGTTGACAGACCTGCGCGGATCGGGGGACGCCTAGACCGACAACCTCGTGACGGTCCTGGACACGTGATCGCCCGCCTTCTCGAGAAACACGATCTCCCCGAACTCGACGTGCAACCAGCCGTCCTCGTCCTCTGTCAGGGCCTCGGAGGCGAAGATGGCGGCCGATGCCTCGTTCTCGTCGCACGCCTCGAAGTCGTACGACGTGCCGTCGCGCGGGACGTGGCGACCCATCAGCATGTACATCGGCTCCAGGAGCATCGAGAGGGCGAAGTCGTCCGTGCCCGGACCGGACTCCCGCAGCTTCCTCCAGTCCCCGGTCGGGTTGGTCTCGCCCTGGTGCCCGAGGCCGACATTGACTCCGATGATCCGGTTCGGCGACACCAGGGCCATCTTCATCTTGGTGAGGGCAGGGAGATCGAGGTCCTCCATCGCCTGGGAGATGAGTCCGACCATCTCCTCGATCGCGCGTTGCACGTCCTCGTCGCTGTCGCCGTCGAGCAGGGAGAGCAAGAGCACGTAGAGGAACTCCGTGTCCGTCGTGCCCCGCATCTGCTTCAGGTACCTGTCCTCGCAGTGCCTGAGCAGCTCCTTCTGCAGGAGCATCCAGTTCGGCAGGTTGCCGTTCTGGGCGATGATCCAGGGTGTCTCGTCGAAGGAGAACGGGTGGCAGTTCTCGTCGACCATGACGACCTTCGAGTCGTAGCTCGCAGCTCGCACGTGGCCGAGCACCGTGCTCGCCTGGAGGCTCGGGATCATCCGGGTGGCATTGTCGTCGTAGAAGGCGGCCGTGGGCCGGCGGTAGATGAAGGGATCCTCCGGCTTGAGCAGGTGCTCGCTCCAGGCACCGAATCCCCAGCCCGCGAGCTGGAGGTCCGGGTAGTGCTCAGGGTCGAGAGCCTGGTTGACCAGGCTGTTCGACGGCGTGAGCAGCAAGCTCTCGAGCGGGACCTCGGGCCCGATGTAGGCGAGCACTCGGCACATACGATTCCTTCGCTGACGGGAGGACGTGCCGCGGTCGGCGTCCACGAGCGTCGCCACCCTACGGGGCCGAGCCGGGTCTGCCCGGGGAGAGTGATTCGCGATCGCCCTGCGTGACCGCTCGGGCCGTGGCACGATCCCCGGCATGAAGATGATCACGGGAGCCGTGATCGCGGCGGCGGCGATGCTGCTCTCGGGCTGCGGCGGTGGGGGCGAGACGGTGGACTCCGGCCAAGCGGTCGCCGACATGATCGGCTGCACCGGTTGGTCCGACACGTCGGAGGAGCGGTACGTCACCGAGGGCGGCGAGTGCGACCGCGATGGCTTGAAGCTCGGGGTCTACTACTTCGTCGACGAGGACGATCGGGACAACTACGTCGAGGCCGGCTCGGCGTCCGACGGCAACTACCTCATCGGGGACGGCTGGGCGATCGACGGCCCGTCCGCCGTGCTCAGGGACCTCCAGGGCGAGCACGGCGGGGACTTGTCGGCCGACGGTTGAGGCTCGTCAGTCCACCCCGAGTGGCAGCCGGGGCACGACCTGCGCGCCGCGCGCGAGTCGCTCGTCTGCACCGCGTGCCCGCGCGCGTGCACCAAGCACGACTCGACCCGACCGGCCGGACCTCACGTTCTCGCAGCTATTGACCCGCTCGGCGCCGAGACAGGTGTCCCTCCCCTTGCGGCCGTTCGCGAAGTCGCTGCGACCCTTGCCCAGGTCCAGGACGTCCCGTCCTGGTGTGGCGACGACGGAGTCGCGACCTCCGCGCATCACGGCCTCCAGGCTGCGTCCTCCCTGCATGAGCAGGTCCTCGCTCCGGTTGGTGCCGCGGAACTTCCAGCGTTCGTCCTTGCCGATGATCGCCATGACCTCGAGGGCGCGCACCCCACCGGCCCGCACCTTGGTCCGCAGAACTCCGCTGCCGAGGTCCACGGTGATCGTCGAACCCTTCCCGAAGCCCGCCTTGCGTACGTCGAGAATGGCAAGGTCCCTGGCACCGCCTCCGTTCACCGACACCCCGCGCGACGAGGGGGCGAGTCTGAAGTAGATGTCGTCACCGCCCCCACCGCCATCGACGTCGACGTCCTTCACGGCCGCGACCAGGATCTGGTCCGCCCCCTCCTCACCGCGCAGGACGGCCGGGCCGGTCGCCGGATGGACCTCGAGGTGGTCCGTGTCGTCCCCGCCACGCGCCGTACCACCAGGCTGCCCCAGGACGATCCAGTCGGCGCCTGACCCTCCGTCGATGTCGTCCGGGCCGTCGGATGCCGGGTCGACGTCGGTGTCCGGCAGGTCGGCGTAGAGGGAGTCGTTGCCGCCGGCGCCGTCGATCTGGTCGGCGCCGCCACGACCCGTCAGCACGTCGACGTACGGCGATCCGATCAGGACGTCCGCAGTACGCGTGCCCACGATGCCCAAGGCCTCGGTCACGACGATCTGGTCGGTGCCTGACGGCTCTGCCACGACGCCCAGTCCGCCGACCGGGCTGAGGTCGGCTCTGATCCCGCCCGGGAAGCCGGCGGCGAGGAGGTCCGCATAGACCACGGTGTCGACGGGGACGGAGAAGTCGTCGCGCGTCAGGGGATCGAGGCCGGCGTCGACGTAGTCGTTGCCCGCTCCCGGCCAGATGACGTCGCCGGCGGCATCGCTGTCCAGCCCGCCCAGGATGCGGTCGTCACCCGCCATTCCGTCCAGACGGTCCGACCCCTCGTCGCCGCAGATGACGTCGTTGCCGAGCAACCCCGAGATCGTGTCGTCGCCGCCCAGGCCGACCATCACGTCGTCACCGTTGGTCCCACTGAGGACGTCGTCTCCCGGCGTGCCGAGATGCGTCGCGGCCCTGCCCTCGCACGTCCCCGCGACGGCATTCGCCGAGACAGCGGGGAGAAGCGGCGCGACGAGCGCGAAGCCGGCGAGGATCAGGCGAGCTGTGCCTCGGCGTGTGTTCATGTCATCGACTCCTTCGATGTGTGGGCCGGCACCAACGGCGTCAGCCGCCGAGGAGGCGTGGGTGATGGGTAGGGCTGAAGTGCCCTGCCCAGCCGGTCCTGATGGTTTCTCCCCGCATCCGATGCGACTCAGGATGGGCGCATCTCGAGCACCACACACGGGGCGGGAGTCCCGAACGCTTCGGGAAAGATGGGAAGTCGTCAGGCGCCAGCATTCCGCACGGGGGCGTCGTCGACCGACCAGGACGATCACCCAGGGGTGCTGGGCTCCTGCTCGAAGGACGCCTTGAGCGCGTCGACCGTGATGGTGCGCTCCTTGACGGCGAACAGGCGCCAGATCGGAGTGCCCCAGCGCCACACTCCGTACGACACCAGCGTGCCGCGGTGGCGTACGAGCGTCTCGCCCTCGCCGGAGGACTGCAGGCGATAGCTCGGCCAGCCCTCGAACTTGAGCTTGCCCGACCTCGACTTCTCCCACCAGTGGAAGACGATCGTGTGCGGCGCCTCCAGCTCGACGATGTCTCCGGGCATCGTCCCTTGGCTCGTCTCGTCGACGAACGTCGTACCGACGGCGGGCGGACCGGGCGACGTCTGGCGGGTCTGCTTCAGCATGCTGCCCGTGCCGGCCATCCAGGCGTTGTGGCCGTCGATGTCTATGAGCCGAGCGAACACGTCCTCGATCGGCGCGCGGATCGTGCGCTCGATCTCGAAGTCGATCGGCCTCATGCGACCAGCATCCTCGCCGATCGGCGGCGCCTCAAGGCCGGCCGAGCCCGGGTGCCGGCGGACCCTCAGCCAGGGGCATGTCCGCCGAGGCCCGCGGCGTCAGGCCGTTGGCGGAGCACGTCGGGGAGCAGGTGCTCGAGGACCCCGACCTCCTCGACGTTGTGGACCACCCAGGCCCGCGCCATCTTCTCGGGGAAGGCCCTGGTGCTCAGGTAGCGGTTCACGGGCGTGAAGAGCGGTGACCGAGCGCCCAGGTCCAGGACGCTGACGTAGTGGGTCCCCTGCGCGCAGGCAGACCACGTGTGCTCCAGCTGGAACACCGGCGTGCCCACCAGCCGACGCACCAGCCGGATGCCGGTGTCGTCGAGCTTCTCCACGGTCTCGACGGTGTCGACATAGAACTCCTGTTGTCGGTCGAACGCCTCGACGATCCGGAAGCGGGCTCCCTCCCCGGCGCCCCCACCAGGGGCGGCCCGGGCAAGCTCCCAGTGGATGTGGTCCAGCGGGTGCCAGGCCAGGTAGCTGGAGATGTCGTGACCGGCGTACGTCGTGGGGTCACCGATGTGCCGGAACCACCACAGCAGCATCTCCGGTGTGATCCCGGCGAGCGGCTGGTGGTCGATGGTGACCCGCATCCGGTGGTGCGGCAGGAGCTGGACCGTGCTCCGCGCGCTGTCGACCGCACGCAACGGGTGGAGCAGCGGCCGAGGCGGAGGCAGCGGCAGGCGTCGGGCCATGAACCCACCATGGAGACTCGTCCTGGTCTTGGCAACGCCATTCCGGGGGCGAGGTCGGCGTCGACAGCGTCCAAGCACCACCGTCGCGGTGGTGGGTTCAGGCGCCGACCAGGACCGCGGCGAAGGCGGCTTCCTGGGCGGCCTCCAGCAGCGGCTTGATGTCGTCGTGGCACTGCTCGCAGTAGGAGAAGTCCCGGAAGGAGCGTCGCACCGGCGAGCGGTGCTGGCGATGCTCCTGGCAGCACACGCTCGGCCCGTGGTCGCGATGGCAGACGAGCGCGCGCATGCGACCGTTCCATCCCGCCCGCTGCATGGTCGCGCCGGGCGGAAACGGGTTGACCGTCTCGTTCCCGGACACGAAATCCATCTCTGCCTGTCGGACCCCCCGGTCGCAGGCCACCAACGCTTCAGCGTGAGCCCCCATGCTTCGACCATAGGCACCGGCGGGGACAGGGAGCCCACATGAGCGCCACGGTTACCCCAAAAGTGGGACACGCTGCGCCATGGTCGTCCAGACCACCCGGCCACCCGTACATGGGCGACGGCTGGCCCCGGTGCGCTTCGTCAGCGCGCCGACATGGAGACGTCCTGACCTCAGGGGACCGGGGCCTCATGTGGTCGCGAGCTGCTCGTCTCGCCGGTGAGGCGCAGCAACCGGACCGCCTGCTCGTGCGGGGCCTCGGGTCGACGGCCACGTGACCAGCGCCGCGGACAGCAGGAGCGCGGCGCTCACCGTCTCCACCCACGGCGTGTAGTCGTGCGAGACGTAGCCGACGGCGGCGGAGCCGATGAAGTAGTCCGCCAGCGGATTGGCGAGCCCGAGAAGGAGCGCGGCGACCACTCGCCACCGGGTGGTCCCTCGCGGCGCATCGTCCATGCGGACGGCGGCTGCAGCCAGGAGGACCGACGGCAACCCGAAGCACCAGAGGACGCCGGCGAGGGGCACCCAGCCCTCGGCCCCCGACACAGGGCTGCCCGAGAGTCCCGCACTCCACGTGGTCGCACCCATCAGCGCGATGGCCCCCGCCGGCACAGCTGTTGCCAACGAGACGCCCACGTGGCGCGGCGGCCACAGCCACGGCAGCGTTGCCACCGCCACCGCAAGGCATACAAGCGCGAGTCCGGCCAGCTGGGCGGCGTCGCCGGCCGGGATCCAGGGACCAGCGGGCACCAGGTATCCGTAGTCGTCGTTCTGCACCCGCACGCATGCCGGCTCGTCGAAGCGGCCCAGCTTGCACGCGGGCCACCACCGTTGGGCCGCGGCCATCAGGTACGCGACCCCGGACGTCGCGAGCAGCCCGGAGACCATGACCCGCAGCAACAGCCTCATCGCTCGCCCCTGTTCGTCGGCCGTCGCACGACGCTAGGGCGAGGCGGGGCTGCGTGCTCCTCCTGATCCCCCGACTACCCCAAAGTTCGGGAACGAGACCCACTGCACGGGGACCCGCCCTGCGGCTGGGCCCGTCTGCCACGGGTCGGCGACGTCTCGGAGCAGGACGCCCCCGCCACCCGATGGGGGACGGGGCACTGCAAGAAGGAGCCGACCCGGCAACCGCCTCTCGGTGTCGACGGCGCTCCAAAGCTGGTCGTTCCCGGCGCTTGAAAAGTGAGCGGTGTTGCCGAGTCTAGGACTCGGTCTGGTCGGTGGTGGTGCGGAT
>NZ_LMSN01000021.1:0-197404 GCF_001428425.1 Nocardioides sp. Soil777
GGCCCTCCTGGCCCGTTAAGCGCGGGCTGCGGGCGTGCGGTCGCAGATGGCGGTCAAGCTGTACCTGGGCGAGGGCACSTTGGGCGGTATCAACTTCTACTCCACGAGCTCCGATGACGTKAGCGACGACGCTCAAGTCCTCGCTCGGCTGTTCGCCACCCATGCAGCCATTGCCCTGGGGCATGCCCAGGAGCGCGAGGCCTTCAAGGAGGGTTTGCAGACGCGCAAGACCATCGGGGCGGCTATCGGCATTCTCATGGAGCGCTACGAGATGAACGAAGACCGCGCGTTCGCCTTCCTGGTCCGGGCCTCGTCGCATACGAACATCAAACTCCGCGCCGTTGCACAAGAACTCGTGTCCGAGGCAAACACCAAGTAGGTGGGCCCGCAGCACGACGGACGTTCTCATCATCCGCGACCTGGCTGACACGCAGGTGCGTCTTATCGCCGCGTGCAGGCGCGCCGTCGCGGTTGGTGTTAGCGCCGTCGGTGCCCTGCGAAACGCATCGGACCTCACTGCGGCCGCTCACCCTGTCGAGGGGCAAGGTCGAATCATCAAGTTATCGAGGGCGATCCTGGCTCGCTCGGGGGAGAGAACGGCGGAGCCTGACGCCGGGCACTGACCCTACGGCGCGCGCTCCCAGGGGGGTCGCCATCGCTCTCGTCGAGCCGTACATCGGCGGTCGGAGCTGAGCCCCCGGGTCTCGACCAAGTGAGGTGACTTCAGTTCGGGTCGCCCAGACTCGGGGTGCCCCTTAAGCCGATGCGGAAGCAGGTAGGGGGACTACGTGATGCCCGCCACCGAGTCCGTGCGCCACTGCCCACAACACGGCCTGGGATCGGCTGTCGACGTCGATCTTGCGGTAGCAGGACCTGATGTAGGACTTCACCGAGTTCACCGACAAGTTGATGTGTTCGGCCACCTCGAGGTTGGTCATCCCGGAGGCGATGAGGGAGAGCACCTGGGCCTCGCGCTCGGTGAGGCCCTGGTCCTGACCGGCCCAGTCCGATGACAGGGCTGCGCCATGACGACCGGGCGCGACGATGACGCGTCCGGCGTTGATCGCTCTCAGTGCCTCCACCAGGGTCGCCGAGGGGAGTCCCTTGGACAGGTAGCCGGTGGCTCCCTGGCGGATCCACTCGCCGGCCGACCAGGGTTGGAAGTTCCAGGTGTAGACGACGACATGGGCGATGTGCGGGTCTGCCACGAGGCCCTCGAGCGTGCGGTCGCGTGGGCCCGATACGAGCGGGTCGAACAGGACAATGTCGACCGCGGGCCGGGCCGCCAGGTCGGGGACGAGGTCGAACTCGTCGCGCGGATTGAGCATGGCGGCGAGGCCGCGCATCACGAGTTCTTCGTCGTTCACGATCGCTACGCGGATGGTCATGGACGACACCTCTCGGGGTGAGCCACACGCTGGCAACACGGACGCCTCTTGGCTGAAGCGAAGAAAAGATACTGCGTCCGTGATGCGAACCCAAGAGGGGGGACGGCGGTCGTATCTGGCGCGGACACGTGGGCCCCGTCGACGGAGCCATCGCCATGGCTCCGCCGACGCGGCGAGGTGATACCACGCTCTTGGCCAGGGTGCGGGTCGGGCTGTCGCCACCCACACTCGCCAACCTTTGCGCGTCCGGCCTGTACCGAGACAAGAGGACACGCGTAGCCCCAAAGGGCGGGCCCAGCGTAGCCGAGGGCAGGCCTGGGCGTGGTGTGATCTCGGCGACCCGAGCCACCGTGCCGGCGCACAATTCACGAGTGGTGTCGCTGGCTGAACGCACCGAGAGGGGGCGGGTGCGCCGGCGGAGCAGCGCCTCCTCCATCGGGTATCTAGCAGCACCGTCACGGTCTACCTGATCCGTCGGGCCTCGCCCGCGACCGGCAACGCCCCGTCCTGTCATGGAGCGAAGGACGGGACGCCGATTCGATCGCATCCTGATGACTCAAGGCACACACCTTCTGACGGGCATTGAGGTCCCACTGTCAGGGGGCATGAGTCGGACACCAAGCCAGTACCGGGCATGCAAACCGGGCCGCGGCGTCGGAGCCCCATGGGGTGGGCTCCGACGCCGCGGTGGTTGTGCTCACGTTGCTGGCCGGGGCGCGGGTCGGGCCGAAGCCACCCGCGCTCGCTAGTCGTGATCCGCTGGGAGGGGGCAGTGCGGACTCCCTCCCAGGAGGCCATCCGGAGCCTAGGGTGAGGACGGATCGCTGTGGGTGCGAATGACCAACGACGCTCGAAATTTGGGGGTTGTCACCTGTCTCGGAGCCGCTCTCGCATCATGGGGCAGCCGGGTGGCATGCTCACAGTTGTCGGGCGTCGCCCAGGTGTACTGGGGTCATGTGGGCGGCGCCTTGTTCTTGTATGACGCAATGCGAGACCGGCCCGCCGCGGCACACACGGGGGAATGTTGACGCGACGGACCGGCGCCGTCGATGTTAGACCCAGCACCGCGGGCATCCCAGTCAGGGGGTTTCGACGGCGAACGACCAAACGCGTGGTGTGACTCCGTGCCGCGCGAGTTTGGTCAGCCTACGGCCGTCGAGGTGCCGGTCGCAGAGGCTCGATGGCTCGCGTTTCGGGCGTGACACGTGTCGACCAACTTCCGTCGCGGTTCCTCGGCGGCATCGGAACCGATGAGCAAACGTCGCGATTCCCTCTGCCAGTGGCAGGCGCACGCCCAATGAAGTGGGTCAATCCGCCGTATGTGTGGACTTGCTTGGTGACCGCCCGGTGATCATGACAAGCACTCGAAGAGCGAATGGCAACTCCAAATCGGTAAGGGACCATCGTGGATGCCGAGCTGTCTCAGATCGATGTGGAGTTGGACTTTCGCGATTCGAGGCGCGACCATCCTTACTATGGCAAGAACCACGATTGTGCAGATCAGCGACGATCTCGATGGGTCTGCAAATGCAAGCGAGGTCCGGTTCGGATTTGAAGGGACCGAGTACTCGATCGACCTCAGTTCGAAGAACCGCAAGGCTCTCGAGAAGGTCCTCCGGCCGTACGTCGAGGCAGGACGCAAAGTGTCTGGGCGATCCGCAAGGTCCGGTCGTTCAACTCGGACCAAGTCTGCGAGCGACGCATCCGAACTGGCTGCCGTGCGGGCGTGGGCCAAGGAGAACGGTCATCAGGTGTCGGATCGTGGTCGGCTGCCGAAGAGCGTCCTCGATGCCTACTCCGCGACTCGGTGAAGGCGCAGAGCTCTCACGGAGTCGACGCCCGAGCCGGGGTGACGGACGCCTTCACATGGCGGCGAGTGGCGCTCCGGGTGTCTCTGTCTGACTTACGAAGTGGCGGCGCGGCACTCCGGCACTTCGTCGGCCCCGCAGCTACTACTTTTGTCGAGGTAGTGCCGGCCTGCGTGATGCATCCGTCTATCGGTTGTCGGTCAAGCGGTATCGGTCCTGGACTGTGAGGTCAGCGATCAACTCGGCGAGCTGGTGTAGACGAAAGGGTTTCGTCAGGAACGACGCGACGCCGAGTTCTTGCAGGGTGGCGCGTGATTCGCCCGTCCACGCGCTTACCACCACGGTATGCAGGCCTTCTGCTCGGTCTGGGTTCGCGTTGAGCCAGGAGACCACTTCGACGCCACTCATTCGGGGCATCGCGAGGTCGAGCAGCATCACGTCATAGCGATGTGCGGTCAGCAACTCGACTGCCTCCGTTCCGTCCGTGGCTTCCTCGGCCACGTGCCCGGCTCGTTCGACCATGCGAACCATCAGGGCGCGGAGATCGTCAGTGTCGTCCACGACCAGGAAGCGCCTTGGCGTCACGAGACACGCTCCTGGTCGAAACGATGTCGTGGATGTCCCAGTGGCCATGCTCCTGCTGTCGACCAGTCATCGATCAGTTCGCGGCATCTCGCGGCGCGCTCGGGGTCGTCGGGCAGAACGAGTCGTGCGAGCCGCGCCCGACGCCCGCCCCGTTCGAGGAGGAAGGCGCTCCCACCGGCATGCTCGACTGCGGTTAGGAGCGGGTGCAGGGGCCGGGCCGAGTGAATGATGAGTTCCTCGGTTGGCATGACGACCTCGATCTCGTGAATGTCTGAGCGCGGTTTCCCGTTCCGGCGGGGCCGGGCGGTGGGCTGTGCTGGCGGTTGGTCGGTAGTCCCCGAACGGTATGGCGTACTCATCGGTCATTTGTTGTGACTCCGCTCACTCCATGGACATGACAGAGGGCGTTTAACGCAACTGGCAACAGCCCAGGGTGCCGTTTTGGTGGTCAGAGGGCGCTCTGGTTGGCGATCCCGAAATTGGGGACTGGCGAGGGACACTGCTGCACACAGGCATCCCCGTCAGTTGCCTCCTGCGCCCGTGATAGCGGACGGTCCGCCGTGCGGCGTTCCTAATCCAATCGTCAACCGATCGGCCTGTCGTCCCGCACAGAAGTTCCAGGAACTCTCCCGAGGTGACCGGCGGGAGTCGAACCCCGTGTGGACCCGCATGGCATGGGGCGCCCCAGCACAGAGAGGGTCGCGTTCTGGAGACGGCGGATCTTGAGACCCGGTTCCCAATTAGTTTGCCGAGGACCGACAACCCGTGCCCGATGTGGGCCATGTGCTCGACGATGACTGCGATGGATGACGTGACGCGAATGGACGAAGTCCGCGGGATTGACCTCCTGCGCTTGAATGAAGTGGGCGACATTCGAACCCTCAAGCGCTTGATGGCCGCGAAACAGGGCGTCGTCGACGCAGAGATCGAGCTCCGCACAGCAGTGGAGGTTGCCCGGGAGGCGGGCACCTCATGGGGGGACATCGCTGTGGCCCTCGGGACGACCAGGAGCAACGCGTACCAACGGTTTGGTCGTCGCGGCTGATCCGGCCCGCTACTCGGCGCTGGGTTGTCCGTCGGCGCGACGTGGCGTTGCAAGACGATAGGGACGGTCACTCCGCCGCCTTCGGGACGCTCGCCGGTCAAGTCCCGTGGGGTGGTGTACGACGGTGATTCGTCGTTGATGGTGTTCAGGCGCTGATCGCGCCGGCGGTGTTGGTGTCCTCCTCGGTCTGGTCGGTGGTGATGAGGGTGAGTCGGCTCTTGGCGAGGACGTCGAGTCCGAGGTAGCGGCGTCCGTCTGCCCATTCGTCGTTCTGCTCGGCCAGGACTGCGCCGACGAGGCGGATGATGGAGTTGCGGTCGGGGAAGATCCCGACGACGTCGGTGCGACGGCGGATCTCGCGGTTGAGGCGTTCGTTGGGGTTGTTGGACCAGATCTGACGCCACACGGCTTTCGGGAAGGCGGTGAACGCGAGGACGTCGGCGCGGTGTTCGTCGAGGTGGGCGTGGACCTCGGGCAGGGACGTCTCGATCTGGTCCAGCAGCTTGTCGTACTGGTGCTGCACGGCGTCGGCGTCGATCTGGTCGAACACGCTGTGCAGCATCGCTTTGACGCCGCCCCAGGCGTGCTTGGGACAGATCGACATCAGGTTGAACGTGTAGTGGGTGCGGCACCGTTGCCACGATGCTCCGGGCAGTGCGGCCCCGATCGCGTCGACCAGTCCGGCGTGCGCATCGGAGGTGACCAGCGCGACGCCGTTGAGACCGCGGGCGACGAGGTCCTTGAAGAAGGTGTTCCACCCGGCACCGGATTCGGCGGTGGAGGTGGCGACGCCGAGGATCTCGCGGAACCCGTCGGCGTTGACGCCGGTGGCGACCATGACCGCGATCTTGATGACCCGCCCGCCTTCGCGGACCTTCATCGTCAACGCGTCCGCGGCCACGAACGTGTACGGGCCGGCGTCGAGGGGCCGTTCGCGGAAGTCGCGGACCAGCTCGTCGAGATCGCGTGCCATCACACTGACCTGGGACTTCGAGAGCCCGGTGATGCCCAGCGACTGCACGAGCCGGTCCATGCGTCGAGTCGAGACACCGAGCAGGTAGCAGGTCGCGACCACCGAGGTGAGCGCGGCTTCGGCACGGCGGCGTCGCTCGAGGAGCCACTCGGGGAAGTAGGAGCCCTCGCGGAGCTTGGGGATCGCGACGTCGAGGGTTCCGATGCGGGTGTCGAGGTCGCGGTGCCGGTAGCCGTTGCGGCGGTTGGACCGCTCGGGGTCACGGGTGCCGTAGGCGGCACCGCAGACGCTGTCAGCGTCGGCGGACAGCAGCGTGTTGATGAAGCCCTGCATCAGCTCACGCAGCAGGTCGGGACTGGCCTGTGCCAGGTGCTCGTGCAGGAACTCGGTGGGGTCGATACTGGGACCAGCGGTCATCGCTGTGCCTCTCTTCGAGTGGGTTGTAGGAGATTCCTCGAAGAATCACGCGGTGACCGCGCCAGCGTCTACGCCCGGGCCGTCACCACGTCGTACACCACTCTGCTGGACTCAACTCGCTCGCCGCACTGGCAATCGTGTGGCCTAGTAGGGCCTGCGCTTGGGGAGCTTTAGGGAATGGGCGGCCCGAACGTAGGCAGCGGTTCGGACGTAGTTCTGTCCGTTCCTGAGTGGCTGGCCAGGACGGGAAGGAGTCGAGCGGCGGACGCTGTAGCGGCTGTGGGGCGTGTCTGCAGCGCGCCTCGGATGTCAGCGAGGCGATCGGCTAGATAGGCGTCCGGATCTTTGAGCCGTGCCTCGTTCTGGTCGAGTACTTCGAGATGCAGGATGCCATGGGAGAGGTGCAGGCGCTGGGTGACTCGGTCGATGGCGGGGGGCCAGGCCAGCGGCGGGCGGGCCGAGATGATGCGTCCGGTCTCGCGGGTGAGGGTGAGCCGGGTGGCGGGGTTGCTCCAGTCGGGGTGGTCGAGCAGGAGCTGGTCGACCATAACCTCAGCGAGAGGCCGCCGATCCGCGATGGCGTGCTGGAGATGCGCGGGTCCGTGCTGCTGGAGGAGCTGGGCGGGGTCGAGGCCCGGCGGAAGTGTCAGGTAGGTGGGGTCGGCACCCCGGGTCGTGAGGTGCCAGTAGGCGCGTCGTGCGGCGGTCCAGCCGGCGTGGTCGGCATCGGTGGCGAGGGTGATGTGGGTGGGGTCGTCCCGGTAGTAGGGGCGGAGCAGGCCGAGCTGGTGCGCGGTCAGTGCCGTGCCGAGGGCGGTGATCCCGATGGCGGCGCCGTCGCTGGAGAGGGTGAGGGCGAGGGCGTCGAGGGGTCCTTCAACGAGCACCGGGAGTGCTCCGGACTCGAGTGCGCTGATGTTTTCGGCGAGCCCGAACAGCGCGTGGCCCTTGGTGAACGCCGGCGTGGTGCGGGTGTTGAGGTACTTCGGGCCGGCGTGGTCATGGTCGCCCTTGCGGGGGTTCCGTCGCCCGACGAAGGCAATCGGGCCACCGTGGCTGTCGCGGATGGGAAACACGACGCGGTCGCGGAAGACGTCGACGAAGTGCCCGCCCTCGTGGCGTCTGGCCAGTCCCGCGGCTTCGAGCTCATCGGGTGTGGCCCCTAGGTTGGCGGTCAGGTGCCGGAGCAGGCTGGTGGGGCCGGGGGGTGCGTACCCGACCATCAGGTGCGGGTGGTCGGCGAGGTCGGTGCGGAGTCGGTCGCGCAGGTAGGCGGGCGCCCACGACTTCGGATAGCAGCGGGAGTAGTAGTCGACGGCGGCCTCGTAGAGCTGCACTACCCGAGATCGCGTGAACGGGTGTATGTCCGGTGGCCACTTCAGCGGTGCCAGGTGCTGCGTGTCACCAGGTGGCGTGGCGGCGAGGTCGGGTCGGCCTTTCGACGCTGTTGTCCGCGCGCTGCCTACCTCGGGGTCGCGTCGGTCGACGGACGCGGTGCACGCGGGGTCGTCGCGTTCGAGCAGTGGCGGCTCCGGGTCGTCGGGTTCCTCGGGTGGGTCGGTGAGGGTAGCGATGCGGAAGACGAGAGCATCGGCGAACTCGTGGGCGGGGAGGTCGGTGAGCAAGGGGTGAAGGGCACTTCGGAGGAGGGCATCCGGGGTCCAGTGGTGGCGGGTGCTGGCTTCGTCGATGGCGGCGACTAGGGCGGGCCACGCGGGGGTGTCGGGCAGACTCCGGCCCAGGTCTCCCGGTACGTGGCGGGTGAGGGTGGGCAGCCAGTCGGGGCGCAGCAGGTCGGTGGAGCGGTGGCCGCCGTGCAGGGTGGCGGGGCCGAGGTGGGGGAGGAGGCGCCACCAGAGCGCGGCAGCGGGGTGACCGTCTGGCAGCGGCGATGCGGCGAGGGCGTCGCGTAGCAGGGCGTCGAGAGGGAGCCCCGCCCGATCGAGGCGGGAAAGGCGCTGGCACAGCGTTGCGTTCCACGGGTCGCGGGTGACCCCGTCGGGGAGGCTCTGGTACCAGCTCCGTTGGCGGTACGGGTACGTCGGTCTGGTGGCCCGGACGGCACGGTCGAGACCGGCCTGGTGGTCGCCGGGGGCGCCGACCTGGGGGTGGCCGGTGGGACGTAGGTCGGTGTCGGGGACGTCGTGAACGGCCCGCCAGATGGCGAGCGCGGTCCGCAGCGACTCGGTGTCGGGATCCAGGAGGGGCTGCGCCCAGTCGGGTGCGGTGGCCGGGGTCCACGCCGTGGCGTCGCGGCCGAGCAGGTGGGTGAGGTCGACGACGCGGGCGCTGCGGGCGGTGAGGTACGGGCCCCAGTCCGGGTCGGTGGCCAGGGCGTGGGGGATGGCGGGGAGCCACGGCAGGGGCCCGGAGGCCAGCCCCGTGTCGAGGCGGGTGTCGAGGACCGCAGCGGGGTCGACGGCGTCGCGCAGACCCCCCTTCTGGAGCGCGTTGCGCAGCAGGTGGGTGGGGTCGTGTCCGTCGAGGGAGCGCAGGGCGAGGTGGGAGCGCAGGGTGGGCCAGGCGGGAGCCTCGGTGAGGTCCACGACGAGCGTGTCGGCGACCTCGTTCAGGTGCTGCAGCGCGGACTCGCCGAGGGTCTGCTCGGCTGCGAAGGTGACAGCGTCGAGGTAGCGGGCGGCCGCGTCACGCAGTTGGGCAGCAACGCCGGTGTGGGTGGCGAGCGTGGTGCTCGCCGAGACCGGTGCCTCGTCGCGGGCCAGGACGCCGGCGATCCGCTCGAGGGCGGTGGGCGGCAGGACGGCGTCGGGGCGGATCAGGGTGTGGGGGTCGCCGTCGGTGCCGACGTTGAGGTAGAGGTGGTTGCTGGTGCGGCCGCGGGACAGCGCGACGTACAGGAGCCTGCGGTCCTCCTCGCCGGTCAGGACGGTGTGGGTGGTGTCGACGGTGGTGCCTTGGGCGCCGTGGATGGTGGTGGCGTAACCGAGCCGGACGTGTCCGGCCGCGACGTAGTCCCGCGGGAGCCTCAGGGTGTGGCGCAGCTTGTGGTGGATGACGGTGAGCGATCCGTCGGGGTGGACCGCGCGGATGGTCCACCGGTCCCCGTTCTTGACCCAGTCGGTGGGGCTGATCCGCAGGGTGCGGTCGTTGCGGCGGGTGACGATGGTGTCGCCGGCGGAGGCGAGGGTGCCGTCGGCGAGGCGGAGCGCGGACTCCTTGTCGCGGGGTTCCTTCGGGGAATCGGCGGGGGAGTGACCGATGGTCGGGTCGTCGGAAGGGGCCGTGGCGAGGCGGTCGGTGCGGGCGCGGGTGTTGAGCTCGGCGACGAGTTCGCGGGTGGGCGCGAGGAGGAGGCTGTCGTGGCCGGCGGCGCGGTCGGCGGCCCAGGCGCGGTAGGCCTGGTCGGTCGCGCTGGCGAGGTCGCCGACGTGGATCCGACGGTGGTCGGCGTAGTAGCCGAGCGCGGCGGGGTCGCCGTCGCGGACGGCGAGGGTGGCGGCGGCCTCGGCGTGGTTGCGGCTCCCGTCGGGATTCGTGAACCGGACCACCTCGGTGAGGGTGACTGCCCCGACGGTGGTGGCGATGTCGCGGAGCACCCCGCCGGCGGCGACGGACGCGAGCTGCCGATCGTCGCCGACGAGGCGGACGCTGCCGCCGCGTCCGATGATGTACGCGACCACCTGGTCGAGGTCGGGGGTGGAGGCCATGCCGGCCTCGTCGATGATCACCAGCGTCCGGGGGCCGATACCGGCCACCCAGGCGGGCGGTTGGTGGGCGGCGTCGAGGGACCACACCAGTTTGCTGAGGGTGTCGCACGGACTGGCGGATGCGTCGTCGGGGTTGAGGGCGTCGCGCAGCTCGCGGGCGGCAACGGCGGAGGGGGCGAGCCCGACGACGGTGCCGCCGCCGCCGCGCCACACCGCGGCCAGGACTCGCAGGGCGGTGGTCTTCCCGGTCCCGGCGGGTGCGAGCGCGAGCTGCAGCCGGTGCCCTGAGGTTGCCAGCTCCCGCACGAGGGCCGTCTGGGCCGCGTTGAGGACGGTTCCGGTGGTGGCGGCGTGGGCCAGGGCGATGCCGACGCGGACGTCGCTGATCCGGCGTCCGCCGCGGCCGTGCGCGGGGGGCCGTGCGGTCGCCACAAGGCGCTGTTCAGCCTCCATGATCGTCTGGGACGTGAGCCGCTGGGAGGCGTGGACGGTGTAGACCGACTCGCCGTCGTCGCGGGTCAGTGCCGGCGGAACTGACGGTGCTGGTGAGGGGGCTGGGCTGGGGTAGGGGCGGGTGAGGGGGTCGGGGTCGGTGAACGCGATCGAGTGGTGTGTGATGGCGCGGTCGACGATCCGTTCGGCGGCGCGGTCGACGTCGCTGAGGTCGATGCCCGCGGCTCGGATGCGTCGGTGGGCCTCGGCGCGCAGGTGCCACACCTGCCAGGTGGCGCGCTCGGCCTGCACGGTGTCGACGACCTGCTCGGCGACCTGCCGCACCCACGTGCCGGTGACGCGCTGGTGGGCGGTGCGGTGGCCGACAGCGACCTCGACCATCCGGTCGATCTGGGCGGGGGAGCCGAGGACCCTGACCGCCTCGGCGTGCCAGACGGCGCGCTGGTCGTCCTCGCTGCGCGGGGCGTGTTTGGCCTGTCGGGTCTCGAGGGTGGCCTGCTGGGCCAGGGCATAGGACTCCACCGCGGTCGGGGGCCGGCCGTGCTTGGCCTGGAAGTCGAGCGCGAGCTCGCGGCGGCGTCCCTCGATCGCGATGGACCGGCTCGACCACGCGTGCGATAGCCGCGGGTCGACGCCCACGACTTCGCGGACCGCACGCTTGCCCTCGGTGTCGGGTTGTTCTTCGCGGGGTGCGAACTGGACGCCGAGACGCGCGACCAGCTCGCCCTCGAGGCGGGTGTTGTACCGCTCCGAGAGGGTGACGTTGGCTTTGAACAGCATTCGCCCGTCGATGGCCAGCCACGCGCCGGTGGCGTCCTGGGTCTTGTTGCTGATAGCGACGTGTGTGTGCAGATTGGGGTCCCCGGAGCGGGCGTCGCGGTGCGTGAACGACGCGGCGATCAGACCTGCCGCCTTCACCTGCTGCACGCCACCCCGGCCGCGGCGGGTGAACAGCACCTCGCGTTCGAGGTAGGCCAGGGTCTCCTCAACCGCGGCGTGGTGCGCGGCCTCGACCTGGTCCGCGATGTTCCGTTCGGCTAGCGCCCACAGCACGGACACCGACTTCACGGGTGTGAAGGTGAGGTCGTAGCCGGCGACCGCGGTGGTCTGCTGACGCGACGCCCGGGCCAGGAAGCCCGACCGCTCACGGTCGTCCAGCGGAGCCCGGCCGTGCTCGGTCGTGAACATCTCGTCGGCCACTGCGGTACGGATCCGGGCCCGCACCTCGGGGGGCACGGGCTTCTGCCAATGCTGCCCGCGCTCGCTGTTGTAGTCGGCGAGGCGTCTGGCCACCGCCCGCTGGAACGGGGCGGCGCCCTCGTAGACCGCGAACGCCCGCCCCAGGCCGCCGGCCCTCGCCGCCTCTCGCGGTGGACGCCCCGCTCCGAGCGCCGCACGCTCGAGCAGCTCGGCGTCCGGGTGCCGACCCTGGCCGAACAGGTTCTTCATCTGGGCCTCGGTGACCGTCGCCGCACTCTCCATGCCAAGTCCCGCCAGGCCTGCACCCCACCAGCGGCCGGGGGACTCGCCCTTCTCCGAGTAGTAGTCCGCCAACCCGGCGTGCCCACGATCGGTCGCGTCGTGGGCCGCGACCTGCCGGGTCAGGTACGTGTACCCGTCCCCGGCCGTCAGCTTGTGCAGACCCATCACACGACCCAGAAGACCGTCGCTGGTGAGGCCGGCAGTGGGCCTCTATGTCCACTGTCGATTCCGGGCCGGGGTCCGGAGTAGCCTGCCGGGCAGGTGGGTGCGGTGCGAACGCCTCAGCGAAGAGCAGGATCCGAGGCTGAGAGTTCTGCCGTGCTGCTGGCCTTTAGGCCGTTAGTCGCGCCTCGTTTGCGTCGTCCGCACCCACCGCCAATGGTTGTCCACCGGCGACGGTTGGTCGTGGTCGGTGCACTGGTGAGGCGTGTGGTGAGCCAGCTGGTGAGGCGAATGCGGAGGCCTTCTCGGCGTCGGTGCGCATGGTGCGGTAGATGATGTCGGAGAGCCGGCGTTTGAGGCAGCGGATCGCTTCGCGGCTGCTCTTGCCCTCGGCTCGTTTGCGGTCGTAGTAGGCGCGACCTTCGGTGTCGGCGCGGATCTGGGTGATCGCGATCGTGTACAGCGCACGGTTGAGCTGGCGGTTGCCGCCGGGGTTGAATCGATGCCGCACGGTTCTGCCTGAGGAGGCGGGTAGGGGAGCGGTGCCGTTGCTCGCCGCGAAGGTGTTCCGGTTGGGGTAGCGGCGTGCGTCGACGACCTCGGCGAGGAACCGGGCGGCGACGAGCGGGCCGATGCCGTACTCGTCGGTGAGGGTGGTGCCGCTGGCTTCGACGAGGGCGGCGATCTGACGTTTGAGTTGGGCTGCTTCGGTGTCGATCGCGGTGACCCGTTCGAGTCGTCGTCGGCACAGGCCGGCGCGGACGCTGCGGTCGGGCTCGAGCAGGGCAAGGACGGTGCGGACCCGGGTGCGGGTGGTGAGGTTGGTGACCTGGGCCTGGTAGCCGGGGGCCAGGCCGGTCAGGTCGGCGTGGACCCGGTTGACCAGGGCGGTGCGTTCGGCGATCAGGTCGTCGCGGTAGTCCAGGAGGGCACGCAGGTCCGCGGCGGGACCGATGGCGAGCCGGACCGGTGGCAGCTGGGTTTCGCGGGCGGTGATCCTGGCGATCGCAAGTGCGTCGACGGGGTCGGTCTTGCCCTTGCCGGGCTGGGCCCGTCGCTCGCGTGAGGTCATCAGCGTCGGCACCTCGACGACGACCGTGTCCCGTCCGGGGTGCCATTCGATGGCCAGGTGGACGGCGATGGCGCGACCNCGTCGCTCGCGTGAGGTCATCAGCGTCGGCACCTCGACGACGACCGTGTCCCGTCCGGGGTGCCATTCGATGGCCAGGTGGACGGCGATGGCGCGACCGAAGTTGCCGGACCCCTCGATGCCGACCCGGGTCACCTGGTGGGTGTCGAGGAGTCGAGTCAGGTCACCGAATCCGGGTTCGGTGTTGGGGACTTCGCGGTGGGCCAACTGTCGGCCGGTGGGGTCGATGACGGCGACCGCGAGGGTGTCTTTGTGGGTGTCGATGCCGGCGAACAAGCTGGTCTCCTTTTGCGGGTCCGGAGCAGCGGGGGTCGGCGACGCGCATGCACTTCTGGGGACCGGGGTTCGAGCTTCAGTTGACGGATTCCCATGCCTCTATTGAGCGTCACCGCCGACCACCGGACGCCGCCGGGAGGCATCCACTCTGAGAGCCTCACCCGCGCCGACACGGCGTGGATGGGCAGCATGAGGTCGGGCCTTCCCGGCGACGTTTGCGGTCCGGAATTTCGTACGGACGACAGGGACTGTTCCAGAAGTGCATGAGGTGTGCAGGCTTGCGACTTCGTCGCTGCGTTGGGGGATGAGAATCGGGGGGTCGCTTGGCGAACGCCGGTACATCCGGTGCGGGGCGAGCCCGTCCAGGTGTAGGGCGCAGGGTGCTTGGGAGTGTCTTGGATCGTCGCGGAGAGCAGGACGGTCCGAATCCCGGCCGAGGACACCTTCCGAGCGACACCCGGCCGGGCGGGCCGGGGCGGGCCCGCCGGTCTGGTGAGCGAGCTGATCGGAAGTGCTCTACGAGAGTCGGGGGGTGGACATCAGCAAGGCGCCGTTGACGGTGTGTGTCGCCACCCGGGTGCAGTCGCGGTCGGCATCGGAAGACGCGGACGTTCGAAGACCACGACGAGTTCGCTGGGTTTGATGCGGGTCTGGATGCTGAACGCGGCTCACAGGAAGGTGGTGCCGGGGCGCAAGCCCGGCGGGCGGGATGCGAACTGCATCGCGTATGTGCGTCGTCGGGTTGCTGAGACCGCCGTTCGTGCCGCCCAGGATGATCCGACGGTTGCGGATGCCGGTCCGCCATCAGGTCCAGTCGTATACGACGGGACCCGCGAGACGGATGAGGTCAGGGCTGATGCGTGCGGACGCCTGGGTCAGGCTGTCAACGGTCGCGGAGCTATCGAAATACAACTCGAACCCCAGGGCCATGTCGGTCAACTAGGTCGCGATTCGACGACGGTGGAGCATCGGGTGCACGCGTCCTCGTCTCGCACGTCGAATTGCCTCGTCCAGAAGACGCGCCAGTCGACGGCGAGCAGTCCACAAGCCGTAGACAGTTCGCTGTCGATTCGAGCGTGGACGACTCCCGAGGGCGCGGTCGAGAATCGAGGGCTCTGACCGTAGGGCGTGCTGATCAACCACGTCTGGTGATGAGCGACCTTCTCGTAGAGCTCGGTCATTCTTCCTCCTGGGATTCTGAAGATGGCAACGCCGGTGACGGTTGGGGCTGGGCTGGAGGTCCTGTCACGGTGGGGCTAGACGAAGGTGCTGCGGTAGAGCCAGGCCAAGGTCGGTTCGCCCTCATCCTGCAAGCGATCGGCAATCCGGTTGCGAGACCGGCGGGCGGTGAGAGCCGCCTCGCGAGCGAGCGCCTCTCCGGCCTCGTCCGGCTCAGCGGCGGTCTGGTGCGGTGTCTCCATCTGGTTCCCTCTCGAACGACGGCTGAGGCGAAACTCCCTGCTGACGGGAAGGGCAGGTCGACAGGATCCGCGGGCGATGCAGCACCCGACCGACCTTGGCTCTCCGGATTTCGGACGCCGCGACCCGCGCCCGTCCGAGCGTCGAAGACCTTGCCGTATCCCCTTCCGGAAAACATGTGACCCCTGTTACCTTACCGACATATCAGGTAGATAATTGCACGATGTAGCCCAGATCACAGGCCTGCCCCACAAGCACCTCTCAGGAGGGTTCGTATGTCGAATCACTGTTCCGATCGCCGCCTGCGGCGCCGCCGGTACGGCATCACAGCCGCCATGGCGGGACTCGCACTCGTGGCCCTCACCGCATGCGGAGGCGGGTCTAGCGCCACCTCCTCCGGGGACGGCACCCTCCGGTTGGCTGCCAACCTCGCACCCGACTACACATCGCTCGACCCCGTCGACACGGCGCAGCCCAACCCGTTCCAGCTGATGAGCCCGGTCTACGGCTCGTTCCTGCACGAGAACGAGGACGGCACGTACGAGCCCGACCTCGCCAAGGCAGTCGAGATCGTTGATCCCCAGACCATCAGTGTCGAGCTCCATGAGGGTCAGAAGTTCAGCGACGGGTCGCCGTTCGACGCCGAGGCAGTCAAGTGGGGTCTGGAGCGTACGAAGAAGGCTGACAACCAGTTGGCCATGCGCGTCGCGATCCAGGAGCTGGAGGAGGTCGAGATCGTCAGCCCGACCGAGGTCACCCTCCACCTCAAGACTCCGATCGCCGGCTACTTCATGAATCTCCTCGCTCAGCAGGAGACGGCCATCGTCTCCAAGAAGGCCGTGGACGACGGTGTCAACCTCAACAGCAACCCGGTGGGTGCTGGCCCCTTCATGGTCGACTCCTTCTCGCCGGAGCAGTCGTACGTCCTCGTCAAGAACCCAAACTACGTGCACGCCGACGATGTCTCGGTGGACCGGGTCGAGTACACACACGTAGCCATGGGCGAGCCACAGGCGGCGGCCAACCTGCTTCTCTCCAACGAGGTCGACGCGGTGAGTGGGGACACCAAGCTGGTGCCGGACAACCTCAAGGCACTCGAGAACGGTGGCGTGGGCACTCGCACCGTGACGAGCTCGGCACGGTGGGCGCAGATGTCGCTCTGCAAGAGCCAGGAACCCTTCGATGACGTCCGGGTCCGTCAGGCGCTCAACTACGCTGTCGATCGCCAGGCGCTGATCGACACCGGTGCGCAGGGCCAGGGCCTCCCCATGTGGGACTACTTCCCTGAGGGCGACCCCCTGCACGACCCTGCCATGGACGGCTTCTTCGAGCGCGACATCGACAAGGCGAAGGCCCTTCTCGCGGAGGCCGGCCAGAGTGATCTGAGCTTCGAGATCGCCATCTCGCCGGACATGCGTCGCCCCGCCGAGGTCCTGCAGTCCCAGCTCGCCGAAGCTGGGATCCAGGTCAAGCTGGTGCAGCCCGCCAACCTGATCGAGGAGTTCTTCATCGAGCATGTCCAGCCTGCCGGTCTGTTCAACTCTGGCCGCAAGGGCCTCGACAAGATCTCACGAACCCTCATGCCCGGGACGGTCGGAAACGTCTGCGGCTGGGACGACCCGGACCTGAACGCGGTCGTGGCCGAGGCCCAAGGACTCGAGTCGGACAGTGACGAGTACGCCGCTGCTTGGAAGGAGATCACCGAACGCACCATCGAGCAGGGCACAGCGGTGTATCTGTACTTCGGTGTCGAGAACTCCGCCTGGAACAAGAACACCGTAGACGAACTGGTCTACACGCCGGATTCGCTCGGACAGCTGAACGTCGACGTCGCCCGCACGACTCTGAAGTAGCCACGCCCGTCCCGGCGCGTCTCGCACGAGCGCCGGGACGGCCTGGGGGTGTGCAGCCGGAGTCCGGCTGCACACCCCGACCCGGAACCGTGGCCCGACCACGGATGACACCAGCCGTCACTGTCGACGGCCCAGGCCGGCCTGTTGGAGGCACTGATGTTGCCCATGATCGCTCGGCGGCTGCTTGCGCTGCTGCCCTTGATGTTGTTGGTGTCCCTGGGAGTGTTCATGCTCACTGGGCTGGTGCCGGGGGACCCCGCCGTCACTATCGCGGGCGGCCCAGATGCCTCGCCGGACCGGATCGCGGCTGTCCGGGAATCGCTCAACCTCGACTCTCCGCTGATCGTCCGGTATGCCGAGTGGCTGGGTGACGCGGTGCGACTCGACTTCGGCCAGTCGCTCTACGGCACCACTGGTGGCCCCTCCGTGGTCGACGACATCGTCATGCGGATGCCAGTGACCTTCAGCCTGGCGCTGACCGCCCTCTGCATCGCGCTCGTGATCGGCCTGCCGCTCGGCACCATCGCCGGCATGCGCGCCGGCACCGCACTTGACCGGGTCAGCGTGGCCGGTACGAGCCTTGGCATCGCCCTGCCGAACTTCTGGATCGGCCTGATCCTGATCCAGTTGCTGGCCGTCAAGGCGGGCTGGTTCCCCGCTGTCGGCTACACACACTTCACGGAGTCGCCCTCCGCCTGGCTCAAGTCCTTGATCTTGCCAGGCATGGCCCTCGGCTTGTTCGCGGCAGCGTCCATCGCGCGCCAGCTCCGCGCCTCCCTGATCGACGTCCTCCAGTCCAACTATGTGCGTACGGCCTGGGCCAAGGGCGGTTCTCCTGCCAGGGTCGTCGGAAAGCACGCACTCAAGAACGCCGCCATGCCCACGGTCACGGTCATTGCTCTCCAGCTGGGGACTCTGCTGGGCGGGGCCGTCATCATCGAGCAGATCTTCTCCCTGCCGGGGATGGGGACCTACCTCATCACAGCGTTGCTCAAGCAGGACATCCCGGCCATCCAGGGCGTAGCGCTGATGTTCGTGTTGATCTACGTCGTCATCAACCTCGCCGTCGACATCGTCTACGGATACATCAACCCGAAGGTGCGCGTGTCATGACGAACGAACCCTCAACGCTGGCGCAGGACCCGGTCGACGTGTCTGCGGCCGAGCATCATGTCGTGGAGCCTCGGGTCGAGGTAGTGACGACGGTGGGTCCCGAAGCGGTGTCCGGGCAAGTGACACTGACTCCGTTCCGACGGTACGCAAGGAGGCTCCGCAAGGACATCCCAGCGATGGTGGCATTGGCCTACATCGTCATCTTGGTGTTGACGGCCATCTTTGCGCCGTTCGTCGCTCCACACGACCCGAGCGCGCAGGGCATCGCACCGCCGTTCAGTGGTCCGGGTCCCGGGCACCTCCTCGGCACCGACGACCTGGGCCGCGACACCCTCAGCAGACTGATCTTCGCGGCCCGGGTGTCGCTCGGAGTGGGCGGCATGGTCATCGCCATCGCGCTCCTCGTCGCCGTCCCGATCGGGCTCATCGCCGGATACCACGGTGGCCGCACCGACAACGTGATCATGCGTGTGATGGATGCCATCGCCAGTCTTCCGGCGCTGATCCTGGCTCTGGCGGTGGTGGGGATCCTCGGCCCCAGCCTCACGAACGCGGCCTTCGCGATTGCGGTCGCGATGGTTCCGGGCTTCGTGCGAATGGTCCGCGCACAGTCCTTGGACGTACGCCAAGAGACCTTCATCGAGGCTTCTCAGTCCTTGGGCACACCGATCTACCGGATCCTGTTCAAGCGGGTGCTGCCCAACGTCGCATCGCCCCTGATCGTCGCCACCACTATCGGACTGGGCGCTGCGCTGCTCGCGGAAGCCGGACTGAGCATGCTGGGCTTCGGCGTCCAACCCCCCTCGGCAAGCTGGGGAGCGATGTTGCAACAAGGTCGCTCGGTCATGTTCACCGACCCGTGGTTGGTCTACATCCCTGGCGCTGTCCTGGCTGTCACGATCCTTGCCTTCAACACCTTCGGTGACGGGGTGCGCGACGCTGTCGGCATGACTCGCGCGACCGGCAAGGCTGCTGTGAAGGGCAAGCTGGGCATCAGCACATCCATCGCCCCAAGGTCAACGTCCCCCGCGCGGCCAGCCACCGAGCAGGCAATGCTGGAGGTTCGCAATCTTTCGGTCGAGTTCGTCACCGAGCACGGTCAAGCCACCGTCGTCAACGACATCAACCTCTCGGTGGCCAAGGGCGAGATATTGGGGCTTGTAGGGGAGTCCGGCTCCGGGAAGAGCGTCACCTCGCTGGCACTGATGCGGTTGCTGCCGTCGCCGCCCGGCCGCATCACGTCCGGTGAGATCGTCTTCGACGGCCGCGACGTGCTGCAGATGTCGCGCCGCGAGCTCCGCTCGGTGCGTGGCAACGACATTGCGATGGTGTTCCAGGACCCGATGACCAGCTTGAATCCGGCGTTCACCATCGGCGACCAGTTGATCGAGGCCGTGCTTCTGCACCGGAAGATCAAGAAGGCCGCGGCGCGCGCAAGAGCGGTCGAGCTGCTCGAGCTGGTCGGGATCCCTGATCCGCAAAAGCGCCTCGCACAGTTCCCGCACGAGTTCTCCGGCGGGATGCGTCAGCGTGCACTGATTGCGATCGCACTGGCCAACGAGCCAAAGCTTCTCATCGCCGACGAGCCGACCACCGCGCTCGACGTCACGGTGCAGGCGCAGATCATCGACCTGTTGCGACGCTTGCAGAAGGACATCGGCATGGGCGTCATCTTCGTCACCCACGACCTGGGCGTCGTAGCCGAGATCTGTGACCGGGTTGCCGTGATGTACGCCGGGCAGATCGTCGAGACGGCGCCAGTCGCCGAGCTGTTCTCGCACCCCAAGCACCCCTACACCGCGGGTCTGCTGGCGTCGATGCCACAGACCGCAGACCAGAAGGAACGCCTGGTCTCCATCCCGGGGCTGGTGCCGCTGCCCGGCAGCGTCACCGAGGGATGCCGCTTCCGAGCCCGTTGCTCGTACGCAGCCGACGCATGCGCCGTGGGCGAGATCATCCTGTCGCCGCAGGACGTCAACCACGAGGCGCGGTGTGTCCGCTCCGATGAGCTGAACCTGGAGTCTGTGCGATGACCAACCTGCTAGAGGCCAGAGACCTCAAGAAGCACTTCCCGATCCACAGTGCCCTGCTGCGGCGTACAACAGGGCACGTCAAGGCTGTCGACGGCGTCGACGTCGACGTCATCCAGGGACAGACCCTGGGGCTGGTCGGTGAGTCAGGCTCCGGCAAGTCGACACTGGGGCGACTGCTGATCCAGCTGATCGACCCGACCGGTGGCACCGTGGAGTTGGATGGTCGGGAGCTCTCCGGAATGTCTGAGCGACGCAGGCGTCCCTTGCGTCGCGAGATGCAGATGGTCTTTCAGGATCCCTACTCCTCCTTCGACCCGTTGGCGACCGTTGGCGAGGGCCTGTCCGAGCCGTTGGTCACCCACACCGACATGACCGCCAAGGAGCGGGAGAAGAAGGTGGGCGAGCTGCTCGAGGTCGTTCGACTGCGGGCCGACCACCGTCACCGCTACCCACGCGAGTTCTCCGGTGGGCAGCTGCAGCGCATCGCCATCGCGCGGGCACTCGCACTGAATCCGAAGCTGATCGTGCTCGACGAACCGGTGAGCAGCCTGGACGTATCGATCCAGGCCGACGTCATCAACCTGCTGCAGGACCTGCAGTCGGAGTTCGGGCTGACCTACGTGTTCATTGCACACGACCTCGCGGTGGTCCGCCACGTCAGCGACCGCATCGCAGTGATGTACCTCGGCCGGATCGTGGAGGAGGGGGACTCCGACGAGGTCTACTTCCGTCCCAAGCACCCCTACACCAAGGCGCTCCTGTCGGCGATCCCGATCGCGCACCCCCACGAGCGGGGAGCACGCGAGCGCATCGTGCTGGCCGGCGATCCGCCCTCGCCTGCCAACCCGCCGTCCGGTTGCCGCTTCCACACGCGGTGCCCGCTGGCCATGCAGATCTGCAGCCTCGAAGACCCGGCACCGTTCGCGGCGCCGGATGGTTCGCAGGTGGCCTGCCACCTGCACACGTCAGGCCCAACGCTTCTTGGCGCTCCGCTCGTGGAGCTGACCCAGCCCGTCTGAGCCGCACAACCGCGTCACCCCACAAAGGACCCGAGCGGCGTTGCCGCTCGGGTCCTTTGTCGCGTCACCGGGAAGACTGGCTCAGAAGCGGCGCAGCAGCATCGCGCTGGAGGGGACGCCACCACCGGCGGTGACTACAGCGACCTGCGGGTCGGCCACCTGGAGCCCTGGTGCCTCGCCACGCAGCTGAAGCATCGCCTCGCGGACGAACCCGTACCCGTGGAGGCGTCCAGCACTGAGCTGCCCGCCGTGCGGGTTGATCGGCAGGTGTCCGTCGACCGAGATCCCTCGACCTTCCTTCATGAAGTCGGCGGCGCCCCCGAACTCGCAGAACCCGAGGCCCTCCAGCCAGGACACGGCGTTGAAGCTGAATCCGTCGTACAGGCACGCGACGTCGACATCCTCGGGCCGCAGGTCGGTGCGGCTCCACAGGTGGGCGGCCGGGCCCAGTGCCTGGGGCATGTGGGTGAGGGTTCCCTGGTCCCACGACAGTCGCTCCATGATCTGTGTGCCGACGGCCTCGACCCGTACGGGGGGCCGCGCGAGGTCACCGGCCGTTTCGGCCGCCGACACGATGACGGCGATGGCACCGTCTACCGGCACGTCGCAGTCGTAGAGGCCGAACGGTGTGGAGATCATCCGCGCGGACATGTAGTCGTCGAACGTGATCGGATCCCGGTAGACGGCTTCGGGATTGTGGGACGCGTTCTCTCGTTCGGTCACCGCGAGCCAGCCCATCGCCTCACGGCCGACACCGTAGGTGTGCATGTAGTTCGACGCCTGACAGGCAATCCAGTTGGCGGCCGAGACAGCACCGAAAGGGGCGCGAAACTCGGTCATGCCCATGGCGCGACCTGAGGGGGTGTGCCACTCACCGGTGCGCTCCATGCTCGACATCGAAGCCTGCCAGACGGTGCGGAAGCACAACACGTGCTTGCACAGCCCCGCGGAGACCGCCAGCATCGCGGCGATGATCGAACCGGTCTGCCCCGGTGTCTCGCTCCCACCGTTGACCCAGGTCGGCCGTAGCTGCAGAGCGTTCTCGACCGCGGTCACGCCACCCTCTGACATGCCCTCGAGCCCCGGCCCGGGGTACGTGGACAAGCCATCGATGTCGGCCACCGAGAGGCCGGCATCCTCGATGGCGGCCAGGCACGCGTCCATGGTGAGCGAGAGGGGGTCCACCATCAGGCGCCGTCCGATCTTCGACTGACCGACCCCGGAGAGCACCACGTCGTCCTCGAACTTCCGGTTCGAGACCATCGGGCGCAGTCGGGATCGGTAGTCCTCCGGCGCGGGGACCGGGCCGAGGACGTCGCCGGCCTCGGGATCCGGTTCGAAGAGCGGGATCCAGATCCCGTCCGCCTCCTCGAACACCACACGCACACGCATTCCGATCACCACCTCGTCGACGTCGCAGTTGACGATGTTCGTGGTCAGGCGCGCCCGCGGGTCATCGTCCAGAGCGACGATCGCGACGACGTACGGGGGAGGGAAGGACGGCAACCACTGCTGCACGTTGACAGTGAGGGCGACCACGACGCCGGTACCGGAGACCGGAGTGAGCTCGACGTTGCGACTGCGGCACTCCGAACAGATCGGCACCGGGGGATGGATCCGCGTTCGGCAGTCCTGACACTCCGAGACGCGCAGCCTTCCGTCCGCGCCGGAGGCCCAGAAGCCCTTGGTCGCGAGGCTCGGCTGGGGCAGTGGTCGTACGGTCCTCGATGTGTCGATGGCATCCATGGAACCGGGCTCCTGTTCGACGACGCCGCACACGAGCACGACGCATCTGGTGATGGGCTGAATAGTTATATAATACGACGAATGAGGCCGCGGGGTCCAGAGTCGCGCGGGGCCGCGCAAGCCGCTGAGTGTCGCTCGTGACAGGTTGGCAATAATTATTAAACTAATTCGCCCCTAGGTAGTGACGGACGTCATAGTGGTCTGTATCGTAACCGCTACGAGATGCACTTCGACTGGCTGAACCACCTGCCTTCAAAGGAGCCCCACATGCTGCGCGACGACGTTCAGATCGTTTCCGTCGATGACCATGTCATCGAGCACCCCACGGTGTGGACCGACCGGGTGGCCGCCAAGTTCAAGGACTCGGCACCCCGCATCGAGCGGGCCGACGACGGCAACGACTGGTGGATCTACGAGGGGGAGAAGGCTGGGAACTTCGCCCTGAATGCGGTGGCCGGCAAGCACCCGAAGGACTTCGGGCTCGACCCCCGCTCCTACGACGACATGCTCCCCGGCTGCTACAAGATCGAGGATCGCATCAGCGACATGGACATCGAAGGCGTCTGGGCTCAGCTCTGCTTCCCGAACTTCGCCGGCTTCGCCGGCCGAACGTTCTCGGCGTCCAAGGACAACGAGCTCGCGCTGGAGTGCACTCGTGCGTACAACGACTTCATCCTCGAGGAATGGTGCGGCCACGACCCGGAGCGCCAGATCCCGCTGCTGACCCTTCCCTACTGGGACCTGGAGGCATCCATCGCCGAGTTCGAGCGCACCGCGCCGCTCGGCGCGCGGTCCTACACCTTCCCCGAGGTGCCCAACCGCAACGATCTCCCCTCCTGGCACACCGACCACTGGGACCCGCTGCTCGCACGGTGCGCCGAAGCGGACATCCCGCTGTCGCTGCACTTCGGATCGGGCGGTATGCCGCCGGTCTCCTCGGAGGGTATGAGCACGAACTTCACCGTGACGATCGCCGCCTTCGCGACCAGCTCGATGATCACCTTCGCCGAGCTCCTCCTGTCGCCCGTCTTCCACAAGTTCCCGAACCTGCGGATGGCGCTGTCCGAGGGTGGCATCGGCTGGCTTCCCTACATGCTCGAGCGCACTCAGGAGGTGTGGACGCGTCACCGCTTCTACAACGACGTCCACCAGGACGTCAGCCCCAGGGAGCTGTGGGATCGCGGCCACCTCGGCGGCTGCTTCATCTCGGATGCCGCCGGCATCGAGGCCCGCCACACGATCGGCGTCGACAAGATCATGTTCGAGAGCGACTACCCGCACTCGGACAGCAACTGGCCGCACACCCGCAAGATGCTGGTCGAGGCCCTGGCCGACGTGCCGGACGACGAGGCGCGGCTGATGTGCGAGGACAACGCACGCAAGTTCTACAACTTCCCCCGCACCTCCTGACCCGCGAACGCACTGAGGACGAAGAAATGACTGGAATTCTGGACGGCGTCCGGGTCATCGAGCTGGCCTCGTGGGCCTTCGTGCCGGCGGCGGGCGCAGTGCTCGCCGACTGGGGGGCAGACGTGATCAAGGTGGAGGACACGCGCGGTGGAGATCCGGCGCGCAGTCTGGTCATCGGCGGGCTGACCAAGGACAAGGCCTCCGCCGATGCCGACTTCATGCTCGAGATGAACAACCGCGGCAAGCGCAGCGTGAGCATCGACCTCAAGTCCGAGATCGGCCGCGAGATGTTCGCCAAGCTCGTGGCGTCGGCCGACGTCTTCCTCACCAACTGGCTGCCGGGCCCTCGACGGCGAGCCAACCTCGATGTCGACGACATTCGCCTGATGAACCCAAATATCATCATCGCCCGTGGATCCGGCCAGGGGACACGCGGCCCGGACGCCGACCGTGGCGGATTCGACTCAGCGAGCTACACCTCGCGAGGTGGCGTCGCCTATGCGTTGACGCCCCCCGGTGTCGACATCCCCATCGGTCAAGGTGCGGCCTTCGGCGACCTGCCCAGCGGCATGTCGCTCGCCGGTGGCATCGCGGGCGCGCTCTTCCATCGTGAGCGCACGGGAGAGGCGCGCATCGTGGACGTCTCCCTGCTTGCGCAGGCGATGTGGACCATGGCGCCGGACATTCTTGCTGCCGACCTCTTCGGTGTCGACCGCATCCCGGTGGCCGAGCCCGGTTCGGCCATCAATCCCGTGACGAACAAGTACCGCACGAAGGACGACAGGTGGATCCAGTTGGTCTTCCTGCAGCCCGACCGTTTCTGGTCGGACTTCTGCGTGCGCATCGGACGCCCGGACCTGTCGACCGACGGTCGGTTCGTCCCGGCCGGGAATCTGATCGCCAATGCCGAGGATGCGATCAAGATCCTGCGTGAGGTCTTCGCCGGCGAGGATCTCGCGCACTGGAAGCAGACGCTTTCCGACGAGAAGGGTGTCTGGGCCGTCATCGCCAGCCCCCTCGAGGTGCTCACCGACCCGCAGGTCATCGCCAACGAGTACCTCGTGCCGAACAAGGACGACGAGGGTCGGGGGTACCACGTGGTGGCCAACCCGGTGCAGTACGACGAGACCCCTCCGCAGTCCGGACGGGCGCCCGAGTACGGCGAGCACACCGAGATCCTGCTCGTCGAGTCCGGCGCCACGTGGGACGAGATCGCACAGGCCAAGGCGGCCGGCGCCATCCTCTGAGCGTCAGCGACGTCCCAGTGCGAGACCGCGGAGACAGAAGCTGACCAGGTGATCGCACGCGTCGGCATCCGGCGCGGTGCCATGGCGCATGTGGCGATTCATGGTTCCCATGACCGCCTCGTCGATCACCTGGGCATCCAGCTCCGCGGTCTCGCTTCCTGCTTGTCGGATGGGTTCGATGAGCAGGGAGCCGAGCTCGGATACCAGCGGTTCACCCAACGTGTGGCGACTTCGCCAACCGAGCTGCATGCTCACGGCGACGCTCTGCCGTGCCGCCGTCTCGTCGGTCACCTGCGTGAGGATGCCCCTGATCCAGGCTGCGACCTTCTCCAGCGGGTCGGACTCCTTCTCCATCAGATGAGCGACATAGGTCTGAACCCGCAGCAGACCCCGCTCCATCACCGCCAGCATCAGGTCGTCCTTGCCGTTGAAGTATCGGTAGAACGCCTGGTTGGAGGACTTGGCCTCGGCCACGATGTCGGCCACCCTCGGGGCGGCCGGCGCAGAACGCTCAGCGACGCGCAGTGCTGCGTCGAGGATTGCCTCGACCTCCTGGGTCGCGTCCGCGCGCTGCTTTGCCAGTGCTCGGTCGACCGCTGATGTGACGGAGTCGCGGCCCCCGTTGATCGTCATGTGGCCAGTATGAGGCACCCCAGACGCGGCGGGGATTCGGCGCGCCTTGGCCTGAGTTCTCAATCGCGAGAATTCGCGTCCGGGCTCTCATGGCCTGTCGTCTGCGCGGAAGCCTCCTGGGCTGGCCCCAGGAAGCGCGCACCCGATGATGGAATTGGGTAGATCAAACACTTGATTCCGTAGGACGAGAATGGCATTCTCGTTTGCATGAGCGAAGTTCTGGAAGTGAAGACCACCCTGGATGTGACCCGCCTCGCGCGGTGGATGGACCGACAGGGGCTGGCGGGTGAGGGTGAGACCCCCGACATCACCCAGCTGACCGGCGGCTCTCAGAACGAGCTGTTCCTGGTCTCCCGAGGCGGGAAATGCAGCGCACTCCGGATGCCACCACCGTCTGCCGATGCCAAGCGCCAGGACGGGCTCCGTCGCGAGCTGACGCTGCTGTCGGCACTGAAGGGCGCCGACGTCCCCCACGCCGAGCTCGTCGCGGGATGCGTCGAGGCCGACGTGCTTGGCATGCCGTTCTACCTGATGGAGGTCGTCGACGGATGGTCTCCGTCCGGCGCCGACGGCTGGCCGGAGCCGTACGCCACCAGACTGACCGAGCGAGCTCCGCTGGCCTTCGGCCTGGTCGAGGGCGCTGCCAAGCTGTCGCGCGTCGATTGGAAGGGACGAGGGCTCGAGGGCTTCGGCCGGCCCGACAACTTCCACGATCGTCAGGTCGACCGCTGGCTCTCGTTCCTGAGCAACTACAAGTTCCGCGACCTCCCGGGACTGGATGAGGCCTCCGCCTGGTTGCGCAACAACCGCCCTCGGCACTGGGAGCCGGGCATCATGCACGGCGACTACCAGTTCGCGAACGTGATGTTCAGCAACCGAGTGCCGACCGACCTGGCCGCGGTGATCGACTGGGAGATGACCACGATCGGCGACCCCCTGCTCGACCTGGCCTGGGCCCTGCTGGCTTGGGGCCCCGAGGGCGACGACATGACGTTCGCGCGCTATCTGGACCTTGACGAGATGCCGTCCCTCGACGACCTGCTCGAGCACTACGAGACGATCAGCGGCCGGTCCACCGAGGACTTCAACTACTACCTCGTTCTTGCTCGGTGGAAGCTCGGCATCGTGCTCGAGATGAGCTACGCGAGGTTCGCCTCGGGCGCGGCCGCGAACCCCAGCACCGAGAGCTTCGGCAACCTCGTGCTCGAGCTGATCCGCAAGGCGGCCGAGCTGTCCCGTGCTCTGACCACCAGGGCAAGCTGAGATGGCGTACCTGGACGAGGTCTTCAACCTCACCGGCAAGGTCGTACTCGTCACTGGCGGGAGCCGCGGTCTCGGCAAGGAGATGGTCGTGGCATGCGCCAGGGCCGGCGCGGACGTGGTGGTCGCCAGCCGCAATCTCGAGACGTGCCAAATGGTCGCCAAGGAGGTCGAGGAGACCACCGGACGTCAGGCTCTGCCGTACGGCGTCCACGTAGGGCGCTGGGACCAGCTCGATGGGCTGGTCGACGCGACGTATGAACGCTTCGGCAAGGTCGACGTCCTGATCAACAACGCCGGCATGTCGCCGCTCTACGAGGAGCTGACCGATGTCACGGAGCAGCTCTTCGACAGCGTCGTCAACCTGAACTTCAAGGGTCCGTTCCGGCTGGCGGCCTTGATCGGCGAGCGGATGGTGGCGGCCGGACGGGGCTCCATCATCAACGTCAGCTCGTCGGGCTCGATCCGCTCGTCCAAAAGCATCATCCCCTACGCCGGCGCCAAGGCCGCCCTCAACTCCATGACCGACGGGATGGCGCAGGCCTTCGGTCCGGCAGTCCGGGTCAACACGCTGATGTCCGGGACCATGTTCACCGACGTCTCGAAGGCTTGGGACATGCAGTCCTTCAACAAGTCGATCAAGCGGATCGCACTGGAGCGCGGCGGCGAGCCGCACGAAATTGTGGGCGCGGCGCTCTACCTCGCCTCGGACGCTTCGTCCTACACCACCGGCGCGACGATCCGTGTCGACGGCGGCATCCCGTGACCCACACCGCTTCCTTCCTCCACTGACCACGTCTTCCTAAGGAGTGCCACCATGGCATGGGATTTTTCTGTCGAACCCGAGTTCCAGGAGCTGCTCGACTGGACGAGCTCCTTCGTCGACAACAAGGTGTCCAACCTCGACCTGTTGTGGCCACATGACGTCTACCTGCCGACCGCGGACCTGACTGAGAAGCAGCGATCGGTCATCGGGCCGATGAAGCAAGAGGTCAGGGACAAGGGCCTGTGGGCCTGCCACCTGGGCGTCGAGCTCGGCGGCAAGGGCTACGGCCAGCTCAAGCTGGCCATGATCAACGAGATCCTCGGAAGGTCGGCCTGGGGTCCTCGCATCTTCGGCACGCAGGCCCCCGACACGGGCAACGCCGAGATCATCGCCCATTACGGGACGGAGGACCAGAAGGCTCGTTACCTGCAGCCACTGCTCAACGGTGACGTCGTGTCCTGCTTCTCGATGACCGAGCTCCAGGGTGGGGCCGACCCGGGTGTGTTCACCACGCAGGCCGTGCGCGACGGAGACGACTGGGTGATCAACGGTCAGAAGTTCTTCTCGTCCAACGCGCGATGGGCATCGTTCTTCATCGTGATGGCCGTGACCGATCCTGATGCTCCTCTTGTCAACCGCATGTCGATGCTCCTGGTGCCTGCGGACACTCCCGGCATCGTCATCGACCGCAATCTCGCGCACATGGGCGAACCCGAGGACCGCGGCTCCGAGGCGCTGATCAGCTACCACGACGTACGCGTCCCACATTCGGCCCTCCTCGGCGACGAGGGTGACGCCTTCGGTGTGGCCCAGACCCGGCTGGGCGGTGGCCGGATCCATCACGCGATGCGCACGGTCGGGAACGCCCAGATGGCACTGGACATGATGGCCGAGCGTGCCCTCTCCCGGTTCACCAAGGGCGAGCAGCTGGCCAAGAAGCAGTTCATCCAGGGCATGCTGGCCGACTCGTACATCGAGATCACGCAGTTCCGCTTGCTGGTGATGTACACCGCCTGGCAGATCGACAAGTACAACGACTACCAGCGCGTCCGAAAGGACATCGCCGCGATCAAGGTTCAGACTCCCCGGGTCATGGAGGCGGTGGCGAAGCGGGCAATCCAGATCCACGGTGCGCTAGGCACGACGTACGACCTGCCGTTGATCAAGCTGTTCATGAGCGGCCTGACGCTGGCACTTGCCGACGGGCCCACCGAGGTCCACCAGACCACGGTCGCCCGACAGCTGCTGCGTGAGTACAAGCCCACCGATGGCATGTGGCCCACCATGCACATCCCGACCCGTCGTGATGCGGCTCGCGCCGAGTTCCTCGGCGACGACGCCTGAGGGTGGGGATCATGACGACCATGCAGGACCTGACCGGACGCCGGATCATTGTCACCGGTGGAGCCAGCGGGATGGGCGCAGGACTCGTCCGGGCCTTGCCCGCGATGGGGGCCTCGGTGGTCTCGCTCGACCTGAACGCCGAGGTCGGATCAACCATCGCGGGGGAGGCCGGAGCCGGCTTTGCGACCTGTGACGTGACGGACCCGGTGTCGGTGGAGACCGCTGTCTCGGAGGCGGTCACACAGCTCGGGGGCCTGGACGTGCTGATCCACGCAGCCGGCGTCGCACCTGGTTCCCCGGCCGCGGAGATGAGTCTGGACCACTGGCGGTCAGCGATGGACATCAACGCGACCGGCACATTCCTCACCAACCAAGCGGTGTTCCCGCACATGAAGGAGGGCGGCGGGGCGATCATCGACTTCGCTTCCGCAGCCGGAATGGGGGGCTATCCCGGCAAGGCGGCATACGCTGCCGCCAAGGGGGCGGTCCTCGGGTGGGTCCGATCGATCGCCGTCGAGTGGGCGCAGTTCGGCATCACCGTGAATGCCATTGCCCCCGCGATCTGGACGCCGATGTATGACACGACCCGTGCGGCCATGACCCCAGAGCAGCTGGTCGTCCACGACGAGGGCATGGCGAGGTCGATCCCACTGGGAGGAAGACTCGGCGATGTCGAGCTCGACTTCGTGCCGGTGATGGCGTTCCTGGCCAGTGGAGGGGCACGGTTCATGACTGGTCAGGTCTTCGCCATCGACGGCGGGGGAACGATGGTGCGCTGACAGGTGAACAACGTCGCACGCGAACCAGATCCATGCCCCGTCGCCGTTGACGGAGCGCGGGTCTGGTGTCGCGTCAGCGGTCAGCTGGATGGGCCGCCGATCCTGCTGGTGCATGGCAGCGGCGCCAACCACCTGTGGTGGCAAGCGATGCTGCCCGGCCTGCGGGTCGGGCACCGTGTCATCGAGATAGACCTCTCCGGTCATGGCGAGAGCGAGCATCGCTCCGCGTACTCCTTGGCCGGGTGGGTGGGCGAGTTGGTGTCCGTGCTTCTACACGCAGGGGCGGGCCCCGCCACCTTGGTGGGTCACAGCATGGGAGGCAAGGTCTGCGTCGTGACTGCTGCTGCCAGGCCGGACCTTGTCGCCGGTCTCGTCCTCTTCGATGTCGGGCTGCCCCCGCCCGCACGATGGCGGCGGCGGCCGCCCACCATGGAGGGACGGCAGAGGCGCTATCCGAGCAGACAAGAACTCATCGAGAGGTTCGTGTTGACACCGCCACAACCCGACCCTCCGGCGGGAGTGCTGGCTGCAATCGCGGCAGGTTCGGTACGGCGCGATGCGGCCGGCTGGACCTGGAAGCACGACCGCCACTCGGTGCCCATCCTGGACGATCGGGAGGTGGGGGAGGCCGCGCTGCGACTGGACTGTCGGATCGCGTTCGTCCATGCGGAGCACAGCCACGCGGTGGACGGGTCGGTCCTGTGCCACGTGCAATCCGGATTACCGGCACCGGTCGCCGTCCATTGCTTGCCTGGCACGCACCACCACCTGGTTCTCGAGGTTCCTGACGAGTGTGCTCGACTGGTCGCCGACTTCACCGCCGCGCTGTGACACCGTTGACCGCGGGTGTGCGGGGGAGGCCCGGGATCTCCACGTCGATCACGTGAGCGTCGCCGGTGAGCGTCAGAGCGTGAGTCGCAACGGTCCCCTGCGCGCGGTTGATGGCGGTGAGGACGTAGCGCCCCTCGCGAGGTGTCGGCAGTGAGAAACGGCCATCCTGCGAGGAGGCAGCCGAGGAGACGACTTCACCGGAGTGTCGCGTCAGCACTACTCCAGCCCGTTCAACGGGACGCCCCTCGTAGTCGGTGATCCTCCCCGAGACGGTCAGTCGCTCCTGGAGCACGATGGGTCGCATCATCGACCCGGCACCGACCCGTACCAGGCGGGAGTGCGGCGCCCACCCCTCGGCCGCGACGACCACCAGGTACTTGCCATCCCCACGTACGGCCAGGGTGAACTTCCCGGAGGCGTCGGCGCGGTTCCAGTCGACGTGCTGCCCGCGGTCGCCAAGGATCGTCACCACGGCGCTGCCCACAGGTCGCCCCTTGTCCGTGAGCACGACCCCTCGGGCGATCATCAGCTGCCCCTCGGGGGAGGTGAGCGGCTCATCATCCTGGGTCGGGGTGAGGCGGAAGAGCGGGAGGGCGACCGCCACGGCCGCCGCGGACGAGGCCGCCGCCAGCCAGAAGATCAGGCTCAGGGCGCCGAAGGTGGGAACGGGATCGACGCCCGACGCCACCGCTCCCATGCTGACGACGGCCGCGACCGTCGCGCTCGACGTCGAGGACCCTAGTGAGCGGAGCAGCGTGTTGAGCCCGTTCGCAGATGCGGTTTCGGTCACGGGGACGGCCCGCATGATCAGCGTGGGCATCGCTGCGTAGGCCAGCGACGTGCCCACGGCGACCAACATGGATCCGAGGACGATCTGGGACAGTGAGCCGCTCAGGTACACCCGGCTGACGTAGGCGACGGACATCGCGCCAGCTCCGAAGACGAGGGTGAACTGGGGGCTGAATCGTCTAGTCAGCCACGCGGCAACCGGCGCCAGGACCCCGAACACCATGGCCGATGGCGCCATCCAAAGTCCGGTCTCGAGCATGCCGAGGCCGAGTCCGAAGCCGGTGCTCTCGGGCAGTTGGAGCAGCAGTGTGGTGACAAGAAGGTTGGCAAACATCGCAAAGCCGACCAGCACGGAGGAGACGTTGACCAGAAGCACCGACGGGCGGGCTGCAGTGCGGACATCGACCAAGGGATTGGGTGCGGTGAGCTCGAGGGGAACCCAGGCCACCAGAAGAGTCAGGCCGAGGATGGCCAACCCGATCGTCGACACCGAGCCCCAACCCCACAGGCCACCTTTGGACAACGCCAGCAGGACTGCGGTCAGGCCGGCGCAGAGGACCACCGCCCCCCTGTAGTCGAAGGCTCCGCGCGTGCGCACCGGCGATTCGGGGATGACAAGGCGGATGGCCACCAGCATGACGGCGCCGGCACCTCCGGTGATCCAGAAGATCGCGTGCCAGTCCATGTGTTCAGCGATCACCCCGGCCAGCGGAAGTCCGGCGCCTGCGCCGATCGCAAGTGTCGCGCTCATCAAGGCCACCCCCAGTGGCACCTTGTCGCGTGGCAGCTCGTCGCGCATGATCGCGATGCCGACCGGGACCAGAGCCATGCCGACACCCTGCAGGCCGCGTGCCGCGACGGCGCCCGGCAAGGAATCGCTGAACGCGCCGATGACCGACCCTGTCGTCATCACCGCCAGGCACACGATCATCATCAGCCGCTTGCCGAACATGTCCGCCAGCCGGGAGACCACCGGCGTCGCGACCGTGCCGCTGAGCAGCGTGGCAGTGATCAGCCAGGAAGCGTTGTCGACCGTGGTGTCCAACAGCCTGGGAAGGTCGTGGAGCAGGGGAACGACAAGGGTCTGCTGGAGAGCGACCACCGTCCCGCACATCGACAGCGTCGCGACCGTGAGTGCGGTCCGACCTCGACTCGCCTCCGGCGCTGAACGGGCCTGACGGTTCACGACGTCCTCCAGGTCCGGAGAAGAGCATGTCTTCTCAGCCATTCATGTAATCCGTTTAATAGGTTACCTTTATACATAGTTTAGACGATGAGGGTCTGGGTGGGTAGACATCGCTGCCTGTTCGAGGGCCACCGAGCGGTAGGAGCAGCAGATGACCGAGCTAGAGGTGATGGATTCCGCCGATCGGGTGGGCTCCGTCGAAGACCAGAGAGAAGTCCTCGTCGAGCGACGCGGGCACGTCATGTTGGTGACGATCAACCGCCCGGCGGCACGCAACGCCGTCAACGAGGCGGTGTGCCTGGAGGTCGGTGACGCCTTGGCCGAGGCAGATGCCGATGACGACGTGCGCGTCGTCGTGCTCACCGGCGCCGGGAACAAGGCGTTCTGTGCGGGAGCCGACCTCAAGGCCATCATGCGCGGCGAACGGATCATCCCCGAGGGAGCTGAGCGGGAGAAGTGGGGGCTGGCCGGTTTCGTGGGGCACTACATCGGGAAGCCGACGATCGTCGCCGTCAACGGGCCCGCCATTGGGGGTGGCACCGAGATCGCGCTCGCGGCCGACCTGGTGGTGGCTGCGGACACCGCGACGTTCGGTCTGCCTGAGGTGCAGCGCGGCCTGGTCGCTGGTGCCGGAGGGGCGTTTCGACTCACCAAGCAGGTGCCGTTGCGCGTCGGCATGGAGATGCTCCTCACCGGTGACCCGATCACCGCCCACAGGGCCCTGGAGCTGCACCTGGTGAACCAGGTGGTGCCTGCCGACGGGCTTTTGGACGCCGCGCTGGCACTCGCCGGAAAGATCGCGTCCAACGCGCCGCTTTCCGTGCAGGCCACGAAGCGCATCGCTCTGGGGCACGTCGACGGTGACAACCCGGCGGAGGTCCCGCTCTGGGAGCAGACCTCGCGGCAGATGCTCAGCGTGAGTGGATCGGAGGATGCCAGGGAAGGTCCTCGCGCGTTCGCCGAGAAGCGAGCACCGGTCTGGAAGGGGTGCTGACCGCACCAGCAGGAAAGGGCCGGTCCGCGACAGCGGACCGGCCCTCCTTGTCGATGGGGGTCAGATGTTGAACCGCTGCGCTCCGTCGATCCGGATCGTCTCGCCGTTCAGGTAGTCGTTCTGCACGATCTGGAGCGCGAGGCTGGCGTACTCGTCGGCGTGGCCCATGCGCTTGGGGTTGGGCACGCCCGGGCCCCACTTGGCCTGGGCCTCCTCCTCGGCCAAGCCGTAGGCAGGCGTGAAGAATGTCCCGGGCGCGATGCACATCACGCGGACGCCGACGGGTGCGAGGTCACGCGCCGCTGTGAGGTTGAGGCCGATGACGCCGCCCTTCGCGGCGGAGTAGTCGGACTGGCCGACCTGACCCTCGTACCCCGCGATGCTCGCAGTGGTGATGACGACGCCGCGCTGACCGGAATCGAGCGGCTCGTTCTGCGACATTGCCGCGGCAGACTTGCTCAGCACCCGATACGTCCCGGTGAGGAAGATGTCGATGGTGCGCGCGAAAGTCGCGGCCGGGTACGCCTTGCCCTCGCGGTTGACGATGCGCTTGCCCGCGGCTGGGCCGCCATGCACGACGACGGCCACTCGCAGTGTGCCGAGGTCCTCGGCCGCCCGGATGGCCGCATCGACGGAGTCGTCACTGGTGACGTCGGTGGAGACGAAGATCGCGCTCTCGCCGAGGTCGTCGGCGAGCAGCTTGCCCTTCTCCTCGGCCAGATCCGCGATGACGACCCTGGCTCCTGCGGCCACCAGTCGGCGCACGGTTGCCTCGCCGAAGCCGCCTGCGCCGCCGGTCACGATCGCTGATGCACCTGACAGATCCATGGTTCCTCCTGTGTCGTCCGCCTCCGGCGGTCTGGAAGCCGCGTCACGGCTATTCATCTAACTAGTTTACACAGTTGTACTGATTGTTCTAGACTCTCATCCACACTCGCTCGCGACGCCGCCCCAGGGCTGTGAGCGTCCAAGTCCTACCGATGAGGTGTCACATGCCTGAAGCAGTGATCGTCAGTGCTGTCCGTACCGCGATCGGGACCGCCCGCAAGGGGTCGCTGAGCGAGACGCCCGCAGAGGAGCTCGCCACTCACATCGTCACGGAGTCGGTCCAGCGATCGGGCCTGGCGCCCGAGCGGTTCGACGACGTCATGCTGGCGGAGTCTCTGTACGGCGGCGGCGACCTCGCTCGCTATGCAGCCGTCGCCGCCGGGATGACGACAGTTCCGGGACAGGCGGTCAACCGTCACTGTGCGGGGAGCCTGACCACCGTCGGCAATGCGGCGGCGTCGATTCGAGCGGGGATGGACACGGCCGTGATCGCTGGTGGCGTGCAGTCCTCCTCGCTGTCGCCCGCGACGTCGTGGCGCGTCCCTGGCACCGAGGGCGAGATCGAGACTCGGATGGCGCCGACGTTTCCCTATTCGGACGGCGCGAACGACGACGTCACGCTGAGCGTTGGCTGGAATGTCGCGCAGGCGGCCGACGTCAGCCGCGAGGAGATGGATGCGTGGGCCGTCCGCTCCCACCACCGGGCCGTTGGTGCGATCGACGCGGGAGTCTTCGACGACGAGATCACCCCGATGAAGGTCACGCTGAAGGATGGCTCTGTCACCGAGTTCGCCGTCGATGAGCACCCTCGGCGTACGTCTTCTCTGGAGAAGCTAGCCACCCTTCAGCCCCTCCATCCCGAGATCGATGGCTTTTCGATCACCGCCGGCAACGCCTCCGGCATCAACGACGCCGCGGCCGCACTCACGCTGACCAGCGACGAGCTGGCGGCTGCCGAAGGACTGAACTCACTGGGTGTCGTGCGCGCCTGGGCCGCCGTCGGTGTGGAGCCCCGACTCACCGGCATGGGCGCCCTCGAGTCGATCTCCAAGGTGCTCTCGCGGGCCGGCCTCGGCGTGTCCGACGTGCACCTCTGGGAGATCAATGAGGCATTTGCCTCGGTCCCGGTCGCCGCGTGCAAGATGCTCGGGATCGACGAGGAGCTGGTGAACATCTACGGCAGTGGCTGCAGTCTCGGGCACCCCGTCTCAGCATCCGGTGCCCGGATGCTGACCACCCTCACACACGAGCTGCGCCGCCGTGGCGGTGGCATCGGGATCGCCGCCATGTGCGCCGGCGGTGGCCAGGGTGGCGCTGTCGTCATCGAGGTCTCCTGACCTCACCCAGAGCAACGTCGCTCCCAAGGGGCCACACCCCTCGGGAGCGACGTTCTCCAACCGCCCGATGGCGAAATGTCCAACTAATCATCCCGAGGCCGTGTACGTGGTCGACGGTTGATGAGGCACACGGATCACACATGGGAGCTCCAATGCAGATCAAGAGGATGGCAGTCGTCGGCTGCGGAACGATGGGCACCGGCATCATCCAGGTGGCCTCGCAAGTGGGCATTGAGATCGTCGGAGTGGAGACGACCGAGGCCGGTGCCGAGGTCGCCAGGGAGCGGATCCGAGCGGGGCTGGACGCCACACTTGCCCGCGGCAAGATCACGTCCGCGGATGCCGCGGAGGCCGCCACCCGCTACACGATCACCACAGACATGAACGCGATCGTCGACGCGGACATCGTTGTCGAGGCGGTCTTCGAGGACGTCGATCTGAAGAACCGCATCCTGGCCGAGATCGACGGGCTCGTCGGCCCCGAGACGTTCATCGCGTCGAACACGTCCACGATTCCGCTCGTGATCCTGGCCGCGGCGACCAGCCGTCCGGAGCGCGTCGTCGGGCTGCACTTCTTCAACCCGGTGCCGGCCATGAAGCTGGTCGAGGTGATCAAGACCCCGGTCACCCTTCCCGAGCACGTGGAGAGCATGCGTGAGCTCGCGATCGCGATGGGCAAGAGCCCGGTCGTCGTCAACGACGTGCCCGGTTTCGTGGGCAACCTGCTGATCGTTCCCTACCTGCTCGATGCGATCCGGGCCTACGAGCGCGGTGTGGCGGACATGGAGTCGATCGACAGCGTCATCTCCCTTGGGTTCAACCACAAGATGGGCCCGTTCCGGCTCAGTGACCTGATCGGCCTCGACATCGTGCACGACATGGCCGCCTCGATGTACGAGGAGTACAAGGACCCGAAGTACTTCCCGCCGCCGCTGCTCAAGCAGTACGTCCGGCTCGGATGGCTGGGACGCAAGTCGGGACGAGGCTTCTACAGCTATGACGACTGACGTGCTCACTTCCCCGCCCGACGTGGTCACGGATCCCATCGTCCTTGAGCGGTGGGACGAGGACCACCACTCGGCTGACCCACTCGGCTTCCGGGACTATGTCCCACCGGCCGCCGAGGACGAGTCCGTGCGCACCGCGCTGGTGTCGCTGGCATCTCGGGAGGCAGTGTGGATCGACTGCGCGTTCGCTCGACAGGGCGGAACCATGGGCTCGGTCGCAGGGGACAGGATCGTGCAGGCCTTCGATCGCGCAACCGATCGCGGGCTGCCTGTCGTGCAGACCGTCTCGAGCGGAGGCGCGCGTCTCCAGGAGGGGATGGTCTCCCTGGTCCAGATGGCGCGTGCGGCATCCGCAGCCGCCCGCCATGCCGAAGCGGGCCTGATGACGGCGGCGTACCTGCACTCCCCCTGCACCGGCGGCGTCTTCGCGTCCTGGGCGTCGCTGGCCGACGTGCGCGCCGCGGAGCCCGGAGCCACCATCGGATTCGGTGGACCACGAGTCGTCGCTCAGGTCACCGGCCAGTTCCCGCCTCCCACGTCGCACAGGGCGGAGTCCGCACTCGAGCACGGGCTCGTCGACGCAGTCGTCCCGGTGGAGGGCCGGTGGGAATGGCTCGCCTCCGCAGTCGGCGCCGCTACCGCGTGTCCACTCGTCCCGCCCGGAGGCAGGGCCCACCAGCCTGATCGCAGCACCGTACCCGCCGACCCTTACGAACTGTTGGTGCGCTGCCGCTCGCACGCTCGACCGTCCGGCCTCGAGTGGGCCGCCTGGCTCACCGACTCCTGGGTCGAGCTGCGCGGCGCCGATCCTTCCTTCCGGGCGGGGCTGGCCACTGTCTCCGGGCAACGTGTGGTCGTGGTTGCGATGGACCGGTTCGGGGGACGTGACGGTGCCCAGCATCCCACTCCCGATGCGTTTCGGTTGGCTCAGCGTGCGCTCACCCTCGCCGACCGACTCCGGCTTCCCGTGCTCACGTTGATCGACACCCCGGGCGCCGACCCCTCCCCAGCCTCCGAGGCGGCCGGCATCGCTGGTGAGATCGCCCGCACGCTACTCGCGATGGCCCGACTGAGGTCCCCCAGTGTCGGCCTCGTCGTGGGGGAAGGTGGCAGCGGAGGCGCGATCGCGCTGGCCCACTCCGACCGGCTGCTGATGACGGAGGGAGCGGTCTTCTCGGTCATCGGCCCCGAGGCCGGCGCCGCGATCCTCTACCGCGACGCGGAGCGTGCGCCGGAGCTCACCCGCGACCTACGCATGACCGCGGCAGACCTGCAGCACATTGGCGTGGTCGACGCCGTCGTCGCCGAGGACGTCGCCGCCGTACGCCGTGCCGTCGTCGGCGCTCTGGCCACGGCCGTCCCGGGCCAGCGCGACCAGCGCATCGACGCAGTCACCGCCAGGTCCACGACCCGAACCGTCACGCCCACCAACTGAAGGAGAGCAACGAGATGGCGAAAGCAATGTTGCTGGCTTGGGCCAGCCCGGCGTCGCAGGAGAGCAACGCCGAGTTCGAGCAGTGGTACCTGAACACCCACATCCCACAGGTGCGCGTTGCCGTTCCATCGATCGGCTCGGTCTCACGCTACGCACTGGTGGACCCCGAGGCCGGCGGTCAGGGCCGTTTCCTGGCCGTCTACGAGATGGACGACGACGACATCCCTGCCGCGTCCGCGGCGCTCGGTGACGGCGTCAGCTCGGGCCGGATACAGATGTCGGAGTCGCTCGACCTCGTCAACGCCCCGCCCCAGCTCCAGTGGTACCGCCAGCACCCGGCGGACCCCGCCCAAGCCTGACCGGGTCGCCCGACCCACCATCCTCGACAGGAGTGCTCGAATGCAGAAGATCGTGAAGAAGACCGGTGACTACGGCATCGGCCAGATGATCCACGTGATCCACATGACCGATGACGTCGAAAAGCTGAACCGGTTCTACGAGGACGTATTCGGTGGCTTGTGCTACCTCGGCGTCGACGAGCCGAACTACCTACCCATCGAGGACCGGTATGCCGGTCTCTGGATGGTGAGCGACGTCTGCATCGAGACGATGGCACCTGCCCAGCCGGTCGATGCGACCAAGCCCGTCGGCAAGTTCTACAGCAAGTACGGCGAGCACCTGCACTCTGTTGGCTACAAGGTCGACGACCTAGAGGGGCTGGCTGACCGGCTGCTCGAGCGCGGCATCTACATCGGTGCCCCCGGTGGCGGAAAGATCGAGAAGCTCGACCCCGAGACGCTGTATTTCTACCCGAGCCCCCGCGACACCGCCGGCCTCATGGTCGAGATGTGCCGCATGGACATGCCGAACGACCCGCGCGACCTCGAGACCTGGTCGTCACAGGTCAAGATGTGGCGCTCGCACCCGCTCACGATCGAGCGCTTCTCCTACGTCACCCTCGGCGTCAAGGACCTCGAGTCCGCGGTGAAGACGTACGTCGACGTGATGCAGGCGGTACCGATCCAGGAGGGCGTGGACGAGGTGACGCAGGCCAAGTTCCAGACTGTCCAGCTGGGTGACTGCCTGCTCCAGCTGGCCGAACCGCTGGAACCGGACTCCGACCTCGGTCGCCACGTGGAGAAGTGGGGCAACATGATCTACAGCCTCCGCTTCAAGGTGCTCGACCTCGACTCTGCTGAAGCCTGGCTGACCAAGCAGGGCATCGGCACCGACAAGCTCCGCGGCGACCTCCTGATGACCCGCGTCGAGGACTCGCACGGTGTGCCGATCTTCTTCACCACCGAGGAGATCCCGGGGGACCCGTTCGCCGGATGATCGCGACGCACGACGGATGAGACGCAAGGATGCCCCCGCGATGGTTCGCGGGGGCATCCTCGTGCGTTGATCAAGCGGTCAACCGAGCTCCACGATCGCCGTTGCCGGAGCGAGCTTGTTGCCGTCCTGGTCCTCGGTCCACAGGGTGACCGTGGCAGTCAGCACGCCGTCCACAGTGTCCACACCTGTGACGGTTCCTCGTGCGGTGACCGTCATGCCCTTGGTGTTGGGGCCGCGGAACTGGCACGACAGGCGCGCGATCCGCGCGCCGGCGGGCATCCACGCACGCAGTGCGTTGTGCAAGTAGGACCACTGCAGGTTGCCCATTCCGAATGCGGTGACGTATCCCGCGGCGCGACCTGCCTCGTCGTCCATGTGGATCGGCACGAACTCGTCGTTCACGGCCGCGTACCGGTTCCAGTTCGCGAATCCTGTCTCGCGGGTGAAGGCAGGGATCTCCTCGCCGATCTTTACCTGATGAATGGTCGATGTCGTCATGACTGTGCGTCCTCTCAGTACCGGATGAGCGTGGTGACGGTGCGCTTGACGAGCTCGCCGTCCTGGTTGGTCCAGGTGTCCTCGGTCGTGCTGAAGAGCATCAGGCCCAGTCGTCCCTCGCGCTCGCTGTACGGGCCGAGGCGCCGGACGCTGGTGATGATGTCGCCGGGGCGCATGCGTGCGCCGTACTCGGTCTCCATCCCGCCGTTCAGCTGGAACTTCAGACCAGGTCCCGGCACGCCGGCCTGGATCTCGGTGTTGTCGGGGTTGTTCGGCTCAGGGGTGGCGTCCGGGCGGTTCGAGACGCTCGATGCGACCGCCCAGGCGAACGGATTGAACTCCTCCGGCGCGACGACACCACCGTGGGTGGTGGTGCGCGCAAGGTCCTCATCCATGAAGAGCGCCGGTGCCTCCTCCGGCCAGTAGACGGCGAGCGCCCATCGGCGGATGTCGGACTTGCTCACCGAATGGCTCACCTGGCGGGTGAGCTCGGTGCCGACGGCGGCGTTCATCGCCTCCGAGACGTTGCTGTCAGGCATGGTGCTTCCTTCCGGACCGGATGGTCGTGACGGGGACTGACCCCGGTGGGTCAGTCCAGCTGCTCGATGAACTTCTTGAGCTGGCGGACGTTGCGGCACTCGAAGACGCCGTCGCAGTGGGCTGCGTACTGGCTCATGACCGAGTCGCCGTCGTCCCATGCCGCAATGTGCTCGGGGTTGAGCCAGTAGACGCGTGAGGCGCGCTGATGGATCGCTTCGAGGTTCTCGGGTGACGCAGCACGGTAGTTCGAGCGGGCGTCGCCGAGCACGAGCACGATGCTTCGGCTACTGACCTGGTCGCCCCACTCGCGTCGGAACGTGCTCAGCGCGTGGCCGTAGTCGGAGCGGCCGTCGAGCCAGATCCCACTCCTGCGGGCGTCGATCCGCTCGGCAGCCTCGACGATGTTGTCGGAGTCCGCGAGCACGGCGGTGACCTCGTCGATGCCGTCGATGAAGACGAAGCTGCGCACGGACCGGAACTGCGTGCGCATGGCGTGGGCCAGCTGAAGCGTGAACCGCGCGAAGGTGGCCACCGACCCTGAGATGTCGGCGAGCACGATGAGCTCGGGCTTGTTGGGGTGTGGCCGGCGGAAGATCGGACGCACCGGGACGCCCCCGGTAGACATCGAGGCTCGGACAGTACGTCGGAAGTCGAGGTGTCCGTTGCGCCCACGCCGCCGCCGCTCGGCCAGCTTCCCGGCCAGCTGTCCAGGGAGGGGAGCGAGAATCGCCTGCAGGGCCTCTACCTCCGTGGCGGAGCCGGTGAGGAAGTCGACGTCCTCGGGAAGGGCCTGGCGTAGTGATCGTGCCACCGCGGCCGCGCCTCGGTCGAGGACGAGGCGGCGGCGAACCTCGGACTCGATGGCCTGGCGCAGGCGCTCGACCTTCTGATCGGCCTTCTCGGAGCTCAGGCGCCGCTTCAACAGAGTCAGGGACGACTGCGGACCAGGGCCGACTGGCCGCGTGAGCCGCTCGCGCAGGTCGCCCGGGTCGACGGCGCGAAACGTCCGGAAGACGTGGAACGTCCCGGCGACCGGCTGTCCCGGCTCGATCCGGGTGTGTCTGTCGACCAGTTCGACGACCAGCGGATGCAGGGCGAGCTCGTCGTTGGCGCCAAGGACGGTGATCAGCAGCTCGCGAAGCGCCAGATCTCCCAGCGCCGCGAGGTGCGACTTGGTCGTGCTGCCGGGGGGACCTCCCGAGCGGCCGAGATCGTCCTGGATCCCATCTGCCGGGGCGAGGGGCCGGGCAGATGCGCTCGCGCGAGAGAAGAACAAGTCGAAGACCGTGTCGAACGCGAGCTGGTGCTCATGGTTCTTCACCAGGGTCGAGGCCAGCATTGACTTGAGCTCGGCCCTGTCGAGCACGTCGATGTGTTGCATGGCGTGTGCAGCGTCGATGGTCTCCGTGGTCGAGACGGGGACGCCGATCGCTCGGAGCTCGGCAATGAGGCCCTCCAGCGTGCTCAGCATGTCAGCGTCCCGGAGGCGGCTGGCTCCGCTCCCGGCGTGACGTCCGCAAGGAACCGCAGGACGGCGTCCTGAGAGGCAAAGCTGGAGGTCGTGGTGAAGTGGTCGACGCCTCGCAGGGTGACCAGCCGGCCGCATGGAAGCGTGCTCGCCAACCGGTCGGCGGGCCCCACCTCGTCGCGGTCCCCGACACCCACCAGCATGGGGACGTCGATATTCGCGATCTGCAGCCAGGTCGGTGGGGGCGGCATGGCTCGGGCATAGGCGGCGACTTCCGACAGGTCGTTGCCGGCGACCCGCACCATCTGGCGGATCAGGCGCACCAACGTCGATGCTGGAGGGTTCTCCGCCGGCTCGTCGAGCGCGTCGGCCAGGAACGTGACGCCGACGGTGCGTCGGTCCAGCATCGCGTCGCCGATGCCGAGCAGCACTGCACGTCGGAACAAGTGGGGCCGCTCGATGACCGCTGCCAGTGTGGCGACGGCTCCGGCCGAGAACCCGACGACGTCCACCGGGCCTTTGAGGGCGTCGACCGCCATGAGCAGTCTGCGTTGCGCCGAGTCGGTGGGGCCGCTCAGTGCCGGCGACCCTCCGTGCCCCGGCAGGAGGAAGGGCAAGACTTCGCATCCCTCGCCCTGGAGCAGGTCTACCCAGCCTGACTGACGCCAGTTGTGGTCGAACGTCGAACCCATTCCGTGGACGAGGACGACCGGGGCTCGGTCCGGCGCCGCGTTCATGCCGAGCGTTCCGCCAGGTCGGCGTGGGCGCGTTCGATGTCGGTCTGGTGCTTGAGCAGGATCGCGAGATGGTCCTGCACCGTCTCCGCGTCCAGCTCCGTGGTGTCCAGAAGCACCAAGGTGCGCGCCCAGTCGAGAGTCTCCGAGACGGATGGCCGCTTCTTGAGGTCCATCGCTCGCAACGACTCCACGACCTCGGTGAGCTGGGTTGCCAGCTGCTCGGAGATGCCGGGCACGGACGCCAGCACGATCTCCCGCTCCCGCTCGGGGGAGGGGTAGCCGACGTGGAGATACAGGCAGCGGCGTTTCAGCGCCTCGGAGAGGTCGCGACTGTTGTTGGAGGTGAGGAGCACCAAGGGACGACGGCGGGCAGTGACCGTCCCCAGCTCCGGGATGGAGACCTGGAAGTCGGAGAGCACCTCGAGGAGTAGGGCCTCGGTCTCAACATCGAGTCGGTCGACCTCGTCGATCAGCAAGATGACGTCCTCGTCGGCACGAATGGCCTCGAGCAGCGGACGAGTGAGGAGGTAGTCCTCGCTAAAGATGTCGTCCTCGACCGTCGCCCACGTGCCTTCCCCGGCCTGGATCCGCAACAGCTGTTTGCGGTAGTCCCACTCGTAGAGCACCTTCGACTCGTCAAGCCCCTCGTAGCACTGCATCCGGATCAGGCGCGCGCCCGTCGTTCGGCTCAATGCCTTGGCGAGCTCGGTCTTGCCGGTGCCGGCGGGTCCCTCGACGAGCACGGGCTTGCCGAGCTGACTGGCCAAGTAGATGGTCGAGCTGATGGCTGTGCTGGGCAGGTAGTCCACCGATGCCAGCCGGTCGGACACCTCGCGAGCCGACTCGAACGTGAGGTCCGATGCTGGTGTGGGGATGGTGAAGCTCACCGTCTGCCTCCGGGGTCAATTAGGTGTAGGAACCCAAGTAACCCATATAGGTAGATCATTTGACAAGATGTCCTGATGGTGATCTGCTGGGTCGTGCCACCAAGCTGCGCCCCCGGAGGCGCCGACCGAGGGAGTACTCATGGAGCTCGAACTCTCCGCTGATCAGAAGCTCTTCCGCGCCACCACGAAGAGCTTCCTCGAGAAGGAGATGCCGCTCACCAAGGTGCGGGAGCTTTCCGAGGCCGCCGTTGGTTTCGACCGCGCCTGGTGGGCTCGCGGCGCTGAACTGGGTTGGGCCGCGATGCTGGTCCCCGAGGAGCAGGGCGGCGGAACGGTGTCCGGAGAGGGCCTCAAGGACCTCGCCATCGTGGCCGAGGAGCTCGGCGCTGGAGTGGCGCCGGGTGCTCTGCTGGCCACGAACATCGTGCTCGCCGGGCTGGTCGAGGCAGCGGGCGACGGCCCTGACCACTCCGAGGCGATCGAGTCGCTGGTCTCCGGTGAGAGCATTGCCACCTGGGCGGTCTACGAGGCCGGCGAGCAGTGGACTCCGCAGGAGCCGCGGGTGACTGCCAAGCTGCACGACGGCGTCTACGTCCTCGACGGCTCCAAGGACCGCGTCGAGCTCGCCGACCAGGCGGACCTGATCCTGATCACGGCCACGACCGACCAAGGGCTCACCCAGTTCCTGGTCCCGGTCGACCTGCCAGGCCTCACCATCGAGCTGACCTGGAGCCTTGACACGGTGCGGCGATTCGCTCTGGTCGACCTGGAAAGCGTGGAAGTGCCGGAGTCCGCAGTGGTAGGCCGCCCCGGTCAGGCAGCGAGGATCATCGAGCGCCAGCAGCAGGTCGCGCTGGTCCTCCAGTGCGCCGAGATGTGCGGAGGGCTCGAGAGGGTCTTCGAGTTCACCACACAGTGGGCCTTCGACCGATACTCGTTCGGGCGCCCACTCGCGTCGTACCAGGCGCTCAAGCACCGTTTCGCCGACATGAAGACCTGGCTCGAGGCTTGCCACGCGACCACTGCAGCCGCCATATCCGCAGTCCAGGACCACGGCGACGACGCCGCTGAGTTGGTCAGCGTCGCCAAGTCGTACGTGGCCAATCGCGCTGTCGAGATCTTGCAGGACTGCGTGCAGATCCACGGCGGCATCGGGGTCACCTGGGAGCACGACCTGCACCTGTACCTGCGACGGGCCACGGTAGACCGGGCTCTCTACGGAACGCCTGAGGACCACCACCGCCGTATCGCCGACATCATCGCGCTCTGAGAGAGGCACCAACTCATGACTGACACCACCGTCGAGGACGTCGAGACTTTCCGACTTCGTGCCCGGACCTGGCTGGCCGACAACATGCCCAAGGTCGACCCGGATGCCGCACCCCCGCCGCCGGGTGACGACGACGAGGAGTGGGCCAAGGCCCGTGAGCTGCAGAAGCTCCTGCACGGGGGCGGCTTCGCAGGCATCTGCTTCCCCCGCGAGTACGGCGGTCTCGGACTCGGTAGCGAGTTCCAGGAGGCCTTCACGCAGGAGGCGGAGGGGTATCAGATGCCCCTCCTGCTCAACGTCCCGACCTTCAGCATCTGTGCTCCCACCATCCTCGACATGGGGTCGGAGGATCAGAAGCGGGAGCGGATCTCAGCCGCGATCCGCGGCGACGAGGTCCTCGTCCAGTTCCTGTCGGAGCCCAGTGGCGGGTCGGACCTTGCCGGCCTGATCACCCGCGCCGACCGCGACGGCGACACCTGGGTGATCAACGGTGCGAAGACATGGAGTACCTCGGCGTACGCCGCGGACTACGCCCTCTGCCTCGCGCGCACCGACTGGAACGCTCCCAAGCACCGCGGTCTGACGATGTTCCTGATGCCGACGGACACACCCGGTATCACCATGCGCAGGATCACCCAGGTCAACGGGTCGACGGAGTTCTGCGAGGAGTTCTTCGACGACGTCGTACTCCCCGGGAGCGCTGTCGTGGGTGAGGTCAACGGCGGCTGGGCGGTCGCGTCCCGACAGCTGTTCCATGAACGGACCGCCGTGGGTGGAGGTTCGCCCTACGTCAGCGGACGCGGCACCGGACGCGTGGCCACTCCCAAGACCGACCTCGTGGAGGTAGCCAGGGCGACCGGCCGCAACGGCGAATCGGGCGTGCGCGAGCTGGTCGGCGAGGCCCACGCCAAGGAGAGGGTGCAGGAGCAGCTCATTCGTCGGGTCACTCGGGGCATCACCTCCGGCGCAATGCCGCCTCCCGCCGCCTCGATCATGCGACTCTTCCATGCCGAGACGGACTGGCTTGTCGACGACTATGCCGTCTCGATTGCCGGCGCCGCGGGAGTGACCGGGGTGAGCGGCGACCCGAGTGACCCCGGAGTCGGCGGACGCGTCGCGGTCAACTACCTCATGCGTCAGGGCGCAAGTCTCGGCGGCGGTAGCTCTGAGATGTCGCGGAACATCATCAGTGAGCGAATCCTGGGGATGCCTCGCGAGTTCGCCGCCGACCGGGACGTCCCGTTCAACCAGGTCAAGCGGGGGCCGAGCTGACCGGTGTCGAGGCCGGTCCTGCGCTGCCGGCCCCGGACGAGGTGTCGGACTGGACCCGGGCCGGTGTTCACCCGGTGGCGCCCGGGGTGCACCGGATCCCCTTGCCGCTGCCGAACGACGGCTTGCGGGCGGTCAACGTCTACGCGATCACCGATGGAGAGTCTCTCGCCTTGGTCGACCCGGGCTGGGCGCTCGACGTCGCACTGACGCAGCTCAGGTCGGGGCTTGCCGAGCTGGGTGCGGAGTTCGGAGACGTCGACCGCATCCTGGTCACCCATGCCCATCGCGACCACTACACCCAAGCGGTGCATCTACGCCGCCTGGTCGGAACGCACATCTCGCTTGGCGCGGGGGAGAAGCCCACGATCGATGCCATCATGGCCGGCGACGAGGATGGCGGGGCGCAGGACCGCCTCGAGCACCTGACTCGATTGGGAGCTGAGGAGCTGCTGCCCCTGTTGCCCCTGCCGGACGCGCCACCCGGCACGTGGGAGGCGCCGGACCGCTGGCTCACGGACCGCACCGTCGTTCGGGCCGGAGGCCGCGGGCTGGAGGCGGTTGCGACGCCTGGACACACGCGTGGCCACATGGTCTTCGTCGACGACAAGCATGACCTGCTCTTCGCGGGTGACCACGTCCTGCCGTCCATCACTCCCTCGATCGCCGTCGAGCCTGCTCCTCAGCGCTTGGCACTGCGCGACTACATGGACTCGCTACGACTCGTGCGCGCGATGCCCGACCGCATGCTGTTGCCCGCCCACGGCGATGTGACGCCAAGCGCGCACGCGCGCATCGACCAGTTGCTCGAGCACCACGACATGCGTCTGCAGCAGTCGTTGCTGGCCGTCAGCCAAGGATGCACCGCCTCCGACGTGGCCCGCGTGCTCCGCTGGACTCGGCGCGAGCGGCACTTCACGGACCTCGGGCCCGGCGATCAGATGCTGGCGACCTCGGAGACCGCCGCGCACCTGGACCTGCTGGTGCACCAAGGTCGGCTCCGCAGCGCGATCCATGCTGGCGTCGTTCGTTACGGCAGCTGACACGCCGCCATCAGCTGGTGCGTGCCTTGCGTGCGGCCCTCTGGTCGGTCGTGGGCAGCTTGCTGCGGAGACCCTCGATGATGAAGTCCAGCCCTGCCTCGAACTCTTCGTCAGACGCGAAGCTTGCACTCCAGTAGTCCAGGGAAGCCTCCAGGCCCGGGTAGGCCGCAGGCTGGCCGTTGGGCTCCACGGCCCAGATCCGCCGCGAATCGATCATCATGAACCGATCGTCGGTCTGGTCGGAGAGATGGAAGAGTCGCTGCTTGTGGACGACACCCTGGGTGTAGACCGACATCGCCTGGTAGCCACGAGCCGCAGTCTCCGGATCGAAACCGGCGTCGATGAGCACGGTCACCTCGTGGTTGATCCGGTCGAGGAAGCGGAGGCGGGGAGTGACGGTTGCGGCGGAGCGGCGGAACACCAGGAAGTCGCACATCACCGGGTTGTCATGAAAGATCTGCTTCATCTCGCGGAAGTAGAGCCTGAAGTGCTTGTCCCACGGTGTGTCCGGATGGTCCGAGAGGAGGGAGAGATAGTCATCGGCCGACTGCGCGATCATTGCGTCGAGGAGGTCCTCCTTGGAGCGGAAGTACCAATAGAGGCTCGTCACCCCGACATCGAGACGCTTGGCGAGCTTGGGCATGCTGAGCTTCTCGACGGACGCCTCCTCCGCGAGCTCGAAGGCCGCGGCGAGGATTGCCTCGCTGCTCAGTGAGCCGCGGGGGTTTCGGGTCGTCCGTGGCTTTGCCTTCGCGCCATTCACCCGAGCGGTCATGTCAGTGCGTCCGTCCTGTCGTTCTCGGTCCTATCACCGTAAGCGTTACGACAAGACGGTATCAGGTGGCTGGCCCTTGCCGCGGAGCCCGCGACGTGAGGTTGTGGCAGCCCCCTGGCAGGCGGCTCAGCCTTGGGGTACGAGGTGCCCGGCAACCAGCTCGCGACGCAACACCTTGCCGGTGGCCGTGACAGGAAGGTCGGAGAGGAAGCTGACCATGTCCGGTGTCTTGGATCCTCGCAGGCGGGACCGGACGTAGGCCCGCATCTCCTCCACCGTGAGGTCGTGGCCGTCGTGGAGCACGACGAACGCGGCGATGCGCTGGCCCCACTCGTCGTCAGGGATGCCGGCGACTGCGCACTCGCGCACCGCCTCGTGGCTGATGATGACGTCCTCGATCTCGGCCGGTGCGATGTTCTCCCCGCCACGGATGATGGTGTCGTCGGCGCGGCCCTGGACGAAGATGTAGCCGTCCTCGTCGAGGAATCCGCGGTCGCGTGTGGGGAACCAGCCGTCAGCAGACAGTCGGCTTCCGCCCTCGAGGTATTCGCCGGCGATCTGTGGCCCGCGGACCATGATGTCGCCGACGATGCCGGGATCGCAGGGCGCGCCGTCGAAGTCGTGGATCTCGATCGTGACATGCGGCAGGGCCCTGCCGACCGAGCCGAGACGGGCGCGGACGAACGGGTCCGCGCTTGCGGCGGCCTCACGGTGGTCCTCCGGGCCGAGCACGGCGATGGACGACGATGTCTCCGTGAGGCCGTAGGCGTTGACGAACCCCGTGTCAGGGAAGAGCGTCAGGGCATCCGCGATGACGCTCGCCGCCACCTTGGCGCCGCCGTACGACAAGGACCTCAGGGACGGGGGAGCGGGTGTCCCTGTGTCCTTGAGCTCCTGGATGATTCGGGACAGCATCGTGGGCACGACCATGCCGTTGGTGATCCGCTCCTCGCGCACCACGTCGAGCCACTGGGCCGCCGTGAAGTGGTCGAGGTAGACGATTCGCCTCCCGGCGTACAGGTTTGAGAGCAGGTTGGCCACGGCGGCAATGTGGTACGGCGGCACGCTGACGATGGTGGCGTCGGCGTCCTCGGCGGAGGCGAACTCCACAGACCCCAGGATGTACGACGTGAGGTGGTGGTGTCGCAGCACGGCACTCTTCGGCGCGGCCGTGGTCCCGCTCGTCATGAGCAGGATCGCGACCGACTCCGCGTCGGCCGGCACGAGCTCGTTGTCGGCCGCGGAGGGGACGGTGCGGGCCATGAACTCCTCGAGGGAGATCTGCGCGAGGTCGGGGTTCGTCGCGGCGACCCGGGCCGGGTCGTCGGTGATCACGAGGGCCGACGTCTGACGCCCGAGAATCTCGCCCAGCTGATTATCGCTGAGCCGGTAGTTCACCGGCAGGAACGGCACGTGCGCCGCTGCTGCCGAGAACAGGGCCACCGGGAACGTGGAGTTGTTGCCACCGAGGTAGACAACCGTGGAGACGTCCAGGTCACGCAACAAGGCGCCGCCGGTTGCGGCACGTGCGCGAAGCTCGGCGGCGGTGAGTCCGCCCGAGCGGCTGCCGATGAGGACGCGATCGCCCATGCCGGCGCCGACCATGTCCAAGAGGGTGAGCAGGTCCATCGAAGTCTCCGGTCAGTCCGAGGCGGGCAGTGGTTTGGCGGACTTGAGCACCAGCTCTTCGCCGGCAAACGTCAAGGGCCCAGGGCCGGGCTTGACGCAGAGCAGCTCGAGACCTGAGGCCTCGTGCGTGTACCTCTTGCCGAGGGCGACCATGGGGCCGTCGGTCGCACTGCCCGTGTCGAGGGAGGCATCAACCGTCATGGCCTGCCCCGCGCACAGCACAGAGCCGGTCGCACTGGGCGCGCGCACGACGACGACCTCGCACGGCGACGATGCGGTACGCAGGTGTGCGCCGGTGGTAAGTGACATGGGAACCCTCCTCCTGGGCGGGACGGCAAACCCGTCCGATGATGTGGTGGCCGTCACACCCGGCCTTGTCATAGGGTATGCGGTAACCCATTCGATAGGGAAGACCTATCTAGGCAATTCATCTAACTAAATGTACTCGCACTCGAATCGGTGGGCAAGGAGGGATCGCCATGAGGACCAGGGCAGGTCGCGAGACCAGCAGCGCTGTGTCGCCGAACGACCTTGCGCACCGTGCTCTGGTGGGCTCCGACGGGTCTCTCGACCAACCGGCGGTTGCGTGGGACGTGGTCGACCTCGCCGGCATGGGACCCGACGTCCTGGAGCTGCTCGATCAGGGTTCCAGGCTCTTGGTCGGCGTGGCCCGAGCACCGCTCAGCCCTGCCGAGCAGGCGGTGGCGGAGAGGCTGGACCTCACCTTCGCTCCTGAGGGGGCCGCCGACCTCCCCCCCTCAGTGGTCCCGGTTCCGGATCCCAGCATCGCAGCGCAGGACCTCCTCGAGGCTGTGGCGGCGCACCCGATGGCTGCGCTGACCCTGCGTTCGTTGCTGAGGCTGAACTCCGGGCTCGACGGCGACCAAGGGCTGCTGGCGGAGTCCTATGCGTATTCGATGTTGCTGGCCGGGCCGGAGTTCGCGGCCTGGTTGGGCGCGCGCGGGCGCAGGATCGTTCCGCCGCCAGGTCACGACCTTGTTCGCGTCCAGCGTCACGACGGCTGGCTCGACATTGCGTTGACCCACCCGGAGCGACGCAACGCATACAGCGCGCGACTGCGAGACCAGCTCCACGAGTCGCTCCGGATCGCGGTCGCCGACCCGTCCGTCACCCGGGTCACGCTGCACGGGGATGGCCCGGGCTTCTGTGCCGGCGGCGACCTCGACGAGTTCGGTACGACATCTGATCCGGTCTTCGCGCACCTCGTGCGAACGACGGCCGGTGCGGCGGGCACGCTCGAGGTGCTCCGGCCGAGGCTCGAGGTACGGGTCCACGGGGCGTGCATAGGGGCGGGCGTCGAGCTCGCAGCGTTCGCCGCCCGCGTCGAGGCCGACCCGGGTACGACTTTCCGACTGCCCGAGCTCGCGATGGGGCTGATCCCGGGGGCAGGAGGCACGGTCAGTGTCACGCGCCGTATCGGCCGCTGGCGCACCGCCTACCTGGGGTTGAGCGGCGCGACCATCGGTGCAGTGCGGGCAGAGCAGTGGGGCCTCGTCGACGAGATCACCCCATGACGTCTCCGGACCAATCGCGTGCGCGTGAGGTGGCGGCGCGCTGTGGTGTGATGGCGCTCACCGGGACGGCCGGCGGTGCGCCGCTGAGCGTCCCGGACGGTGTCGTCCTCTCGGCCCAAAGGGCGGCGGACGCGATCCGCGGGCTCTCGCTCGGCGCCGTACGCCTCGACGGGCCTGCTCTCCTGGGTGAGCGCGCCGCCTCGGAGGGCCTGAGTCGCAGTGCACCTTGGTCCGTCGGCGGACGATGCCGTGCCCTCCGGGCCGTCGATGGCTGGCTGGCAGTCTCGTTGTCTCGGGAGTCGGACCTCGAGTCGGTGCCCGCTGTCGTGGGCGACGACGCGATCACCGATCCGTGGAGGGCGTTGGAGGGCTGGGTCGCTCGTCGAGCCACGGACGAGGCGGTCGCCCGGATCAGGTTGTTGGAGATCCCCGCCTCAGCCATCCCGGCCAGCGGCGCGGAGCAGCACAGCACGGAAGGGATCGTTGCGAGACGACTCGACGGTGCTCCCGATCTTGTCGGAGCCGAGCGGTCGGACCCGCGGCCCTTGGTGGTCGACCTGTCGTCCCTGTGGGCGGGGCCCCTGTGCGCCCACGTGCTGGGCCTGGCCGGCTACCGCGTGGTCAAGGTGGAATCGGCAGACCGGCCAGACGGCGCGCGGCGCGGCAGTCCGGCGTTCTTCGACCTCCTTCACGCCGGGCACGAATCCGTCGTCCTGGACTTCACGACCGACGCCGGCCTCAGAAGTCTGCGCCTGCTGCTGGCTCGTGCCGACGTGGTCATCGAGGCATCCCGCCCACGTGCTCTGCGCGGGCTCGGCATCACCCCCGAGCCCCTTCTGCGCCCCGGCGGCGTCTGGCTGGGCATCACTGCGCACGGCAGATCGGGTAACGAAGCCCGCCTGGTCGGCTTCGGCGACGACGTGGCGGCCGGATCCGGGGCGTGGGTGGTCGACCCGGCCACCGCGATGCCGGTCCCATCCTGCGATGCGGTGGCCGACCCGCTGACCGGTCTGCACGCCGCGAGGGCCGTGCTGGAAGCCCGGCACGGTGGCGGTCGCTGGTTCCTCGACGCGGCCATGTCGAGGGTCACCGCCGAGGCGGTCGGACGACACTGCACGCCGGTGGCCAGGGCGGCCACCTGGCGTGAGGGGGAGTGGTGGTCGGCCGCGGTCGGTGGTGTGCCGATAGCTCAGCCCTGTGCCCGTCGACCGATGGGGCGCTCGGCCGACTTCGGTCGGCACACCACGGCAGTCCTGGGCGAGCTCGAAGGTGCAGGACACCGGTGACCTCGGGGGCCCTGGTCGTCCGGCGCGGCGAGGTCGGCGGGCGAATCGTCGACGTGGTCATCGTGGGTGGCCAGATCCTCCGGATCGGTGCCGACCTGGAGGCGCCAGTCGGTGCGCGGGTCGTCGATGCTCGAGGGGGTGCCGTGCTGACCGGCCTCGTCGACCACCACATCCATCTCTTCGCCACCGCTGCTGCGGACCAGTCCGTCGACGTCTCTGGTGGCGACGGGCTGGCGAGGATCGGACGTGAGTCCGGCGGCGGCTGGTTGCGCGTGATTGGCGCCGCGACGGAGCTGAGCCGATCTGATCTGGATGCGCACGCTCCGGAACGACCGGTACGGGTGCAGCATCGAAGCGGCGCGCTGTGGACCCTGAACTCGGCTGCGATCGCCGAGCTCGACCGAGCTGCATCGGATCCGTCCAACGTCGGCGGACTCTCGCCCCTGGAGCGCCGCACAGGCCAGCTCTGGCGGGCCGACGAGCGACTACGTGCGATGGTGCCGACCGCTGACCCGCCAGATGTGGCGGCGCTCGGGCGCCGGCTTGCCGCCCGCGGTGTGACGACGGTGGTCGACGCCACGCCGACGATGAGCGAGCAGTCCCTGGCTCTGCTGCGGGACCAGCTGCCGCAACGCGTTGTCGCCCTCGGCACCGATGCAGGCCCAGCGCCGAGGAAGGTGGTGCTGGGGGACCACGCGTTGCCGTCCCTCGCCGACCTTGTCGCGACGTTCGACGCCGTGCACCGCGCCGGACGCGGAGTGGCGCTGCACTGTGTCACTCGGGAATCGTTGGTGCTCGCAGTCGTCGCGCTCAAGACGGCGGGTGCGTTGACCGGCGATCGGGTGGAGCACGCTGCCGTCTGCGATGACGCCATGGCCTCCGACCTGGCCGAACTGGGAGTCGTCGTGGTCACCCAGCCGTCGCTGGTCCACCGACGAGGTGACGACTACTTGTCTGATTGCGACCTCGCGGATCGGCCCCTTCTGTGGAGGCATCGCGGGCTGCTGGACGCCGGGGTCCGCGTGGCGCTGAGCAGTGACGCGCCGTACGGCGACCCCGATCCCTGGCGAACGGTGTGGGCTGCGGCCACACGTCTCACCACGGGCGGTGCGGTGCTGGGTGAGGAGGAGTCAGTGGCTCCGATCGTTGCGCTGGAGGCGATGCAGACGCACCCGCTGGACCCTGGCGGTGCACCGCGCCGTCTCCTGGAAGGGGACGTCGCTGACCTTTGTGTCCTGGACCGGCCTCTCGCGGCCGCCGTCGAGGACCCGCTGTCAGTGGTTGTCCGGTGCACGGTCGCGCACGGCGAGGTGGCCTTCATGGAGTGAAGCCCTTTCTGGGCAATCAACTCAAAGAGGTATATGATTGTGGTGACTCGCTGAGCGTCAGCGTCCGATCCCTACGGATCGTCCTCTGGGGGGTGACATGACCATCGACCGACTCGCCGCATCGGGTTCATCTTCCCTGCGACGAACCACCACCGTCGACGCGTGCGCCGATGGCACGTGGCAGCACGGAGTCCGCTTGACGGGCCGGGGACGCGACCTGATGACCGATGCCGATGGCTCCAGCTGGTCGCACGCCACCCGGGAGCTCGTTGCGCGGGTCGACTCTCGCGGCAGGCTGCTCCCCGACTCCACCACGGGAGCTCCCACGGTCCCGGCCGGGCTGGCGGGCGTCACGGCCCGACAAGGCTTCCGCCGGGCCTTGGGCGAACACCTCGAGCGGACCGGTGAGGCGGGCGGTCTGGAGGCCGCACTGCTCGACGAGATGCCTGGCATGCAGATCATTTCCGGGTACGCGCAGGTGCACGAGCTGTCCTCGGACAGACCAATGCCGCGCAGTGGGCCCGGGCTCGGGGTGTGCACCGGCTGGAAGGCCGACGGCTACGCCGCGTCGCACTCGGGTGCCGTCGTCGACATGCTGTCCGACCGACCTGCGGCGGGAGATCTGGTCGGACAGGACGACCGCGTGTGGCACCAGGATCCGTCGCCGCCGCACTCCAGCATGAGGAGGCGCCGCCTGGTGGAGATCACGCCTGGTCCGGAGACCTGGGTGTACGCCTACTTCCGCGACACCTACACGGACGCGGCCGGATCCGAAGTGATCGTGCACGAGTACGAGGTGGACGCTCGCGTGGGCGGGACCCCGATCGCCGTGCTTGACCTCGAAGCGCGCCCCGGTGCCCTGCCGCTGCCCGACTGTCCGGGCGCAGCCCCCGGCGTGCTCCGGCTCCGCGGCGTCCGCCTGGACGGTTTCGAGGCCACCGTCCGCAGGATGCTCACCGGCCCACAGGGCTGCACACACCTGAATGACCTGTTGCGAACCCTTCGCCTGGTCGAGCCCCTCACCGAAACCTTCCGCATGGCGCGTCAAGAGCGAAGCGGAGCACAGAAGGAGACCACACCGTGAACGTGACGACAGACGAGCTGCGTCGGTTCCTCGACGATCACCTGCCGGTCTTCCAGGCTGAATGGGGGGACGACCCGCCGTTCGAAGCACGACTGGCCTGGCAGGGGATCCTCCAGTCGGGACGCTGGGTGGCACCCCAGTGGGCGGAGGAGCACGGCGGGCGCGGGCTGGACGTGGTCACCGCCCTGGCCTGCAGCGAGATTCTCGCGGAGTACGGCGCACCGAGCACGGCCGGCATCTACGGGGTCGCCAACGTGGGGCCCACCATCGCCCAGTGGGGCAGCGAGGAACAGCGGTCGCACCTGACCGGGATCCTCGAAGGGACCGAGATCTGGTGCCAGGGGTTCAGCGAGCCGGGCACCGGCTCCGACCTGGCCGGACTCCAGACTCGCGCCGTCCTGGACGGTGACGAGTTCGTCATCGATGGTCAGAAGATCTGGACCTCCGACGGTGCTCGGGCCGACTACATGCAGCTCCTGGTGCGAACCGACCCCGATGCGCCGAAGCACAAAGGGATCTCGGCCCTGCTGATCCCGCTGGACACCCCAGGCGTCGAGCGCAACCCGATCACGCAGATCACGGGTGACTCCGACTTCGCCGAAGTGTTCTTCACCGGCGTTCGGGTTCCGCGCAGCTGCCTGTTGGGGCCGATCAACCAGGGGTGGCAGGTGACCATGACCACCCTCGGGCACGAGCGCAGTGGTGTGGTCACCCATGCCTCGAAGGTCCAGCGCGAGGTGGAGGAGCTGGTCGAGTCGTTGAGCTTTGCCAACACTGGTCAGGAGCTCAGCCCCGAGCTGTGTGACGAGCTCGTGCAGCGATATGTCGAGGGCCGCGTCGTCGGCGTGCTCGGCCAACGATCCCTCGAGTCCATCAAGGCAACGGGCCAGCCCGGTGCCGAGCAATCGATCATCAAGCTCGAGTGGAGCCTGTTCGGTCAACGACTCGCTCGTACTCGGCTCGCGCTCGGTGGTGTGGACGCAATCGCCGGTGACGACGGTGACCTCGTCCATGGCTACCTCCAGGCGCGCTCATCGACCATCGCCGGAGGTACTACCGAGGTGATGAAGAACATCCTCGCTCAGCGCGTACTGGGCCTTCCGGCATGACCCGTCACCACCACCTCAAGGAGCACTGATGGACCACGACCTCTCACCCGAGGCCAACACCCTGCGTGACATGGTGCGGGCATTCCTGGAACGCAAGTCGTCGGAGAGCGACGTGCGGCGCGTCATCGAAACTGGCATGGGCCGCGACGACGACGTGTGGCAGCAGATGGCAGTCCAGCTCGGCCTCCAGGGCCTGCTGGTGCCCGAGGAGCTGGGCGGACAGGGAAGCTCGTTCGTCGAGGTCTCCGTCGTTCTCGAGGAGCTGGGTCGTTCCCTGTTGCCGGGTCCGTTCTTCTCCAGTGCCGTGCTGGCCACCAGTGCCCTGCTGGCCACCGACGACGCAGCAGCACGCGAGCTCCTGGGCGAGCTGGCCTCCGGGCAGCGAGTTGCCACGGTGGCGTTCAGCGAGGGTGTGACGGGTCGACCCGATGAGTCGACCGTCGTCGCCCGTGAGGCTGACTCCTCGTGGGTGCTCGACGGGCAGATCGACATCGTGCTCGACGCCCAGGCGGTCGACGTGCTGCTTGTCGTGGCCCGCACCGGACGGGACGTCGGCCTGTTCACGGTGCCGGCGAGCGAACACGGCGTCTCGATAACGCCGCTCCGGACGCTGGACCAAACGCGCCAGGCCGGCCGCGTCGAGCTCACCGACGTCGTCGCACGGTGCGTGGGCAGGAACTTCGCGGAAGCACAGCGGCACGTGCTGTCGCTTGCCGCGGCCGGCCTCGCAGCCGAGCTGGCGGGAGTCACCCAACGAGTGCTGGAGATGGCGGTGGACTACGCGAAGCTGCGCGAGCAGTTCGGGGTGCCGATCGGGTCATTCCAGGCGGTCAAGCACCTGTGTGCCGAGATCTTCTGCACCGCGGAGTCGGCAACCGCGGTGGCCCGTCACGCTGCCCGTATGGCCAGCGACGAGCCCGCGTCGCTGGCCCTAGCGGCCAGCCTCGCGAAGGCCTACGCCAGCCAGGCCTGTGCCGAGGCGGCTGAGAAGAACATCCAGATACACGGTGGCATCGGGTACACGTGGGAACACCCAGCTCACCTCTACCTGCGCAAGGCCAAGGCCGGCGAGATGCTGTTCGGTGACTCTGCTCGGCACCGCCAGAACCTGGGCGGGCTCTTGGGGCTGACCGCAGGCGCCGAAGTCGTCTCGATCGCAGGCGCCGTGGTCCTCGATCAGCGGGTGGGGGTCTGACCGATGGACGCACAGGACTTCGCGCTGCTGATCGTGCGCCTGACTCTCGGTGCGACCATGATCGCGCACGGGCTGAACCACTGGATCGGCGGAGGAAAGATCGCTGGTACGGCGGGCTGGTTCGAGGGACTGGGGTTGCGCCATGGACGGCTCCAGGCTTGGGCCAGTGTGGTGACAGAGATCGGCGCGGGTGCGCTCCTGATCGTAGGACTGCTCACGCCGTTGGCGTGCGCCGCCGTGGTGAGCGTGATGTCAGTGGCCGGGGTTCTCGCCCACCGACAGAACGGCTTCTTCGTCTTCAAGGACGGCTACGAGTACGTCCTGGTCCTCGCCGTCGTCGCCCTGGCCGTGGCGATCACCGGGCCGGGCGCGGTCTCTCTGGACGACGCCCTCGACATCGTAGTGGCTGGATGGACCGGTGGCGCCGTTGCGTTGTCGGTCGCGCTGGTGGGGACGCTCGGACTCCTCGTGACCACGTGGAGACCCGTCGCCTCCACGGACGAACGAGACCTCGCCGGCGCCGACACGGTGTCAACCTGACCCTTCGCCCCGATGGCTGGGCTGGGCGGCGTGTCGAGGACGCGCCGCCGAACCGGTGCCCGAGACGCGCCGTGTGATCTCTGAAGGCGACGGTCAGGAGCTTCGGCGTCGTCTCAGGACGCCCTCCTGGGCGATCGAGGCGACAAGGTGGCCGGCCTGGTCGTAGATCTCGCCGCGGGTCAGGGCGCGACCGCCGTGAGCGATGGGGCTCTCTGTCTCGTGAAGCAGCCACTCATCGCCCCGGAAGGGACGGTGGAACCACATGGAGTGGTCCAGGCTGGCCATCATCACGTCGGGGGAGCCGGCCACGAGCGCGTGCGGCACGAGCGCAGTGACGAGCATGGTCAGGTCGGAGGCGTAGGCAACCGATCCCGTGTGGATGATGGGGTCTTCGGGCAGCGCGGAGTCGGCTCTGGCCCAGACGTGTCGAACGGGTCGGCCGGTCGTCCCCGGTGCGGCTCCGGCCGGGACGGGGCGCATGTCGATCGGATGCAGGAAGCCAGGCTGGAATCGGGTTGGCTCGAGATCCTCGGCGTGCGGGACCTGTCCGATCGGGCTCGGTGGTCGGTGCTCGACGCCCTCCTCGGACACGTGGAACGAAGCCGTGAGGATGAAGATGTCGCGGCCGTTCTGCCTGGCCACCACCTTGCGGGTGGTGTAGCTGCGACCGTCACGCACTCGCTCGACCAGGAAGACGATGGGCAGCGTCGGGTCACCGGACAGGAGGAAGTAGGAGTGAAGGGAGTGCACTGCCCGCCCTGCCTCGACGGTGCGGGAGGCCGCCATCAGGGACTGGGCGATGACCTGACCGCCGAAGACCTGCCGCTTCACGTCGTTGGGAGGCGGTCCCCGAAAGACCAGTGCGTCAACTTGTTCGAGGTCGAGCAGGTAAACCAGGCCACCGAGGGACGGCTGGACAGCCCCGTGCCCGGTCGCGGTCGTCACGGCCGATTGGAGGCAGAGTCGACGAGCGTCTTGCGGCGGTGGAGACGGGCGACCTTCTCCTGCAGCATGAACATCTGGCCCATCCAGAAGTTGGCGGCTTCATCGCCCTTGCCGTCGACCACCATGGCCATCACCTTGCGGACGGCTCTGGACGCTGAATCGTCGTCGGGGTTGCTTGAGAGGTCCTGCATGGAGTCCTCGAGCTCCTCACGGATGACCTCGGTGAGGGTGCCGTACAGCAACGATAGAGTGCGGTTCCCAGCCAGCTCGAAAAGCTGGACGAAGAAGCTCATCCAGATCTCGGCGCGCACTCGTGGATCCGTCAGCTCGGGTGTGATCTGGTCGATGGTGGCCAGCAGCTTCTTGGCCGATGAGGCGCGGTTCTTGTCCTGTGCCAGCAGGCGAAGGGCGAGTGGCTCGATGAGCGCTCGTGCCTCGAAGACGTCGCTGAGGAGGACACCGTCGAACTGCATGAGGAGCCCGAGGTAGCGGGCTGCGACGGTGACATCGGGCTTCATTGCCCGGGCGCCGCCCCGTGAGCCGCGTCGTACGACGATCAGCTTCTCGGACTCGAGGATCCGGAAGGCCTCACGCAGCGACGGACGCGATACGCCGAACTGCTCCATGAGGGTTGCCTCGCTGGGCAGGGGGTCGCCTTCGGAGATGTCCCCGCGGACGATCTGCATCCGAATGGCCTGTGCGACGACCTCAGCGGTCTTCGGCACGCGAACTCGTTCCATCGCCATCATCCCGCTCATGTGGACCCGTCCCTCTCGAGGTAATCTCTTGATAATACACCTGATTGTGCTTATACGTCGGATTGTGGACTGAGCCCGTCGACGGCGCTGTCCCAAGTGTACGGTGAGGGGGACCAATAGTTAGTTCTATAGGCTCCTGTTACTGATTATCTCCGCGGTAGGACGATGCGACGATGCTCTTCATCAATGGTTCATGGATGCCCGCCCAATCAGGCCACACCTTCTCGTCAACGGACCCCGCGACCGGCGAGGTCCTCGGCGTCGTGGCCGATGCGGGGCGCGCGGACGCCGTGCGCGCCCTTGAAGCGGCGCAAGCGGCCTTCGGGGAGTGGTCGCGCAAGACTGGCCACGAGCGATCGGCGGTCCTGTACCGGGCCTGGGAGCTCATGCTCGAGCGGCAGGAGGAACTCGCGAAGCTGATGAGCCGGGAACAGGGAAAGCCGCTGCGCATGGCGCGCACCGAGGTGCGATACGCCGCGGACTTCCTGCTCTGGTTCGCTGAGGAGGCCAAGCGCGTCTACGGCGAGACCATCCCGTCGGCGCGGGCGGACCAGCGGTTCCTCGTGATGCGCCAGCCGGTGGGTGTCGCGTCGGCGATCACTCCGTGGAACTACCCGATCTCCATGCTCACGCGCAAGATCGCTCCGGCGCTGGCGGCAGGATGCACGATCGTCGTGAAGCCGGCCGAGCAGACTCCCCTGTGTGCGATCGAGACGATTCGCGTGCTCGATGATGCTGGAGTTCCGTCCGGTGTGGTGAACCTGGTGCCGTCGTCGGATCCGGTCGAGGTGGGAGACGAGCTGGTCACCAACGAGGTTGTCCGCAAGGTGAGCTTCACGGGGTCGACGGAGGTGGGCCGGATCATCGCCTCCCGTGCGGCACACGGCATGAAGCGAGTGTCGATGGAGCTGGGCGGCCACGCCCCCTTCATCGTGTTCGACGACGCGGACCCGGTGCGCGCCGCCAAGGGTGCCGCCGCCCTGAAGTCGCTGAACTCCGGCCAGGCGTGCATCTGTGAGAACCGTGTCTTCGTGCACCGCTCGATCGCGCGAGAATTCACCGAGGTCCTGGTTGAGCGCATGGGGCGCATGAAGAGCGGGCACGGGTTGAGCGACGGCGTGAGCATCGGACCGCTCATCGATCTGGCCGCGATCGACAAGATGCAACGGCACGTCGACGATGCGGTCGCCAAGGGCGCCATCTGCGCGGTCGGTGGGAAGAGGCTCAAGGGCGAGGAATACGACGACGGGTATTTTTGGGCGCCGACGGTACTCACCGGTGTGGGCCCGGACATGCTGATCTATCGCGAGGAGACGTTCGGACCGATCGTCCCCGTGATCGAGTTCGACGATGCGGACGACGTGGTCGCCATGGCCAACGACACGACCTACGGGCTCGCGGCCTACGTATACACGCAGAACCTCGGTCGTGCCCTGAGGACGGCAGAGGCACTCGACTTCGGGATGATCGGGATCAACGACATCAACCCGACCTCCGCGGCTGTGCCTTTCGGTGGTGTGAAACAGAGTGGTCTCGGTCGCGAGGGGGCGCGTGAGGGACTGCTGGAGTACCTGGACACGAAGGTCTGCGGCATCTCGATGGAGGCTGTGTGATGCTCCGAGACATGGCGCCAAGCGGCGTGGGCTCGGCCCGTCCCGGCGCGGTAGCCGCTCCGACACTGCTTGTCGGCGGGAAGCGACTTGTCGTCGACACGACGCTGGTGATGGGTGTGGTCAACGCAAGCCCGGAGTCGTTCTCCGACAGCGGGAGGTTCAGCACGCTCGAGCAGCAGCTCGAGCTCGCCGCATCGCTCGTCGACGCGGGCGCGGACATCATCGACGTCGGTGGCCAGTCGGCGATCACCAACCAGCCAGAGCTCGATGCCGACCGCGAGATCGAACGGGTGGTGCCGATCATCGAGTGGCTGCACTCGTCGTACCCCCACGTGACGATCAGCGTCGACACCTACAAGCCGGCTGTGGTCGGCGCGTCCCTGGCGGCGGGGGCGTCGATCCTCAACGACGTGAGCGGTCTTCTCTACCCCGAGGTGGTGAGCTCGTGCCTGAAGCACGACGCTGCCCTCGTCATCATGCACACAGCGGCACGGCCCAAGGTCCGCCTCCAGGAGCAGGGGCTCTACGACGACGTGGGAGCTGAGGTCGCATGGTTCCTGCGCGACAGGATGGCTGCCGCTACGGCGCTCGGCCTCCCCGAGGAAGCAGTGATCGTCGATCCAGGCCCCGACTTCACCAAGACGCCCCACCAGACCGTGGCGGTGTTGCGCCGCATCCACGAGCTCCGCGAGCTGGGCCGCCCCGTGCTGCTCGCCTTGTCACGCAAGGACTTCCTCGGTGCGGTCACCGGACGGTCCCCGCGCGGGCGCGACGCCGCGACCCATGCGGCGATCGCCTACTTCGCGTCGACGCCCGGCAACATCGTGCGCGTCCATGACGTGGCCGCGGCCAGGGACGTGATCGCCACCGTCGAGACGCTCGCCGGCATGCGCGAGCTGTCGCCGGACTACCTCCTCCCGGATGAGATCAGGCACGAACCCGTCTCATGAACCGGGCCGCACAAGCGTGGTACCAGCGGCAGACCTCATCGTCGGGGGATTGGCCGCTGGAGCGGGTGCGGTCGCTCAAGGGCGACGCCACGGTAGCCGTGGTGATCCCGGCACGCGATGAAGAGGCGACCGTGGGTGGGGTCGTCCGCGAGATCGCCAGCGACCTCGCAGACCTCGTCGACGAGCTGGTCGTCATGGACTCATTGTCATCGGACGCCACGGCGGTGGAGGCGGCTGCCGCCGGCGCGACGGTCTGGTCCGTGGCTGACGTCAGGCCGGACCTGGGAGTGCGGTCGGGCAAGGGCGAGGCTCTGTGGAAGGCGCAGCTTGTCACCACCTCCGATCTCCTCGTGTTCGTAGATGCCGATCTCACTGGCTGGGGCACGCATTTCGTCACAGGTCTCGTCGGCCCGCTGCTCAGCGACCCGGAGACATTGCTGGTCAAGGGTTTCTACGATCGGGTCCTGGACATGGGGACGGGCGTCTCGTCCGAGGGTGGACGGGTCACGGAACTCGTGGCGCGCCCGTGGCTTTCAGTTCACCGGCCCTCGTTGTCGGCCGTGGTGCAGCCGCTGGCGGGAGAGTGGGCCATCCGACGTTCCCTGTTCGCGTCCTTGCCCGTGCCGGTGGGGTACGGCGTGGAGCTGGCGTCACTCCTCGACACCGAATCTCGACACGGGGTCGACGCGATAGCCCAGGTCGACTTGGGCCAGCGTGCGCACACGCATCAGAACCTGCACGACCTCGGGGCGATGGCCACCGAACTGCTGGCTGTCGCGGACCGTCGCCGGTCGGTGCCTTCCACCGATTCGCTCGACTCGGTCACCCTGACGCGACTGATGCGCGACCGCACGTGGACCGAACGCAGCGTCGTGACCACTGAACGCATGCCCGTTGAATCTTTGGAGGCGTAGGGCGTCCGCCCATCGTCGCCGCCAATCCGGACCGTGTGTAAGTCGGCGGGTGTCGCCCTGTTTCTCTCGGATGTTGGGGGCGTGTGGAAGTACGCTCTGCCGTCTCCCGGAGAGTCCCGGTAGCATCCACACATCCAGTTGAGTGCCGTCTGCGGAGGAGAAGATCCGTGCCGGAAGACGCACGACAGGACTGCCGTTCCCTAGCGGGACGCCAGCCCACCATGGGCGATATAGCAGCGCACCTGGGTATCTCGAGGCAGCTGGTGTCTCTGGTGCTGCGGGACCAGCCGGGAGCCAGCGCCGAGACGCGCCGGCGGGTGAAGGAGACCGCGAAGGAACTGGGGTACAGCCCGCACGTCGGTGCTCGGACGCTTCGACAGTCGGCCAGCAAGCAGCTTGGGGTGGTCTTCGCGCCCGCGCACGCAACGGAGCCCGACATCGTCCAGGCCATCTACCCGGCCGCGGCGGTGCACGGTCTCCAGGTGGTCCTGAGCGCCACGACGGCCACCCGCGACAGCATGCAGGCCGTGGAGGAGCTCCTTGGGTACCGCTGCGCCGCCCTCATTGTCATCGGGTCCGAGCTCGACGCCGTCGGGCTCCGGACTCTGGCGCGGCGGGCCAACGTGCCCGTGGTCGCGGTGGGCGCGGGGCGTCGTAACCGGACCCATGACGTCGTCCGTTCGGCGGGGGACGACGGGATCGCCCTGTGCGTGCGCCACCTCGTCGAGCTCGGGCACGACCGCGTCACCTACGTCCACGGCTCCTCGATGCCCCCGGCCTCCCTCCGGCTGGCGGGTTACCTCCGATCGGTGGAGGAGGCGTCCCTGCACCCGGACGTCATCGAGCTGGCGGGGGACTACACCGAGGAATGCGGTGCGAAGGCAGCCGGGCAGCTTCTCGGTCGGAGAACGCTGCCGACGGCCGTGGTGATGGGCAACGACCAGGCGGCCGTCGGGATGCTGCTCGCGCTGGCGCGTGCAGGTGTCTCGGTGCCCGAGGACGTGTCGGTGACTGGATTCGATGACAGCCGCTTCGCCGGCCTTGCCGCGGTCGACCTGACCACCGTGCGCCAGGATCCCGCGGATCTGGGACATCGGGCGGTCGAGGCGGCGTTGCGCAGGGTGCGTGACCCCGCGAGCAGTCCGCGGGAGTCCGTCACCGCAGTCAGCCTGGTGGTGCGGTCGAGCACGGCAGCCCCTCGTCAAATGTCTTGACAAAGTCTGGCCCTCGGGCTGACGATGGTGTTCTTCGTCACTAGCACGTGCTAGTGCGGCCGGACAGGAAGTGAGTCCCCTGATGTCGACGGACACCCAGCCAGCGGCTGCCCAGCCCAGCACGGCCCGGTCCACAGCCGTGCCCGCCGAGGCCCGAGGTGGTCTGGGCGTCTACTACGACCCGCTGTCCTACGCGTCGTACGACCACCCGTACGAGGTCTACGCCCAGCTGCGCGAGCAGGCGCCGGTCTACTACAACCCCCGGCGCGACCTGTGGGTCCTCTCGCGATATGCGGAGGTCAAGCAGTGCCTGGCCGATCACCAGCACTTCGTCAACGCGCTGGGCAACGACATGGACGGCACCCACGACTCCTACGGACCGGGCAACCTGATCGCCCTCGATGAGCCGCACCACTCCGTGATCCGTCAGGTCGTCCAGCCGTCGTTCGCAGGCCGGGGCATCCTCGCGCTGGAGCCGCAGATCCGCGAGCTGGCCCGAGAGCTGCTGCAGGGACTCCGGGCCCGCGGCGGCGGTGACCTCGCCGTCGAGGTAGCACTCCCGGTGGTCTTCGACGCGGGCCTGCGCTTCATCGGTGCGCCGGTGTCGGACAGTGCCTTCTGGCAGGAGCACCTGCTCCGGTCGATGGCCAGGACCGTCGGACAGTTCGGGTTGCCCGACGACGCCGCGGTCTCGAACCGCGAGGCGGAGGCGCACATCCACGAGGTGCTGGCGGTACGTCGCGCCGAGCTCGCAGCCGGTGCCGAACCCGGCCCGGACGTCATCAGCCAGATCCTGGTCGCCGGAGAACGCGAAGTCCTCGACGAGGCAGAGCAGGCCGGCCTGGCCCACCTGGTGCTCTCGGCCTCCACTGACGCGCCCGCCGCCCTGATCACCAACTGTGTCGCTCTCCTCGACAAGCTTCCCGCGATGCAGCAGCACCTGCGGGCGAACCCGGCAAAGGTGAAGGCGTTCGTCGAGGAGGCCCTGCGCTTCGACACCCCCGGCACCAACCTGTGCCGGCAGACGACGTCGGCCGTCACCATCGGCGGCGTCACCATCCCGGAGGACTCCCGGGTGATGGTGCTGCTCGGGTCCGCGAACCGTGACGCGTCGGTCTACGAGAACCCGGACCGGTTCGACATCGACCGCACGATCGCACCCGAGCACCGGATCCTGAGCTTCGGCGAAGGCATCCATGCCTGCATGGGCGCACCCCTGGCCCGACTGGTCACCCAGGTCGTCGTCGAGGAGCTGATCGCGCTGCTGGACGGGGTCGAGGTGCGGGTGGTGGGGAGCCCGGAGCGCTGGGTCAAGCAGATGGTCCGGGGATTCTCCAGCCTGCCGATCAGTTTCGTACCGGAGGGCGAGGTGCAGCGCACCACCAAGCCGCACGCGTCGACCGCGCACCTGGAGGAGGTGCAGCACCTCAGTACTCGGGTCACGCTCGCCACGCGCGAGCTGGAGACCGACGTCCGGGTCGAGTCGAAGGAGGTCGTCTCCGACGGCGTCGTCGCCCTGACGCTGCGTGCCTCGGACGGCAAGGCGCTGCCGCGGTGGGAGCCCGGATCGCACATCGACCTCATCATCTCCGGAGTTGCCACGCGCCAGTACTCCCTCTCCGGTGACCCGGCCGATACCAGCGTATGGCGACTCGGCATCCTGCGGGACGCGGCGGGCAGCGGGGGCTCGCTCCACGTGCACGACCGTCTGGCCGTCGGTGACGAGGTCAGGGTCCGCGGCCCGCGCAACAACTTCCCGCTCGTCGCCTCTCCCCGCTACGTGTTCATCGCCGGCGGCATCGGGATCACCCCGATCCTGCCGATGATCCGCGCTGCGGAGCAGGCCGGCGCCGAGTGGCAGCTGGCGTACGGCGGTCGCACGCGCAGCTCGATGGCCTTCCTCGACGAGCTCGCGGCGTACGGCGACAAGGTCGCGGTCCTCCCGCAGGACGAGGTGGGACTGCTCGACCTGCAGGGCCTCCTGGGTGTCCCGCTCGAGGACACGAAGGTGTTCTGTTGCGGGCCCGAGCCCCTCCTCAACGCCGTGGAGAACGCCTGCCAGGCCTGGCCCAAGCGCTCGCTCCACATGGAGCGCTTCGTGGCCAAGCCCCTCACGGAGCCGGTCCTCAAGGCTCCCTTCGAGGTGCACCTGGAGCGCAGCGGCATCACGCTCACGGTCCCGCCCGAGCAGTCGATCCTCGCGGCGATCGACCAGGCGGGTGTGGGCGTGCGGTCCTCGTGCGAGGAGGGGACGTGCGGCACGTGCGAGGTGCCGGTCCTCGAGGGGATCCCGGACCACCGCGACTCCGTCCTCGACGAGGACGACCGGGACGCAGGGCTCTGCATGATGATCTGCGTCTCCCGATCCTGCACCCCGCGACTCGTGCTCGACCTCTGACGCCACCACCACCCAGACCAGCAGACCACCAGGAATCGAGACAGCATGAAGTACCGAGACTTCGGCCGCACGGGATGGAAGGTGAGCGAGATCGCCTTCGGCGGGTGGCAGCTGGGCGGGCAGTGGGGCGAGGTGGACGACGAGGCATCGATCGCCACCCTGCTGCACGCGTTCGCCCACGGTGTGAACTTCGTGGACACGGCCGAGTTCTACGGAGACGGGCACAGCGAGGAGGTCATCGGTGAGGCCCTGCGGCGCTGGGACGGTGACACGATCTACGTCGCGACGAAGGTCCGACCGGTGCAGTGGCCGACCCCCGACGAGGACGACCCGCAGATGCGCGGGCGCTACCCCGAGTGGTACGTCCGGCAGAACGTCGAGCAGTCCCTGAAGCGCCTCGGTGTGGACCGGATCGACCTGTTCCAGCTGCACGGTTGGTTCCCCCAGGGCATCACCCAGCTCGACTGGCTCGAGGTACTCGGTGCCCTGCGGCAGGAGGGCAAGATCGATCGGATCGGCGTCTCCGTCCGTGACTATCGCCCCGAGGACGGGGTCGACCTGGCGCGCTTCGGACTCGTGGACTCGCTCCAGGTGGTGTTCAACATGTTCGAGCAGCGCCCCCGCGACGAGCTCTTCCCGGCGGGCCGGGAGGGTGGCTCGGGATTCATTGCCCGGGTGCCCTTCGACTCCGGCTCCCTGATCGGTCACTGGACGGAGGACACCTACGCCGGATGGCCCGAGGACTCCGTCCCCGCCTGGTTGTTCCGCGGGGACCGTTTCGCCGAGACCCTGCGTCGTGTCCGTGCGCTGAAGGAGCTGTGCGCGCCCTACTACCCCTCCTTGGCCGAGGCGGCCATGCGATACGCGTTGTCCTCGCCGGAGGTGTCCACCGTCATCCCCGGGATGCTCACTCCGGCGGAGGTCGACATGAACATCGCCTACTCCGACGGGGAGCCGTTCCCGGACGACCTACTGGCAGCCTTGGAGGAGCACGGGTGGCCCAGGAACTTCTACCAGTGACCGTCAGCTCCGATCCAGTCCCCAATGCGCAGGCTCGTGCCGTCCTTGACGAGCGGGCCCGGGCCGGCGGCCGCCCCATGCACGAGGCGACCGTGGCCGAGTCCCGGGCGGCCCAGTACGAGTGGGTGCCCTACATGGGGGCACGCGAGCCCCTCGCCGCGGTCGAGGACCGGTTCATCGCAGGACCCACCGCCGAGCTCCCCGTCCGGATCTACCGGCCGGACGTCGGGGGAGCCCTGCCGGCGCTGGTGGCGTTCCACGGAGGGTGCTGGATCGTGGGCAACATCGACCTCGTGGACCGTCCGTTCCGCGCGTTGGCCGCGGCGACGGGTTGCGTCGTGGTGGCCGTGAACTACCAGAAGGCGCCGGAGCATCCCTTCCCCGTGCCCCTCGATGACTGCCACGCAGGCTTCAGGTGGACGGTCGAGCACGCCACCGAGCTCGGGATCAACCCCGCCCGCGTCGGAGTGGTGGGGGACAGCGCTGGAGGCAATCTTGCCGCTGCCGTGTGCCTCAAGGCGCGGGACGACGGGCGTCCAGTGCCGGCTGTGCAGGTCCTCATCTACCCGGCGGTCGACTGGTCCTTGGACACGCCCTCCGCGCACGAGTGCGCCGACGGCTATGGCCTCACCACCCTCGACATGGCGTGGTCCTGGCGTCAGTACGCGCCCGAGGCGTCCACTCGCGACGACCCCCTGGTCAGCCCGCTCCGGGCGCCGTCGCTCGTCGGCCTGCCTCCAGCCGTGGTGGTCACCGCCGGCTTCGACGTCCTACGTGACGAGGGCATCGCGTACGCCGAGCGGCTGCGGGCCGACGGCGTTCCAGTCGCTCACCACCACTACCCGGGGACCATTCACGGGTTCTGGTGGATGCGAGCCGCCGTCGACGAGTGCGAGGAGATGTTGAACGACGTCGCCGTCGCCCTGCGCCGGATCGTCGACCTCGCCGAGGCCGATCCCGATGTGACCACTTCCACAGAATGTTAGAACAAAGTCTTGACATGACGGACCACCACGCAGTTCGCTGGGGCCGGCTGCCGCGGCGGCAGACCGCGACAGGGGAAGGACCCACGATGACCGACACCCCGGCTGGGCGGCTCTCCCTGCTCGTCCGACCGGTCGTCCGCCGATGACCCCGGAAGGCCGGCCGGTCGCCCTGGTCACCGGAGCGGGCTCGGGCATCGGGCGGGCCACGGCCTGCCGACTGGCGGTGGACGGGTACCGGCTCGTGCTGGCCGGTCGACGGGAGACCGCTCTGGCGGAAACAGCCGCACTGCTGGGCGGCACGGAATCCGTGGTCGTCGCGTGCGACGTCACCGACGTGAACGCCGTGGCGGCCATGATCGCCATCACGCGCGATACCTTCGGTCGCCTCGATGTGCTGGTGAACAACGCCGGCATCTCCCGCACGGCTGCCCTCGCGCAGGTCACGCTGAAGCTGTGGCGCGAGGTCATGGCCGCGGACGTCGAGTCGATCGTCCTCGTCAGCCAGGCCGCGCTGCCCGACCTGCTGGAGTCGCGGGGGAGCATCGTCAACGTCGCTTCCGTGGCGGGCCTGGGCGGTGACCCGGGGATGACGGCCTACAACGCCGCCAAGGGGGCCGTCGTCAACCTCACCCGGTCCCTGGCCGTCGAGCTGGCGCCCCAGGGCGTCAGGGTCAACGCCGTGGCTCCGTCCCTGACCGCGACCGATGCCGTGACCGACATCCCCGATTCCGACGTGGAGGAGTTCCACCGGCGGATCCCGATGGGCCGCAGCGCGGAGCCCAGCGAGGTGGCCGACGTGATCGCCTTCCTGGCCGGTCAGGACGCCCGTTTCGTCACCGGGGCAGTGGTCCCCGTGGACGGGGGGCTGCGTGCCTCCAGTGGCCAGCCGCCGCACCGCTGATCCACTCCCAAGGCACCGCCGCAGGGACCATCACCCACCCACCGAAAGGCTCCCTCATGAAGCTCGGCGTCTACACCGCCATCCTCCACGACCGACCGCTGCCCGACGCGCTCGACGTCATCGCGGGCCTCGGCCTGGACGCCGCTGAGATCAACGCCGGTGGCTTCCTGCCGCCCATCCACATCCCGATCGACGACATCCTGGTGAGCCAGTCCGCTCGTGACGACTACCTCGGCCTCTTCGACGAGAAGGGCATCACGCTCGCCGGCCTCAACGCCAACGGCAACCCGTTGCACCCGCATCCCGCCATCGGCCCCAAGCACGCCGACGACCTCCGCCGGGCGATCAGGGCGGCGGGCGCGCTCGGACAGACGCGCGTCGTGACGATGTCGGGTCTCCCCGGCGGTGAGCCCGGCGCGACCGTGCCCAACTGGATCGTCAACGCCTGGAACTCGGGCTCGCTCGACGTCCTCGACTACCAGTGGGACGAGGTTGGGGTGCCGTTCTGGCGCGAGATCGACGCCCTGGCGGCCGACCACGGCGTCACGGTCGCGATCGAGATGCACCCCCAGAACCTGGTCTTCAACCCACCGACGCTCAAGCGACTCGTCGAGAGGGTCGGCGCCACCCACGTGGGAGCCGAGATGGACCCCAGCCACCTGTTCTGGCAAGGCATGGATCCCATCGCCGCGGTGCGCTACCTCGGCCCGCTGGTGGTCCACGCGGCCGCCAAGGACGTGCGCATCAACACCGAGCACGCGCAGGTGTACGGCGTGCTCGACGAGCGGTTCCGGCGCCTGTCCCCGGACGAGGACCGGGTCAATCTCGGTGGTCACGAGTGGGTCAATGAGTGGCCCGCCGATGCTGCCTGGGACTTCGTGGCGCTGGGCCGGGGTCACGACGTCGCCTTCTGGACCGGGTTCGTTGCCGCCCTGCGCGAGGTCGACCCCGACATGGCGATCAACATCGAGCACGAGGACACTTCCCTCGGACGCATCGAGGGTCTCCAGGTCGCCGCCGACGTCCTCAGGAAGGCCGCTCAGGTCGACGCCCCCGCCTGAGCAGCACGATGCCGGAGCTGGGTGTCGCGGACTGGGTCGCGCTCGCGACGGCGGCAGCGATGGTGGGCTTCGCCAAGACGGCTGTCGGTGGCCTCGGCGCCGTGTCGGTCGCCCTCTTCGCCCTGGTCCTGCCCGCGCGCGAGTCGACGGGTGCCGTGCTGGCGCTCCTGCTCGTCGGGGACGTGATCGCGGTCGGGCTCTACCGCCGCCACGTCGAGTGGGCACACCTGCTGCGCCTGCTCCCGGCGGTCGTCCCGGGGTTGTGCCTCGGAGCGTGGTTCGTGGCCCGCGCCGACGAGGCACTCATGCAGCGGGCCATCGGGCTCGTCCTGCTCGCGATGGTGGTGGTCCAGGTGTCCGTGCGCACCCGCGGGGCTGGCATGGCGAGCATCCCGGTCCGCTGGCGGGGAGTGGTCCGTACGTCGGCGCCGCTCGCCGTAGGCGTGGTGGCGGGCTTCGCGACCATGACCGCCAACGCAGCAGGCCCCGTGATGATGCTCTACCTCCTGATGGCCGGCCTGCCCGTGCTTGCGCTGCTTGGCACCGGCGCCTGGTTCTTCTTCATCGTCAACCTCGCCAAGTTGCCCTTCAGTGCGGGACTCGACCTCCTCGACCGGTCGATGCTGCTGATGGACCTCGCGCTCGTGCCCGCGCTGGTCGTCGGGGCCGCCCTCGGGGCCCTGGTGGCCCACCGGATCCCCCGAAGGCGCTTCGAGGAACTGACCGTCGGCCTCACTGTCGTCGCCGCCGGTGCCCTGCTGATCTAACACAACCCACAGGAGACAGCCCATGCCACTCGTCCGGATCGACCTGCAAGAGGGCCGAAGTGCTACCGAGGTCCGCCGTATCGCCGACGTCGTCCAAGAGGTGATGCTCGAGGTCTTCGCGGCCCCACCGCGCGACCGCTACCAGATAGTCACCGAGCACCCCGTTGGCCACGTCATCGCCGAGGACACGGGCCTCGGCTTCGAGCGCACGGAGGGTGTGATGGTCGTCCAGATCTTCCAGCAGGGACGCTCCGACAGGCAGAAGCAGGCGGCGTACGCCGAGCTCGCCCGTCGCCTCGAGCAGGACTGCGGTGTCGCGCCGACTGACCTGGTCATCTCGGTGGTCGCCAACGAACGAGCGGACTGGTCCTTCGGGCTCGGTCGGGCGCAGTTCCTCGAGGGTGACCTGCCGTGACGTCGCCGTTGCGGCTGGGCCTCGTCGGGTACGGCGTCGGAGGACGCTTCTTCCACGCGCCGTTCGTCGAGGCCGCAGAGGGGGTGGAGCTGGCGGGCATCGTCACCCGGTCCCCGCACCGTCGCGACCTGGCGGCGCAGGACTGGCCCGGCGTGCCGGCGTACGACTCCCTGACGGACCTGCTCGCCTCGGGGGTGGACGCGGTGACCATCACCACGCCGCCCGAGACCCGACGCGCGCTCGTGCTGGAGGCGGTTGCCGCTGGGGTGCACGTCGTGGCGGACAAGCCCTTCGCACCGTCAGCGGAAGCGGCGCGCGAGCTGGTGAGGGCCGCGGTGGACGCGGGTGTCGTCCTCGACGTGTTCCACAACCGGCGGTGGGACGCCGACCTCCGGACGTTGGCTGCGGTCCTTGCCAGCGGTCGCCTTGGTGAGCTGTGGCGGGTGCACTCCCGCTTCGACCTGGACCAGCCCCACCTCCTCGAACCAGGACCCGACGGGGGACTGCTGCGCGACCTGGGCAGCCACCTCGTGGATCAGCTGCTCTGGCTGCTCGGTCCGGTCGAGTCGGTGACCGCTCACCTGGACTGGGTCGACCTCCCCGAAGGGCGGACCGACGCCGGCTTCGTAATCGACCTGCTCCACAGCAGTGGCGTCCGCTCCTTCGTGGAGTCCAGCAAGCTCAACCGTCTCCACCAACGCGAGCTGCGGGCCTACGGGAGCGCCGGCAGCTACCGGGTGCACAGCACCGACGTGCAGGCGGGCGCAGTCCTCGGCGGAGCGCGGCCGGCCGGGGACCTCGAGGGCTGGGGTCGTGACGCCCCCGCCCACTGGGGGACCCTGGCCATCAAAGCGGGGGAGGAGCGGGTGCCCTCGGAGCAGGGTCGCTACCACGACTTCTACACCCAGTTCGCGGCCGCCGTCCGCGGGGACGCACCCGAGCCAGTGCCCGCCGCCGAGGGGGTCCGGACGCTGGCGGTGCTGGACGCGGCCCGGGCCAGCGCCCTCGAGGGTCGGACCGTGCCGATCGAGCCTGCGACCTGATGAGGTGGAGCGTCAGGGCTTGAGGAGGTGGGTCTCGAAGCTGTAGCGGCTCGCCGCGTAGATGTGGTCGCCATACTCCACGATCGCGCCATGGTCGTCGTAGGTGACCCGCTGCATCGTCAGCAGTGCAGCGCTGCGTGACTCGTCCAGGAGGCGGGCCTCCGCGGCCGTGGCATTGCGCGCGCCGACGAACTGCGTGGCGGAGTGCAACTGGATCCCCCTGCCTCGCATCAGCTCGTAGAGCCCGTGGGTCTCGAGCTCGGGGCCCTCGAAGGCACCCACGCTCTCGGGGAGGTAGTTGGTCATCTTGGCGATGGGGGTCTCGCCGGCGCTACGGAGCCTCACAATCTTCAGCACCGGGATCCCGACGGGGCTGCCGAGACGGAGCGCGATGGCGTCGTCGGTGGTGACGGTCTCCACGTCTAAGACCCGGGTGGTGGGCGACTGGCCGGACCCGGCCAGGTCGTCGTACAGGCTGGTGAGCTCCATCGGTCGGCGCACCTTGGGCTGCACGACGCGGGTCCCGATGCCACGGCGCCTCACGATGAGGCCCTTGTCGACCAGGTGCTGCATGGCGCGGCGCATCGTCGGGCGTGAGAGGCCCAGGCTCTCGGCGAGCTGGATCTCGTTCTCGAAGTGGCTCCCGTTGGGGATCTCGCCCGACTCGATGGCTCGCTCAAGGTGCTGGGACACCTGGTAGTAGAGGGGCACCGGGCTGCTGCGGTCGATGACGAAAGCGTCGATGACCGTCTGCACGTCCTGACCTTGATGGGGCACTTAGTCAGTATGTCATTACGAACTATCTGTAGGTCAATGATCCTCCCCGTGCACTTTGTCGCGCTCGGCGGCCGGTCGTACGGACGAGGGGCGGCTACGCGGCTGTCGCGGGCGGACGATCTGCTGAGCGTCCAGTGAGAGCAAACAACAGAATGTTAGAACAAAGTATTGACAGGCCCTGAGCGTGAGAGTCATGATCCTGTGACGGGCGCCACACGGCCCCCAACCTTCAGCCCCAGGTCGTCTCGGATCGGCAGTGCCACTCCCGGCCGGGCCCAACAAAGGGAGCATTCCTGTGTCACACCTGACAACTTCCACCAGCCGTCGGTGGCGCCGCACGGCGCTCACCGTTGGTGCTGCATCCGTCCTGATGCTGGCGACCGCGTGCTCGGGTGCCGACGACTCCTCCGGCGGCGGCGGCAGTGCCGGCGGCCTCGAGGACGGGTTCGGCAGCATCGCCGAGAACCGCGACGTCTACTTCCTGACCTACTACGACCCGGCCTCGGACGCCTTCTGGAACCAGATCCTCACCGGCGCCAAGGACGCGGCGGAGCTCGGTGGTCTCGAGATGACCCACCAGACGACCGACGGCACCGACCCGGCCAAGATGACCGACCTCATCAACTCGGCCATCGCGACCGAGCCGGCCGCCATCTTCGTGCCCTTCAACGACCCGGCCTGGGAGGGCGCCGCGTGTGAGGCGTCCGACGCCGGCATCGCCGTCTTCGGGTTCAACGTGCCCGCCTCGGCAGAGGCCGCGGACAACGGGTGCGTCAAGGCGTTCGTCGGCCAGGACTTCTTCCAGGTCGGCCAGTTCGTCGGTGAGCGGCTGATGGAGGAGGTCGACCTGGCCGAGGGCGACAAGGTCATGTGCCCGGCCGAGGAGCCCGACCAGCAGTACGCCATCCAGCGCGGCGGCGGCGTCGAGGAGGCCCTCAAGGCCGTCGGCGTGGAGTGTGACTACCTGCGTACCTCGGGCGAGGACGGCGAGGCGCTCAACTCGATGCAGAGCTACCTGACGGCCAACAAGGACGTCAAGGCGATCGTCCCGCTGGGCGGCACCCCGCACCGCAACGCGGTCGCCGCCGAGGACGCCGCCGGCGTCGAGGTGCCGATCATCGGGTTCGACACGTCCCCTCAGGTGATCGACGGCATCAAGAGCGGCCGCATCATCGCGACCGCCGACCAGCAGGGCTACATCCAGGGCTACCAGACCGTGATGCAGGGCGTGCTGTTCCTGGACTTCGGCCTCAGCCCCGCCGACATCAACTCCGGCGGCAACGCGCTCATCGACGAGACCAACGTGTCGGTGCTCGAGGACGAGGGCCTGCAGGGCGTGCGCTGGTGAAGCACGTCCGCTGAGGACACCCCGGGTACGACCGGGCTGGGCACCCGGCCCGGTCGTACCCCCACCAGAAGCCAGCCAGAGGCACCACCTCCGGACGAGGAAGAGGAACCATGACGATCAAGACACCCGAGGAAGCGAGCAGCAGCGCTGGGGGCACGTCCTCCGAAGCGTTGTCCCTCGCTCTCGAGGAGCAGTCGCCCACGCGGCGCCGGCTGGCGGACAGCCAGCCCACCACGACCATGGGCAAGCTCAAGGACAACATCTACTACATGCGCGGTCGCGGCGCGCTGGAGATCAGCCTGGTCTACGGGGCCATCCTTCTCGCGTTCGTGGTCTACGCCGTCGCCAACCCGACGGGTTTCCCGTTCCTGGACTCCAACAACCTCTCCGGGACCCTGTCCCAGGCCATCCCCGTCCTCGCCATCTTGGCGATCGGCGTCGGCGTGCTGATGATCGCCGGCGAGTTCGACCTCTCCGTCGGCGCGGTGATCGGGCTGTGTGGCGTGGTCTTCGTCAAGACGAGCAACTCGATGGGGTGGCCGTCGGCCTTCGCGATCACGATCGGTGTCGGCATTGCGGTCATGCTGGTCAACGGGCTCATCGTCGTCTACAGCAAGATCCCCTCCTTCATCGCGACCCTGGGCATGAGCTTCTTCTGGACCGGCGCGAGCATCTACGTCAACGGGCTCAGCCCCGCGACCTTCGACCCGGGCGTCCGCTCCGAGAACTTCATCAACGTGTTCGCCGGCGACTACGGCTACTTCCGCTCGCAGTTCGTCTGGATGGTCGTCCTCGGCATCGTCGGCTGGGGACTGCTGCACCGCCACCGCATCGGCAACAGGGTGTACGCCGTCGGCGGCAACGCCGCCGCCGCAGCGGCTGTCTCCATCAAGCCGCGCGTGGTGCGTCTGCAGGCGTTCGCCTTCCTGGGCCTCATGGTGGGCATCGCTGCGGCCCTCCTGGTGGCCCGCAGCTCGGGCATGCAGCCGGGCACCACCGCCGACTACACGCTGCTGGCCGTGGCCGCGGCAGTGGTGGGGGGATGTTCTCTCACCGGTGGTCGCGGCTCGGTCTTCGGAATGATCATCGGCGCCGCGCTCATCGAGACGATCCGCAACGGCCTGATCCTGGGCAAGGCGCCCGGCTTCTACGTCCAGCTGTTCCTGGGCCTGGCGATCGTCGTCGCCGCGGTCTTCAACAAGTTCATGGAGGGCAAGGCGACATGACGATCATCGAGCAGGATCAAGTCTCGGCCAGCGAGGCGCCCCCGACCGAGGAGCTGTTGCGCCTCGAGAAGGTGACGAAGAACTACGGGCCCAACACGGTGCTCAAGGACGTGTCGTTCTCGATCGGCAAGGGCGAGGTCGTCGGCCTGCTCGGGGACAACGGCGCCGGCAAGTCCACGCTGGTCAAGATCATGTCGGGTGTCGTCCCGATGAGCAGTGGCGACTACTTCTGGGACGGCCAGCACATCGAGAAGGTCAACCGGCCCGTGACCGAGACCCTGGGTGTGGAGACGATCTTCCAGGACTCTGCACTCGTGCCCACGATGTCGATCACCCGCAACATCTTCGCCGGCCGCGAGATCGCCAACAGGTTCGGCTTCATGAAGATCAAGCAGATGGACGCCATCACCACCGAGATCCTCGACAGCGTGGTGTCCATCGAGGGCATCAAGTCCGCCAAGCAGCTCGTGGGTTCACTCTCGGGGGGCCAGGCACAGGCCGTCGCCATTGCGCGTGCCGTGCACTTCAAGCGCTCCCTGCTCATCCTGGACGAGCCGACCAGTGCGCTCGCAGTCCGCGCCACCGAGGCGCTGCTCAACTACCTGCTCGCGCTCAAGGCCGAAGGTGTCAGCTCCGTGCTGGTCACCCACAACCTGCACCACGCGTTCAAGGTCTGTGACCGGCACATCGTCATGAACCACGGCAAGAAGATCCTCGAGGTACGCCGCGAGGACACCAGCGTCGAGGAGCTCACCGCGGCCGTCGTCGAGGGAGCCGAGGGCGTCCGGCGCTTCCGAGCAGGCAAGGCGCTCGCCTAGACGGACCCTGGCCCCTCGGCCGCCGTCGAGGGGCCCGGTCCCGGCACGCACGTTTCGGAGAACACACACATGCGAGAGACACGAGGAACCACGTGAAGACCATCGAGCACTGGATCGCTGGCAAGAGCACCCCCGGGAGCTCCGACCGCACCGCCCCCGTTTTCAACCCGGCCACGGGCGCGCAGCAGGCCGAGGTGGTGCTTGGCTCCGTGACCGACGTCGAGTCGGCCATCACCGCCGCCAAGGACGCGTACGTCGAGTGGTCGCAGACCTCCATCAGCAAGCGCACCAAGGTGCTCTTCGCCTTCCGCGAGCTGGTCAACGCCCGGGCCGACGAGATCGCCGAGCTGATCACCGACGAGCACGGCAAGGTCCTCTCGGACGCCCTCGGGGAGGTTCAGCGCGGGCTCGAGGTCGTCGAGTTCGCCTGCGGGATCCCCTCCCTGCTCAAGGGCGACTACTCCGACCAGGTGTCGACCGACGTCGACACCTTCTCGTTCCGCGAGCCCCTCGGTGTCGTCGCCGGCATCACCCCCTTCAACTTCCCGGCCATGGTGCCGATGTGGATGTTTCCCGTCGCGATCGCGTGCGGCAACACGTTCGTCCTCAAGCCGAGCGAGCGCGACCCCTCCGCCTCGATCCGGATCGCCGAGCTCTGGCAGGAGGCAGGCCTGCCCGACGGCGTGTTCAACGTGGTCCACGGGGACAAGCTGGCCGTGGACACGATCCTCGACTCACCCGACGTCGCGGCCGTGTCCTTCGTGGGCTCGACCCCGATCGCCCGCTACATCCACGAGCGGGGCACCGCCAGCGGCAAGCGGGTCCAGGCCCTGGGGGGTGCCAAGAACCACGCCATCATCCTTCCTGACGCCGACGTCGACTTCGCGGCGGACCACCTCGCCGCCGCAGCCTTCGGCTCCGCCGGCGAGCGGTGCATGGCCATCTCCGCGGCCGTGGCCGTCGGAAGTGCTGCCGACCGCATCGTCGAGGCGGTCAACCAGCGCGCTCGAGCCGTCAAGGTCGGCTCTGGTCGTGACTCCAGCAGCGAGATGGGCCCGGTCGTTACCCGCGAGGCGCAGCAGCGCATCGTCGGGCTGATCGACACGGGGGAGACCCAGGGCGCGTCGATTACGGTCGACGGACGCGGCTACGAGGTCCCCGGCCACGAGGACGGCTTCTTCGTCGGACCCACCGTGATCGACCACGTCACCACTGACATGGACGTCTACCGTGAGGAGATCTTCGGTCCCGTCATCTCGGTCGTCCGGGTCGACGACGTGGACGAGGCCATCGCGCTCATCAACGCCAACCCCTACGGGAACGGCACGGCGATCTTCACCTCCAGTGGTGAGTCGGCCCGTCGCTTCCAGCGCGGGGTGCACGTGGGGATGATCGGGATCAACGTGCCCGTCCCGGTCCCGATGGCCTTCTACTCCTTCGGCGGCTGGAAGGACTCACTCTTCGGCGACAAGCACGTCCACGGTCCCGAGGGAGTGGGCTTCTACACCCGGGCCAAGGTGGTCACCGCGCGCTGGCCGCGGGCCAGCCACGCCAGCGACGCCAGCTTCCACTTCCCGACTTCCAAGTGACCACGGAGACACCGTCATGAGTGACCTTTCCCAGCTCCGCCTCGGCACCGCCCCCGACTCCTGGGGCGTCTGGTTCGCCAGTGACCCCCACCAGGTGACGTGGGACGTCTACCTCGACGAGATCGCCCGGGTCGGCTACGTATACACAGAGCTCGGCCCCCAGGGCTTCATGCCCCAGGACCCCGAGCAGCTCAAGGACGAGCTCGACCAGCGGGGACTGACGGTCTGCGGCGGCACGGTCTTCGCCGGCTTGCACCAGGGGGCGGAGGCGCTCGACAAGGCGATCGTCGACTTCGGTCGCGAGGCCAGGCTGCTCGCGGCCGTCGGCGCGGAGTACCTCGTGCACCTCCCGGAGCAGTACACCGACATGCGCACCGGGGAAGCCACCGAGGCCGGGGACATCGACCCTGAGCAGTGGAAGAACCTCGTCACCGGCACCGACCAGCTCGCGAAGATCATCTACGAGGAGCACGGCGTCAAGCTCGTGTTCCACCCGCACGTCGACACCCACGTCGACACCCAGCAGCGCATCGAGCGCTTCCTGAGCGACACCGACCCGACCCTGGTCAACCTGTGCCTCGACACGGGGCACATCGCCTACTGCGAGGGCGACAACATCGAGATCGTCGAGCGTTTCCCCGACCGGGTGACCTACGTGCACCTCAAGTCCGTCGACCCGGTCGTCCGGGCCCGCGCGCTCGCGGAGCAGATGCCGCTCTCCGAGGCGGTCAAGCTCGGCGTGATGTGCGAGCCGCCGTACGGCGAGCCGGACATGCCACCGCTCCTCGACGCCCTCGGGACGCTCGACCGCGAGATCTTCGCCGTGATCGAGCAGGACCTCTACCCCGTCACCCCCGACGTCCCGCTGCCGATCGGCGCCCGCACCGCGGGCTACTACGTCGGGTGCGGCCTCGGCCCCGTCCGGCGCTGGCCCTACTGACCACCCAGACCAGAGAGAGAAGGATTGACATGACGCTGCGAGTCGGAGTGATCGGCACCGGCATGATCGGCCAGGACCACATCAGGCGCCTCACCGAGGTGCTGTCCGGCGCGGAGGTCACGGGTGTCACCGACGCCAACCGCGAGGTGGCCGAGGAGGTGGCGTCGAGGCTCAAGAACGCCTCGGTGCACGCCACCGGCGAGGACCTCATCGCCGCCGACGACGTCGACGCGGTGCTGGTGTGTTCCTGGGGCCCCACCCACGAGACCTACGTGCTGGCAGCCATCGCAGCGGGCAAGCCCGTCTTCTGCGAGAAGCCCCTGGCCACGACGCCCGAGGCCTGTCGCAACATCATCGACGCCGAGGTGGCGTTCGGTCGACGGCTCGTGCAGGTCGGCTTCATGCGTCGGTACGACGCTGCCTACCGGTCCCTCAAGGCCGTCATCGACTCGGGTGAGGTCGGTGCGCCGCTGATGTACTACTCCGGTCACCGCAACCCCTCGGTCCCGGACACGTACACCCGGGACATGGCGATCGTCGACACCGCGGTGCACGACTTCGACGTAAGCCGCTGGCTGCTGGGGGAGGAGTTCGCGGCTATCCGCGTCATCGCCGCCAAGCCGAACCGCCACGGCGGCGACCTCCAGGACCCGCTGCTCATGATCCTGGAGACGGAGTCCGGGGTCCTGGTCAACGTCGAGACCTCCGTCAACATCAAGTACGGCTACGACATCCGGGGCGAGGTCGTCGGCGAGGACGGCACTGCGGCCCTCGCCGACCGCGGACACGTGATCCTGCGCAGCGCCAGCCGGGTGGGCGTAGCCGTGCCCGAGGACTGGCGTGAGCGCTTCATCGCCGCCTACGACGTCGAGTTCCAGGAGTGGATCCACGCCCTGGCCTCGGGTGAGGGCGCCAGTGGCCCGAGCGCGTGGGACGGCTACGCCGCCCAGGTCGTGTGCGACGCGGGGGTCAAGGCGCTCTACAGCGGCGAGCGCGTCGAGATCGAGCTCGGCGACAAGCCCGCGCTCTACAGCTGACCTGCCCCGACCCGAGACACCGAGAGGCACCTGATGAAGATCGCGATCGACCCGTACATGTTCCGGAGCACTCCGTTGCTGGAGCTGCCGGCGCTCGTCGCGGAGCTGGGCTTCGAGTACATCGAGCTCTCACCCCGTGAGGACTTCACGCCCTTCTTCCTGCACCCGCGCGCCGACGACGGCACGGTCAAGGCCTTCAAGAACGCCCTGGACGCCGCCGGCGTGAAGGTCGCCGCACACCTGCCCCTCTACCGCTGGTCCGGCCCCGACGAGGACGAGCGACAGGCCGCGGTCCGCTACTGGAAGCGCGCCATCCAGATGACGGTCGACCTGGACTGCCAGATCATGAACTCCGAGTTCAACGGCCGCCCCGAGCAGTCCAGCCTCAGCGAGGCGATGTTCTGGAAGTCGATGGAGGAGCTGCTCCCTGTCTTCGAGCGGGAGGGCGTCCAGCTCCGGCTGGAGCCCCACCCGGACGACTTCGTCGAGGACGGACTCGTCGCCGTCGACATGATCCGCGGCATCAACTCACCCCTGGTCTCGTTCCTCTACTGCGCGCCGCACACCTTCCACATGGGCGGCAACATGGTCGAGATCATGGAGCACGCAGGACCGCTCATGACCCAGCTGCACCTGGCGGACTCGTTCGACCACACCGGTTCGTCCGGGCTGCGCTACATCACCAACCCGCCCGGCAACACCGTGCGGGTGCACCAGCACCTCGACATCGGGCAGGGCGAGGTGGACTGGGACCTGTTCTTCGAGACGCTCGGCCGGCTCGGCTTCGGCGAGGGTGAGGACAACGTCATGACGTCCTGCGTCTTCGCCTGGGAGGACCGCGCCCGCGAGTCCAGCCTGTTCATGCGCGAGACGATCGAGAAGCACGTGGGGTCGTGGTGAGCACCGTGTCCGGCCTCGACCTGCTCACGGTGGGCCGCGTGGGCGTGGACCTCTACCCCGAGCAGACCGGTCCCCTCAAGGACGTGACCACGTTCCGCAAGTTCCTCGGCGGGACCGCCACCAACGTCGCGGTCGGCGCCGCCCGACTCGGCCACCACACGGCCGTGCTCACCAAGGTCGGGCCGGACGGCTTCGGCGACTACGTGCGCGAGGCGCTCGCCGGCTTCGGCGTGGACGCGTCGTACGTCGGCACCGCCGAGCACCTGCTGACGCCTGTGGTGTTCTGCGAGCTCGACCCGCCCGAGGACCCGCCGCTGCTCTTCTACCGGATGCCCGTCGCGCCGGACCTCACCCTCACGGCCGACGACGTCCCCTGGGACCTCGTCCGCGACGTCGCGATCCTGTGGGTGACCGGCACCGGGGTCAGCGTCGAACCCGCGCGGAGCACCCAGTTCGACATGCTCGAGCACCGTGGCCGCCCAGCCGCCGGCTCCGGTCGGTGGACCTGTCTCGACCTCGACTGGCGGGCGATGTTCTGGCCCTCCCCGGAGGATGCGCGGGAGGAGTACGACCAGATGCTCGACTCGGCGACCGTCGTGGTCGGCAACCGTGCCGAGGTGGAGGTCGCCGTCGGCACCGCCGATCCGCACGAGGCTGCCACTCGTCTCCTCGACCGTGGGGTCGAGCTGGCGCTGGTCAAGATGGGTGGCGAGGGCGTGCTCGTCGCCACCCAGGACGACCGACGCGTCGTGCCGCCCCACCCTGTCGAGGTCGTGTGCGGCCTCGGTGCCGGCGACGCCTTCGGCGGCGCGCTGGTGCACGGTCTCCTGTCCGGCTGGGAACCCGTCCGGATCGCCGAGTACGCCAACGCTGCGGGAGCCGTCGTCGCCTCCCGCCTCGCCTGCGCAGACGCCATGCCCACCGCGGCGGAGCTCGATGCTCTCGTCGCCACCCGAGGAGCCTCCGCATGACCGCCACCGCAGACATCCGTGTTCCGTACCTCAGCGACGCCCAGTGGGAGGGCCTGCTCACGACCAGGGCCACCGACCCCCGTGCGGTGTCCAAGGCGTACGCCGCGCGGCGTCGCCCCACCGGCCTCCTCTCGGAGCGGGGCACCATCTTCCTCGTCGCCGCCGACCACCCCGCCCGTGGCGCGCTCGCGTCCGGCGGCGACGCCATGGCCATGGCCGACCGGCGGTCACTGCTCGCCCGCCTCGTCGAGGCGCTGGAGCACCCCGACGTCGACGGCGTCCTCGGCAGTCCCGACATCGTCGAGGAGCTGCTACTACTCGGCGCCCTTGAGGGCAAGGTGGTCATCGGCTCGATGAACCGCGGTGGGCTGGACGGCGCCACCTGGACGATGGACGACCGGTTCACCGGCTACGACGCCGCGAGCATCGCGGCGTGCGGCCTCGAGGGCGGCAAGATGCTGCTGCGGATCGACGACCGCGACCCCTCCACAGCCGGCACCCTCGAGGGATGTGCGCTCGCGGTGGGCGAGCTCGCCGCCCTCGGGCTCGTCGCGATGGTCGAGCCGCTGCCCTACCACCGGTCCGACGACGGTTCGCTGCGCCTGCTCAAGGACACGCCAGCCCTGGCCCGGGCCATCACCATCGCCAGTGCGCTGGGCACCACCAGTGCACACACCTGGCTGAAGATGCCGTCGTGCGACGACCCGGAGGCCGTGTTCAACGCCACGACCCTGCCGTGCGTCGTGCTCGGGGGAGTGCCCAGCCCGGAACCGGACAAGGATCTCGAGTCGTGGGGCCGGGCCCTCAAGCAGCCCACCGTGCGCGGACTCGTGGTGGGCCGGGCCCTGCTCTACCCGCCCGACGGCGACGTGCGCTCCGCGGTCGCCGCCGCCGCGACCGTACTGCGCGTCGCCCACGGCGAGGCGCCGCAGTGAGCCTGCACCGCTCCTGGCTCGGTGAGGACGACGACGACACCGTCGTCGACCTCACCCCCGAGGACGCCGGCTGGACGTGGACCGGGATCGCGGTGCTTCGCCTCGCGCCCGGCGTGCTGCGCACCGTGCGGACGGGGGGCTCCGAGGCGTTCGTACTGCCCCTGTCCGGCGGCGCGGTCACGGTCGACGTCCTCGATGGGGACGGAGTTCCCCTCGGCTCTTACACGCTGACCGGCCGGACCTCGGTCTTCGACGCGGTCACCGACTTCGCGTACGTCGGTCGCGACAGCGTCGTGCACCTCACCAGCGACGACGGGGCCGAGGTCGCCCTGCCCACGGCACGCTGCACCAAGGTGCTGCCGCCGGCGTACGGTCCTGCGGCCGACGTGCCGGTCGAGGTGCGCGGCGCCGGCAACGCGACCCGTCAGGTGACCAACTTCGGCGTGCCCGGGGTCTGGGACCACGCCGACAAGCTGGTCTGCTGCGAGCTGATCACGCCCCCCGGCAACTGGTCGAGCTACCCGCCGCACAAGCACGACGCGAGCGCTCCCTGCCCCGTGGTCAACGAGGAGATCTACTACTACCGGATCGCCGGAGCCGACCAGGTGACCCCGTCCCGGGTCGGCTTCGGCTACCACCGTACCTACACCGGTGCCGAGCACGAGGACGCTGGGCTCGCGGCACTCGACGAGCTGATCGAGGTGCGCGACCACGACGTCGTGCTCGTGCCTCACGGCTATCACGGGCCGTGCATCGCGGCGCCCGGCTACCCCATGTACTACCTCAACGTGATGGCCGGACCCGCCGAGGAGCGAGCCCTGGCGTTCTGCGACGACACCGACCACGCCTGGGTGCGGGACAGCTGGGCCGACATGGCGCAGGATCCCCGGTGTCCGGCCACCTCGGCATCGGGCCGGATCACCCCAAGGAAGGACCCGTCATGACGACCGTTCGCCTCACCACCGCGCAGGCACTGGTCCGCTGGATGATCGCGCAGCGCTCACAGCTGCTCGACGGCAGCGAGGTGCCGCTCTTCGCCGGAATCTTCGGGATCTTCGGGCACGGCAACGTCCTCGGCCTCGGCACCGCGTTGCACGACGTGCGCGACGAGCTGCCCACCTGGCGAGGCCAGACCGAGCAGGGCATGGCGCTCGCCGCCGTCGCCTACGCCCGTGCCACCGACCGCCGCCAGGTGATGGCCGCGACCAGCTCGGTCGGACCAGGGGCACTCAACATGGTCACCGCGGCGGGCCTCGCGCACGCCAACCGGCTCCCGGTGCTGCTGCTCCCCGGGGACACCTTCCACGGCCGCGCGCCCGACCCGGTGCTGCAGCAGGTCGAGCACTTCGGCGACCCCACCACGTCGGTGAACGACGCCTTCCGTCCGGTGGCCCGCTACTTCGACCGGATCACCCGCCCCGAGCAGCTGCTCGCCTCGCTGCCCCAAGTGGCCCGTGTGCTCACCGACCCGGCCGACGCCGGCCCAGTCGTGCTCGCGCTGCCGCAGGACGTCCAGGTGGAGGAGTACGACTTCCCTGTCGGCATGTTCGAGCCTCGACTGCACGCCGTACCCCGCCCGCGCGCCGACCGCGACGCGCTCGCAGCCGCGGTCGACATCCTCCGGACGGCCGAGCGCCCCCTGCTCGTCGTCGGGGGAGGGGTGCGCTACTCCGGCGCCGCCGCCGAGGCGCTCGCCTTCGCCGAGACACACGGCGTGCCCGTGGTCGAGACGGTCGCGGGCCGGACGCTCGTCCCACACCAGCACCGTCTGTACGGCGGGGCGCTCGGCATCATCGGCGCCACCTCGGCCAACAACCTCGCCGCCGCGGCCGACGTCGTGCTCGCCGTCGGCACCCGGCTGCAGGACTTCACCACGGCATCGTGGACCGCCTTCTCACCGGACGTTCGGATCGTCACCGTCAACGCCGCACGCTTCGATGCGGTGAAGCGCAACGCCCACGCCGTGGTCGGGGACGCCAAGGAGACGCTGACCGAGCTCTCGGGTGCCCTGGACGACTGGGTCGCCGCGACCGACTGGTCGGCGACCGCCGCGGAGGAGAAGGCGGGCTGGGACGAGCACGTCGACGGACTGAGGCTCGGGACCGCGCCCGACGGTGCGCTCACCTACGCGCAGGTCGTGGGCATGGTCAGCGACGCCAGCACGCCCGACGACTACGTGCTCACCGCGTCCGGCGGGATGCCGGGGGAGCTGCACGGCGGCTGGCGCACCGGCGACGTGAAGCCCGACGCCGGCGCCACCTCAGGGGCCACCATGGACCTGGAGTACGGCTTCTCCTGCATGGGCTACGAGGTGGTCGCCCCGTGGGGCGCCTCGATGGCCCGCGCGCAGACCCACCCGGACGGCGTGGTCACCGCCCTGTTCGGCGACGGCTCCTACCTGATGCTCAACTCCGAGCTCTACTCGGCGGCCTTCGCCGGGCACCCCTACGTCGCGGTCCTGTGCGACAACGGCGGCTTCGCGGTCATCCACCGGCTGCAGACCAATCAGGGTGCCGAGGGGTTCAACAACATGCTCGCGGACTCGCGCGGCCCCGGTGCGGACGGCAGCGTCCGGGTCGACTTCGCCGCCCACGCCCGGTCGCTGGGCTGCCTGGTCGAGGACGTGCCGGCCGGTGCCGGGATCGACGAGCTCCGGGCGGCGTACCTGCGTGCGCGACAGGCGGCCAAGGACTCGCAGCGCCCGGTCGTGGTCGTATGTCGCACCCACCCCTCGACCTGGACCGAGGCCGGCTCGTGGTGGGAGACCGGGGTCCCGGCGTCGCTGTCCGGAAGGGCGGCGTACGACGAGGCCAAACCCCGCCAGGTGCGGTGGCTGGACTGACCCAGCGGGTGGCGTGGGTCAGCCGATCCGCGTCATGGTCTGCAGGGCCATACGGCGCAGCGGGTTGAGGCCGGGGTCGCGCAGCTCCTGCAGGCGACGAGCCTTCGCGTCGTACGACGCACCCAGGCGGGCGGCGGTGGCGTGGTCCTCCTGCGCGAGGGCGCGGTGGATGGACTCGGCGTAGCGGTGCTCCAGGGACGAGAGCTTCTGGTCGACTACGGTGGGGGACATGGGTGGTCTCCGTCATCTGTGGGGGTCGGTACGACAAGCCTCCCGGGTTTGTTGGAACGATCCAAGGCGGCGGCACCATGACCTTGCGCACAGGGTCGCTACCGCCGCACCGCTGCGGTCCACTGACAGGGGCTATCGGCTCGAAGGTGCAACGTCATGTCGGGACTAGCAGAACATCGGCCGTTCGACTCACGCACTCGAGTGACAGGAATCAACGCAGGTTCCTGACCATTCCTGGGACCGGCCGAACGGCGGAGGACGCCTGACGAAATTCCGTGGATACTCCGGCGAAGCAACGGATATCTCGCCGGATCGTGCCGGAAGTGATCGGACTCCTTGGAGGTCGGCGGACCGCATCTGTGCAGGTGAGAGCGGGTTCTCCACCCGATTGTTGTGCGGTCCCGAGGCCCTCGTCTGTAGTGATTAGGTCGTCGCGATTCCAACAGGGGGGCTCTGATCCGCAACCGCCTGATCCGTAGTCAGATGCTCGACGGTTTGTTCGGAGCGTCGAAGCGGGACGACTAACCGGAGTTGCGTGCCTCGCCTACGACTGCTCCGTGCTAGGTGTCCATCCGCGGGCTTCGGAACGTTTGCGCGCTAGTTCGGCCAGGCGGCTCGAGGCGGCCTGTTGATATCGCATGGCCGCTTGGCTGGTCGAGTGGCCACCGAGTGCCATGAGCTCGGCAAGGGTGGCGCCGTGTCGGGCTGCCTCGGTGAGGGCGCCGTGCCTGAGGTCGTGGAAGCGGAGGTCTTCTCGTCCGGCGAGGCGGCGGGCTTCGTACCAGCCCCAACCCTTCGTGTCGGTCTTGCCGCGGCGCTTCTTCGTGGCCTTGCCGTAGAACGCGCTGGGGGAGAGGTGCTCAGCGCTGCGGCCGGGGAACATGAGGCCCTTCGCCCCGGGAGCCGCATGACGTGCCTTGTGGTCAAGCACGGCGTCGAGGATGTCCGGCGGGATGGGCACGTCGCGGATTCCGGCATCGCTCTTGGGGGTTTTGGCGATGACCCCTGCCGACCTGGAGCGGACGACGCCTCGGCGTACGCGGATGACGGCGTTCGTGGTGTCGACGTCGGAGCGCCGCAGCTCGGCGAGCTCCCCGAAACGCAGTGCACAACCGTCGGCCAACAGGACCATGAGCTGATGGCGCTCGGGCATCGCCGCGACGATGGTCGCAACTTCCTGTGCTGTGGCCGGTCGAATCCTGCGTTGGCTTCTCGAGGAGCCACCACCGGCGATGCCGCACGGGTTGAATGCGACGAGCGGTCGGCCGCTGTTCTTGGTCGGGTCGGCGGCGGTCCTCATGATCGCTCGTAGGAGTGAGTACGCGTGGGCCTGGTAGGTGGGGGTGCCGACGGCAGCGGTGTCGTACCAGTTGGCGACGGCCTCGGGGGTGATGGCCCTGAGCTCGACGTTGTTGAAGGTGGGAAGGATGAAGCGGTCCAGGAGCTCTTGGTAGTGGTCGCGGGTCCGGTCCGCCAGGGGCCTGCCCTTCACCTTGCGTGCGGCCAACCATCGGGGCGCGTACTCGCCCATCGTCGGAGCCTTCTCGCGGCGATGATTGAGACGAGCGGCGGGGGAGATCCAGTCGCCGCTCGTGATCAGTCGCCGTTCGTCCACGAGCCAGGCCTCTGCGTCGGCTCGGCTCGTGAAGGTGTGCGGAGCATTGTGACGAACGATGTGGCCCGCCTCGGTCCGATGCCCGTCGGGGTCCGCGTACCGCGCTCGATACCGGCCGCTGGGCAGCTTGATGATCTGCCCGAAGTTGCGGCGCTCTGCTGCCTTTGCCACAGCGACGGTGCCCCTTCTCGTGTCCACTACGTGTCCACCAGAAGGGTATTCGTGTCCAAAGAGGTCCAGCAAGAACGCGCGTCACTGGACGCGATAACCGCAGGTCAGAGGGCTAATTGGCTGCTCAGGGGCAATGTCCGAAAAGAGCTAGATTACTGGTTCGAACCCAGTATCGCCCACCAACCATGAACCGCCTCTGACCTGCTGATCAGCAGGTCGAGGCGGTTTTTTGCTGTGGGGCGGGTGCGACGGGCGCTCCGACCGAGCTGGATGTCGGGAGGTGTCGGCGAGCTCGACGCCAGGCTCAGCCTGAGCGGCGGCGCAGGATGGAGGCGAGCCGGTCATGGTCGCGGCGCTGGGCGTGCTGCAAGGGGGTCACGCCGTCGCGGTCGGAGATCGTGGGGTCGGCTCCGGCGTCGAGGAGGATGCGCACGATCTGCTGGTGCCTGCGTCCCCCGTCGCCGAGGATGACTGCTTCGAGCATGGCGGTCCAGCCGAGATCGTTCACGTGGTCGAGGTCCACGGAGGTCTTCACCACGCGTCGTACGTAGTCGACGTGGCCGCGTTCGCTGGCGGGGATCGGGGACAGGCCGCCGAAGCGGTTGCGGATCGTCAGGTCGGGGCCGGCCGGCAGGAGTGCCTCGAGCATCGCCACGCTCCCCGTCACGCCCGTGACGAGCCAGGGGGTGTGGTGGCGCTCGTCCAACGCGTCGGGATCTGCGCCCATCGCGACGAGGAGCTCGGCCACCGCCACCCGGTCGAAGGTCGAGGCGAGGAGGAGGGCGGTGCGATCGCGCTCGTCGCGCGCCTCGATGTCGGCGCCGGCCCGCAGCGCGACGGCGACGGCGTCGGCGTCACCCGCCTCCGCCGCCCGCAGCAGCCCGGCGTCCGGGGCGTCGGGACGATCGGCGGTCGTCACCGTCCGCAGGATGCGCTCCAGACCGCGGTGGCTCCGTGCGACGGCCATCTCCAGGGGGGTCAGTCCCGCGGACGGCGAGGTGAGGTCGAGCTGTACGCCGGCCGCCGCCAGCACCCGCACGGTGGTGGCGTAGGACGGCGTGTCCTCGCCGAGCCAGACCGCCTCGTGGATGGCCTGGTAGCCGATCCGGTTGACGTGGTCGCGGTCGATGCCGGCCCGGAGCAGCTCGCCGACGACCAGCCCGTGTCCGCGTTCGGCGGCGCGGATGAGGCCGGTGCCGTTCCAGCTGTCCTTGTCGTCGACCTTCGCGCCGTTCTGCAGCGTCAGGCGGAGCAGGTCGAGGTGTCCCTCGCTGGTCGCGATGAGGTAGGCCGACTGCTCGGTGTCGTCCTTGGCGTTGACGTCGGCACCTTGCGCGACGAGTCGCCTGGCCAGGGCAACGTCGTTGTCCCAGGCGGCATCCCGCAGCCGCTCGTCCAGGGCGGCCTGCTGCTCGGCGTCGGGGGTGGGGTCGCGCACGGTCTCATCCTTCCCGGAAGTCGTGCTGACCGTGGGTCGGGGCGTCGCGGTGGCCGCCGTCCGCTCGACCGTCGTCGACCGCGGGGACGCGGCGGGGTCGTCACCCCCGCACGCGCCCACGAGGAGCGCGAGCGGGAGAGCGGCGACCGCCGCGCGAGTCCTCACCTGGGCGGGCGCAGCCCGAAGGGGGATCACCGCACGAAGGAGTGCCTGCCGCGCCGCAGTCCCCAGTCGTGCACTTCCGCTCATCGTCACGACCCGCGGACGAACCGGAGCAGGCGGTAGGCGAGGAGTCCTTGCCGGTGGCACCGCTGAAGGGCGTCCCCACCCACCATCGACTGTGCCCACACCGAACGGCTCCTGAGCCGGCGGAGCACCGGCTGGGCAGCACGGACGAGCCGGTCGCGCGGCCGGCCCAGGCGTTGCAGCGACGAGAGGTCCCGAGACACTTGCAGGTCCAGCCCTGCTGCGGCGGCGAGTCGGGCGGCCTCGGGCTCGGAGAGCAGCGTCGCCATGTGCCAGCCGTCACGGACGTCGCTGAGTCGTGGGTCGGAGGGGGCACAGAGGCGGAAGTCGTCGATGACGACGAGGGCTCCCCCCGGTCGAAGTGCCCGAGCGGCCTCGCGGAAGAACGCTGCGGCCGGATCGGCGTGGACGAACGACTCGATGGCGACGGCCAGGTCGAAGCCCGTGAGCTCGTGCGGCAGGTCGGTGAAGTCGGCGGTCCGGAACCGGACGCTTCCCTGAAGCCGCTCGTTGCGTGCTGCGAACCGCTGGGCCAGCCGGACCTGTGCGGGGCTGATGGACACACCGACGACCTCGACCGGTCGGCGTTGCGCCAGGTGGAGGGCCGTCGTGCCCACCCCGCAGCCGAGGTCCAGCACCCGTGAGTCCGCCGGTCCCAGCTCGTCGAGGACCAGGGTGTGCGCGTGGTGCACCGCCTCGTCGGCCGAGGTGACGCCGGGCCCCCAGAGCTCACGGTGGATCGCGCGCTGGTTTCCGCTGACCAGGAACTTCCAGGTGTTCGCGTCGTAGTAGTGACGAACGCGTGCCCCCGTCGCCCCGGCGTCCTGGTGACCTGTCATCGCACATCTCCTTCGCGACCACCGGCCCGGCGTGCTCGACGGCCGGGTCGCTGGTGCCACGGTATCCATCGGCCCCGACCGCGGGCGAGCGGTGGCGGTAGGTCCTCTCGAGGCGGCCGTGCTGTCCCCGGGGACGGGGCCCGGTCCTCGGACGCGGACCGGGCCCCGTTCTGCGAGGATGCCGCCATGAGGCCACCCACCCCGACCGGCCGGTCGGCGGCGTCGCGGTGAGCTCGCCGGGACGGCTGCGGGAGGGCGGGGCGAGGGGCTGGTCGACCGCCCCCCACGCCTGGGTGCTCTGGTGGGCGGCCGCCCTGGTCGTCGTCTTCTTCCTGGCGTCCGCGTCGGTCTGGCTCGCGCCTCCTCAGAGCAGCGTCGCCGCGTGGTGGCCGGCCTCGGGCGTCGCGGTGGCGCTGGCGCTGTGGACGCGTCGCGACCGGCTGCCGCTGACCGTGCTCGGGATCGCGGTGGTGACCACCCTGGCCAACATCTGGGGCGGCAGGCCCTGGGAGACCGCGGTGGGCTTCGGCGTGGCCAACGCGTGCGAGGTGGTGGTGGTCGCCTCGTTCTACCGGGGTGCCTCGACTCCGCCGGGCTTCTCCCGCCTCCCCGACCTCGGCCGACTCGTGCTGGCGGCCGCCTGCGGCGCCGGCGCCGCCGCTGTCGTGGCAGGCGTGACCGTGGCCGGGCTCGACCCGTCGGCCTCCGTGACGATGCGGGCCGTCTTCGCGTCGCACGCGGCCGCCATCTTGATCATCGTCCCGATGACCATGGCCCACCTCCCCACGCGTGGGCACGCGTCTCGCCAGGAGCTCGTGGTCCAGTCGGTCGTGCTGGCACTCGTGGTCGGAGCCGTCTTCGGCACCAAGGGTGAGCTGCCACTGGCCTTCGCGCCCATGCCGGTCCTGGTGTGGGGAGCCGCCCGCTTCGGGGTCCGCATCGCGGCCGCGCAGCTCCTGCTCTCGGGGATCGCGATGTCCCTGCTCACCACGGCCGGCCGGGGTCCGTTCCCCTACGCCGTGGCGAGCCTGGACTACCCGCCCGAGACGGTCGGGACGCTGCTGCAGGCCGCGCTGGTGGCCTCGGCGCTCGTCTCCCTGCCTGTCGCCCTGCTGACCGACGAGCTGGCCGCGTCCCTCACGCGAGCCCGCACGAGCGCCGAGACCCTCGAGGGGGTCATGGAGGCCGCGACCCAGACCGCGATCATCACCACGGACCCGGTCGGCAACGTCACCTCGTTCAACGCCGGCGCGGAGAACCTGCTGGGCTGGACGGCCGCGGACGTCGTCGGCCACGCGACCCCGGCCTGGTGGCACGACGCCGACCAGCTCGACCGCAGGGCGTCGGAGGCCGGCATGGCGCCGGGCCTCCGCGTGCTGGTGGCGCCGCTCGAGGGTGACTCGGCTTCGGACCGTCGTGACTGGGTCTGGCGGACGCGCACGGGGGAGGAGCTCATCGTCTCGCTGCGCGTGTCCCCGCGCCACGACGCCGAGGGGCGGCGCATCGGGTGGCTCGGCATCGCGGAGGACGTCACCCGCAACCGGCGGGCCGAGCAGGTCCTGCGGTCGGCCCTGGACCGCGAGCGGGACGCGGGGCAGCGCCTCGTCGAGCTCGACCGGGCCAAGACCGACTTCATCGCATCCGTGAGCCATGAGCTCCGGACCCCGATGACGAGTGTCATCGGCAACCTCGAGATGCTCCTGGACGACTCGCTCGGAGCCACGTCGCCCGCGCAGCGACTCGCGCTGCAACGCACCGATCGCAACGCCCGCCGGCTGCTCATGATGCTCGAGGAGCTGCTCCTCCTCTCGCGCGTGGAGGACGGCACCTTCGACCTGCGGGTGCGTCGTACGGACCTGGTCGAGGTCGTGGAGCAGGCGCTGCACACCCTGGACGTCGCCCGAGGCAGGTCGGGCGTCGAGGTCGAGATCCATGCGCCGGGTGAGCAGGTCGAGCTCGACGCCGACGCCGAGCAGGTGGAGCGTGCGGTGATGAACCTCGTGTCGAACGCCCTCAAGTTCACCCCCGCCGGAGGTCGCGTGGACATCCGGGTCCGGGACGAGGGGGCGACCGTGTCGGTGAGCGTCAGCGACACGGGCGTCGGCATCGCTCCCAAGGACGTGGATCGCCTGTTCGACCGCTTCTACCGGGCGCCGTCAGCCGTCCGGGAGGCCGTGCCGGGGACCGGCCTCGGGCTCTCGATCGTCAGGGCCATCGCCGAGCGGCACCACGGCAGCGTCACGGTCGACTCGCGCCCGGGGCAGGGGAGCACGTTCACCGTGCGACTGCCCACGACGCAGGGTGACGAGCCCGCTCCTGCGTGACGCCCTCACCCGGGGACGTGGCCGGTGCCGCTGGTGAGGTCGAGCCAGTCGAGGCCGCTGCCGCCCAGGCCGAGCGCGGTGACGGCGAGGAGCGCGACGAGGGCGATGAGGGTGACGTCGAGCGTGAGCACGGGACGGCCCGCGAGGGGGTGGCGGCGGTGCCAGGCCCACGACCCGACGAGCACCAGCGTCGCGAGCTCGAGGCTCCCGGCCGCGAGGTCGGCCACACCCAGGGACTCGACGGCGCCTGCGTCCGGTCCCGAGGGGATCCCGACCGTGCGGGACCACAGCCAGATCGCCAGGGGGACGGCGCTCACCAGCGCTGCCGTCGTCCACGAGACAGGGCCGCCGTGGTGCACGACGGCGGCCGCGGTGCCCGCCTGGACACACGCCAGCGCCACGAAGAACGCGCCCGCCACCGGCCACTCCGACGCATGGTCCGGAACGACCGCGGCATGCAGGACCGCCGCCCCGACGAGTGCCGAGGCGAGCACGGCCGTCCCCCCGTCCCGGCGGTGGACCCCGCTGAGGCGGTGACCAGGTCGTGGGTGCCCGGACCGGTCGAGGCGAAGTCGGCCGCCGAGGAGCGCGGTGACCCAGCCGACGACCACCAGGTTCGTGGCCAGGATGAGCGCGCTGCCGAGACCCAGCGACTTCAGCTGCAGGACGGCCGTGCTCGTGCGCTGCGAGTCCAGGCAGTCCACGACGCAGCTCCCGTGAGACGTGTGCCCCAGCAGCGTCAGCTCCAGCCGGTAGTCGTAGAGGGAGCTGGCGGCCAGCGCGAGCACGCCGACCAGAGTGCCGACGCCCACGAGCACGAGTGCCGTGGCGACCCGTGGCCGGCCGTCGGCCGCAGCGGTCGGGACGCGTCGACGGCGTACGACGCGGACGCAGAGCACCGCGGCGACGTAGGTGGGGAGCAGCAGCGTCGATTCGCGGACCCAGTCGGTGAACGGATCGGAGGTGCGCTCGATGGCACCGGCGACCTGACGCAGCGACACCACCCAGAACATGTCCGCGAACGCCATCGAGGCCGCCAGCCCGAGGACGGTGAGCCACGCGACATCTCGCGTCCCGTCGTACACCCTCGGCTGCACGACCTCGGGCCGCACCACCGCCGGCGACGGGCGGCCGACGGAGGTCATGGCGTGATCGACCAGCCGAACATCATGGAGTGGTCCTCGTGCGCCAGGTTGTGGCAGTGGGCGACGTAGGGCCCCACGAAGTCGCGGAACCCGCGGTACACGACGACCGATCCGTTCGGGTCCAGGGAGGCGAGGTCCTCGCGGGAGACGTCGTCGGGGTGACCGCTCTGCGGGGTGGTGGTCACGTCGCGGCCGTTGCGCATCACCGTGCGGTGCTCCTCCATGTGCAGGTGGAACGGGTGCACCCAGCCGCCGCCCCCGTTGCGGATCTCCCAGAGGTTGAAGCTGCCCATGCGCTGCTCGGCGAGGGGCCTCCGGCCGGCCGGGTTCCTCAGGCTCCGCGCGACGCTGTCCGGCTCGAACGGCTCGCCGTTGATCAGCCACTCGGTCTCTCCCCCCAGCGCGCCGCGCTTGACCTCGAAGATCAGCCGGTTCGGCATCAGGTCCTTCCAGCGCGGGGGCAGCGGGGGCAGGGGACGCAGCACGCGCGGGACCTGGCTGTCGTCCGGCGCCGTGTCGCCGATGACGAACTTCAGGATCGGGACCTTGTACGCCGCGTCGGGTGACGAGCGGGAGGAGCTCTCCCACATCCGGCCGTCGGGCATCTTCATCACGTTGGTCAGGTAGACGACGTCCCCCTTCGTGGTGGGAGACCCGTCGAGATATCGCGTGAAGTCCACGACCACCTCGCGACGCTTGGCGGGCCACAGCTCGAAGCTGTCCCGCACCAGCGGGAAGGGGAGCAGCCCGCCGTCCGAGGCGATCTGCGTGAAACGCATGCACTGCTGGCCGTCAGGGATCCGGTACTGCCCCTGGAGCTCGTCGTCGACGTACCCCAGGGAGGCCGCCGAGCGTGGACCCTGGGTGGAGCTCATCAGGGCCAGCTCGTAGATCCGGGCGACGGACGCGTCCAGGAACCGGAAGCGGTACTTGCGCCGCTTCACCTGCAGCACCGGGTAGGCCACACCGTTGACGCCGAAGACGTCCCCGACGAACCCGTGGTTCGGGAAGTGCTTGAAGAACGTCGTGCCCCACCACTCCGGGTGCTCGGCGGGGTTGCCCGTCCCCGGGAAGTCGCCCTGGGTGTCGTGGATGTCGTGGTGCGGGGTCACGCCGTCGTCGAGGCGCAGGTCGTGCAGGGCCAGGGGGATGTCGTAGGCCACGTCGAAGGCCCCGTCCGGACGGTCCGTCCGGACCCCGGGCAACCGGAGCCCGCGCCGCTCGTCGCCCATGTCCGTCCCGTTGGACGGGTCGTAGATCGGGTAGAGCCCGACCATGCCCTTGTAGACGTTGGACCCGGTGTGGTCCATCCGGTGGTCGTGGAACCAGAAGAAGCTCTGCTTCTCCCGCTCGTCCCCACCGGCGGGCCAGTTCAGGTAGAGGTTGTCGACCCAGCTGCCGGGCAGGTAGCCCATCCTCCGGGGACCCATCGTCATCGCGTAGTGCGGGTTGCCGTCGCTCTCGGGCGCGGTGTGCCCGTTGTGCAGGTGGGTGAGGAACGACCAGTCCGGTGCCCCGAAGTCCTGGCGGTCGAGGTCGTAGGGGTTCTCGTCGAGCCGGTTGACGAAGCGGACCAGGACCGGCCTGCCGTACTCCGCGTTGATCATCGGCCCCGGGAAGGTGCCGTTGAACCCGTAGATCGTGCTCGGCGGGAGAGTCCGCTCCGTGCCGGGGGCGAAGACGCGGCCCTCGCGGTCGAAGGACTCGGTCGGTCTGCCCTCGCCGTCGATGGGGAGGACCTTCGACGTGGTCCAGGAGTGCGGGCGCACCAGCAGCTCGATGTGGTAGACGATCGGGTCCGGGTAGCCCACCTGGGAGGGCCACTTCTGGTGCCGTTCGTTGCGCAGCGAGCTCTGCTCACCGAGTCCCGGGCCCGGGGGGAGGCTCCAGCCCCTGACGTCCGACAGGGCCACCGGGGTTAGTGCGCGGGGCACGGGCAGCTGGTCCTGGAACGGGTGCAGGATCAGCGGACTGATGGGGAAGTGCTCGGTGTAGAACACTGCGTCGGCCAGTGCGGTGCCGACGGCGGAGAAGACGCCGTCGGGGGTCAGGAGTCCACGCTGCGCCAGAAGGGGACTCCAGGCGGCGTGGGAGGAGACTCCGAGGAGGCCGGCCGTCCCCAGCGCCCCGGTCCTCAGGAAGAGTCGGCGAGACACCTGGGCAGTCGGTTCCTCCGGGCTCACGATGCCTCCTCGACCTCACGGGACGCCGAGACGGGGCCGGACGAAGGCGCCCCGGATGGTCCGGGCCTTGGAGCTCCGAGACCGGCCGCCGGACTCTCGGGACGCTACTCGCGGCCGCTTGGGCTTCCCTTGGACCGGGAGGCCAGGGGCACGATGTGCGCGTCCTGTGGGACACGGACGGTGCGTCAGGGTAGTCTTGACGAGGCGGGTGAAGGACTACCCCGCCGAGCTGTGGGTTGGGCTGCACGGGGGTGAGCCCAACCCACAGCCCACGTCTCGGACGGCCGGACGGCCCGTGTGTCAGGCGGAGGCGTTGCTCTTGCGGGTCTTGCTCCCGGCGAAGCGCTCCCAGGCGGCTTGGCGCGACACCCCGAGCGCCTGACCGATCTCCGCCCAGGAGAGGTGCCGCTCACGCGCCATCTGCACCCACTCGCCGAGGAAGCCGTTGACCTGCGTCGCGGTGTCGGCGATCAGGGGGAGCTTGGCGAGGATCTCGGTGTCGGACATCTCGTCCCAGGGGGGCCGCGAGATCGTCTCCAGCCGCTCCGGCGAGCTGAACTTGTGGTGGTAGAACTCGAGGCAGTCGACGCACATCATGGCGCCGAGACCGCCCGCGAACCGCGTCTCGGACGTCCCCTGGAACCCGCAGAAGGAGCACGACTTGTTGGCGGAGTTGAAGTCCATGCCGGGTCCCCTCAGGTCTGCGATCGGATCCGGGCGGTCGCGGAGGAGAGTGCCCCCCGGCGTGCTGCCCTTTCCGCCCAGCATGACACAAGGGGTGGCGTCCCACCCGGCCCACGAGCAACCGCCTCGACGTTTGCCCTCGCCTCGACCGGGTCAGGGTGCACGCATGACCATCAAGGCAGTGGTGTGCGACATCGGGGGAGTCCTCGAGGTCATCGACGACTCGGTGTTCCCCGGTCCCTGGCCGGCGCGACTGGGGCTGACCGACGCGGGGTTCGCCGAGCGGCTCGAGGGCCTCGACGGCGACCCGGTGGTCGGTGAGGTCACCTGGTCCGAGGTCCTCGGGCACTGGCGCGTGCGCCTCGGGCTCGACGAGGACAGCGCGCACGCCCTCGGCGAGGACTTCTGGCGCTGGTACGTCGGCACGCCCGACGAGCCGCTCGTTGCCTGGTTCGCGGGGCAGCGGCCGGCCCGGCTGACCGCGATCCTGTCCAACTCGGGACCGGGCGCGCGCGAGCGGGAGCGCCACCACGGCTTCGAGGGGATGGTCGACGACCTCGTCTACTCCCACGAGGTCGGCCTGGCCAAGCCCGACGCGGCGGTCTACGCGCTCGCGGCCGCGCGGCTCGGCGTACGACCGGCCGAGGTGCTCTTCCTCGACGACGTCGAGGTCAACGTCGAGGCGGCCCGAGCCGCCGGGTGGCACGCCGTGCTCCACGAGGAGACGGAGCGTTCCATCGCCGAGATGGAGCGCATCATCGGCGGGGCATGAGCCGCGTCAGCCCTCGTTGCGCAGCCGCGGCTCGGTGCGCTTCTCCGGGTGCAGGCCGTGCTTGTCGGCGTAGAACGCCCGCACCAGGTCCATGTCGGCGGACAGGTCACCGGTCGGGGTGAAGGTCGGTCCCACGCCCACCGTGCGGGTCGGGCCGTCCATGAACGCCAGCGTGATCGGCAGCCCGGTCTGCTGCGAGAGGCGGTAGAAGCCGGACTTCCAGTGGTCGGACCTGCTGCGGGTCCCCTCGGCGGCGATCGCGAGGAGGAACTCGTCGGACTCCCCGATGCGGTCGATCAGTGCGCGGATGTCCGCGGCCGGGTTGGCGCGGTCGATCGAGACCGCTCCCGTGGCCCGCATGACCGGCGCGAGCGGCCCCTTGAAGAACTCCTGCTTCACCATGATCCGGGGGTGCCGGCACTGGCTCCACGCCAGGAGCAGCGAGAAGACCCAGTCCCAGTTGGAGGTGTGCGGGGCACCCACCACGATGCCGTGCGACGGCAGCGTCCCCTCGGTGCGCCAGCGCACGAGTCGCAGGGCGGTGCGGGCGAGACGGGGACGGACCACCATGCGGGACATGGGCGCAGGTTAGCGGTGCCCCCGGGAGGTGACGAGCCCCGCACCGGCGCCGATGCCCGGCGTCGGGTTAGGGGCACCTAACCTACGAGCGTTCGACCTGACGACCCAGCAACGGAGCAATCGTGTCCCCAGCAGCCAGCCACGACGCGGACCGACCCCTCCGCGCGCTGTGGAAGCGGTACGGCGCCTACCGGGGGCGCTTCGTGGGAGCGGTCGTGGCGTCGACCGTCAACAAGGTCGCCGACGTGATGCCCGAGCTGCTGATCGGGGCCGCCGTCGACGTCGTCGTCCGCGGTGACGCGTCGTTCGTGGGCGAGCTGCTCGGCGTCGAGTCCCGTTACGCCCAGCTGGGCTGGATCGCGGCCGTCAATGTCGTGGTGTGGATCATCGAGTCCGTCTCCGACTACATCGCGAGCGTGCTGTGGCGAGGCCTCGCCCAGGGCGTCGAGCACGACCTGCGGGTCGAGGCCTACGACCACGTGCAGCACCTCGACCTCGGGTGGCACGAGTCGCGTCCCGCCGGCGCCACGCTGGCCACCCTCAACGACGACGTCAACCAGCTCGAGCGGTTCCTCGACATCGGCGCCCCGGCGATCCTGCAGACGACGCTCAACGTGCTGCTCGTCGGTGGGGTCTTCGCGGCCGCGTCGGGCCAGCTGCTGGTGCTGGCCTTCCTCCCGATCCCGCTCATCGTCGCCGGGTCGCTGGTCTTCCAGCGCCGCCTCGAGCCCCTCTACGTCCACGTCCGCAGCGCCGTGGCGGACCTGTCCGGCACGCTCAGCGCCAACCTGGCCGGCATCGCGACGATCAAGGCGTTCACCGCCGAGGACCGCGAGCGCGACCGGGTGCGTGCCGTGTCCCAGGCCTACCGCGACGCCAACACGACCGCGATCCGCTCCTCGGCCGCCTTCGTGCCGCTCGTGCGGATGGCGATCCTCGCCGGCTTCACCTGCACCCTGCTGCTCGGCGGCTGGGCCACCCTGCGCGGCGACCTCGAGGTGGGTCTCTACTCCGTGCTCGTCTTCATGACCCAGCGGTTGCTCTGGCCGCTGACCGACGTCGCCGAGGTGCTGGACCTCTACCAGCGCGGGCGGGCGTCGACGGCGCGCATCCTCGGCCTGCTCGAGGAGCCGGTCTCGGTCAAGGCCGGGGTCACCGCGCTGGCGCGGCCGGTGGCGGGCCGGATCGAGCTGCAGGGCGTCCGGGCCGGGTACGGCGAGGGGCCCGACGTGCTCCACGGCATCGACCTGGTCGTCCCGGCGGGGGAGACCCACGCGATCGTCGGCGCCACCGGGTCGGGCAAGTCGTCCCTGCTGCGCCTGGTGCTCCGCTTCGACGACCCGCGCTCGGGGCGCGTGCTGCTCGACGGGCAGGACGTCCGCGACCTCGACTGGGACTCGCTGCGCGGCTCGATGGGCTACGTCGCCCAGGACGTCTTCATGTTCGCCGGCTCCATCGCCGACAACATCTCCTACGGCCGTCCGGAGGCGACCCGGGAGCAGGTCCGGGCCGCCGCCGACGCGGCCGCCGCGCTCGACTTCGTCGAGCGGCTGCCCGACGGCCTGGACACGTGGGTCGGGGAGCGGGGCGTCACCCTCTCCGGCGGCCAGCGCCAGCGGCTCGCCCTGGCGCGGGCGCTGCTGCGTGACCCCTCCGTGCTCGTGCTGGACGAGGCCACCAGCGCCGTCGACAACGAGACCGAGGCTGCCATCCAGCGGTCCCTGCGGCAGGCGACCGCCGGCTGCACCGCACTGGTCGTCGCTCACCGACTCTCCACCGTCCGGCATGCGCACCGCATCTGGGTGCTCGACGCCGGGCGGGTCATCGAGGCCGGCACCCACGACGAGCTGGTGGCGCGCGACGGCGCGTACGCCGCCCTCTGGCGGGTCCAGACGGGGGAGCAGGTCGTCGTCTCCTTAATGCGGTCGAGCCGGTCCCGGACCGGCCGATAGCATCGCCCTGTCCGCACCACCTGCATGCAGAAGGAGCACCCCGTGTCCGAGATCAAGGTCGTCCGCACCCACGCTGGCCAGCGTGAGGAGCAGACCCTGACGACGGGCACCAAGGCCTGGGAGCTCTTCCGGGACGACGCCGACGTCATCGCCGCCCGCGTCGGGGGCGAGCTCCGCGACCTGGCCCACGAGCTGCGCGACGGCGACGAGGTCGAGGGCGTCGAGATGGCCAGCAAGGACGGCCGCGACATCCTGCGCCACTCCACCGCCCACGTCCTGGCCCAGGCCGTGCAGCAGATCTGGCCCGAGGCCCGCCTCGGCATCGGCCCGCCGGTGGAGAACGGCTTCTACTACGACTTCGACGTCGAGACCCCCTTCGTGCCGGAGGACCTCGCCAAGATCGAGACCGCGATGCGCAAGATCATCAAGGCCAACCAGCGCTTCGAGCGCCGGGTCACCACCGATGCCGATGCGCTGACCGAGCTCCAGGACGAGCCCTACAAGATCGAGCTCATCGGGCTCAAGGGTGGTGCCGGGGCCGCCGACACCGAGGGCGCCAGCGTCGAGGTCGGGGCCGGCGAGCTCACCATCTACGACAACATCGGACGTGACGGCCAGGCTGCCTGGTCCGACCTGTGCCGGGGCCCCCACCTGCCGACCACCAAGCGCATCCCGGCGTTCAAGCTGATGCGCAGCGCGGCGGCCTACTGGCGCGGCGACGAGAAGAACAAGCAGCTGCAGCGCATCTACGGCACCGCGTGGGAGTCCAAGGAGGCGCTCGACGAGCACCTCCACCGGATCGAGGAGGCCGAGCGGCGAGACCACCGCAAGCTCGGTCGCGAGCTCGACCTCTACTCCTTCCCGGACGAGATCGGCTCCGGCATGGCGGTCTTCCACCCGCGCGGTGGCGTCATCAAGCGGGAGATGGAGGACTACGTCCGCCGTCGGCACCTCGAGGAGGGCTTCGACTACGTCGGCACCCCGCACATCAGCAAGGACGGCCTGTTCCACACCTCCGGGCACCTGCCCTACTACGCGGACACCATGTTCCCGCCGATGGAGATGGAGCACGCGGAGTACCGCCTCAAGGCGATGAACTGCCCGATGCACAACCTGATCTACCGCTCGCGCCAGCGCTCCTACCGTGAGCTGCCGCTGCGGTTCTTCGAGTTCGGGTCGGTCTACCGCTACGAGAAGTCCGGCGTGGTCCACGGCCTGACCCGGGTCCGCGCGATGACCCAGGACGACTCGCACTCCTACGTCACCCCCGAGCAGGCGCCGGCCGAGGTCGAGCACCTGCTCACCTTCGTGACCGGTCTGCTCAAGGACTTCGGGCTCGACGACTACTACTTCGAGCTGTCCACCCGCGACGACTCCAAGCCCGACAAGTTCATCGGCTCCGACGAGCAGTGGCAGACCGCCACCGACGTCCTGGAGACCGCCGCGCTCAAGTTCGGCGTGGACCTGGTCCCCGACCCGGGCGGTGCCGCGTTCTACGGCCCCAAGATCTCGGTCCAGGCCAAGGACGCGATCGGTCGCACCTGGCAGATGTCGACCATCCAGTACGACTTCAACCAGCCGGCGGTTGACCGCTTCAACCTCGAGTACGTCGCCAACGACGGCACCCGCAAGCAGCCGGTGATGATCCACTCCGCCAAGTTCGGCTCGATCGAGCGGTTCATCGGCGTCCTCGTCGAGCACTACGCCGGCGCCTTCCCGCCCTGGCTCGCGCCCGTCCAGGTCCAGGCGATCCCGATCGCCGAGCGCCACAACGACTACCTGTACGACGTCGCGCGGCGGATGAAGGTGGCCGGGCTGCGGGTCGAGGTCGACGACTCCGACGACCGGATGCAGAAGAAGATCCGCAACGCGCAGCTGCAGAAGGTGCCGTTCATGATGATCGCCGGTGACGACGACGTGGAGAAGGGCGCGGTCTCCTTCCGCTACCGCGACGGGCGCCAGGACAACGGGGTGCCCCTCGAGGAGGCCATCCAGCGGGTCGCGTCCGCCGTGGCGTCCCGCGAGCAGGTCTGAGACCAGACGCGTCAGCCGGGTGCGACGTCCTTGACGTAGCGCCGGCACGGCGAGGTGAAGTGCTCACCGAGGGCGACCACGTCATAGGCGAGGTCGCCCTCGTCGCGCCAGCCGTGACGGGCGTAGAACGCCCGCGCCCGGGCGTTGCCCACCACGACGGCGAGCCAGGCCGACGGATGGCCCGCGCCGGCGACCTGCCGCTCGGCCTCGGCGAGCAGGAGGTCCGCCACCCCGGATCCGCGGAAGGCCCTGTCGACGTAGACCTGCTCGACCTCGTCGCCCGCGACCATGATGAAGCCGGCGACGACGCCGTCGACCTCGGCGACGGTCGTGTCGTCGGTGCCGGCGATCCGGAGCTCGACGCGCTCGCGGAAGGCCTCGGGAGTACGCCGCCGGGTCAGGCCGTCGGGGACGTGGCCCCGGTGGCCGTCGTGCCAGCCACGGTGGAACAGCTCCGCGACCCGGGCGGCATCATCTGCGGTGGCGGGACGAAGGACCGGGGTCACGGCCGGACCCTACCGGCCCCCTAGGATCGCGGCATGGGCGACAACGGTGAGGGGGCGTCCGTCGAGGTGCCCCCGGACGGGCTCGAGCGGCTGTGGACGCCCTACCGGATGGCCTATGTGCGGTCGGACACGACCGCAGACGGCTGTCCCTTCTGCCGCATCCCGCAGGGTGTCGACGAGGACAACCTCGTCGTCGCGCGCGGTGCGACGACGTACGCCGTCCTCAACCTGCACCCCTACAACCCGGGGCACCTGATGGTGCTGCCCTACCGGCACGTCGCCGACCTCGAGGACCTGACGCCCGAGGAGTCGGCGGAGCTGATGGCCATGACCCAGCAGGCGATCCGCACCATCCGCGGCGTCAGCGCCCCGCACGCGTTCAACGTGGGGATCAACCTCGGTGGCCCGGCCGGCGGGTCGCTGGCCGACCACCTGCACCAGCACGTCGTACCGCGCTGGTCGGGGGACGCCAACTTCATCACGGTGATCGGGGCGACCAAGACGCTGCCGCAGCTGCTGGAGGACACCCGCGACCTGCTCGCGAACGCCTGGCACGACCTGTCCGAGGACTGACCGCCCGCCACCCCTTGCCCCGGGCTGCGGACAGGAGGAATCTGGACGGACCGGTGGCGCCACCGGGGTGCCACCCCGGGTGCGGAGGTGCACAGTGATGTATGCACGCTCGACGTCGATCACCGGCGATGCCGCTCAGATCGACGCCTGTGTCGCGTTCCTGCGCGAGGAAGTCATGCCCACGATCACGGTGATGGGCGGGTGCATGGGGATCTCCCTGCTCGTCGACCGTGACGCCGGACGCTGCATAGCCACGACGTCCTGGGCGGGGGAGGACGAGATGCGGGCCACCGAGGGACAGGTGGTCCCGCTGCGTGACCGCGCGAGTCGGATGATGGGTGGGGAGGCGGTCGTCGACCAGTGGGAGATCGCGGTCATGCACCGCGAGCACGAGACCGAGGAGGGTTCCTGGTGCCGGGTCACCTGGATGCAGTGCGAGCCCTCGGACCTCGAGTCGATGATCGACTTCTTCAAGGACACGGTCCTGGTGCGGCTCGAGGCCGACGACGACTTCTGCAGTGCCAGCTTCTTCGTGGACCGGGCCTCCGGCCGGTGCTGCGGCACGGCGCGGTTCGCGACACGAGAGGCCCTCGAGGGCTCCCGGGAGATGGCGAGGCGGATGCGCGACGAGCGCAGCGCCACGTCGGCGACCACCTTCACCGACATCGCGGAGTGCGAGCTGGTCATCGCGCACCTGCGGGTGCCCGAGCTGGTCTGAGGTCGCAGGGGTGGGCGCCGGTCCCCGCGTCTAGCCGACGGGGTGGGGGTGCTCCGGCGCGCGCCCCTGGAAGGCCAGGATGGCGGGGTTCTGGATCCGCCCGGCGCGGATCTCGATGGCCCGGCTGATGGTCTCGTTGCCGTCCCAGGCGTCGGGCCCCGAGAGCACCGTCTCCAGGAAGGGCAGCAGGGCCTCGCTGTTCTCCCACGTCGCCGAGTTCCACAGGTACGACGGGCTGTGGTCGACGGCGTAGTAGTGCACGCGGTCGGCCACGGTGAACATCGGCTCGTCGAAGGTCGTGGGGGTGGCCCACGAGAAGCCCATGCCCTCGTCGCAGGACACGTCCACGATCAGGCTGCCCTGCCGGAACGCGCCGAGGTCCTCGGTCCGCAGGTAGGTCAGCGGTGCTGCGGTGTCCTGCAGCGTGCAGTTGACGACGATGTCGTTCTCGGCGAGGTAGGCGGCCAGGGGCTCGCGACCGCGGTCGGTGATCACGTGGCTCACCGACGAGTCGTCCGGGTCGTGGTCGAACTGGCGGATCCGCACCGAGTGGATGGGCGACCCGACGGCCGCGACCCCCCGGTTGGTCAGCACGGCGACCTCGCTGACACCGTGGGCGTTCAGCGCCGTCACCGCCCCGCGGGCGGTGGCGCCGAAGCCGATCACCACGGCGCTGAGCCGGCGACCGTAGTCGCCGGTGACGCCGACGAGCTCCATCGCCTGCAGCACCGAGCAGTAGCCGGCCAGCTCGTTGTTCTTGTGGAAGACGTGCAGGCCGACGTGACCGTCCACCGTCCAGTGGTTCATCGCCTCGAAGGCGATCAGCGTCAGCTCCCGGTCGATGGCCAGCTGGGTCAGCTCCGGGTCCTGGACGCAGTGCGGCCAGCCCCAGAGGACCTGGCCGGCGTGCATCGCGGCCACGTCCTCGTGCTGGGGCTTGGGCAGCACCACCACGTCGGAGCCGGTGATGATCTCCTCGCGGGTCGCGAAACCGGCCACGTGCTCGCCGAGCTCCTCGTCGGTGCGGCCGAAGCGCGCGCCGTACCCGTGCTCGAGGGTGATCTGCCGAGCGAGGCCGGGGTCGAGGCGGGAGAGGTGCTCGGGGTGCAGCGGGAGGCGGTGCTCGTTCTCCTTGGAGGAGGTGCCGACCACGCCGAGGTGCAGGAGGCTCACTTCTTCTTGTGGGGAGTGAGACCCTCGACGGCCGTGGTGGCCCCCGATGCCTTGGCGTGCTTCTCGGCCCGCTTCTCCTTGATGGACTTGCCGGACTTCTTGGACATGCCCTGCCGTGGCGACTTGTCGGCCATCGGGACTCCCTGGTTGGAAGCCTGGATGGCTCCGTGCGGCCACAGTACGCCGCCCCGGTAGCGTGCGTGACGTGGATGACGCCCAGCTGGCCGCCGAGCTCGTCCGGGAGGCCGGGTCGCTGGCCGCCGCGATGCGCCGCGACGGCCTCGACGCCGAGACCAAGACCCACGTCTCCGACATCGTGACGGCCGCCGACCGGGCGGCCGAGCGCCTGGTCGTCGAGCGACTGCGGGAGGCGCGTCCCGACGACGCGATCGTGGGGGAGGAGGGCGCCGACCACACCGGGACGAGCGGCCGCACCTGGGTCATCGACCCGGTCGACGGCACCTACAACTTCCACCGCGGTCTCGACTGGTGGTGCTCGGCGCTGGCGCTGGTCGACGGCGACGACGTCGTCCTCGGTGCCGTGCACCACCCGCAGCAGGACGCGACGTACGTCGGGGGGCCGGGGCTGCCGCCCACCCGCGACGCGGTGCCGATGGCGCCGCTCGAGGACCGTCCGCTCGCGGAGTGCTGCGCCACGACCTACCTCCACCCGCCGTTCTACGACGGCGAGGTGGGTGCCGCGTTCGCCCGAGCCGTCGCCGGTGTCGCGACCCTGCGGATGATGGGATCCGGCACGCTGGACGCGATGGCGATCGCCGAGGGACGGTGCGACGTGCTCTTCCAGCACTCGGTCCCCGACTGGGACCGGCTCCCGGGCGCTGCGATCGTCCGCGGGGTGGGCGGTGAGTCCCGCGTGGTGGAGGCGGGAGGCCGGTCGTGGCACGTCCTCGGGGTCCCGAGCGCGGTGGCCGAGGTCTGCGACCGGCTCGAGCAGGAGTAGCCTGCGGCCGTGCTCGACAGGTTCAAGCAGTTCTGGCAGGGCGTCATGCTCGCGCCCTTCGTCAACCTCTTCATCCGTCTCGGCATCAGCCCCGACGTGGTGACCCTGGTCGGCACTGCCGGCCTGGCCTTCGGGGCGCTCTGGTTCTTCCCACAGGGCATGGTCTGGCAGGGCGTCCTCTTCATCACCGCCTTCGTCTTCAGCGACCTGATCGACGGTGCGATGGCCCGCAAGGCCGGCCGCACCGACGACTTCGGTGCCTTCCTCGACTCCACCCTGGACCGGGTCGCCGACGGGGCGCTCTTCGTCGGCGCCGCGCTCTACTTCGCCTGGGTGGTGGAGGACCGCCTCTACGTCGCCCTGTGCCTGGTGGTGCTGGTGATGGGCGCGGTCACGTCGTACGCCCGGGCCAAGGCCGACCACCTCGGCTACGACGCCAAGGTCGGCATCGCCGAGCGCCCGGACCGGCTCGTCGGCTTCCTCGTCCCGGCCTTCTTCGCCGACGTCCTCGACCTGCCCTGGCTGCTCGAGGCCGCCCTGTGGATCCTGGCCGTGGCGGCCACGGTGACCGTCGCCCAGCGCATCTGGACCGTCCGCCGCCAGGCCCTCGCCCGGGCGGCCTCGCGGGGCTGATCCCGGCCCCATCCACGGCCCGGTCCCGGCGTACGGACACGACCGCCGCGGACGTACGATTCGGCCATGTCCGACTCCCCGCAGACCCCCACCACCGGCACCTCGCGCGTCAAGCGCGGGATGGCCGAGATGCTGAAGGGCGGCGTCATCATGGACGTCGTCACCGCCGAGCAGGCCACGATCGCCGAGGACGCCGGCGCGGTCGCCGTGATGGCCCTCGAGCGGGTCCCCGCCGACATCCGCGCCCAGGGCGGCGTGTCCCGGATGAGCGACCCCGACATGATCGACTCGATCATCGAGGCCGTCTCCATCCCGGTCATGGCCAAGGCCCGCATCGGCCACTTCGCCGAGGCCCAGGTCCTCCAGTCGCTGGGCGTCGACTACATCGACGAGTCCGAGGTGCTGACGCCGGCCGACTACACCAACCACATCGACAAGTGGCAGTTCACCGTCCCCTTCGTGTGCGGGGCCACCAACCTGGGCGAGGCGCTGCGTCGCATCACCGAGGGTGCGGCGATGATCCGCTCCAAGGGCGAGGCCGGCACCGGAGACGTCTCCAACGCGGTGATGCACATGCGCACCATCGGCGGCGAGCTGCGTCGCCTGCACGGTCTGTCCGAGGACGAGCTGTACGTCGCGGCCAAGGAGCTCCAGGCGCCCTACGACCTGGTCAAGGAGGTCGCCCGGGCCGGCAAGCTGCCCGTCGTGCTCTTCACCGCCGGTGGCATCGCCACGCCGGCCGACGCCGCGATGATGATGCAGCTCGGTGCCGAGGGCGTCTTCGTCGGCTCGGGCATCTTCAAGTCCGGCAACCCGGCGCAGCGCGCCGAGGCGATCGTCAAGGCCACGACCTTCTTCGACGACCCCGACGTGGTCGCCAAGGTGAGCCGCGGGCTCGGCGAGGCGATGGTCGGCATCAACGTCGACGAGATCCCCCAGCCGCACCGGCTCTCCGAGCGCGGTTGGTGACGTCCGGCTGACGCGATCCACCACGAAGCCCCGACGCCCCTCGGCGTCGGGGCTTCGTCGTACCCGTGCCCGCTCGACGCGGAGCTCCGCGACGCCCCTTGCAGATGCCCGTGACGGACACATGGTCCAGACCACTTCGCGGGAGAGAACCACAGCCCGGGAACAGGCGCTCCACGAGCCGTGCACCGGATGACAGCCGCGCCAACGCGCTCGGCCGCGGACCACAGGCTTCCGGTCGGGAGCCCGGACCTGGGGCTCCGACGGGGGCACGCTTCTCGGCCCTTGGACCTCATCCGAGTCGAAGGAACTTCCATGAACAAGACGACCAAGGGCGCGTTCGCGGCCTCCGCTGCTGCTGTCCTCCTGCTCGGCGGCGCCGGCTCGCTGGCCTACTGGAGCGACAGCGAGACCATCAAGGGCGGCGACGTCACCGCCGGCAGCCTGTCGCTCGACACCCCGTCGTGCGACGCGGACTGGACCTACGCGGGCAGCGTCGCGAACACCGGCACGGTGGTGCGCTTCGTCCCCGGCGACGTCGTCACCAAGAGCTGCACGTTCGTGGTCCGTGGTGCGGGTGACAACCTGAAGGCCACCCTGACCGCTCCGCAGACCGCCGCCGTCGGGGCCAACGTGGAGGCCGACGTCACCGTCGCCTACAAGCTCGGCGCTGCCGACATGACGTCCCCCGCGGTCGTGACCGCGGCCGACAACGGCAAGACGGTCACGGCGAAGATCACGGTGACGTTCCCGTTCGGGACCGCCGAGACCGGTTCGCCCGCGGAGAACATCAACAACATGCAGGGATCCACTGCGGCGCTCGACGACATCGCCGTCTCCCTCGTCCAGATCAACCCGAACGCCTGAGGTCGGGCCGAGGGGGATCGAGCCGATGAGGTCCGTGCTGGGATGGGCCGGCCAGGTGTTCGCCTGGCTGGTCATCCTGGCCATGGTGTCGCTCCTCGCCGTCGCCGTGGTCATCCCACGGCTCGGTGGTGCGACGCCGTACACGGTCCTCACCGGCTCGATGCAGCCCGGGATGCCTCCGGGCACCCTGGTCGTCGTCAGGCCGATCGACCCCGCCGACGTCGCGGTCGGGACGGTGATCACCTACCAGCTCGAGTCGGGGAGGCCGACCGTGGTCACCCACCGGGTGACCGGCATCGGGGTCGACGCCCGCGGCGAGCTCCGCTACACCACCCAGGGCGACGCCAACAGCGCTCCGGACGCCCAGACGGTCCGGCCGGTCCAGGTCCGGGGCGCGCGCTGGTACGCCGTGCCCCACCTGGGTCGGGTCAACCTCCTCATGAGCGGGCAGGAGCGGCAGGTCGCGGTGTACGTCGCGGCGGCCCTGCTCCTCGGCTACGCCGGCTACCAGTTCGTCAGCGCCTCCACCCGGCCGCGTCGACGGCGGCAGCAAGCCCTCGCGGAGAGTGCCGCGTGAGGCGCCTCGTCGTGGCGACGCTTCTCGGCCTGCTGGGCCTGCTGGCGACGTCTCCTCCGGCCGCGGCCTCCGACCAGCAGCTCGAGCTGAGCCGCGACGGCCGCTCCTGGTCCCACACGCTCGGCGGAGGCGTCCTCGACACCGGCGTCCGTTGGGTGCCGGGGGACACCAGGGTGGTGGCGTTCCACGTCCGCAACGGCGGCGAGACGTCCGCAGACTTCTCCCTGGCGACCCTGAGCGACGACCCGGACGGACTGTTCGATCGCGGCCTGGTCACCGTCCACGCGCGGCTCGACGGTCAGGCGTGGACCTCCGTGCATGACCTCGACACGGACTACCGCCTCTCGACCGAGGGCCTGCCCGTCGACGGGAGCGCCCGCGTCGAGGTGCGGCTCGAGCTCGCCGACGCCGGCAACGAGACGCAGCACCTGCTCCTGCCGCTCGACTTCCGGCTGCGCCTCACCGACGCCACCGTGCGCCAGGACGGCGGCACCACCGGCGGCGCGACGACCGGCGGCGGGTCGACGACGCCGGACGGGGTGCTGCCTGCGACGGGAGCACCCGAGGTCCGGGCATCCCTGCTGGGAGCCGCCGTGCTGGTCGGCGCCGGCCTGGCACTCGTCCTCGCCGGGCGACGCCGCGAGGACGACGAGGAAGGGACCTGTCATGCGACTGCCTGAGTCCAGCCGTCCCCGGCACGTTCCCGGTGCGATCCGGTCGGTGCGATTCCGTGCCGTCCTGGCACTGGGCGTCCTCGTCGCGCCGCTCGGGGTCAACACCATGGCCTACTGGTCGTCGAGGGCCGTGATCACCCCCGGCCCCGTCGTCGCCGGCTCGTTCGACCTCAAGGTCAACGGCGGCGACGCCCTGGTCGAGGCCGGCCTCCGCGTCGACGCGATGGTCCCCGGCAGCAGCACGGCGGCCGTCTTCACGGTCAGCAACGCCAGCGTCGCCGACCACGCGACCATGCTCTACACGATCGCTGCGACCGCCGTGGACGGCTCCCCGTCCGGCTCCACTGCCGCCCTGACCGCCAAGGTCACGACCGACAGCGCGACCACCACCACGGGCGGCGGCCTCACGTGCGCCGGCACCGGGATCCAGACGGGCACGTCGTTCAACGGGGTGCTCGTCGGCACGCCCCGCACCCTCGTCCCCGGGGCGAGCCAGAAGATCTGCATCCAGGCCACCCTCGCCCCGTCCGCTCCCGCGAGCGGCTCGTCCACGATCACGGTCACCTTCCGTGCGGTTCAGAAGGACCCCCAGACGCCATGACCGACACGTCCTCCACCGTCGACCCCGCGACCACGTACGGCCTTCCCATCGAGCTCCCCACCACGCCCACGACGTCGTACCCCCGCCGGCTCGGCGGCCTCGCCCTGACGGTCGCCGCCGTCGCCGGTGCGCTGTCGCTCGCGGTGGCGCTGCTCTTCGCCGTCACGGGCGTGACACCGCTGGTGTTCCAGTCGGGCTCGATGAGCCCCGCGATCTCCACCGGCTCCCTGGCGCTCGCCCGGACCGTGGACGCGGAGGACCTCACGGTGGGCGACGTCGTCTCCGTCCGGGACGCCGCAGGGACCCGGGTCACCCACCGCGTCGCCAGCATCGCCGACGACGGGGCGCTCACGCTCAAGGGCGACGCCAACCTCAGCGCGGACGCGGAGACCTACCGCGTCGACACGGTGGACAGGGTGTTCGTCTCGGTGCCTCGTGCGGGAGCGGTCCTGTCGGCACTGACGGGCCCCGCGGGCCGCGGACTGGCCGCGGGCCTGGTGCTGGCCGTGCTGCTGGTGGTGCTGTCGCTGCGCGCCGGGACTCGTCCGGAGAAGGTGGAACGGGTCGCGGTGCTCGGCGCGCTGGTCGTGGTCCTGGGCGTGGGAGTCGGGCTGGCCCGCGTGCCGGAGGGCACCTCGGCCTTCTGGACCGACAGCGTGGCGGGCACCAGCAGGATCACCGTGGCGGCTCCAGCCGTGCCCGAGAAGCCCGTGCCCACCTCGTGCACCCGTACGGGTAACTCGATCAGGCTCACGTGGACGTCGACGTCGAGTCCTCAGAGCTTCCAGATCAGGCACACAAACCCCACGGCCGAGCCCACGGTCGCCGGGACCTTGCGCGCGGCCACCACGCAGAACGCCAACTTCAACAACTCGGTCGGGGAGGTGTGGGTGGTCGCGCTGTCGAACGGGCTCGAGTCGGAGTCCGCCCACTACCGCTTCAGCGGCAACGGCAGCGGCGCAACCTGCGTCCCGGTGGGTTGACCCCCTCCGTCAGCGGAGCGCGGTCGTGACCACCTCGGCCGCGTCCGCGAAGCCGTAGCCCGCACCGCCCGACAGGTCCGGCCGCCCCAGCCGCACCACCACGGTCCGGGACCGCGGGTCGACCAGCAGCACCTGGCCGCCGAGACCGATCGCGGCGTACGTCGACGACGGTGCCCCCGGCGCGAGCTGGCCGCTGACCGGGGTGAGCGGCTGGCCGTTCGCGTCCACCGCGTCCGTTGCGCCGCGGAGCGGGCCGGGACGGTTGAGCCACCACAGGAAGCCGTACGCCGCGTTGTGCACGGTCGAGGATGCGCCGACCGACTTCCGCACCCAGTCGCGGGTGACGATCCGCTTCCCGTCCACGATGCCTCGATCGAGGTAGAGCGTGCCGAACCTGGCCAGGTCCAGGCAGGTGGTCTGGAGGCCGAAGAAGACGGTGGTCGACCGTCCGCTCGCGTCGCGGACCATCCGGGTGTGGGTCATGCCCAGCGGCGCGAACAGCCGTCGCGCGGCGAACCGGTCGACGGGCGTGCCCGTCGCCCGTCGGAGCACCGCGTCGAGCACCTGGATGGCCGCGTTGTTGTAGGCCCACGCGCTGCCCGGGGCGTGCTGTTGGGTCAGCCCGACGGCGTACGCCGTGCGGTTGCGGGCCTGCACCAGGGCGCCGTAGTCGGAGTCGAAGGACCAGAAGCGACCGCTGTCGTTGGACAGCAGGTGACGCACCGTGACGGTGGCCGAGGGGGTCCCGCGCCACTGCGGGACGTAGCGCGACACGCGGTCGCCGAGGCGCAGCGACCCGTCCCGGACCGCGATGCCGACGAGCGCGCTTGTGACGGACTTGGTGACGGAGAAGACCTCGCGCGGCGTGGTCCGTCTCGTGCCCCAGTTCCAGTCGCGGGCGAGGCGGCCCTTGCGGACGACGGCGTAGCAGGTCGAGTCCGCCTGCTTCGCCTCGGCGGCCAGGGCCTCGAGACGGGCGGGCCGCAGCCCGAGGGCCGCGGGGCTGGCGGTGGGCCAGCCGTCGATCGTCGCCCGCGGGGGCGGCGCGGGGGCAGGCACCGTGCCGGCCGGCGTCGCGCCGAGGACGAGCAGCGCGGACAGCAACGGGGTGGCGAGCGCCGCGGTGCGGAGGGACCTCATGGGGCCCGAGGATACGGCCGGAGCAGTCCGTAGGATCCTCGCTCGTGACCCAGACCATCGGCGTCCTCGCGCTGCAGGGCGACGTGCGCGAGCACCTGCGCGCCCTCGCCTCCTGCGGCGTGGACGCGATCGCCGTACGCCGCCCTGCCGAGCTCGCCGCCGTCGACGGCCTGGTCCTGCCGGGCGGTGAGTCGACCACGATGGTCAAGCTGGCCCGGATCTTCGACCTGCTCGAGCCGCTGCGGGAGCGGGTGAAGGACGGGCTGCCGGCCTTCGGTACCTGTGCCGGGATGATCCTGCTCGCCGACCGGGTCGAGGACGGTGCGCCCGGCCAGGAGACGGTCGGCGGCCTCGACATCACCGTGCGACGCAACGCCTTCGGGCGACAGGTCGACTCCTTCGAGGAGGACCTCCACGTCGAGGGACTCGACGACCCCGTGCACGCCGTCTTCATCCGCGCCCCGTGGGTCGAGGAGGTCGGTCCGGGCGTCGAGACACTGGCGCGCGTCGCGGCAGGACCGGCCGCCGGTAGGATCGTCGGCGTTCGCCAGGGTCACCTGATGGCGACCTCCTTCCATCCGGAGGTCGGCGGGGACACCCGGATCCACCAGATGTTCGTGGACCTCGTGCGCAGGGGCTGACCGAGCGGACCACGCCGTACTGCACCGGAGAAGAAGAGGGACCCATGTCTGGCCACTCCAAGTGGGCGACCACGAAGCACAAGAAGGCCGCGATCGACGCCAAGCGCGGCAAGCTGTTCGCCAAGCTCATCAAGAACATCGAGGTGGCGGCCAAGCAGGGCGGCGGTGACCCCTCCGGCAACCCGACGCTCTTCGACGCGATCCAGAAGGCGAAGAAGAGCTCGGTCCCCAACGACAACATCGACCGCGCCGTCAAGCGCGGCTCGGGGGCCGAGGCCGGCGCTGCCGACTACCAGACGATCATGTACGAGGTCTACGGCCCGCAGGGCGTCGCGCTGCTCGTCGAGTGCCTCACCGACAACCGCAACCGCGCGGCCATGGAGGTCCGCACCGCGGTGACCCGCAACGGCGGCACGCTGGCCGACCCGGGCTCGGTGTCGAGGCTCTTCACGCGCAAGGGCGTCGTCGTGGTGCCCAAGACGCAGGAGACCCGGGAGGTCTCCGAGGACGACGTCCTCGAGGCGACGCTCGACGCGGGCGCCGAGGAGGTCAACGACCTCGACGAGGTGTTCCAGGTGCAGTCCGAGGCCACCGACGTCGTCGAGGTCCGCACGGCCCTGCAGGCCGCCGGCATCGACTACGACTCCGCCGACGTCGAGTTCGTGGCGAGCATGGAGATCCCGGTCGCCGACAGCGACTCGGCCGGCAAGGTCTTCCGCCTCGTCGACGCGCTCGAGGACCTCGACGACGTGCAGAACGTCTTCACCAACGTCGACGTCCCCGACGAGGTGCTCGCCCAGCTCGAGGACGCTTGACGGACCCGTCCGCCGCGCGTGTCGTACGCCGACTCCGCCGCGCCGCTTGTTAGCGTGCTCGTGCGAACAGATGTTCGGACGACGGACCTGACGACGGTGAGGAGGTGGGTGGTGCCATGCGCGTGCTCGGCATCGACCCCGGCCTCACCCGCTGCGGCGTCGGCGTGGTCGAGGGCTCGCTCGGACGCCCGCTGACCCTCGTCGACGTCAACGTGCTCCGCACCAGCGCCGGCATCCCGGTCGCCGAGCGTCTGGTGACGATCGAGAAGGGCCTCGACGCCTGGCTCGACGAGTTCCAGCCGGACGCCGTGGCGGTGGAGCGGATCTTCGCCCGCTCCGACTCCAGCACCATCATGGGCACGGCCCAGGCCAGCGGCATCGCCCTCGTGGTCGCCGCCCGCCGCGGGCTCCCCGTCGCCATGCACACCCCGAGCGAGGTCAAGGCCGCCGTGTCCGGCAGCGGACGCGCCGACAAGGCCCAGGTGACCGCCATGGTGACGCGCATCCTGCGGCTCGACGCGCCGCCCAGGCCGGCCGACGCCGCCGACGCCCTCGCCCTGGCCATCACCCACATCTGGCGCGGCAGCGCCCAGGCACGCATCGACGCCGCGCTGGCCGCGGCCGGGAGGAAGCAGTGATCGCATTCGTCCGGGGCGAGGTCGCCGCCGTCACGCTCACCAGCGCCGTCCTCGAGGTCGGCGGGGTCGGGCTCGAGCTCATGTGCACGCCCGGCACGCTCGCGACCCTGCGCGTCGGCCGCGAGGCGATGCTGCCCACCAGCATGGTGGTCCGCGAGGACTCGCTGACCGTGTTCGGCTTCCTCGACGAGGACGAGAAGCAGGCCTTCGAGCTCGTCCAGACCGCATCGGGCGTGGGTCCCAAGCTCGCCCAGGCGATGCTCGCCGTGCTCTCGCCCGACGACCTGCGGGTCGCGGTCGCGGCCGAGGACGTCAAGACCCTCACCCGGGTGCCCGGCATCGGGCAGAAGGGCGCCCAGCGCATCATCCTCGAGCTCCGCGACCGCATCGGCTCCCCGGTCGGCTCCGGCAGCCGTACGTCGCCCGCGGCCGCGGCGGCGCCGTGGCGCGACCAGGTCCAGCAAGGGCTCGTGGGCCTGGGCTGGTCGGCCAAGGAGGCCGACAAGGCCATCGAGGCCGTCTCCGGCGACGCCGGACCGACCCCGGACGTGCCCGCCCTGCTGCGCGCCGCGCTCCGCACGCTGAGCAAGGCCTGAGGGGACGCGTCCGATGCCGATCGACTGGGACGACACGGGGCTGGACGACGGCGACCTGGACCTCGCCGGAGCCGAGCTGACCCCGGCCGAGGCCGCGCACTTCCGCAGGCTGACCGACGCGGAGGCCGACGGCGACGAGCGTGCCGTCGAGGCCGCCCTGCGTCCCCGCAGCCTGGACGAGGTGGTCGGCCAGACCCGCGTCCGCGACCAGCTCGGCCTGGTGCTCGAGGCCGCGCGTCGGCGTGGCAAGGCCCCCGACCACGTGCTGCTGTCCGGTCCGCCCGGCCTGGGCAAGACGACGCTGGCGATGATCATCGCGGGGGAGATGTCCTCCCCGCTGCGCCTCACCAGTGGTCCGGCGATCACCCACGCCGGGGACCTGGCCGCGATCCTGTCCGGGCTCAACGAGGGCGACGTCCTCTTCGTCGACGAGATCCACCGGATGTCGCGTCCCGCCGAGGAGATGCTCTACATGGCGATGGAGGACTTCCGGGTCGACGTCGTCATCGGCAAGGGGCCCGGGGCCACCGCGATCCCGCTGGAGATCCCGCCCTTCACCCTGGTCGGGGCCACCACCCGGGCCGGCCTGCTGCCCGGTCCGCTGCGCGACCGCTTCGGCTTCACGGCCCACCTCGAGTTCTACGAGCCGCACGAGCTCGACCTCATCGTCCACCGCTCCGCCGGCCTGCTCGGGGTCGAGCTGACAGCCGAGGGGTCCTCCGAGATCGCCTCCCGGTCGCGCGGCACCCCCCGCATCGCCAACCGGCTGCTTCGCCGCGTCCGCGACTTCGCCCAGGTGCGCGCCGACGGCATCGTGACGCTGCCCGTGTCCCGCTCCGCGCTCGAGCTCTACGAGGTGGACGAGTCCGGCCTCGACCGCCTCGACCGAGCGGTCCTCGACGTGCTGTGCCGCCGCTTCGGCGGTGGGCCCGTGGGGGTCGCCACCCTGGCCGTCGCCGTGGGGGAGGAGCGCGAGACCGTCGAGGAGGTCGCCGAGCCCTTCCTCGTGCGGTCGGGGCTGCTCGCCCGCACCCCCCGTGGGCGGGTCGCGACCCGCGCCGCGTGGCACCACCTCGGCCTCTCGATGCCCGCCGGGGCCGGCATCGAGGGTTCGCTGTTCGACGACGTGTGACCCGGCTCGCGCCGGCCACGTACACTCCACCGTTGGTCCCTCCCGAGCGCGTCTGAGGCTCGTGGGGACCGTCGTCTCACTCCCTGACTCGCGAGGTACTCGACCGTGACGGAGCTCGTCTCCTTCCTGCCCCTGGTGGCCATTGCCCTGCTCTTCTGGCTGATGGTGGTGCGACCCGCCTCCCGCCGCCAGAAGGAGCTCGCCCGCCTCCAGTCCTCCCTGGAGCCCGGCCAGCGCGTGATGCTGTCCTCCGGCATGTTCGGCACCATCACCTCGGTGGTCGACGACCGCGTCAAGGTCGAGATCGCTCCGGGCGTCGTGGTCGAGGTCGTCCGCCCGGCCATCGGCTCCGTCGTACCCGTCGAGGAGGAGGAGCCCGGGAGCACGCCCGGGACGCACTCCGACCCGGAGGCCTGAGGTGGCCCCTCGGCCCCGGTCCGGGCCGGTCGTCAGCGATCCCACCGGGGACCTGGCCAGGGCCCACCTGGACCGCCTGATCATCGACGTGCCCGACTATCCGGAGGCGGGGGTCGTCTTCAAGGACATCACGCCGCTGCTGGCCGACCACGTGGCCTTCGGGTCGGTCGTGGGTGCACTGGCGCAGGCCGGCAGGGACGCCTCGGGCGCCACGGTCGTGGACAAGGTCCTGGGCATGGAGGCGCGCGGCTTCATCCTGGCCGCCCCGGTCGCGCTCGAGCTCGGTGCGGGTTTCGTCCCCGTCCGCAAGGCCGGCAAGCTCCCGCGTGCGACGCACTCGATCTCCTACTCGCTGGAGTACGGCGAGGCGACGCTCGAGGTGCACCGTGACGGCATCTCGCCCGGTGACCGGGTCCTCCTCGTCGACGACGTGCTGGCCACCGGTGGCACCGTGGCGGCCACCCGCGAGCTCGTCGAGAGGTGCGGCGGCACGTGCGTCGGCGTGGCCGTCCTGATGGAGCTGAGCTTCCTCCCGGGCCGCGCCGCGGTCGACGGGCTGCCGCTGCGCGCCCTGATGACGGTCTGACCTCGCGCTGACCTCGGGAGTCCGCCCCACCGACGCTCGGGGTCGTCACTAGACTGGGTGAATGGCTGAGGAGACCACGACACCGGTGCCGCGGGAGCGGTCCGCCGACGTGCCCGTCTCCGCCCGCAGCATGCGTGCCCGGCTGGCCCGGATCGGGGCCAAGGCGCCCACCGGCAACCCGGTCCTCGAGCCGCTCTTCCGCGCGGTGCGCGCCAACCACCCCAAGGCCGACCTGGCCCTGCTGGAGCGTGCCTACGGCATCGCCGAGCAGATGCACGGCACCCAGATGCGCAAGAGCGGTGACCCCTACATCACCCACCCGCTCGCGGTGACGACGATCCTCGCGGACATCGGCATGACCGAGCCGACCCTGGTGGCGTCGCTGCTGCACGACACGGTCGAGGACACGCCGTACACCCTCGACCAGCTGCGCGCCGACTTCGGTGACGAGGTCGCGGTCCTCGTCGACGGCGTGACCAAGCTCGACAAGGTCCAGTACGGCGACTCGGCCCAGGCCGAGACGATCCGCAAGATGATCGTGGCGATGTCGCGCGACATCCGGGTGCTCGTCATCAAGCTCGCCGACCGGCTCCACAACATGCGCACGCTGCGCTACCTCAAGGCCGAGACGCAGGAGCGCAAGGCCCGCGAGACCCTCGACATCTACGCACCGCTCGCGCACCGCCTCGGCATGAACACTCTCAAGTGGGAGCTCGAGGACCTCGCCTTCGCCACGCTGCACCCCAAGATGTACGACGAGATCGTGCGGCTCGTCGCCGAGCGTGCGCCGTCGCGCGACCAGTTCCTCGCCGAGGTGATCGAGAAGGTCGAGGCGGACCTGCGCGACGCCAAGATCAAGGCCAAGGTCACCGGGCGGCCCAAGCACTACTACTCGATCTACCAGAAGATGATCGTCGGCGGTCGCGAGTTCTCCGACATCTACGACCTCGTCGGCATCCGCATCCTCGTCGAGGACGACCGCGACTGCTACTCCGTCCTCGGCGTGCTGCACTCGCGCTGGAACCCCGTCCTGGGGCGCTTCAAGGACTACGTCGCGATGCCGAAGTTCAACATGTACCAGTCGTTGCACACGACGGTCATCGGGCCGCAGGGCAAGCCGGTCGAGCTCCAGATCCGCACCTTCGCGATGCACCGTCGCGCGGAGTACGGCGTCGCGGCGCACTGGAAGTACAAGGAGGACGGCAAGGCCGGGGTCGACACCGACCGGCCCGGCGACCTCGACGACATGTCGTGGCTGCGCCAGCTCATGGACTGGCAGAGCGAGGTCGAGGACCCGGGGGAGTTCCTGGAGTCGCTGCGCTTCGAGATGAACCGCGCCCAGGTCTACGTCTTCACCCCGCGCGGCGACGTCATGCCGCTGCCCGTCGGGTCCACCCCGGTCGACTTCGCCTACGCCGTCCACACCGAGGTCGGCCACCACACGATCGGCGCCCGGGTCAATGGTCGTCTCGTGCCCCTCGAGTCCTCCCTCGACAACGGTGACGTCGTCGAGGTCTTCACCTCCAAGTCGCCGGGCGCCGGACCGTCGCGCGACTGGCTCAACTTCGTCAAGTCACCGCGGGCCCGCTCCAAGATCCGCCAGTGGTTCACCAAGGAGCGGCGCGAGGAGGCGATCGAGCGCGGCAAGGAGCAGATCGGCCGGATGATGCGCAAGGAGGGCCTACCCCTCAAGCGCCTCATGACGCACGAGTCCCTCATGCTCGTGGCGTCGCACTTCAACCACGCCGACGTGTCCGCGCTGTACGCCGCGGTGGGGGAGGGCAACCTCAGTGCCCAGGCCGTCGTACGCAAGGTCATCGACCTGCACGGCGGTGATGACGGGGCCGCGGAGGACCTCGCCGAGGGCGTCACCATCACCGGGCGCCGCGGTCGGGCCAAGCCCACCTCGAGCGACGCGGGCGTCATCGTCAAGGGCGTCGAGGACCTGTGGGTCAAGCTCGCGAAGTGCTGCACCCCGGTGCCCCCGGACCCGGTCCTCGGGTTCGTCACCAAGGGCGGCGGCGTGTCCGTGCACCGCAAGGACTGCACCAACGCCGGCAACCTCGAGACCCAGCCCGAGCGACTCCTCGAGGTGGAGTGGGCGCCGACGTCGCAGTCGACCTTCCTGGTCAACATCCAGGTGGAGGCCCTCGACCGCGCCCGGCTGCTGTCCGACATCACCATGGTGCTCTCGGACGCCCACGTGAACATCCTCAGCGCGACCCTCTCCACCACCCGCGACCGGGTGGCCAAGAGCCGCTTCAGCTTCGAGATGGCCGACGCCTCGCACCTCGACAGCGTGCTCCGCTCGGTCCGCTCGGTCCCCGGCGTCTTCGACGCCTACCGGGTCACCAGCTGACTCTCGGACAGTGCCGGGTCGGCCGACGTCGTGGCCGCCCTCGGATCGGTGGTTGAGGTGCGAGCGGAGCGAGCCTCGGATCGGTGGTTGAGGTGCGAGCGGAGCGAGCCTCGAAACCCCCGATCAGCCTCCCCTCGCTCGCCCACCCCGCCGACGGGAGGCGGCAACCAGCTCGTCGTACTCCCCGGCGATCAGCGCCTGTCGCTTGCGCCTGCTCCAGCCCTGGATCTGCTTCTCGAGGGTGAATGCCTCACCGACGTGCTCGGTCTCCGCACTCCAGACGAGCTCGACCGGACGGCGCGCACGCGTGAAGGCGGCGCCAAGATCCGGTGTGTTGTGCTGGTGGACCCGAAGCTCAAGGTCACGGGTGCTGCCCACGTAGTAGGAGCCGTCGGCGCAGCGGAGCATGTAGACCCAAGGCATGGCATGCCGCCTACCCGCGGCCTCCGGAGAGCATGCCGAGGGACTCCGGCCTGTGGATGACGGCGGTTTCGAGGCTCGCTGCGCTCGCACCTCAACCACCGAGGGCTCTCGGAACCCTCACGACCAGGTGGTTTCGAGGCTCGCTGCGCTCGCACCTCAACCACCGAGTGCGACCCTCGGGGACCGTCTGGGTCAGCCGCCGAACTCGGCGGACGCGCGACGCGCCATGTCGAGGAAGGCCTGCTTGTTGGCCAGGTCCGCCTCGAGGTCCTTGATGCGCCGGGCGTCGCCGGAGGCCTGCGCCTTGTCGAGCTTGGCCTGGGCGTCGGCGATGCCGGCCTCGAGCTTGGACACCATGTCGTCGGCGCGGGCGGACTTCTCCGGGTCGGACTTGCGCCACTGGTCGTCCTCGACCGAGCGGATGGCCTGCTCGACCTTGCGGATGCGGCCCTCGAGGTCCTTCATCCGGTCGCGGGGGACCTTGCCGGCGGCGTCCCACTTGTCGGCGATGTCGCGGAAGGCACGCTTGGCGGCCTCGAGGTCGGTCACGGGCAGGAGGGCCTCGGCCTCGACGAGCAGGGCCTCCTTGACCTCGGCGTTGACGGCGAACTCCTTGTCGAGCTCGGCGTTGGCCGCGTCGCGGTTGCCGAAGAAGGTGTCCTGTGCGCCGCGGAACCGCTGCCACAGCTGGTCGTCGACGTCGCGCGGGGCGGGGCCGGCGGCCTTCCACTCGCGCATCAGGTCGCGGTAGCGACCTGCGGTCGGGCCCCACTCGGTCGAGGTGGCGAGGGCCTCGGCCTCGGTGGCCAGGCGCTCCTTGATGACCCGGGCGCCGTCGCGGCGCTCGTGCTCCTCGGCGAAGTGCGCCTTGCGGCGCCGGGTGTACGTCGTCCGCGCCGACGAGAAGCGCCGCCACAGCGTGTCGTCGGTCGACCGGTCGAGGCGGGGGAGCGCCTTCCACTGGTCGAGCAGGTCGCGCAGCCGGTTGGCGCCGTTGCGCCAGTCGTTGCCCTCGGCGAGCTTCTCGGCCTCGGCGACGATCTTGTCCTTCTCGGCCCGCGACTCGGCGCTGCGCTGGGCCTTCTCGGCCCGGCGGGCGTCGCGCTGGATGGCGATGAGGGGTGCCGTGGCGTCGAGCCGGGCGGCCAGCGCGGTCAGGTCGCCGACGGCGTTGGCCTCGACGACCTGCTCGCGGAGCGCCTTGACCGTGGAGGTGGCCTCCTCCGGGCTCAGCTTGCCGGCGCCGATGCGCTGCTCGAGCAGGTGCACCTCGAAGGCGAGCGCGTCGTAGCGGTCGGTGAAGAACTTCAGCGCCTCCTCCGGGGAGCCCTCGGGGTACTGCCCCACGGAGCGTTCACCATCGGTGGTCCGGACGAATACGGTGCCGTCCTCGGTGACCCGGCCCCAGGGGGAATCGGGCGGCGAGGACTGCTTGTCGGCGCTCATGGTCGCCCATCGTAGTCACGTGCCCGAGGGGCCTCGGTAGGCTGACTCCTCGTCGTGCCCGACCCGCCCACTGCTGAGGACTGTTGCCCCGTGTTCATCGCCGGCTTCCCCGCTGGACCCTGGGGCACCAACTGTTACGTCGTCGCCACCGGAGCGGGCAACGAGTGCGTCGTGATCGACCCCGGCAAGGACGCCGCCGCCGGTGTCGACGAGGTCGTCCGCGAGCACCGGCTCAAGCCGGTGTCCGTCCTGGTGACCCACGGCCACGTCGACCACATGTGGTGCGTGGCGCCCGTGGCGGGCACGTACGACGCGACGGCGTACATCCACCCGCGCGACCGGCACCTGCTCTCCGACCCGATGGCGGGGATGAGCCGCGAGACGACGGCGATGCTCCTCGGCGGCAGCTACGAGTGGGCCGAGCCGGACGACGTCCGGGAGCTCTCCGACCTCCAGGAGATCGAGCTCGCCGGCCTGCGCTTCGTCGTCGACCACACCCCGGGCCACACCGAAGGCTCGGTCACCTTCCGGACGCCGTACGGCGAGCAGGACATCAGCGACCTGATGTTCTCCGGGGACCTCCTCTTCGCGGGGTCCATCGGCCGCACCGACCTGCCCGGCGGCGACCACGCCACGATGCTGCGCAGCCTCACCGACAAGGTGCTCCCGCTCGCCGACGACATCGTGGTGCTGCCCGGTCACGGTGAGCAGACGTCCATCGGTCGCGAGCGCGCGACCAACCCCTACCTGCTCGAGCTCCAGCACGGGGACGAGACAGGTCCTTCGTTCCAATAGAGCACCCGAGGCCGAGAGAGATCATGAGCAAGCCCACGCCCCTCAGCGGGTTCCCCGAGCTGCTGCCTGCCCAGCGGGTCGTCGAGCAGCAGGTCATCGACACGCTGCGCCACACCTTCGAGCTGCACGGGTTCGCGGGCATCGAGACCCGCGCGGTCGAGCCCCTCGACCAGCTGCTCCGCAAGGGCGACACCTCCAAGGAGGTCTACCTCCTGCGCCGTCTCCACGAGGAGTCGGCGGAGGGGCACGCCGGGCTCGGCCTGCACTTCGACCTCACGGTCCCGTTCGCGCGCTACGTCCTGGAGAACGCCGGCAAGCTCGACTTCCCGTTCCGGCGCTGGCAGATCCAGCGGGCGTGGCGCGGTGAGCGGCCCCAGGAGGGTCGCTTCCGGGAGTTCACCCAGGCCGACATCGACATCGTGGGCCGCGACACGCTGGCCTTCCACCACGACATCGAGGTGACCCGCGTCATGGTCGACGCCCTGACCCGCCTCGACTTCCTCCCGGCCTTCCGCCTCCAGGTCAACAACCGCAAGCTCATCCAGGGCTTCTACGCCGGCCTCGGCATCCGCACCGACGACGGCAGCACCGACGAGGTGATGCGTCTCGTGGACAAGCTCGACAAGCTGCCCGTCGACAAGGTCCGGGACCTGCTGCTCCAGGACGCCGGCCTGTCGGTGGAGAACGCCGACCGGGTGCTCGAGCTGGCCACCATCCGCTCCGACGACGACGGCTTCGTCGCCGCCGTGCGCGCCCTCGGCGTCGAGCACGAGCTGCTGGACGAGGGACTGGAGGAGCTGGCCGCCCTGGTCCGGGGCTGCGCCGACCTGGTCTCCGACCGGGTGCGCGTGACGGCCGACCTGTCCATCGCCCGTGGCCTCGACTACTACACCGGCACCGTCTTCGAGACGCGCCTGGACGGCTACGAGTCGATGGGCTCGATCTGCTCGGGCGGACGCTACGACGCGCTCGCCAGCGACGGCCGTACGACGTACCCGGGCGTCGGCATCTCGCTGGGCGTGAGCCGCGTCGTCGTACCCCTGGTGGCCCGCACCGGCCTGACCGCCTCCCGGTCCGTGCCCAGCGCCGTGCTGGTCGCCGTGGTCGACGAGGACTCGCGCGCCACCAGCAGCGCCGTCGCCGCCGACCTGCGCCGCCGCGACGTCCCCTGCGAGGTCGCGCCCGACGCCGCGAAGTTCGGCAAGCAGATCCGGTACGCCGAGCGCCGCGGCATCCCGTTCGTCTGGTTCGTCCAGCCGGACGGCACCCACCAGGTCAAGGACATCCGGTCCGGGGAGCAGGTCGACGCCGACCCCGCCACCTGGGCCCCGCCGGAGGCAGACCTCCGGCCGAGCATCAGCACCCCGGGTTTCGAGGCTCGCTCCGCTCGCACCTCAACCACCGACAACAACTCCGAGGAGACCCCGTGATCCGCACCCATGACGCCGGCGCCCTGCGCGCCGAGCACGTCGGCCAGACCGTCACCCTTGCCGGGTGGGTGGCCCGGCGTCGCGACCACGGGGGAGTGGCCTTCCTGGACCTCCGCGAGGCCAGCGGCGTCGTGCAGGTCGTGGTGCGGGACGAGGCGGTCGCGCACAGCCTGCGCAGCGAGTACTGCCTCAAGGTCACCGGCGAGGTCGTGGCCCGCAAGGCCGGCAACGAGAACCCCAACCTCGCGACCGGCGAGATCGAGGTCGTCGCCCTGCCCGGCGCCGAGGGCATCGAGGTGCTCTCCGCCTCCGACCCGCTGCCTTTCCCGATCGACGACGCGTCCGGCCACAAGGGCGGTGAGGTCGGTGAGGAGGCCCGCCTCAAGCACCGCTACCTCGACCTGCGCCGCTCCGGCCCCAACGCGGCCCTGCGCCTGCGCTCCAAGGTCAACAAGGCGGCCCGCGACGTCCTGGACGCCCGCGACTTCGTCGAGGTCGAGACACCCACCCTCACGCGATCGACGCCCGAGGGCGCCCGGGACTTCCTGGTCCCCGCGCGGCTGGCGCCCGGCAGCTGGTACGCCCTCCCGCAGAGCCCGCAGCTGTTCAAGCAGCTGCTCATGGTCGGCGGCATGGAGCGCTACTACCAGATCGCGCGGTGCTACCGCGACGAGGACTTCCGCGCCGACCGCCAGCCCGAGTTCACCCAGCTCGACATCGAGATGAGCTTCGTGGACCAGGAGGACGTCATCACGCTGATGGAGGACGTCCTCGAGGCCATGTGGGCGCAGGCCGGCCACACCATCGAGCGGCCGCTGCCGCGGATGACCTACGCCGAGGCCATGGCGCGCTTCGGCTCCGACAAGCCCGACCTCCGGATGGGCCTCGAGCTCGTCGAGTGCACGGAGTACTTCGCCGACACCACCTTCCGGGTCTTCCAGGCTGACTACGTCGGCGCCGTCGTGATGCCCGGCGGCGGGAGCCAGCCGCGACGCCAGTTCGACGCGTGGCAGGACTGGGCCAAGCAGCGCGGGGCCAAGGGCCTGGCCTACGTCACGATCTCCGAGGACGGCGAGCTGGGCGGCCCGGTCGCCAAGAACCTCACCGACGCCGAGCGCGAGGGCCTGGCGGCCCACGTCGGCGCCCAGCCGGGTGACTGCATCTTCTTCGCGGCCGGCCCGGTCAAGAGCAGCCGTGCGCTGCTCGGGGCCGCCCGCCTCGAGATCGGGCGTCGCGGCGACATGCTCGACGACTCCGTGTTCGCCTTCACCTGGGTCGTCGACGCGCCGCTCTTCGAGCCGAGCTCGGACGCGGTGGCCAGCGGTGACGTCGCCGTCGGTGCGGGCGCCTGGACGGCCGTGCACCACGCCTTCACCAGCCCCAAGCCCGAGTTCGTCGACACGTTCGACACCGACCCCGGCAGCGCGCTGGCGTATGCCTACGACATCGTCTGCAACGGCAACGAGCTCGGTGGTGGATCCATCCGTATCCACCGCGGTGACATCCAGAAGCGTGTCTTCTCCGTGATGGGCCTCAGCTCCGACGAGGCGCAGGAGAAGTTCGGCTTCCTGCTCGACGCCTTCAAGTTCGGCGCCCCGCCGCACGGTGGTATCGCCGTGGGCATGGACCGCATCGTCGCGCTGCTCGCCGGCACCGACTCGATCCGCGACGTCATCGCGTTCCCCAAGTCCGGAGGGGGCTACGACCCGCTCACGGCGGCGCCTGCGCCGATCTCGCCCGCACAGCGCAAGGAGGCCGGTGTGGACGCCGCTCCTGCGGAGGATGTGTCGCCCCAGGGCTGATCGAGGGGCGATCCTGCGGCGGTCCGGACCCGGTGGTCGTGTCCGGATCGTTACGCGTCAGTGATCGTCTGTGCGGCACGCGTCACATAGAGTCCCGTCTCGGCGCAGCCCGAATGGACTAGTCGGGTCGCCACCCCGAAGCACTGATCCCCCCGGACCAGCATCCCCGCCAGATAGGGAGAGCATGTCGCAGCCGACTGCACCCGAGACATTGGGCTCGTTGACCGACGAGACCACGCTCGACCCGAACAGCAAGGCCTCGAAGGAGATCGCCGGCAAGTCGCCGATGCGGATCGCCCTGGGCCGGCTCGTGAAGGACAAGATCGCGATGGCCTGCGCCTTCGTCATCCTGTTCTTCGTCTTCATCGGCGTCTTCGCCGGTGTGATCAGCGACCTGTTCGGGGTCAACACGGACACCCAGTCGCCCAGCCAGTTCCTCGACGTGCTCAACGGCGGCATGCCCAAGCCGGAGTACGGCCCGCCCAACGGTGGCTTCACCATGGACCACCCGTTCGGCATCGCGCCCCGCACGGCCGACGACAACCTGGCCTACTGGCTCTACGGCGCCCGGACCTCGCTGATGATCGCCTTCGGCGCCACGCTCTTCGCCTCCATCGTCGGTGTCGTCGTCGGCCTGCTCGCCGGCTTCCTGGGCGGCGTCGTCGACCGGGTCCTGTCCTTCTTCGTCGACACCTTCCTCACGGTCCCGTTCCTGCTCGCCGCGCTGACCATCGCGCCGATCCTCAACGAGCGGTTCAACTCCAGCGACAACTACCCGACCATCCAGAAGGTCAGCCTCGTGGTCGTGCTGGCGATGTTCGGCTGGATGGGCATGGCCCGCCTGATCCGCGGCGAGGTGCTGTCGCTGCGCGAGCGTGAGTTCGTGCAGGCGGCGCGGGTGCTCGGCATGCCGACCCGGCGCATCCTGTTCAAGGAGCTCATGCCCAACCTGGCCGCGCCGATCATCATCAGCGTCTCCCTCATGCTCCCGGCCTTCGTGGCCGCAGAGGCCGGCCTGGCCTTCCTCGGCATCGGCGTGACCAGCGGTGCGTCGTGGGGGCTGACGATCAGCTTCGCGATCACCTACTTCGAGGCCTACCCCCTCTACCTCTGGGAGCCCCTGATCGGCGTCGTGCTGCTCGTGCTCTCGCTCAACCTCCTCGGCGACGCGATCCGCGACGCCCTGGACCCCAAGACTCGTCGCTGACCACCCGGTCACCGATGCAGACGCTGCCGACAGCACCTGCCGCCGGCACGAACACAGATAAGAAAGGCTGGACAGCATGAAGCGGAACAAGCCGCTCGCGCTCGTTGCCGGCGCTGCGCTCCTCACCCTTGCTGCCTGTGGCGGCGGGGGCGACGACAGCAGCTCCTCTGGCTCGGGCAGTGACCGAGAGTTCGGTGCCCAGGAGGGTGGGAGCAAGGACGCTGAGCGTCAGGGCCCCGCCGCGGAGATCGAGGGTGCCACCGCTGGTGGGACCGTCACGGTCTACCTGCCCGGCGACCCCGGACCCAACTCGCTTGACCCGACCGACGGCTGGTCCGTCACCGGCAACTCGATCCAGCAGGCGCTGACCCACCGCTCGCTCACGCAGTACGTGCGTGACGAGGAGGGTCAGCCGGTCCTGGTCCCCGACCTCGCGACCGACCTGGGCACGCCCAACGACGACTTCACCGAGTGGACCTTCACGATCCGCGAGGACGCGAAGTGGGAGGACGGCAAGCCCGTCACCGCCGAGGAGGTCGCCTGGGGCATCCAGCGCTCGCTCGACTCCGACACCTTCCCGTCGGGTCCCGGCACCGAGTACTCCAAGAACTACTTCCTCGGTGGCGCTGACTACGAGGGCCCGTACACCGCCAAGGGCGAGGAGTACGACGCCATCACCGTCTCCGGCCAGGACGTCACCATCAAGATGGAGACCCCGTTCCCGGACATGGACTACTGGGGCGCCTTCATGGCGATGGGCCCGGCTCCGCTCGGCAACGCCTCCAAGCCGCCGAACTACGGCCAGGACCCGCTGTCCAACGGTCCCTACATGATCGAGGACTTCCAGCCCAACCAGGAGCTCACCCTCGTCAAGAACGAGCAGTGGGACCCCAACTCCGACCCGGGTCGTCACCAGTACGTCGACAAGTGGGTCTTCAAGTTCAACCAGGACCAGGCGCAGGTCGACCAGATCATGCTGTCGGACAACACCGACTCGCAGACCGCGATCTCGACCGCTCTCGGCTCGGACAAGTACACCGAGGCCAACGAGGCCCTGGGCGAGCGTCTCGTGCAGCAGACGTCGCAGTGTGTCTCCACGCTGACGCCTGACTACTCGAAGATCACCGACATCAACGTGCGCAAGGCCCTCGCCTACGCCTACCCCTACGAGGACATGTGGTTCGCGACGGGCGAGGTTCCCGGCGTCACCCGCATCCCGGCCAACTCCGTCATGCCCCCCGGCATGGCTGGCAAGAAGGACTTCCAGGTCGACGGTGAGCAGATCACCTACAACCCGGAGAAGGCCAAGGAGCTCCTCGCCGAGGCAGGCGAAGAGGGCTACCAGATCACGATGGTCTACTACGAGGTCGACCCGCTGGCCGTCGCCGGTCAGAAGCAGCTCACCAAGGGCTTCGAGGAGGCCGGCTTCCAGGTCAAGGCGATCCCGGTCCAGGTCTCGCCGTACGACATCTGGCTCGACCCCGACAACAAGACGAACAAGCAGCTCAACCTGCGTGGCGTCAACTGGTGCTCGGACTGGCCCGCCGGCTCGACCATGATCCCGCCGCTCCTCAAGACCGACGCTGTCTACAACACCGCCGGCTTCTCGGAGCCCGAGATCGACCAGAAGATGGACGACATCGCCACCATGCCTCTCGAGGACCAGGCCGACGCCTGGGGTGCGCTGGACGAGGAGATCATGACGGACTACTTCCCGATCATCCCCACCGCGTTCCGCAACGACCTGTTCGTCTTCGGTACCAAGATCGGCAACCCGACCGGTGACGGCGCCCTCGGCGCCCCGAACTACAAGGACGTCTACGTGACGCAGTGAGCCTTGTGCTCCTGCAGCATCGGATGAACCCTGTGTTCTAGCAGCACCGTTCAGCAATAGCAGCAACTGACGGGTGGGGGTCCCAGACCTGGGGCCCCCACTCGTCAGCCCGCACACTTCCACCACCCCCGGAGAGGCTGAGATGTTCGCCTATCTCGTCAAGCGGTTGATCTCAGGTGCCCTCGTCATCACCCTGGTGTCGATCGCCATCTTCATGCTGTTCTGGTTCGGCCCGTCGAGCCCGGCGCAGACGATCTGCGACCGCGAGACCAGCAACCGCTGCGGTGACCGCATCGAGATCTACGAGCGGACCCTCGGCTTCGACAACCCCGTCCACGAGGAGTACCTCAAGTGGGCCAAGGGTGTCTTCGTCGGCCGTGACATCCAGATCGCGTCCACGGTCTACGAGTGTGACGCGCCGTGCCTCGGTGTCTCCTACCTGACCAAGCAGCCGGTCTCCGAGGAGCTCGTCTCGCGCCTGCCCGCCACCGTGTCGGTGGCCGTCGGCGGCGCCTTCCTCTACCTCCTGTTCGGCATTCCCATCGGCGTCGCGGCAGCCCGCAGACGCGGGACCGTCGCCGACAAGGCCCTCGTCTCGAGCTTCCTGTTCCTCAGCTCCATCCCGTACTACCTCTTCGCGCTGCTGACCTGGCTCTACCTCACCGTGCTGTGGGAGGCGCCGTACGTCAGCGACACCGGCTACTTCCCGATCACGGACAATCCGGCCAAGTGGTTCGCAGGGATGTTCCTGGCCTGGGTGGCCCTGGGCATCTTCGGGTGCACGCAGTACACCCGCTACACCCGAGGCGCCATGGTCGAGGCGCTCAGCGAGGACTACATCCGCACGGCCAAGGCCAAGGGCCTGCCTCCGCGGACCGTCGTCTACAAGCACGGCCTCCGGGCGGCGCTGGTGCCGGTCGTGACGATCTTCGGCATCGACTTCGGCACCCTGCTGGCCGGCACCATCTTCACCGAACGTATCTTCGACATCGACGGCATCGGCTACTGGAGCCTCCAGGCGGTCCAGCAGAAGGACCTGCCCGTAGTGGCCGCCACCGCCCTCTTCAGCGCCGTCCTCCTGATCGTTTCCAACCTGATCGTCGACGTGATCTACAGCGTCCTCGACCCGAGGGTGAGGCTTTCGTGACCACGACCCCTTCCGAGACCCACGCTGGGCAGGCCAAGCGCCCCCAGTCCGACGGACCGATCCTCGCGGTCGAGGACCTGTCGGTGACCTTCCCGACCCAGGACGGGCCGGTGACCGCGGTCAAGAACCTGAGCTACACGGTCGAGATGGGCAAGACCCTCGGCATCGTGGGCGAGTCCGGCTCCGGCAAGTCCGTGTCCAGCCTCGCGGTCCTCGGCCTGCACGACGCCAAGTCGAGCAAGATCACCGGGTCGATCCGGGTGGCGGGCACCGAGGTGGTGGGCCTCTCGGAGTCCCGCATGCGGCGCTTGCGCGGCAACACCGTCTCGATGATCTTCCAGGATGCCCTCGCGGCGCTGCACCCGTTCTACAAGATCGGTGGCCAGCTCGAGGAGGCCTACCTGGTGCACCACCGGACCGCCTCCAAGCGCGACGCGCGCCGCAAGGCGATCGAGATGCTCGACCGCGTCGGTATCCCGCAGCCGGACCGGCGCGTGGACGACTTCCCGCACCAGTTCTCCGGCGGCATGCGTCAGCGCGCGATGATCGCGATGGGCCTCGTCAACGACCCGTCCCTGCTCATCGCCGACGAGCCCACCACGGCGCTCGACGTCACCGTGCAGGCGCAGATCCTCGACCTGCTCCAGGACCTGCAGCGCGAGTTCAACTCCGCGGTCATCATCATCACCCACGACCTCGGGGTCATCGCCGAGACCGCCGACGACGTGCTGGTGATGTACGCCGGTCGCGCCGTCGAGTACGGCACGGTCAAGCAGATCCTGACCCGCCCGGAGATGCCCTACACGTGGGGCTTGCTGTCCAGCATCCCGGACGTGGCGGCCAGCACCGACGCCCGGCTGATCCCGATCCCGGGCAACCCGCCGAGCCTGCTGAGCCCTCCGTCCGGCTGCTCCTTCCACCCGCGCTGCACGCACACGGACAAGGTGCCCGGCGGTCTCTGCTCCTCGCAGCTGCCCGAGCTGACCCCGGCGAGCGGCGTCGACCACGTCAAGCGCTGCCACCTCGCCAACCCCGAGCTGATCTACCGGACCGAGATCCTCCCGGAGATCGCCCCCGACCTGGTCGAGGAGATCCGATGACCCAGGACCCCAACGTCCGATCCCAGATCGAGCCCACCGAGGTGGGTGCCAACGCCGCCGAGACCGGCGAGCGCGACCTGGTCACCGAGCCGCACGACGCCTACGGCGACCACGAGGTGTCGGTGCCGGGGGCTCTCGAGGGTCACGTGGCCAGCAGGCTCGACCCCGACGCCCCCGCGGTGCTCGAGGTCGAGGACCTGAAGATGTACTTCCCGGTGAAGTCCTCGGGCCTGGTCCGTCGCACCATCGGTCACGTGCAGGCGGTCGACGGCGTCTCGTTCCAGGTGCCCAAGGGCGGTTCGCTCGGCCTCGTGGGGGAGTCCGGGTGTGGCAAGTCCACGACCGGCCGCCTCATCACCCGCCTCTACACGCCGACCGCGGGGTCGATGATGTTCGAGGGCCAGGACCTCGCCAAGCTCTCCAACCGGGCGATGAAGCCGCTGCGCCGCGACGTGCAGATGATCTTCCAGGACCCCTACACCTCGCTCAACCCGCGGCACACGGTCGGCGCGATCGTGGGGGCCCCGCTCGCGGTCCACAACATCGTGCCGAAGAACAAGATCCTGCCCCGGGTCCAGGAGCTCCTCGAGGTCGTCGGGCTCAACCCCGAGCACTACAACCGCTACCCCAACGAGTTCTCCGGCGGACAGCGCCAGCGCATCGGCATCGCCCGGGCGCTGACGCTCAACCCCAAGCTCCTCGTGGCGGACGAGCCGGTCTCGGCGCTCGACGTCTCCATCCAGGCGCAGGTCATCAACCTCCTGCAGGACCTGCAGCGGGAGTTCGACATCGCGTTCCTCTTCATCGCCCACGACCTCGCGGTGGTTCGCCACTTCTGCCCCGAGGTGGCGGTGATGTACCTCGGCAAGATCGTCGAGATCGCCGACCGCGAGACGCTTTACGCCGCGCCGTACCACCCCTACACGCAGGCCCTGCTGTCGGCGGTCCCGGACGTCAAGCAGGCCGCCATCGGTGGCCGTCGCGAGCGCATCCGGCTCGAGGGCGACGTGCCCAGCCCGATCAACCCGCCCTCCGGCTGCCGGTTCCGCACACGGTGCCCGCTGGCCCAGGAGATCTGCGCCAAGGTCGAGCCGCCGCTGCTCCAGGTCGGTCCGCGCCACAAGGTGGCCTGCCACTTCGCCGGTGAGCTCGGCCAGCACCCGGCCACGCCGGTCACCGCGGGCCTGCTCGGCGTCGACGACCAGGGCAGCCCCTCGTCCAGCGGTCCGGCGGCGACGGAGGTGTCGACCGGTCCCGGCTACGCCAAGGAGTGGTTCGACGTGAAGGCGCGTCGGATGACCTCGGGAGCCGGCGCGGTCTGACGCTGGTCGGACGGGGTTGTCAGTGCGTGGCGTGCGTGACGACCCTGACCTCGGCGAAGTGGCAGGCGGAGGGATGGTCCCCGCCGGCGCGGATCTCGAGCGGCGGTTCCTCCTCCGCGCAGATGTCCTGGGCCTTCCAGCAACGGGTGCGGAAGCGGCACCCGGACGGCGGGTCAGCGGCCGAGGGCAGGTCGCCGGTCAGCACGATCTGCTCGCGGCGGCCGCGCAGCCTCGGATCCGGCACGGGTACGGCGGACAGCAGCGCCTGCGTGTAGGGGTGCGTGGGTCGCTCGTAGATCTGGTCCTCGGTGCCGAGCTCCACCATCTTGCCGAGGTACATCACCGCCACCCGGTCGGAGATGTGCCTGACCACCGAGAGGTCGTGGGCGACGAAGATGTAGGACAGCCCGAACTCGTCCTGCAGGCTCTCGAGCAGGTTGACCACCTGGGCCTGGACGGAGATGTCCAGGGCGGAGACGGGCTCGTCGCAGATGATCACCTTCGGGCGCAGGGCCAGGGCCCGCGCGATTCCGATCCGTTGGCGCTGGCCCCCGGAGAACTGGTGCGGGTACCTGTTGATGTGCTCGGGGCTGAGCCCGACGACCTCGAGCAGCTCCTCGACCTGGCGCCGTCGGTCACCCTTGGGGGCGACCTCGGAGTGGATCTCGAACGGCTCGCCGATGATGTTGCCGACGGTCATGCGCGGGTCCAGAGAGCTGTAGGGGTCCTGGAAGATGATCTGCACGTCGCGGCGGACCTGGCGGAGCCGCTTCGGCTTCATTCCGACCAGCTCCTCGCCCTCGAGCATGACCGAGCCCGAGGTCGCCGGGATCAGCCCCATCAGCACCCGCGCCAGGGTGGACTTGCCGCAGCCCGACTCGCCCACGATCCCCAGCGTCTCTCCCCGGACGAGCTCCAGGGACACCCCGTCGACCGCCTGGACCTGCCCCACCGTGCGCCTGAGCACACCGGCCGTGATCGGGAAGTACTTGCGGATGTCGGTCGCGGCCAGGACCACCTCGCTCATGCGTCGAGCACCTCCTCGAAGAAGTGGCAGGCGCTGAGCCGTCCGGGTGCCACGGTGTAGAGCGGCGGCGTCTCCTCACGGCACCGGCCCCGGGCGAAGCCGCACCGGGGGTGGAAGGCGCAACCGGGAGGGATCCGGGTCAGGTTGGGTGGCAGACCTTGGATGGACGCGAGCTGCTTGCCCTTCATGTCGATCCGGGGGATCGACTCCAGCAGCGCCTTCGTGTACGGATGGGCCGGACTCTCGTAGATCGAGTACACGTCCGCCTTCTCCACCTCGCGGCCGGCGTACATGACGCAGATGTCGTCGGCGACGTCGGCGACCACCCCGATGTCGTGCGTGATCAGGATCAGCCCCATGTTGCGCTCCGCCTGCAGGTCGGCCAGCAGCTTCATGATCTGCGCCTGGACCGTGACGTCGAGCGCCGTCGTGGGCTCGTCGGCGATCACCACGTCGGGGTCGAGGGCGAGGGCCATGGCGATCATCACCCGCTGCCGCATGCCGCCCGAGAACTGGTGCGGGAAGTCGTCGACCCGTTCCGCCGCGGCGGGGATGCCGACCATGTCCAGGAGGCGGATCGCCTCGACCCGGGCCTCGGCGCGCTTGAGGCCCCGGTGCTGGCGAAACTGCTCGCCGAGCTGCCAGCCGACCGTGAAGACGGGGTTGAGCGCACTCAGTGCGTCCTGGAAGACCATGCCGATCCGGTTGGCGCGGACCCGGCGCCGGTCGTCCTCGTTGAGGGTCAGCAGGTCGACCCCCGACAGGAGCACCTTGCCGCCCACGACCTTGGCCGGAGGGGTGTCCAGGATGCCCATGATGGCCTGCGCGGTCACGGACTTGCCGCAGCCCGACTCGCCCAGGATCCCCAGGGTCCGACCGGCCTCGAGGGAGAAGCTCACCCCGTTGACCGCGTGCGCCACTCCCTCGTGGGTGTGGAAGTCGACGCGCAGCTCCTGGACGTCGAGGAGGGGAGCGGTCGGGTCGAAGTGCAGCGACGTGATGGTCCCGCCCGGTGACGGGTCGCCCGCCCGGTCACCGGACTGCAGGATGTCGGAGCCGGACATCAGCGCCCCTTCGGGTCGAGGGCGTCGCGCAGCTTGTCGCCCATCAGGATGAAGCTGAGCACCGTCACGGTCAGCACGATGCACGGGAAGACCAGGAGGTGCGGGAAGCCGGCGACGGCGAAGTCCTGGCCCTGGGCGATGGTGATGCCCCAGGACACCTCCGGTGGCTTGAGCCCGACCCCGAGGAAGGTGAGGGTGGCCTCGGCCGCGATGTAGGCGCCGACGTAGATGGTGCACAGGACGATGATCGGGGCCAGCGCGTTGGGCAGGACGTGTCGCCGGATGATGCGGCTGTTCGTCGCCCCCATCGCCCTTGCCGCCTCCACGAAGTCCTGGTCGCGCAGGGCGAGCGCGGATCCGCGCACGATGCGGGTCATCTGGGTCCAGCCCAGCACGACCAGCACCAGGATCACCGCCCAGATGCTCTGCGACCTCAGCAAGGCCAGGAAGATGACGGCACCCAGCAGGAACGGCAACCCCAGGAACACGTCGGTGATCCGCGAGATGATCGTGTCCGTCCGGCCGCCGTAGTAACCGGCCGCTAGTCCCAGGACCGTGCCGATCAGGGCCGTCAGCGCCGTCACCACGACCCCGACCACGATGGAGGGGCGGGCACCCCAGATGAGCTGGGAGTACATGTCGCACCCCAGCGTCGTCGTGCCGAGCGGGTACCCCTCCAGGTCCACGTCGTAGCCCGGGGGCGGGGTGCCGGGGAACCACGAGGGGGGTGTCCGGTTGATGTTGATGTCGCACTCGAGCTTGCCCTTGTCGGTCCACAGTGTCGGGAAGAGTGCCCAGGACACGACGACCAGCACGACCAGCGCGCAGGTGATGAAGACAGGGCTCCGCACGAGCTCCCGGGCTGCGTCCTTCCAGATGCTCCCCGAGGGTGGCCGCCCGGTCGCGGGCGAGGCGGGTGGGACGGCGCCCGGCGCATCGCTCACGGGTCTGGTGCTACTCATAGCGGATCCTGGGGTCGAGGACGGCGTACAGCAGGTCGACCATGAGGGACGCCATCAGGTAGACCAGCACGAGCAGGGGGACCACCGCCACGATGATGGCGGTCTCGCCGTTGCGAACGGACTGGAAGACCAGGCCACCGACGCCGGGGATGTTGTAGATGCCCTCGGTGATGAGGGCGCCACCCATCAGGCCGCCGATGTCGATGCCGATCAGGGTGACGACCGGGATCAGGCAGTTGCGCAAGGCGTGGATGCCGACGACGCGACGGGGCTTGAGGCCCTTGGCCTTGGCGCTGCGGACGTAGTCCGACCGCAGTGACTCGATGAGCCCGGTGCGGGTCATCCGGGCCACGATCCCGAGCGTGGTGGCGGCGAGGACCATGGCGGGGAAGACGAGGCTCGCCCACGGATGGTCGGACTGGTAGGAGACGGAGAAGATCGCTTGCACCCAGTCGGGTGCCCCGCGGTCCCTCACCCAGTTGCCGACGTAGAGGCCGAAGGTGATCTGGGTCAGCACGCCGACGACGAAGATCGGGACCGAGATGGCCAGCACGCTGGCGACACGGACGAAGTTGTCGGCGAAGCGGTCCTTGCGGAGGCCGGCGAGGACCCCGGCGAGGATGCCGACGACGGCTTCGAAGACGATTGCCATCAACGCGAGCCGCAGGGTGATGGGCGCGGCTCGTTTGACCAGGTCGATGACGGATTGCTGGTTGAAGTCGACCCCGAAGTCGCCGCGGAAGTAGTTGCCCATGCGGTCGACGAACATCCCGATGCACGGGTTGCCCGGCTGCTCGAGGCAGGGGTCGTCCAGGCCGAAGGCCCGGGTCAGGGCCTCGATCGTCTCGGGCGGTGGCTGCCGGTCGCCGAAGATCGCCCGGATCGGGTTGCCGTTGATCTGGAACGAGAGGACGGTCATGTAGTGGAGCAGGAACAGGGTGCCGATGAGCACCGGGATGAACTGGAGCAATCGTCGTACGGCGTACGGACCCATGGTCATCCCTCCTCTGCACCTGACCGACACGGGGCGACGCGGGTGCGGACGGGACCACCCGGCCGCACCCGGCGTCTCGATCAGTCGGCGACGCTCACCTCGGTGAGCAGCATCGCGTCGGTGGGGCTGTACTTGAGGTTCTCGATCCTCTCGCTGAAGACGATGAACGTCTTGCCGAACCACAGCGGGATGACGACCTGGTTGTCGAGCACCACGTCCGCGGCCGCCTGGTAGGACGGGAGACCCTCCTCGACCGTGGGCGCGGCATCGCCCTCGGCGACCAGGTCGAGGAACTGGTCGTGCTCGGGACCGCTCCAGTCCCCGTAGTTGGTGCTGCCGGAACCGTAGACCGGGTCGAGGTAGTTCTGCGGGGAGGGGTAGTCGGGGCCCCAGCTGAGTCGATACGGCCCGTCCACGGTGCTCCGGGTGTCGAGAGCCCCGAGGTACGGCGTGAACGGCTGCGACTTGAACTCGTAGTCCAGCCCGAGGTCGTTCTGCCAGCCCTGGGCCATCGCCTGCACCCAGTCCTCGTGGCCGCCGTCGTTGTTGAACCAGATGTTGATCTTGTCACCCGGGATGCCCCCCGCCTCGTCGTACAGCCGCTTGGCCTCCTCGGGGTCGTAGACGCAGGTGTCGCACGCGTCGTCGCGGCTGCCCGGGACGAAGGGGGAGATCACGTCCATGGCCGGGGTGTAGCGGTTGTCGAGGACCCGGGCGATGATCGCCTCACGGTCGATCGCCATCGACAGTGCCTGGCGGATGCGCACGTCCTGGAACGCCTCCTCGTACAAAGGAAAGCCGAAGTAGGCGTACGAGCCGCTGTCGACCTCGAGGATCTGCTCGGGGTAGGCCGTGCGGGCCTGCGGGGTCTGCGACGGGTCCGGCGTGACGATGTCGATGGTGCCGGCCTGGAAGTCGCGGTAGGCGGTCTTGAGGTCGGCGTAGATCTTGAAGGTGATGTCGTCAGCGAGGCCGGCGGACGCGTCGTCGCTGTAGTCGGCGAACTTCGTCAGCGTGATCGAGTCGTTGTGCGCCCACGGCTCGGCGAACTGGTAGGGACCGTTGCCGATCGGCTCCTCGTTGCAGGCCTTGATGTCGTCGAGGCAGGCCTGGGCCATCGGTGCCGCCAGTGGGGTGTAGCTGAGGACGAGGGGCAGCTGTGAGAAGGGCTTCGTCAGCGCAATCTTGATGGTGCTGTCGTCGGGGGCCGACAAACCGGACAGCTCCGTGGCCTTCGGCTTCTCGCCCTGGAGGTCGTCGTAGCCCTCGACGTTGGCGAGGAAGAAGCCGACCTGGGTGGCATTGGGGCCGTAGGCCGTGTAGTTCCACGAGCGGACGAAGGACGCGGCGTCGACCGGCTCGCCGTTGTGGAAGGTGAAACCGTCCTTGAGCTTGATGGTCCAGTTCTGGCCGTCCTCGGACTCGATCGACTCCGCCACCTGCAGCTCCTGCTCGGAGGTCTCCGGGTCGACCTTCAACAGGCCCGTCCACACCAGGTTGATGATCTGGGCGCACTCGGAGGAGTAGCAGTCGCTGGTGGGGGCGAACGCCTCGGGCTCGCCACTCGAGGCGCTGAAGGCGCCACCGGCGGACTGGGCCGCCGGCCCGTCGTCCGGCGGATCGTCACCGTCCCCGGAGGAGCAGCCGGCCACGACGAGGGCCAGGGTGAGCGGGATGGGCGCGAGCCAGCGCATTGATCGATTCATGAGCGGTCCTACGACAGAAGGCCTGGAAGAGGGTGTGGGGCGTCTCCCGAGAAGGCGTCGTAGCTGCTCCTCCATTAAGCCGCCGAGAGGCCGCGCCGCACCCGACCGACACCGAAACGACGACCAAGTCGTGAACGAATCGTGACCGGATTCCCCTTGTGACGTCCGGTGCCTCCTCCCGATCGGGTACGTCCGGGTCGGGGGTCGACGGGGCGGGTGGTCCGCCACGCGGATTAGGGTCGCGCTGTGGACGGACTCTTCGACGTGCCCGGTGCCGGGCCGGCCCCGGGGACGGGATCTCTCTCGGCCAACACGCACTCGTCCGCACCGCTCGCGGTGCGGATGCGTCCGCGCACCCTCGACGAGCTCGTCGGGCAGTCGCAGCTGCGGGCCCCCGGCTCGCCGCTGCGCCAGCTCATCGAGGGCGACCGGTCGATGTCGCTGCTGCTGTGGGGCCCACCCGGCACCGGCAAGACCACCATCGCCTCCATCGTCAGCCAGCAGACGCAACGGCGCTTCGTCGAGGTCTCCGCGGTGGCGGCCGGCGTCAAGGAGGTCCGCGCCGCGATCGACGCCGCCCGGTCCGAGCTGGCCCGGGGCGGCCAGGAGACGGTGCTCTTCGTCGACGAGGTGCACCGCTTCACCAAGGCCCAGCAGGACGCGCTCCTGCCCGGGGTGGAGAACCGCTGGGTGACGCTGGTTGCCGCGACCACCGAGAACCCCTTCTTCTCCGTCATCTCCCCGCTCCTCTCGCGCAGCCTGCTGCTGCGCCTCGAGTCGCTCACCGACGACGACGTCTCCGCGGTGGTCGACCACGCTCTGGCCGACGAGCGCGGCCTGGACGGCGCCTACACGCTCGACGACGACGCCCGGGCGCACCTCGTCCGGCTCGCCGGGGGAGACGCCCGCCGGGTGCTCACCTACCTCGAGGCGGCCGCCGGTGCCGCGTCGGACACGCACATCGACCTGTCGACGGCCGAGACCGCGGTCGACCAGGCGGCGGTGCGCTACGACCGCCAGGGTGACCAGCACTACGACGTGATCAGTGCCTTCATCAAGTCGATCCGCGGCTCCGACGCGGACGCCGCCCTGCACTACCTCGCCCGGATGATGGAGGCCGGGGAGGACCCGCGCTTCATCGCCCGACGCCTGGTCATCTCGGCGAGCGAGGACATCGGGCTCGCCGACCCGACGGCGCTCACGACGGCGGTGGCGGCCGCCCAGGCCGTCCAGCTCATCGGGATGCCCGAGGCCAGGCTCAACCTCGCCCAGGCGACGATCGCGCTCGCCGTGGCCCCCAAGTCCAATGCCGTCACGCTCGCCGTGGACGCGGCCAGCGCCGACGTACGCGCCGGCAAGATCGGCCAGGTGCCCCCGCACCTGCGCGACGCCCACTACGCCGGCGCCAAGAAGATCGGCCACGGCAAGACCTACGTCTACCCCCACGACGAGCCGTTCGGTGTCGCCGAGCAGCAGTACGCCCCCGACGTCATCGAGAACGCGACCTACTACCGCCCGACCGCCCTCGGCGCGGAGGCCGCGGTCAAGGAGCGGTGGGAGCGCATCCGTCGCCTCGTGCGCGGGCGATAGGGTCGTGCGGTGAGCTCCGAGCAGATCTGGCTGGCAGCAGGAGGCGCCCTGGCGCTGCTCCTGTTGCTCGGCGTGCTTGCCCTCGCGCGCGTCGTACGCCGCTTGGGCGCGCGCGTCTCGACCCTCGAGGCCGCACTCGTGCAGGCCGTCGAGGCCCGTGCCGACGTAACGGCGCCGCAGCCCGCCGCCGCGGCCGAGCCCGCGTCGTACGTCATCACCGGCATCGACCGGGTCGAGGACGACGAGCCGTCGGTCGCCGTGCAGGGTCGCATCGACGGTGCGCTCTTCGCAGACATCGTCGCCCGCGAGAGCGCGATCAGGGCCGCGGGCATCGCCCACGGCCTGCGGCGGGCGCTGGCCCCCGAGGCGCGCAACCGCATCCGCTTCGAGATGAAGCGGGAGGTCAAGCGCTCCCGCAAGCAGCGACGGGCCGACCTCAAGGAGGCGCTGCGCGACATGCAGGCCCGGGAGAGGGCGCAGATGGCCGACCGGCGCGACGAGGGGGACGCTGCCTGATGGCCAGGACGTTCTGGTTCGTCGCCGGAGCGGGAGCAGGTGCCTACGCCCTGACCCGCGCCCGCAGGGTGGCCGAGTCGCTCACCGCCGACGGCCTGCGCGACCGCCTCAGCGGCCTCGCGGTCGGCGCGCGGATGTTCCGCGACGAGGTGGCCGCCGGTCAGGCCGAGAAGGAAACCGAGTTGCGCGAGCGCCTCGGCATGGTCCCCACTGGCATCCCCGAGCTGGGCTCCCAGCCCCGCTCCACCAGCACCCGCACCACCGACACCGAGGAAGACACCTGATGGACACGTCCGAGATCCGCCGCCGCTTCGTCTCGCACTTCGAGGCGGCCGGTCACACGGCAGTGCCGTCGGCGAGCCTGCTGGTGGACGACCCCAACCTGCTGTTCGTCAACGCGGGGATGGTGCCCTTCAAGCCCTACTTCCTGGGCCAGGAGACGCCGCCCTACGACCGCGCCGTCAGCGTGCAGAAGTGCGTGCGGACGCCCGACATCGAGGACGTCGGCAAGACGACGAGGCACGGCACGTTCTTCGAGATGTGCGGCAACTTCTCGTTCGGCGACTACTTCAAGGAGCGCGCCATCGAGCTGGCCTGGGAGCTGTGCACCAAGTCCCAGGCCGACGGCGGCTGGGGGTTCCCCGAGGACAAGCTCTACCCGAGCGTCTACGTCGACGACCCCGAGGCCGTCGAGCTGTGGAAGAAGATCACCGGCCTGCCCGACGACCGCATCGCGCGCCTGGGCAAGGCGGAGAACTACTGGTCGATGGGCGTGCCCGGCCCCGGGGGGCCGTGCTCGGAGATCCTCATCGACCGTGGCCCGGCGTACGGCGCCGACGGTGACTTCGGTGCCGAGGACCGCTACCTGGAGTTCTGGAACCTCGTCTTCATGCAGGACGAGCTCTCGGCCGTGCGGAGCAAGGTCGACTTCGACATCGCGGGCTCGCTGCCCAAGAAGAACATCGACACCGGCATGGGGCTGGAGCGCGTCGCCTTCATGACCCAGGGCGTCGAGAACATGTACGAGATCGACGTGATGTTCCCGGTCATCCAGCGCGCCATGGAGCTCAGCGGCCGACGCTACGGAGCCGACCACGAGGACGACGTGCGGTTCCGCGTCGTCGCCGACCACGTCCGCTCCTCGATGATGCTCATCGGGGACGGCGTCACCCCCGGCAACGAGGGTCGTGGCTACGTCCTGCGTCGCCTGCTGCGCCGCGCGGTCCGCTCGATGCGCCTGCTGGGGTACGACGACCCGGCGCTGCCCGAGCTGATGCCGGTCAGCCGCGACAAGATGGCCGAGACCTACACCGACCTCACCCGCGACTGGGACCGCATCGCGCGGGTGGCGTACGGCGAGGAGGAGACGTTCCGCAAGACGCTCCAGGCCGGCACCCAGATCTTCGACCTCTCGGCCGGGGAGGTGAAGAAGGCGGGCGGCAGCACCCTGTCGGGCGAGCGCGCCTTCGCGCTCCACGACACCTACGGCTTCCCGATCGACCTGACCCTCGAGATGGCCGCCGAGCAGGGCCTGGTCGTCGACGAGCCGGGCTTCCGCGGCCTGATGGCCGAGCAGCGCGAGCGTGCCAAGGCCGACGCCCGCGCCAAGAAGGGCGGGCACACCGACACGGTGCTCTACCGCGGGATCCTCGACGCGCACGGTCCCACCGAGTGGCTGGCCTACGAGACCCTCGAGACCGAGTCCCGCGCCCTGTCCGTGCTCAGCGGCGCCGGCGCCGTGCCGGCGCTGGCGCAGGGCGAGGTCGGCGAGCTGGTCCTCGACCGCACGCCCTTCTACGCCGAGTCCGGCGGCCAGGTGGCCGACGCCGGGACCATCGACTTCGACGGGGGACGCCTCGAGGTCATCGACGTCCAGCGTCCGATCAAGGGCCTGGTCGTCCACCAGGTGCGTGTCCTCGAGGGCGAGCTGCGCCCCGACGCGCAGCTGCACGCCCGCGTCGACCCGGAGTGGCGCACGGGCGCCCGCCAGGCGCACTCCGGCACGCACGTGGTGCACGCCGCGCTGCGCGAGGTGCTCGGCCCCACCGCGCTGCAGTCCGGCTCCTACAACCGCCCCGGCTACCTGCGCCTCGACTTCGGCTGGACCCAGGCGCTGAGCCCGGAGCAGGTCCGCGACATCGAGCAGGTCTCGCAGCAGGCGCTGCGCGCCGACCTGCCGGTGGGCTGGCAGTACATGACGCTCGAGCAGGCCAAGGAGTGGGGCGCGATCGCGCTCTTCGGCGAGACCTACGACAACACCCAGGTGCGCGTCGTCGAGATCGGCGGCCCCTGGTCGCGCGAGCTCTGCGGTGGCACCCACGTCGACCACTCGTCGCAGATCGGCACCGTCGTGGTGACGGGCGAGGCCAGCGTCGGGTCCGGCAACCGCCGGATCGAGGCGCTGACCGGCGTCGAGGGCTTCGCCTACCTCGCCCGCGAGCGTGACGTGGTGGCCCAGCTGACCGGCCTGCTCAAGACCCAGCCCGACGACCTCGTCGGGCGCGTCCAGGACCTCACCGAGCGCTTGCGCGCCGCCGAGAAGGAGCTGGAGCGCGCCCGCACCTCCCAGCTGCTCGCCGGGGGTGGGCAGCTGGCGGCCCAGGCCGTCGACGTCGACGGGGTGGCCGTGGTCGTGCACCGTGCCGAGGGGATCGGCGGCGGGGACGTCCGCACGCTGGCCCTCGACGTGCGCAGCAAGCTCGACCGCGCGGGCGCCGTCGTCGTCGCGGGGGTCGCGGACGGCAAGGTCGCGCTGGTGGCCGCCGTCAACGACGCCGGCCGTGAGCGGGGCGTGAGCGCCAACGAGCTGGTCCGCACCGTCGGTGGCCTCATCGGTGGCCGGGGCGGTGGCAAGGCCGACGTCGCCCAGGGCGGCGGCTCGGACGCCTCCCGCCTGGACGAGGCCCTCGGCCTGGTCCCGGGCGAGGTCGCCCGGATGGCCGGCCAGGGCTGACGCGGGGAGACGGACGTGCGCACCGGAACGAGGGTCGGCATCGACCCCGGGGACGCCCGGATCGGGGTCGCGCGCAGCGACCCCTCCGGCTTCCTGGCCACGCCCGTCGAGACCGTACGCCGCGGCAAGGGCGACGTGGCCCGGCTGCGGCGGATCGTCGCCGAGACGGAGGCGGTCGAGGTGGTCGTCGGACTGCCCCGCTCGCTCTCCGGCGGCGAGGGACCCTCGGCCGTCAAGGTGCGGGACTTCGCCGGGCGGCTGGCGCGCCAAATTGCCCCCGTGCCCGTCAGGCTGTGTGATGAGCGCTTGACCACGGTGTCCGCGGAGTCCATGCTCCGCGACCGGGGTCGCAAGGGAGCAGCACGGCGTGCCGTGGTGGACCAGGCGGCTGCCGTCCTGATCCTCCAGCACGCGTTGGACACCGAGCGCGCGAGCGGTAGCGCGCCAGGAGAGATCGTCGAGGTCAACGATGAGTGACGAGCAGCAGTACGACTCCACCGACAGGGCCGACGACGCCGTCGACTTCGAGGAGGACGCGTACGTCGAGGGTGGGCGGCGCCGCAAGAAGCGGGGCTTCTCGGGGTGCCTCGCGGTGCTGGTCGCGCTCGCGGTCCTCGTCGGTGGCTTCTACTTCGGCGTCACCCGGGGCGTGGAGTGGGTCTCCAGCCAGTTCACCACCGCCGAGGACTTCTCCGGTCCCGGTCGGGGATCGGTGACCTTCGAGGTGAGCGAGGGCGACACCACCGCGCAGATGGGCCGCAACCTCAAGGCGGAGGGCGTCGTCGCGTCCGTGCAGGCGTTCCTCGACGCCGCTGCCGCCGAGCCCGACTCGGCCGGCATCCAGGTGGGCTTCTACGAGATGCAGAAGGAGATGGCGGCCGACGACGCGCTGGAGGTGCTCCTCGACCCCGCCAACCAGGTCAAGAGCGTCGTCACCGTGCCCGAGGGCATGCGGGTGGAGGACGTAGTCACCCTGCTCGGTGAGCAGACCGACTTCGGGGCCGCCAAGTGGCGCAAGGCGCTGGGCCAGGACATCGGGCTTCCCGACTACGCCGAGGGCAACCCGGAGGGCTACCTGTTCCCCGCGACGTACGAGATCGGTCCGAAGGACAAGCCCCGCGACGTGCTGACCGCGATGGTCGACCGGTGGCGCCAGGCGGCCGAGGACGCCGGCCTGGAGGAGGCCGCGGCCGAGCTGGGCAAGACCCCGGCCGAGCTGATGATCATCGCCTCGCTGGTCGAGGCGGAGGGCCGCGGCGACGACATGCCCAAGATCTCGCGCGTCATCTTCAACCGTCTCGACGGTCCCGGCGACAAGGCCGGCACCAACGGCCTGCTGCAGATCGACGCCAGCGTCAACTACGGCCTCGACCAGGAGCTGGGGGTCGCGCTGACCACCGAGCAGCTCCAGCAGGACACGCCGTACAACACCTACACGCGGCCCGGCCTGCCCCCGACGCCGATCGAGGCTCCCGGTGACGCGGCGATCGCCGCCGCGGCCAACCCGGAGGAGGGCGACTGGTACTACTACGTGACGGTCGACCTGGCGACGGGCGAGACCAAGTTCGCCGAGACGTACGACGAGTTCCTGACCTACAAGGACGAGTACACCGAGTACTGCACGACGTCCGACGCCTGCTGATGGGTGGTCCGGAGGCGGGCGGTCCGGAGGCGACGGGTCGTCGCTGCGGCGTGCTCGGCGACCCGATCGCCCACTCGTTGTCGCCGACCCTGCACCGCGCGGGCTACGCGGCGCTCGGCCTGGACTGGGAGTACGACGCCCACCGGGTCGGGCCCGGCGGGCTGCGGGACTTCCTCGACGGCCTCGGTGCTGAGTGGCGCGGGTTGTCGCTGACCATGCCGCTCAAGCGGGAGGCGGTCGGGGTCGTCGACGACCTCACCGAGCGGGCCCGGCTCGCCGGGGCGGCCAACACCGTCCTGCTCGAGGGTGACCGCCGGGTCGGGGACAACACCGACGTCCCGGGGGCGATCGCCGCCATCCGCGAGCGCACCGGCGCCCACCTCACCAGCGCCGCGATCCTGGGCGGGGGAGCGACCGCGACCTCCGTCGGGCTGGCCCTGGCCGACCTGGGGGTGCGGTCGCTGGCGCTGGTCGTCCGCGAGCCGGCCCGGGCCGCCGAGACCCGCGAGGCCCTCAACGGGCATCCCGGGCGACCGGACGTGGTCGTCGGCATCCTCGACGACCCCGCCCCGCTCGAGGTCGACCTCGTCGCCTCCACCATCCCGGCCGAGGCCCAGGACCACCGGCTGGTCGCCCGGTGCCGCGCCGCGGAGGTGGTCTTCGAGGTGCTCTACCACCCGTGGCCCACGCCGCTGGCCGCGTCGGCGGGCGACCGCGTGCTGGTGAGCGGGCTGGACCTGCTCCTGCACCAGGCAGCCGTCCAGTTCGAGCTCTTCACCGGCCACCGGGCCCCGCTCGCCGCCATGCGCGCTGCGGGTGAGCAGGCACTGGCCGCCCGCTCGGCGGCAGGGGACCCCCGCCCATGAGCGACACCCTGCTGGCTGCCGTGGTCGCCGGCGTGCTGTGCGGACTGCTCGGCCTGCTCGTGCCCCGGCTGCTCGCGGCCGTGCCGGAGCCGGCGCCGAAGGACGATCCGGTGGAGCCACCCGCGGACGGCACCCTCGAGCACGCCTCCGTCGAGGTCGCTGGTCCGGCCGAGGAGCCCAAGCCGCTCTACGCCGACCTCGCCGCCCGCCCGCGTCTCGGGGCGCTCGCCGCCCTCGTCTCGCTGGTGTCCGGGGCACTCGTCGGCGCAGCGACCGGGTGGGACTGGCCGCTCGTGTGGCTGGTGCCGCTGGTCCCGGTCCTCGTGGCGCTGTCCTACATCGACTGGCACACCCGCCTGCTGCCCCGCCTCGTCGTCCTGCCGGCCACCCTCCTCGCGGCCGTCGCGGTCGTCGCGGTGGGGTTCGCCACCGACGAGCGGGACGCGCTGGTGCGGGCGCTGGTGGCGATGGTGGCGGTCCGCTCGTTCTTCTGGCTGTTGTGGTTCGTCCGGTCCGCCGGCATGGGCTTCGGCGACGTGCGGCTCGCGGCGCTGGTGGGTCTCGTCCTGGGCTGGGTCGGCTGGGGGACCGTGGCGATCGGGGTCTGGGTCGGGTTCGTGGCCTTCGCGGTCCCGGGGCTGCTGCTGGCCGTCGTACGCCGCGACCGCTCGCTGCTCAAGCAGGCGTTCCCGTTCGGTCCCTTCATGGCCCTGGGGGCCCTGGTCGGGCTCGTGTGGGGTCCCGCGCTGTCCCGCGCCCTCTGGGGCTGATCTCGCCGCCCGAGGACGGGCGTCGGTGCCGCGGGCGCGCGTGAAAGACTGCGGGCATGCTGCGTTGGCTCACTGCGGGCGAGTCCCACGGCCCCTCCCTGGTCGCCATCCTCGAGGGCCTGCCCGCCCACGTCCGTGTCACCTCCGACGACATCTCCGACGCCCTCGCCCGGCGTCGCCTCGGCTACGGCCGCGGCGCCCGGATGAAGTTCGAGGCCGACGAGGTGACCGTCATCGGGGGCGTCCGCCACGGCGAGACCCAGGGCGGCCCCGTCGCCATCCAGATCGGCAACACCGAGTGGCCCAAGTGGGAGAAGGTCATGTCGGCCGACCCCGTGGACCCGGCGGAGCTCGACGCGCTGGCCCGCAACGCCGCGCTCACCCGCCCGCGCCCCGGGCACGCCGACCTCGTCGGCATGCAGAAGTACGACTTCGACGAGGCCCGCCCGATCCTCGAGCGAGCGTCCGCCCGCGAGACCGCCGCCCGGGTCGCCCTGGGCCGGGTCGCCACGCACTTCCTCTTCCAGGCGGTCGGTGCCGAGGTCGTGAGCCACGTCGTCGAGCTCGGCGGTGTCGCCGCGCCGGCGGGGTCCGTCCCCGACCCCGACGACCAGGGGCGCCTCGACGCCGACCCGGTCCGCTGCCTCGACCCAGAGGCCAGCGCCGCGATGGTCGCCCGCATCGACCAGGCCCACAAGGACGGCGACACGCTCGGCGGTGTCGTCGAGGTCGTGGTTCACGGACTGCCGCCGGGCCTGGGCTCGCACGTGCACTGGGACCGTCGCCTCGACGCCCGGCTGGCCGGCGCCCTCATGGGCATCCAGGCCATCAAGGGCGTGGAGGTCGGCGACGGCTTCGGCCTGGCCGCCACGCCGGGGTCGGAGGCGCACGACGAGATCGTCTCCACGCCCGACGGGCTGCGCCGCACGACCGGCCGCTCCGGAGGCACCGAGGGAGGCATGACCACCGGCGAGGTGCTGCGCGTGCGCGCCGCGATGAAGCCCATCGCCACCGTGCCGCGCGCCCTGCGCACCATCGACGTCGCGACCGGCGAGGAGGCGGTGGCCCACCACCAGCGCTCCGACGTGTGTGCCGTCCCGGCCGCCGGGATCGTCGCCGAGGCGATGGTCGCCCTGGTGCTCGCCGACGCCGTGATCGAGAAGTTCGGCGGCGACTCCGTGCGCGAGACGCGCCGCAACGCCGAGAGCTACCTGGACACCCTGAGGTTCCGATGAGTCACCCCACGAAACCGCTCGCTGCACTCGCGCTTCCGCGGGGACCCCGATGAACCAGCGATCCTCCGGTCCCCGGGTCGTGCTCGTCGGCCCGATGGGGGCCGGCAAGTCCACGGTGGCTGCTCTCCTCGGTGAGGCGTGGGGCCTCCCGGTCCGCGACACCGACACCGACATCGTGGCCTCCCAGGGCCGCACCATCGCCGACATCTTCGTGGACTCCGGCGAGGAGCACTTCCGGGCGCTCGAGGCGACCGCGGTCGCCGACGCGCTGGCCACCCACGACGGCGTCCTGGCGCTGGGCGGGGGAGCGGTGCTCGACCCCGGCACCCGCGACCTGCTCGCCGGCCACCGGGTGGTGTTCCTGCGCGTCGGGCTCGCCGAGGCGGTCAAGCGGGTCGGCCTCGGCGTCGGCCGTCCGCTGCTGCTGGGCAACGTCCGCTCCCGCATCAAGACCATGCTCGACGAGCGCACCCCCGTCTACGAGGGCCTGGCGACGCTCGTGGTCGACACCGACGAGCGCACCCCTGCCGAGGTCGCCACCCAGATCCAGGAGCAGCTCACGTGACCGACACCGTCCTGCACGTCGGCGGCGCGTCGCCCTACGACGTCGTCGTCGGCCACGACCTGGCCGACCGGCTCCCGGGCATCCTCGGTGAGTCCGTGCAGCGGGTCGCGGTGCTGTACGCCGGCTCGCTGGGCGAGCTCGTCCAGCCCGTCGTCGACGCCCTCGTCGACCGCTACGACGTGCTGGCGCTGGGCCTGCCCGAGGGCGAGGCCGCCAAGACCGCTGCCGTCGCCGCCGACTGCTGGGAGGCGCTGGGGGAGGCGGGCTTCACGCGCTCGGACGCCGTCGTGACCTTCGGCGGCGGCGCGACCACCGACCTGGGCGGCTTCGTGGCCGCGACCTGGCTGCGCGGCGTACGGGTGGTGCACGTGCCCACCACCGTCCTCGGGATGGTCGACGCGGCCGTCGGGGGCAAGACCGGCATCAACACTGGTGCCGGCAAGAACCTCGTCGGCTCCTTCCACGAGCCGGCCGGGGTGCTGTGCGACCTCGCCCTGCTGCGGTCGCTGCCGCGCGAGGAGCTCGTGTCCGGCCTCGGTGAGGTCGTCAAGTGCGGCTTCATCGCCGACCCGGCGATCCTCGAGCTGGTCGAGGGCACCGATCCCGCCGACCTCACCGCGGGCTCCGCCGAGCTGCGCGAGCTCGTCGAGCGCGCCATCCGGGTCAAGATCGACGTCGTCGTCGACGACCTGCGCGAGACCGGCGGCCGCGAGGGCCACCCCGGCCGCGAGGTCCTCAACTACGGCCACACGCTGGCGCACGCGATCGAGCGCGCGAGCGGGTACGCCGTCCGCCACGGCGAGGCCGTCGCCATCGGGTCCGTGTACGTCGCCGAGCTGGCCGCGCTGGCCGGCTCCCTCGATCCGGCGCTCGTGGACCGGCACCGTGCCGTCTTCGGCCGGGTGGGCCTGCCCACGGGCTATGCCGGGGCGTCGTTCGAGGAGCTGCACGAGGCGATGAAGGTCGACAAGAAGTCCCGCGGCAACCAGCTGCGCTTCGTCGTGCTGGACGACCTTGCGGTGCCCCGCGTGCTCGCCGGCCCGTCCGAGGAGCACCTGCGCGCGGCCTTCGTCGCCATCGGCGGGGACCGCTGAGCCCTCGTACTCAGCGCGACTGAGCAGCGTGGGTGATGGGCGCGACGACCTCCCGGGTGGACCATCAGGCATGTTCACCTACGCCGACCCGCGTGCCTGCCCGGGATGCCGTGCCCCGCTGACCCTCCCCGCCCTGTCGTGCCGGTCGTGCGGGCTGTCGCTGACCGGTCCGGCGCCCGGCCGGGTCTACGAGGCGCTCCTGCACGTCGACGGCCTCGTCGCCGCGATGTACGCCCAGGTCCCGACCCCGGCCGCAGCTCCTGATGCTCCCGACGCGGCGACCGACGCGGCCACCGACGCGGCGGTCCTACCCCGCCCGGCGTCCGCGCCGTCGTACGCCCCGATCGGCCTCAGTGCCGCGTCGGTGCCGCGGATCCTGCTCGGCCTGGGGGCGCTGTGCCTGGTGGTGGCCGCGGTGGTCTTCCTCGCCGTTGCGTGGGCGGCGCTCGGTGTGGGCGGTCGCACCACGGTCCTGGTGGTCCTGACCGCGGTGGCCGCCGGGCTGATGGCCTGGCTAGCCGCTCGCGACCTGCGCGCCGGGTCCGAGGCCTTCGCCTGCGTGGCGCTCGGCCTCCTGGCCCTCGATCTCGGCGGCGCGTGGCGCGCCGGGTGGCTGGGTCCGCTCGGTGACGAGCCGTTCGTGGTGCTGGCGGGACTGGTCGTCGCCGGCGCCGCCGCAGCGGTCGGGCGCTGGACGGTGACCACCCCGGTGGGGGCGCTGGTCAGCGCCCAGGTGGTCGGCGTGGTGGCCGCGCTGGTCGCCTCGCTCGGCGTGCCCGGGACGATCGAGCGGGGGGACGCGGTCGGCGTCCTGGGGGCGTTGCTCGTGTGCGCCGCCGGCGCGGCGCTCGGGCACCTCCTCGGGCTCCGCGTCCTCGCGCTGGGGGCGGCCGTCGGAGCGATCGGCTGGTGGTTGGCGCTGGTGGTCGTCGGGGTCGGTCACCTCGACGAGCTCTCGGTGGCCAGCGTGTGGGGAGAGCTGGCCGTCTGGCCGCTCCTCGCCGCCACCGCGCTGGCGGCCGTCGTGGCACTGCCGCGACGGCTGCCGACCGAGGCGCGGGTCGGGGCTGCGGCGGTCGCGGCCCTGCTCGGCACGACGGTCGTCACGGTGGTGGCGTTCGACGAGTCGGCCACCCGGGTGGCACTCGTGGAGCTCGCCGTCGTCGCGGCGTACGCCGTGCTCGCGGCCCGTCTGACCGGCGCCTGGCGCTGGGTCTGCGCGGCCCCGTCGGTCGTCGCGGCGCTCGGCCTCGCCGCGAGCGTCCTGCTGCTGGTGGGCGCGGCGCTGCCCGTCCTGGTCCTCCACGACCCGTGGAGCGTCGGCGTCCTCACCAGTCTCGACGCCCCCGACGTGCCGTGGTCCTGGCCGCTGCTGCTGCCCGTCGGTGTCGTGGGCATCGCGGTGGCAGCCTCCACCGTCCTGCGCTGCGCCGGCCGTCCTGCCGGGTCAGCGCTGGTCCCCGGGGCCGCGCTCGCGCTGGTCGCCCTGGCGCTGGTTCCCCCGCTGTACGCCGCCCCGCTCCTGGTCGCCGTGGTCGTCCTGCTCCTCGTCGGAGGTGCCCTCGCCGTCGGGGGAGCGGTCCTCGAGCGGGTCGAGGTGCTGGCCCTGGCCGCGGTGACGCTGCTGCTGGCCCTCGGCACCGCGCTGGCGAGCGACTGGGTGACCGCCGGGACGCTCGCCGTGCTGACCGCGGCGGCGGTGGCCCTCGAGGTCGTGCCGCCCCGCACCTGGCGCGACGTCGGCGCCGCGCTGGCCCCGCTCACCGGGGCCGGCCTGCTCTGGACCCTCGGGCACCTGGCTGGTGTCCCGGTCGAGGTCCGTGCCCTGCTCGTCCTGCTCGTCCTGGGCGTCGCGGTCGTGCTCGTGCCCCGGGTCGGGCGCGAGGTGGCCTCCGCCGTCGCCGCGGTGTGCGCCGTGGTCGCCCCGGTGGTCTCGGCGGGCCCGGCCGGCTCGGTGGACCAGACGTGGCTCGCCGTCCACCTCACGGTGGCGGGCGTGGTGGCGACCGTGTCGTCCCTGGTCAATGCGGACCGACGACGCCTCGCGTGGGCCGGGCTGGGCCTCCTGACGCTGGCGCAGTGGGTGCGGCTGCAGCAGGTAGGGGTGGGGACCGTGGAGGCCTACACGCTCCCGCTCGCGCTGGTGCTGCTCGTCGTCGGCGTCGTGTCCATGCGGCGGGGCGACGACTCCAGCGTGCGGGCGCTCGGGCCCGGCCTCACCCTCGGCCTGGTCCCGACCCTGCTCCTGGTGCTCGTCGACCCGGTCGACCTCCGGGCCGTCCTGCTGGGCCTGGCCTGCCTGGTCCTGGTCGCCGTCGGCGTGTCCCAGCGCTGGTCGGCCCCGCTGGCCGCCGGGGCCGTGACGGGGGCGCTCGTCGTCCTCCGCGAGGGCACGTTTGCCCAGGTGCTCCCGCAGTGGGTGCTGATCGGCCTGGTGGGGGTGCTGCTCACCGTCGTCGGCGTCACCTGGGAGCAGCGCCTCCGGGAGCTCCAGCGGGCGTCGGCCTACGTCCGGGGCCTGCGCTGACGACTCCTGGCTCCGCGCCCGGCACGCCTCACGAGGTGACGGTGAGGCTCGGCACGCGCCGCAGACGGGCCAGGCCGCGGTGGCGCGCCACCCGGACGGCCGCGTGGGTCAGCCCGAGCGCAGTCGCGGTGGTGCGGATGTCGAGACCCACCACCTCCAGGCAGCCGATGACCTCGCGCTCCCGCGGCGGCAACCGGTCGATGAGCTGGCGCACGGCGGCGACACGCAGGGCCATCTCGTCGGCAGGCGGTGTCTGCACGTCGGGCACGGCGTCCGACGGTTGGGTGTTGCGCCGCGTCGTACGCCGCCTGGCGTTGACCGCGTGCAGCCGGCCGATGCCGAACAGCCAGCCCGCGAAGTCGTCGTCCCCGCCGCGGAACTCACCGACCTTGGTCGACGCAGTGAGCCAGGTCTCCGAGGCGAGGTCCTCGGCCGAGGCCGCCACGTCCGCGGGGGCCAGCGTGCGCAACCACACCAGCAGGCGCCCGGCATGGGCCTCGTAGGCCTCGCGCCAGGCGCTGGGGTCGCCGTGCCGCAGGCGGTCGACGAGTCCGGTCGTGGTCACGGCCTACTCGTCGTCCTCGACCTCGTCCGCGTCGACCTCGTCGGGGTCCTCCGTGCTCGGGCTCCGGTCCGAGGTGGTCTCGTCCCGCGGCTCGGACGTCGCCGAGGACCCACCGGGTCCGGAGCTGTCGTCCTCCGAGTCCCCTGAGTCCCCTGAGTCCCCTGAGTCCCCTGAGTCCCCTGAGTCCTCCGACTCGTCGGGCTCGTCGGACTCGTCGTCGGAACCCGAGGTGGTGGCGGTGGTGCTCGGTGAGCCGGACACCGAGTCCTCGGGATCGTCCTCGGGGCCGGAGGTGGAGGCGGTCGGGGCCGGGCTCGTGGGTCCCGGTGAGGTGGGCACGGGTGAGCCCGACGCACCCGCTCCCTCCTCCTGCGGACTGCCCGGCGATGCGGGTGACGTCTGCGGGGTTGGGGACGCGTCGGACGACGTCGCCGGGGGGTCGGTCGCCGTGCTGTCCTCGCGTTGCGGGGGTCGGCTCGGCCCCGGGTCGGGCGGCGCGGGGGTCCCGGTGGTGGGGGCGTCGGGCGTCCGCGTCGGTCCGACGTCGGAGTCGTCGGCCTGGCTGCCTGCCACCGCGGCGGCGGCCCCGATCACGGCAGCGCACGCGGCGGCCGCCAGGAAGGGTGCCCACCGCGGCGTGGGCGTGCGCACCGGTGAGGAGGCCGCGTTGGCGGCGAGGAGCGCGATGAAGGCGTCCGGCGCCGGGGTCGGTGCCGGTTCGATACGCAGGCCGCCTGCCTGCTGGTCGTCATCCATCACGCGCTTCTCGCCCTGTCGTCCTGCCCCTGTCCCGACGCTACGCCTGATCAGTCGTCGTCGCCGTGGTCGTCCGAGTCGTCGCCCGAGTCGTCGTCGCCACCGCCGTGGCTGCCCGAGTGGTCGTCGGAGTCGTCGTCCGCGTCGTCGTGCCCGCGGTCCTCGGCGGCGTCCTCAGCGTCCTCGGCTGCTTCCTCGGCCGCCTCGGCGGCCTCCTCGGCTGCTTCCTCGGCCGCCTCGGCGGCCTCCTCGGCTGCTTCCTCCGCCTCCTCGGCGGCCTCCTCGGCCGCCTCCTCAGCGTCCTCGGCAGCGTCGTCCTCGTCCTCGTCGCGGTCGTCGTCGGCCGTGGGTGACGCGGTCGGAGAGGTCGGCGACGGTGTGGTGGTCGACGGGACGGGAGACGGGGTCCCGGACGCGTCGTCGTCGTGCTCCGCCTCGTGGTCGTCACGGTCGTCGCCGTCGTCGCTCTCGTCGTCCGACGGGCTCGCCGTCGCGGTGGGCGACACGGTGGGCGATGTGGTCGTCGGGGAGGGCGTCGGGGTGGACGTCTCCTCGTCGTCGTCGTCCGAGGAGGAGTCCTGCACCTGGGAGGTGCCGGGCGGGGGCGCGTCGTCCGAGGCGGCCGCGCCGACGGCGTACGTGCCGCCGATGATGGTCAGGGAGGCGACGGCGATGGCCGCGAGCTTGGTGTTGCTGGTGAGAGGTCGCACGAGTACTCCTGGGTCCGGTGGCGTCGCGGCCGGGGCCGCCCGACACCTCGTACACGTCGCGGGCGGTGGCTGGTGTTACATCGACACCGAATCGGAGTGCGACGGGTCGGACGCTAGGGTTGGGCGACTCCCGACCGACTGTAGTGAGGCTGATCCGCGCGCCATGGCAACCACCAACGACCTCAAGAACGGCATGGTCCTCAACATCGAGGGCCAGCTCTGGACCGTCATCGAGTTCCAGCACGTCAAGCCCGGCAAGGGCCCGGCCTTCGTGCGGACCAAGCTCAAGAACGTCGAGTCCAACAAGACGGTCGACAAGACCTTCAACGCCGGCACCAAGGTCGAGACGGCCAACGTCGACAAGCGGACGATGCAGTACCTCTACAACGACGGCACGTCGTACGTCTTCATGGACACCTCGACGTACGACCAGCTCGAGGTCGCGCCGGAGATCGTCGGCAGCGCCAAGAACTTCATGCTCGAGAACCAGGAAGCCATCGTGGCGACCAACGATGGCCGCGTGCTCTTCATCGAGCTCCCCGCCTCCGTCGAGCTCCTCATCGCCGAGACCGAGCCGGGCCTCCAGGGCGACCGCTCCACCGGTGGCACCAAGCCCGCCACGCTCGAGACGGGCCACCAGATCAACGTGCCGCTCTTCATCACCGCCGGCGAGAAGGTCAAGGTCGACACCCGCGACTCGTCCTACCTCGGCCGTGTGAAGGGCTGACGTGTCGGCTCGCGGCAAGGCCCGCAAGCGCGCACTGGACGTCCTGTACGCCGCCGAGATGCGCGGCGAGCAGCCCGTCGAGGCCCTCGAGCGGATCATCGCCGCCGGCGAGGGCCCGACCAACGACTACACCTCGACCCTCGTGCACGGCGTCGCCGAGCACCAGGCCCGCATCGACGAGCTCCTCGGCACCTACGCCCAGGGCTGGACGCTGACCCGGATGCCGGCGGTCGACCGCAACGTGTTGCGCCTCGGCGTCTACGAGCTGCTGTACGTCGAGGACGTCCCGGACGGCGTCGCGGTCTCCGAGGCGATGAGCCTCGTCCGCGACCTGTCGACCGACGAGTCGCCGAGCTTCGTCAACGGCCTGCTCGGCAGCATCGTGCGCGACAAGGCCGACCTGGTCTGAGCGTCGGATCTGTTGCCTCACGCGGGTGAGGCGGGACTCGCCGTGGGGCCCTAGGGTGGCGTCCATGGGAGAGGTCGCCGACAAGGCACAACGCACAGGTCAGCAGGCACATCAGAGCGATTGGCTGGACTGGGCGATCCGGGCGGGGCTCGTCGCCTACGGCGTCGTCCACCTGATGGTGGGCTGGCTCGCCGCCCAGCTGGCACTGGGGGAGAAGTCCGAGAGCGCGTCCAACGCGGGCGCCCTGCACGCGCTGGCCGAGCAGCCGATGGGCGGCGTGCTGATCTGGATGATCGCCGTCGGCATGATGCTGCTCGTCGTCTGGCGCCTCCTGGAGTTCGCGATGGGCTACCAGGACGAGACCGACGACAAGAAGCGCTGGCGCAAGCGCCTCACCTCGCTCGGCAAGGCGATCCTGTATGGCGTGCTGGCCTGGACGGCGGTCAAGGTCGCCGTCGGTGACGGGTCGAGCGGCGGCACCGACTCCACCACCGCCAAGCTGATGGACCTGCCCGGCGGGCAGCTCATCGTGGGGGCCGTCGGGCTCGCGATCGCCGGTTACGGTGGCCTGCTGGTCTACCGCGGGTGGACCGAGAAGTTCACCGAGCACCTCACTGCCCAAGGGCAGTCCGGCAACGACGGATCGGCGATCGTCCTCTTCGGCAAGGTCGGCTACATTGCCAAGGGCATCGCGATCGGGATCGTCGGCGGCCTGTTCTGCTACGCCGCGATCACGCACAAGGCCAAGGAGTCGGGCGGCCTCGACCAGGCACTGCAGACGGTCCTCGAGCAGCCGTTCGGCCAGTTCCTGCTCCTTGCGATCGCCGCCGGCATCGCCTGCTACGGCCTGTTCTGCTTCGCCCGCGCCCGGCACCTGTCGCGCTGAGCGGGGACGGACCGATGAGCGAGCGAATCGCCTGTGACGTCGTCGTCCTCGGGCTCGGTCCCGGCGGGCAGGAGCTCGCGACCGAGCTGGCCGAGGCCGGTCTCGACACCGTCGGGGTCGAGATGCACCTGGTGGGCGGCGAGTGCCCGTTCTACGGGTGCACCCCCAGCAAGCTGATGATCCGGGCCGCCGACCACGTCGCCATGGTCCACCGGGCCGACCACCTCGCCGGACCGGCGACGGTGGAGCCCGACTGGTCGCGCCCGGCCGCACGAATCACCGACGAGGCCACCAAGGGGTGGACCGACGACGCCAACGCCAAGGCCGTCCAGGAGGCCGGGGTCCGGCTCGTCCGCGGCCACGGCCGGCTCGTCGCGCCGGGCGTCGTGGAGGTCGAGGGGGTGGAGTACGAGGCGTCACGGGGCGTCGTGCTCAACACCGGCACCGAGCCCCTCGTGCTGCCGATCGATGGCCTGGCGGACACGCCGTACTGGACCAACCGCGACGTCGTGCAGGTCACCGAGCTGCCCCGCAGCCTGGTCGTCCTCGGCGGCGGCCCGATCGGCTGCGAGCTCGCACAGGCGATCGCCCGCTTCGGGGTCGCCGTCACCGTGATCGAGTCCGACGACCGGCTGCTCGCGGTCGAGGAGCCCGAGTCGAGCGAGCTCGTCACCCGGCTCTTCGAGGCGGAGGGCATCGCCGTGCACACCGGCGTCCAGGTCGACCGGGTGGAGCACGACGGCACCTTCGTCCTCACCGCCGGCGACCTGCGGGTCGAGGCCGAGCGGCTGCTCGTCGCCGCCGGGCGCAGCAACAACATCCGCGACGTCGGCCTCGAGAACGTCGGCCTCGACCCGGACGCCAAGACCGTCGAGACCGACGAGCGGATGCGGGCCGGCGACAAGCTGTGGGCCATCGGCGACATCACCGGGCACGGCCGTTTCACCCATGTCTCCACCTACCAGGCCGAGGTGGCCAAGGCCGACATCCTCGGCGAGGACGGCCCCGTGGCCGACTACCGGGCGGTGAGCCGGGTGACCTTCACCGACCCGGAGATCGGCTCCGTCGGGCTGACCGAGGAGCAGGCGCGCGAGCAGGGGCTCGACGTCCGCACCGGTTTCGCCGACGTCAGCGGGTCGGCACGCGGCTGGCTCGACGGCGAGGGCAACGAGGGCCACATCAAGCTCGTCGCCGACGCCGGCACCGGGCTGCTGGTCGGGGCCACCACGATGGGCCGCACCGGGGGAGACCTGGTCGCGATGCTCGCGCTGGCCATCCACGCGAAGGTGCCCCCGTCCGTCGTACGCCGGATGCACTTCGCCTTCCCGACCTACCACGGGTCGGTCATGACCGCCCTGGACGACCTCGGGCTCTGACGCGCAGCGGGAGGAAGGAGAGCATCCTGACCGCGTGGCACTGTGCGTTGAGGTGACGCCCAGGGGGGATGACCCCTACCCAGCGCTGGAGTTCCTGGTCTTCGACGTGCCACCGTCTTGGGCCGCGATCGGCTCACGCATCAACGCGCTCAGCTGAGACTCGCCGCCACCATGGGCTCGTGCACTGCTGGAAGCAGCCCTGCGGACGCACGACAGGCGACGCGCGCCAGGGTCAGCTGCCGGCTCATGTCGGCAGATGCGGGAGTTGTCAGTCAGCGATGTAGCCAGTCGTCGGATCCATCTGCGCGAGGAAGTCTCGGATCCGAGCACGAATCCACTGGTCATCCGAATACGCGCTCCCGGACTACGTCCGGGAGTAGTGAAGGTCTCACTCGCAGCGCGGAAGAGCTCTCATCACCCGAGATATCTTTGTTCTTGCGCGTTGCTGCTCCTGGCCAGCACGGATCAGGAGACCTCATGAACCACACGACCTCGCCCGTGCCCGGCGTCAGTGACCGATCTGCGTGGGCGGACACGGCCAAGGCCCTGTCCATCGTCCTCGTCGTCCTGCACCACACGGTCGTCAAGCACCTCGGCTTCGTCACACCGACCCCGTTGCTCGGTATGGAAGCCGTCTGGCTCGAGCTCACCTACGCGCTCAAGCCCGTGCGGATGCCGCTGTTCTTCGTCGTGTCCGGCCTCTTCGCCGGCTCCGCACTGCGTCGACCCTGGCGGGCGGTGGTGCGCAAGCGCGTCCTGAACATCTACTACCTCTACGCGCTCTGGCTCGGCATCCACATGGGCGCCTTCCTGGTCTTCGACGAGCTCCCGATGAACCGGACCCGTGGCTGGGCAGAGCTCGTCGCCAACCTCGTCGTCGCCTCGTCCGGGCTGTGGTACCTCTACGCCCTCGTCGCCTACTTCTTGGTGGCGCGGTTGCTGTTGAGGCTCGACCCCCGCGTCGTGGTGGCCCTGGCGGCGGCCCTCACCCTGCTGACCCCGGGCCTGGGGATCGACGCGGTCAACACCGCGTCGCTGTTGCAGCACTTCTTCTTCTTCGCCTTCGCCGCCCACTTCCCGTCGGTGATCGGCGCCATGTCCCGACTCAGCTTGCGGCTGACTCTTTTCGTCGCGGGTGCGGCGGCAGCGGTGATGGCAGCTCCCATGGTGTTGGGGCCCGACGGTCGGCCGAGCAGGTTCGTCATCAGCCTGCTCGCCGTACCCCTCGCAGTCAGGCTTTCCAGCCTGCTTGCTCAGTGGCGCCCAGTGGCTCGGCTCAGCTCGTTCCTCGGGAGGCGCACCCTGCCGATCTACGTCCTCCACGTCCCGGTGCTGGCTGTCCTGCATTCCTTCTTCATCGAGGCCCTGCGGTTCGGGGGGACGAGCGTCGTGTCGGTTCTGGCGCTGGCGGTGTATCCGCTCACTGCCACCTGCGTCATCATCGCTACCTGCCTCGGGATCGAGCGGGTGCTCAGTCGCACAGGTTTCGACTGGCTCTTCACAGCACCCTTCGGACCCGACCCGGCCCCGAGAACCGCGCTGGCGCCCGTCCCGAGCACCGCCGCTGCGCCGAAAGAGTTGACGGCCCATCCATAGTCGTCAGGGCTTCACGCGGCCGACTTCCTGTTCTGACGACCGCGGTCGGCGCTCACCGTCGGCGAGGACTTTCACGCAGGTGCGTGGAAGTGCAGCCCGGATCGGCGATCCCGCCGGGATGTCCACGCTGGTGCGTGGAAGTTCAGGACCGGCGCGTCGATACCGAGAGGGCCGTGGCGACGAGGAAGTCGCGCACCTGCTCCGGCGACACCGCGCCGACGGTCGGCATGCCCGGGGCGGACTCGCCGACCAGGATGCCGACGCGGGCGAGCTGGAGCCCGCCGAGCGCGCTGGCGTAGAGCTGGTTGGCGAGAAGGTTGGTGTCCTCGACCTCGAAGTCGCCGGCGGTGACACCGTCGTCGATGACGCCGGACAGCACGGACAGGCAGGCCGAGATGCTGCGCCCGAGGCGGAAGAGGGCGCTCTCGCTGATCTCGTCGAGGAGCTCGGGGCCCGTACGTCGCATCAGCGTCTGCGCACAGTCGACGAACGCGGGGTAGGTCAGGCCGTAGTCGACGAACGCGGTGACGATGGCGGTGAGGCGCGTGGCCGGGTCGCCGGGCTGGTCGGCCCCGGCGGCGAGGGCGTCGCGCAGCTCGTCGAGGTAACCGGTGAGGGTGAGCGCGAAGAGCTCCTCCTTGCCGGTGAAGTGCCGGTAGACGATGGCCCGGTTGATGCCGACCGCCTGGGCGATGTCCTCGATCTGGGCGTCGCGCACGCCGCGCTCGTCGAAGAGCCGGCGGGTGGCGTCGAGGATCTCGCGCTCGCGCTGCCGGCGGCGGGCCGCGGCGGCCGAGCGCCGGCCGTCCACGCGAGGCGCCTGCTCACTCGTCGACATGCGAGAAGTGTATGCCGTGTGCAACCCGGAGTTGCACGGCTGTGACGGCCGTCGCGGCGGGGCGCGGGGCCGATGCTTCGAGCGGCACCGGGCCCGTGGCCGCTCCTTCGGGGGAGACTGTGCAGGTGTCCGAGGACCGCACGGCCGAGATCGCCTGGAACCGTGAGCTCTGGGCGATCGTGAACGAGCGCTTCACGGACGGGGCGGCCGAGAGCATGTGGCGCCGGCCGGAGGTGGTGTGGGGTCTGTTCGCCGCACCCGAACGAGAGCTCCGGGTCCTCGGTGACGTGCGCGGCCTGGACGTCCTGGACCTCGCGTGCGGGACGGCGTACTTCGCCGCCTGGCTGACACGTGCGGGCGCGCGACCGGTCGCCCTGGACCTCTCGGGCGAACAGCTCGCCACGGCGCGTGGCCTCCAGACGAGGCTCGGTCCCGGCTTCCCCCTCGTCCAGGGCGATGCCGAGCGAGTGCCCCTGGCTGACGGACGCTTCGACCTCGTCGTGAGTGAGCACGGGGCGGCCGCCTGGTGCGACCCCGCACGCTGGCTGCCCGAGGCGGCGAGGCTCCTGCGGCCGGGTGGGCGCCTGGTCTTCCTGACCAACAGCACCCTCTCGACGCTGTGCGTCCCGGCGGACGGCGGGGTGGCGGGGGACCGGCTGCTGCGCGGCCAGCGCGAGACCCACCGGGTGCAGTGGCCGGGAGGAGGCTTCGAGTTCCATCCCTCGCACGGGGAGTGGGTGCGCGAGCTGCGCGCCGCCGGCTTCGTGATCGAGGCCCTGCACGAGATGTACGCACCGGCGGACGGCCTCGACCACCCGTTCTACGAGATCGTGTCGCGGGAGTGGGCGACCCGCTGGCCGGCCGAGGAGCTGTGGGTGGCGGCCCGGGCGTGACGGCGCCGCGTGCCCCGGGTCAGAGGAGCGCCCGCACGTCCTCGATGGTGTCGGCCTCGTGGGCCTGCTTGTCGTCGCGGTAGCGCAGCACCCGGGCGAAGCGCAGCGCGACTCCACCGGGATAGCGGGTGGAGCGCAGGAGGCCGTCGAAGGCGATCTCGACCACCTGCTCGGGGCGGACGTGGACGACGTACGCGCTGCGGTCGGTCGGTGACGTGGCGAGCCCGGTGAAGCGCTCGGTCTGCCAGGCCAGCATCTCGTCGGTCATCCCCTTGAAGGTCTTGCCGAGCATCACGAACCCGCCCTCGGGGTCGCGGGCCCCGAGGTGGATGTTGGACAGCCAGCCCTGGCGACGGCCGCTGCCCCACTCCACGGCGAGCACCACCAGGTCGAGGGTGTGCACGGGCTTGACCTTGATCCACCCGGCGCCGCGCCGGCCGGCCTCGTAGCGGGCGTCGAGGTCCTTGACGACGACGCCCTCGTGGCCGGCAGCGAGGGTGGCGGCGACGAACTCCTGGGCGGCCGCGGGGTCGTCGGTGACCAGGCGGCCGACGCGGTGCTGCTCGGGGACGAGGGCGTCGAGGGCGTCGAGCCGCTCGCGGCCGGGCTCGTCGAGGAGGTCGCGCCCGTCGACGTGCAGGACGTCGAAGAAGTAGGGCACGACCACGCCGCCGCCCGCGGCCTGGGCGGTGCGTGACGACGTCTCCTGGAAGGGGCGGGGGCGCCCGTCGTCGGCCAGCAGGAGCGCCTCGCCGTCGAGCACGAAGTGCTGCGCGGGCAGCGACCGGGCGATCTCGACCACCTCGGGGAGCCGTCCGGTGATGTCGTCCAGGCTGCGGGTCACCACCAGGACGTCGTCGCCGGCGCGGTGCACCTGGATCCGGATGCCGTCGAGCTTGGCGTCGATCGCGACCGGGGCGCCGGCCATCTTGTCGAGGGCGGCGGTGACGTCGGGGGCGCTCGAGGCGAGCATCGGCAGCACCGGGCGACCGACCTCGAGGCCGATGGCGGACAGCGCCTCCTCACCCCCCTCGAAGGCCGCGACCGCGGCGGCGAGCGTGCTGCCCGCGAGCATCGCGGCGCGGCGTACGGACGTCAGCGGGACCTCGGCGACGACGGCGACCGCCTCTTGGACCTGGGCGTCGAGGGCGCCCTGGCGCACCTCGCCCGTGACGAGGCCGCGCAGCCAGGCCTGCTCGTCGGCGGTGGCCCGGCCGAAGAGGTCGGCGACGGCGGCCTTGCGGGCGGCCTGGGAGCCGGCGCCGGCGATCTCGCTGATCGCGTCGAACGCCTCGTGGACCTCGCTGACCGTCAGCGTCGGCGCTGAGGCAGGTGCTGGGAGGTCGCTGACCCCACGCCAGCCCAGGCCGGTGCGGCGCTGGCGCAGGGTGCCGCCGAGGTAGGACACCACCGTCTCGAGCTCGCCGGGCTCCGCCAGCCGCAGCGCCTCGGCCAGCGACGCGGCCTTGGCCTTGCGGGAGCGCGTGGCGCTGACGGCCTGCGAGGTGGCGACGAGGTCGGCGAGGAGCATGGGCCCATCCTGCCGCGCACCACCGACACCGCACCTCACCCGACGGGTGGCACGATGCGGGGGTGCGGGGCAGACGGTCGAGGGTCCGCGAGCGCTTCGCCGGACGGATCGCCGGCGTCGGCAGCGCGAGCGGCGTACGCGTCGTGGTCGGCCGCTGGGACGACGGTCCGTGGGGCGCCTTCGCCGACCTGATGGTCGAGGACGCCACCGGTCACCGGGTGCTGGTCGCCCCCGACGAGCGGGTGCGCGACTTCGTGGCCGCGACGTACACCTTCGACGAGGTCGTCCTCGCGCCCGTCGAGGTCACCGACACCGCACACGGCTGGCACGTCGCCTCCCGGCCGCTCGACCTCGACCTCACGGTCGGCGGGCCGACCCTGCTGGGGACGCTGCTGGGTCTCGTGCCCCGTCGGGTGGCCACCTCGCCCGCCTGGTGCACGCTCACCGACCCCGTCGCCCGGGTCGTCCTGCGCGGCGTGCGCACCCGCGGGACGGCGGGTCAGGAGCGTCGCGAGTGGTACGGCGCGACGTCGGTGCGTGCGGTGACGTCGCTGCGGGGCACGTGGCGGGGCGAGGACCTCGGTGCGCTGGCGCCGGTGGACCCGCCGTGCCGCTTCGGCTTCTCCTCGACCCCGCGGCGGCCGTCGGTCACCGCCGTGGTGACCACCATCGAGCGGACCCGCTGAGCTACTCCCCGACGCGGGTGCGGACCGCGAAGAGCTCGGGGAAGAACGTCAGGTCCAGCGCCCGGCGCAGGAAGTCGACGCCGCTCGAGCCCCCGGTGCCGACCTTGTGGCCGATGGTCCGCTGCACGACCTGGAGGTGGCGGAAGCGCCACTGCTGGAAGTTGTCCTCCACGTCGACCAGCTCCTCGCAGGTCTCGTAGACGCCCCAGTGCTCGGCCGGCGCGGCGTACACGGTGGCGAAGACGTCCACCAGCGCGGGGGAGAGGGTGTGCGCGACGGTGACGTCGCGGTCGAGGACGTCGGCCGGGACGGCGTACCCGTGGCGGGCGAGGTAGCGGAGGAACTCGTCGTACAGCGACGGCTCGGCGAGCAGCGCCGACAGGGCGTCGTACGCCGCGCGGTCGTGGCCGAAGACGCGCACCATGTCGGCGTCCTTGTTGCCGAGGAGGAACTCGACCTCGCGGTACTGCGCGGACTGGAAGCCGGACGACGTGGCCAGGAAGGGCCGGATCTCGGCGTACTCGCTGGGTGTCAGGGTGGCGAGCACCGCCCACTGGTCGGTGAGCACCCGCTGGATGTGCTTGACCCGCGCCAGCCGCTTGAGCGCCGGGGCGAGGTCGTCGGTGCCGAGCAGGTCGCGGGCCGAGCGCAGCTCGTGGACCATCAGCTTGAGCCACAGCTCGCTGGTCTGGTGCTGGACGATGAAGAGCAGCTCGTCGTGCTGCGGCGGGTCGCTCTGCGGTTGCTGGGCGGCGAGGAGCAGGTCGAGGCGCAGGTAGTCGCCGTAGGACATCTGGCTGCTGAAGTCGCGCTCGATGGTCGGCTCGATCTCGCGCCGGTTGGCAGCGTCGCCGGTCCCGGTCCGGCCTGCGTCGGATTCACCCATGGCAGGAACGTAGTCGGTGCCGTCGTCTACCGTCGCGGTGTGGGTGAGGCACTGACGCGGGAGTGGCGGCCGGACTGGCCGTGCGCCGCGACGGCGGTGCTCGCCCAGCAGCGCCGTGGGGCCGGCGACCCGACCCAGCGCACCGACCTCCGCGGCCGGGTCTGGCGAGCCACCCGCACCCCGGACGGGCCGGCGACGCTCCGCGTCGAGCAGGACGCCGGTGACGGCCTCGTGGTCGGGACCGCGTGGGGTCCGGGCGCGGCGTGGGTGCTGGAGACGATGCCGTCCCTGCTCGGCGCCGACGACGACCCCACCGGCTTCGAGCCCCGCCACCCTGCGGTCGCCGAGGGCTGGCGGCTGCGCCCGCACTGGCGCCTCGGCGCCAGCCGGCGCGTGATGGAGGCGCTGATCCCTTCGATCCTCGAGCAGAAGGTCACCGGCAAGCAGGCGTTCGGGGCCTTCCGCCAGCTCGTGCTCCACCACGGTGATCCCGCGCCCGGGCCGGCGGACGTCGTCGGTGAGCTGCGGCTCCACGTCCAGCCCGCGCCCGCCACCCTGGCGATGGTCCCGTCGTGGGAGTGGCTCCGGCTCGGGGTGGAGCCCTTCCAGTCCCGAGCCCTCGTCACCGCCTGTCGGGTCGCCGACTCCCTGGAGCGGCTTGTCGACGTGGGCACCGACGAATTCGACCGCCGGCTGCGGTCGCTGCCGGGGCTGGGCGTGTGGACGAGCGCCGAGGTGCGCCAGCGGGCCCTCGGTGATCCCGACGCCGTCAGCTTCGGCGACTACCACCTGGCCAACCACGTCGGCTGGGCGCTCTTCGGCCACGACATCACCGACGAGGAGATGGCCGAGGCCCTCGAGCCCTACCGGCCGCAGCGCGGGCGGGCCGCGGCCCTGGCGTGTGCCGGGGGCCGGACACGGCCACGGAGGGGCCCGCGGATGAGCGTGCCGACCCATCTCCCGACCCGCGGCACCGGGCGTCGCACACGCTGATCCGGGTGCACCCGGACCACCAGAAATGGGGTCGCTCGGCCCCGGCCCCGCGAGTAGCGTCGAGCGCACGACTGGAGGCGCCGAGGGAGGGCCACCGTGGACGACGTCGAGCCTGTCCTGCTGCTGGCCACCACCGACCCCGCCTCGCGCGCGGTGATCGGCTCGGAGCTGCGCCGGCGCTACGGCACCGACTACGAGGTGGTCGTCTGCGCCGACTACGCCCATGCCCGGGCCGTCCTCGAGGGCCTGCGCCGCTGGGGACGACAGGTCGCCCTGGTCATCGGCTGCTACGGGCCCGGGGACCGTGACGGCCTCGACTTCCTCCGGCGTGCCTACGGCCTGCACCCGTCCGCCAAGCGGGTCATCGCCGTGGTGTGGGGTGACTTCGAGAGCACCTCGACGGTGTTCGCGGCCATCGCCCACGGACACGCCGAGCTCCTGGTGCTCAGGCCCGAGCGGCCGCGCGACGAGGAGTTCCACGGCGCACTCACGGACGCCCTCGACGACTGGCACCTGGCCCAGGGCATCGGCTTCGAGGCCGTGCGCCTCATCGGCGAGGAGCGCGACGAGCGCACCCACATGCTGCGCGACACCTTCGGCCGCAACCACATCCCGGTGGGCTTCCACCAGGTCGGCACGGAGGCGGCCGCACGGATGCTGGAGAGCCTCGGGCTGGAGGACCCGGCCCTGCCGGTGGTGGTGCTCGCCTTCACGTCCCCGCCGACGACCCTGGTGGCGCCCACCGACCTCGAGATCGCCGACGCGTTCGGCCTGACGCGGCCGCCACGGGCCGACCACGTGTACGACGTCGTGGTCGTGGGCGCCGGTCCCAGCGGGCTCGCCGCGGCCGTCTACGCCTCGTCGGAGGGGCTCTCGACCCTCGTGGTCGAGCAGCAGGCGGTCGGCGGCCAGGCCGGCACCTCGTCGCTGATCCGCAACTATCCCGGCTTCTCGCGCGGGGTGTCCGGCGCCCACCTCGCCTTCCGCTCCTTCCAGCAGGCGTGGGCCTTCGGGACGGAGTACTTCTTCATGCGCCAGGTGCAGGGCCTGGGCGCCGAGGGGGACGTGCGCACGGTGTCGATGTCCGACGGCAGCGTGGTGCGGGCCAGGAGCGTGGTCATCGCCACCGGGGTCGACTACCGCCGCCTCGAGGTGCCCGAGCTCGAGTCGCTCGTCGGCCGCGGGGTGTTCTACGGCGCGGCCGTGGCCGAGGCCCCCTCGATGACGGGGCAGGAGGTCTACGTCGTGGGTGGCGGCAACTCCGCCGGCCAGGCCGCGCTCCACCTCGCGCGCTACGCCCGTCAGGTGACCCTGCTCGTGCGGGGACCGTCGCTGGCGGCGAGCATGTCCGACTACCTCATCGCCCAGCTCGAGGCCACCCGCAACGTGGCGATCCGCTACCACGCGGCCGTGGTCGGTGGGCGCGAGGCGGACGGCTGCCTGGCGGGGCTGACCGTGGGCGACACCCGGGCCGACCCCCGGGACGGCGAGCCGGAGGAGGTCCCCGCCGCCGGGCTCTTCGTGCTGATCGGCTCGGTGCCCCGCACGGCGTGGCTGCCCGCGGAGGTGATGCGCGACGAGGCCGGCTTCGTGCGGACCGGTCCGGACCCCGCGGACGCGGCCGGGATGGCGCAGGGCCGGGCCCGGCTGCCGCTCGAGACCAGCATGCCGGGAGTCTTCGCCGTCGGTGACGTGCGCGCCGGGTCCATCAAGCGGGTCGCCACCGCGGTGGGGGACGGCGCCACCGTGATCGCCCTGCTGCACGGCTACCTCGCTGCCCACCCGGTCGCAGGCACCCCCGCATGACCGGCCGCGACCTCGCCGTCGTCACCCCGATGCGGGTGATCCTGGTCGTCGCAGCGGGACTCGTGTTCCTCGCCGGCCTCCAGCTGACCGTCTTCCCGCTGCGCACCGCCGACTGGTTCGCGTGGACGATCGACGTGCCGATGACCGCCGTCTTCCTCGGGGCGGCCTACTGGTCGAGCGCGGTGCTGGAGGTCGCCGGCGCCCGGTCGCCCGGCTGGGGCCGGGCCCGCCTCACCGTGTGGACGGTGCTGGTCTTCACCTCGCTGACCCTGGTGGTGACGCTGATCCACCTCGAGGCGTTCCACCTCGGCCCCGGCCACCCGGTCAGCGCCCGGGTCGTCACCTGGGGGTGGCTGGCGATCTACGCCGGCGTGCCGGTCGCGATGCTGGTCGCGCTCGCCATCCAGGCGACCTCACGGACCCCGGCGCCGCGCTCGGCGCTGCGGCCGCTCCCGGCCGGGCTGCGGGCGCTGCTGGTCGTGCTCGCCGTCGTCCTGCTCCTGGGTGGCGTGGCGCTGCTGGCCGTGCCGGGGTGGGCGTCCGGGGGGTGGCCCTGGCCGCTCACCGACCTGACCGCCCGTGCCGTCGGGGCGTGGCTCGTCGGGCTCGGCTGGGCGGCCGCCCATGCCCGGCTCATCGACGACGTGGACCGGGTGCAGCCGCTCGGGCAGACGGGTGTCGTCTTCGTCGTGCTCGAGGCGATCGCCCTGCTGCGGTACGGCGACGCGCTGGACTGGTCGGGTCGGCCCGCGGTGGTCTTCGTCCTCGTCCTCGGGGGGATCGGCGCGGCGGGTGCCTGGATCCTGCTGCTCGGCCGCGCGGGGCGGCGTACGGGCCAGGGGTTCAGAGCAGGGGACGCAGTGGCGCGAGGACGAACTCGGTGAACTTGCGGTGCAGGTCGCGCGCCTCCCACTCGCCGAGCGTCAGCTCCAGCGAGTTGGACTCGTCGGTCAGGAAGATCTCCTCGAGCACCACCGCCATCGCCTCGTCGATCACCTCGACGTTGATCTCGTAGTTGCCCTGGAGGCTGAGCCGGTCGACGTTGGCGGTGCCGACGGTGGACCAGTTGCCGTCGATGGTGGAGGTCTTGGCGTGCACCATCGCGTCGCGGAAGCGCAGGATCCGCACGCCGGAGTGCAGGAGCTGGCCGAAGTAGCCGCGCGAGATCCAGTCGGCCACGATGTGGTTGGACTTGAGCGGCAGCAGCAGCCGGACGTCGACACCGCGGCGCGACGCGTCCTTGAGGGCGTCCACGAAGTCCTGGTCGGGGATGAAGTAGGCGTGCGTCATCCAGATGTTGCGGGTGGCCCGGTTGATCGCGTCGAGGTACATCGACCGGATCGGGAAGACCCACAGCCGGGGCACGTTGCGCGCGAAGCGGATCCGCGGCTCCCAGACCGACGCCGTCTCGAGGAGCAGGGGGCGCTCGCTGCGGCCGATGCGCTTGCGGCGGTTGAGGTTCCAGAAGTCGGCGAACGCGCGCTTGAGGTCCCACACGCCGGGACCGGTGATCCGCACGTGGGTGTCGCGCCACTCGGTCGCGTAGGCCGTGCCGATGTTGTAGCCGCCGACGAAGCCGACCTCCTCGTCCACGACCAGGATCTTGCGGTGGTCGCGGCCGTAGCGGCGCAGGTCCCAGAACTTCAGGCCGGCCGAGTAGACCGGGTAGCGCAGCACCTTGACCGACGCCGGGAAGCTGAGGAAGCGCGGCGAGACGACGAGGTTGGCGAAGCCGTCGTAGATGCAGTAGACCTCCACCCCCCGCTCCGCGGCGTCGATGAGCGCGGCCTTGAAGCGCTCGCCGACCTCGTCGCCCTTCCAGATGTAGGTCTCGAAGAGGACCTGCTTCCGCGCGCCGTCGATGGCGGCCAGCATGTCGTCGTACAGGTCCTGACCGAAGGTGTACGTCGTGAGCGTGCCGTCGCCGACCTCGACGCTCTGCGGCGGGGTGACCGGGAACGGCTTGGGCTTCTTGCCGCGGCGGCGGTAGGAGTCGACGAGCGAGAGCGCGATGGCGAAGAGGAACTGGAAGGCCACGACCGACAGCAGCGTCCGGCGGACGACGGTCAGCACACGGGCGGCGGTCACACGCACAAGATAGCGACGGCGGGCCAGCGGTGTGCGGGGGCCGGTCCGGTCGACGCGACCCGCGCTGGCAGCATGGCGCCATGCGCCGACTCGTCTACCTCGTCGCCGTCACGCTCGACGGCTTCATCGCCGGCCCCGAGGGTGGTGACCCCAGCGGGAGCGACGCCTTCCCGGTGACGCCGGACCTCGTGGAGCACCTCGTCTCGACCTACCCCGAGACCCTGCCCGGCCCCGCACGCGCGGCGATGGGCATCGAGGGACCGGGCCGGCACTTCGACACGGTGGTGGAGGGACGGGCGTCGTACGAGCTCGGTCTGGCTGTCGGTCTCGACGACGCGTACCCGCACCTGCGCCACCTGGTCGTGTCGAGCTCGCTCGCCGGTCGCACCGACCTCCCGGTCGAGGTCGTCCCCGGGGATCCGGTGGGCCGGGTCCGAGAGCTCAAGGCGGAGGAGGGGCTCGACATCTGGCTGGTCGGCGGCGGCACGCTGGCGCACGCGCTCCTGCCCGAGATCGACCGGCTCGTGCTCAAGGTCAACCCGACCGTCCTCGGCGCGGGCATCCCGCTCCTCGCCGGCCCGGAGACGCACGCCCGCTTCACCCCCGTCGACCAGGTCGACCTGGCCGGGGGAGTCCGGGTCGTCACGCTCGACCGGGTGCGCTGACCGGCGCCGGGGAACGCCGCGGCCACCACGCTCGTCCGACGGGTGTGCGCCGTCGCCCCGCTGTCTCCGTCCTCGGGTTGCTGCTCCCGCTCCTGCTCGCCTGCGGGACCGACCGCGTCGACGCGCCCGAGCCGGGCGGCTCGGTCCCGGCCGGTGAGGGATGGGTGCGTCTGCCCGATGCGCCGCTGTCGCCCCGCAGCCGTTCGGTGGTGGAGGGCGTCGGGAGCAATGTGGTCGTGGTCGGTGGGTGGGAGCTGCTGTGCCCTCCGATGGCGGACTGTCCCTTCCCCGAGGAGCCCATGCTCGCGGACGGTGCCGTCCTCGACACCCGGACCGACGAGTGGTCGCCGATGGCCGCCGCGCCGTTCGGCCTGGTGGGGGACCACCGGCAGACCGTCGCCCTGGGCGGCTCCCTGTTCACCGTGTCCGGGTGCCGCGCCGGCATGGGGTGCGCCGGCCCACCCGAGCTGCTCGAGTACGACGTGGCGGCCGACCGCTGGCACGAGCACGGTCGGGTGCTCGGGACGCGGACGTCGTACCTCGCGCTCGTCCCCGTCGGCGACCGGATCGTCGTCCACCGTGTCTCGGACGAGCAGGGCCGGTCGCCGGACCTGGTCTTCGACCCCGGGTCGGGGGCGTGGGAGAGGCTGCCGGACGACCCGCTGCCCGAGGTCTACGACCGCTTCGCCGTGGCCGTCGGGGAGGACCTGGTGCTCGCGGGATCACCCGCGGCGGCCCTGGACGACGGTGGGGTGCCCGACACCAAGATGCTGGCCCGCCTCGACCTGGCGACGGGGACGTGGACGCGGCTCACGGACGCGCCCGGTCCCGGCTACCAGCTGTGGGCTGCGGGGGGCGGGCTCCTGCTCAACGGTCACTACCGGCCCGCGTGGCTCCTCGACCCTGCGACGGGGCGCTGGAGCGACCTGCCCGTCCTGGACGGCGACGGCGGGGTCGACCTCTACGGCGTCGTGGACGGCAACGACTCGACGTACGAGCTCCCCTCGGTCGGGGCGCTGGGCAGCGAGGGGCGGGCGCGGCTCTACGACGTCGCCTCGGGTGAGTACCTGACCGTCCCGGCGCCACCGGGCCGGGAGGAGGTGTACGACGACGCCTCGACGGCGGCGGGGTCCTCCCTCTTCGTCTTCGGTGGGCAGGAGTGGTCCGGTTCCCGGGAGGGGACGCTGCTCCATGACGCCTGGCTGTGGACCCCGCCGGAGGGGTGAGGGAGGGCCCTCGCTGCCGAGGCCGTTGTCGGTGGTCGGTCGTAGGCTCGACGCATGCGTCCAGTCACAGACCTCGAGCGCCGCGTCGCCCCCTTCAAGGTCGTCTCCGACTACACGCCGTCGGGCGACCAGCCGGCGGCCATCGAGGAGATCGCCGAGCGCATCCGGGGTGGTGAGCAGGACATCGTGCTGCTCGGCGCGACGGGCACCGGCAAGACGGCCACCGTCGCCTGGGTGGCCGAGCAGCTGCAGCGCCCGATGCTGGTGCTCCAGCCCAACAAGACGCTCGCCGCACAGTTCGCCAACGAGCTGCGGATGCTGTTCCCCGACAACGCGGTGGAGTACTTCGTCTCCTACTACGACTACTACCAGCCCGAGGCCTACGTCCCGCAGACGGACACCTACATCGAGAAGGACTCCTCCATCAACGAGGAGGTCGAGCGGCTGCGGCACAGCGCGACCAACAGCCTGCTGACCCGGCGCGACGTCATCGTGGTCAGCACCGTCTCGTGCATCTACGGCCTCGGCACCCCGCAGGAGTACGTCGACCGGATGCTGCGGCTGCGGGTCGGCGAGGAGCACGACCGTGACTCGATCCTGCGACGCCTCGTCGAGATCCAGTACACCCGCAACGACATGTCCTTCACCCGCGGCACCTTCCGGGTCCGCGGGGACACCCTCGAGATCTTCCCGGTCTACGAGGAGCTCGCGGTGCGCATCGAGTTCTTCGGCGACGAGGTCGAGCGGCTGATGACGCTGCACCCGGTCACCGGCGAGGTCATCACCGAGGACCAGGAGCTCCACGTCTTCCCGGCGACCCATTACGTCGCCGGCCCGGAGCGCATGGAGCGGGCGATCAAGGGCATCGAGCTCGAGCTCGAGGACCAGCTCGCCACCTTCGAGCGCCAGGGCAAGCTGCTCGAGGCGCAAAGGCTGCGGATGCGCACGACGTACGACGTCGAGATGATGCGGCAGGTCGGCTCCTGCTCCGGCATCGAGAACTACTCGATGCACATGGACGGCCGCGCCCCGGGCTCGGCGCCCAACACCCTGCTCGACTACTTCGCGGAGGACTACGTCCTCGTCGTCGACGAGTCGCACGTCGCCGTGCCGCAGATCGGCGGGATGTACGAGGGCGACATGTCCCGCAAGCGCAACCTCGTCGACCACGGCTTCCGGCTGCCCAGCGCGATGGACAACCGACCGCTGCGGTGGGAGGAGTTCCTCGAGCGGATCGGGCAGACGATCTACCTCTCCGCGACGCCGGGCAACTACGAGCTCGACAAGGTCGGCGGCGTCGACAACACCGTCCAGCAGATCATCCGCCCGACGGGACTCATCGACCCCGAGGTCGTGGTCAAGCCGACCAAGGGCCAGATCGACGACCTCATCCACGAGATCCGCACGCGCTCCGACAAGGAGGAGCGCGTCCTGGTGACCACGCTGACCAAGAAGATGTCGGAGGACCTCACCGACTACCTCCTCGACGCCGGCATCCGCACCCGTTACCTCCACTCCGAGGTCGACACGCTCAAGCGCATCGAGCTGCTGCGTGACCTGCGGCTGGGGGAGTACGACGTCCTGGTCGGCATCAACCTGCTGCGTGAGGGACTCGACCTGCCCGAGGTCTCCCTCGTGGCGATCCTCGACGCCGACAAGGAGGGGTTCCTGCGCTCCGACAAGTCGCTGATCCAGACGATCGGCCGCGCGGCCCGCAACGTCTCGGGCCAGGTCCACATGTATGCCGACAAGATCACCCCGTCCATGGAGGCGGCGATCGACGAGACCAACCGGCGTCGCCAGATCCAGGTGGACTACAACACCGAGCACGGCATCGACCCGACCCCGCTGCGCAAGAAGATCGCCGACATCACCGAGATGCTCGCCCGCGAGGACGAGACCACCCAGGAGCTGCTGCAGACCTGGGCCGACGTCGGGCAGAAGGGTCGCGCCGGGGGAGTCAAGGCCAAGTCCCCGACCCCGTCGCTGTCCAAGCTCCACTCCGACCTGCCGGACACCGCCGGGATCCCCTCGGCCGACCTGGCCGAGCTGATCCAGGGCCTCACCGACCAGATGAAGACCGCGGCCGCCGAGCTGCAGTTCGAGGTCGCCGCCCGCCTGCGCGACGAGATCAGCGAGCTCAAGAAGGAGCTGCGCCAGATGATGGAAGCGACCAAGTAGGCGGGCCTGCACCCGGACCGGGCTCGGTTGCTGCCACCATGCGTGCATGAACCGCCGCACCAACATCGGGCTCGCCGTCCTGGTGCTCCTCCTCGGTGCCGTGTTCGCGGTGCTCGTCGTGCGCGACCCGGACACCTCGCTCGCGGCCACCCCGGCCGCCACCGATGACGCGGCGAGCCGGCAGGGCGCCGCCACCCGGACCGCCGCGGCCCAGGTCGAGGCCTTCCTGGACATCGACCACACCTCCGTCGAGGCCCAGCTGGGGCAGATGCTGGAGGGCACCACCCAGGACTTCCGTCGCCAGTTCGCCGAGCAGGTCCGCACGATCACCGCGGAGGCGGAGCGGCGCCAGTCCTCGGCCGACGTGACCCTGCTGGGTGTCGGGCTGACCTCCTTCGCCGACGACGCGGCGACGGTGCTGGTCGCGGCCGACACCGAGGTCACCAGCACGGTCGGCGGCGGCACCGAGCGGCGTACCGTCCCCTGGCGCATCCGGGTCGACCTGGTCCGGGACGGGGACCGCTGGCTCACCGACGGCCTGCGGTTCGTTAACTGACATGGCCGACGAGACCCCCCAGCGCTCGGCGCTCGCCAGCCCCTGGCTGACCGCGGTCCTGCTGCTCGCGGCCCTGGTGCTCGGCTCCCTCGCCGCGCTGGAGGCGTACGACGACCGGTCGCGGTCCACGGTCGCCCCGGAGGCCGCCCGGGTGCGCGCCCTCGGCGAGGTCGCCCGCACGCGCCTCCAGGACCTGGCCTCGCGGTCGGCCGAGGACGTGCTGTCCTACCGACACGACACCTTCGACGAGGACGTCGAGTCCACCTCGAGGCGGCTCACCCCTGAGTTCGCCACGGAGTACGCCGCCGCCATGGAGCGGGTGCGCGCCGACACGATGACCGACGAGATCGACCAGCGGGCCACCGCGGTGGCGTCGGGGGTCGTCTCCGCGAGCGACGCCCGGGCCGAGGTGCTCGTGTTCGTCAACCAGGAGACGACGGCGGGCACGACGGGCGCCCGCCGTGTCGAGCGCAACCGCCTCGTGGTGCAGCTCGAGCGAGACGGCGGCGCGTGGACCGTGGCCGGGGTCACATCGCTCGGCTAGGTTGGCTGCGTCTTGTCGGCGACGAAGGAGTGACCGGGTGCCCGAGGTCGATCTGCTCATCATCGGAGCCGGTCCCACCGGGCTCTACGCCGCCTACTACGCGGGTTTCCGCGGCCTCAGCGTCGGTGTCGTCGACTCGCTGCCGGAGCTCGGCGGCCAGATCACGGCGATGTACCCGGAGAAGGCGATCCTCGACGTCGCCGGCTTCCCGACGATCAAGGGCCGCGACCTCGTCGAGGGCTTGGTGTCCCAGGCCGCGACCGCGGACCCGCACTACTTCCTGGACCGCACCGCCCTGACCCTGGCGCACGGGGACGGGCACGTGGTGGTCGGGCTCGACGACGGCACCGAGATCACGGCCGGCGCACTGCTGGTGACGGCCGGGATCGGCAAGTTCAGTCCCCGCCCGCTGCCCGCGGCGGACGGCTGGGTGGGCAGGGGCGTCGAGTTCTTCGTGCCGTCGTTCGCGCCGTACGCCGGCAAGGACGTGGTCATCGTCGGCGGCGGCGACAGCGCCTTCGACTGGGCCCAGCACCTCGAGCCGGTGGCGTCCTCGGTCACCCTCGTGCACCGCCGCGACGCCTTCCGCGCCCACGAGCGCACCGTGAAGGCCGTGCGCGACTCGAGCGTCGAGATCATCACCAGGGCCCAGGTCACGGCGCTGCGGGGCACTGACGCCGACGGCGGGGGACACGTCGCCGAGGTGGAGATCACCGTGGACGGCCAGGAGCCCCTGGTCCGTCCGGCCCAGGCCGTGGTCGCTGCGCTCGGCTTCGTTGCCGACCTGGGCGCCCTGCAGACCTGGGGCCTGGAGACCGACAAGCGGCACGTGGTGGTCGACAGCGCGATGCGCACCAACATCGAGCGGGTCTTCGCCGCGGGCGACATCACCGAGTACCCGGGCAAGGTCCGACTCATCGCGGTCGGCTTCGGGGAGGCCGCCACGGCGGTCAACAACGCGGCCGTGGCCATCGACCCGTCGGCGCACGTCTTCCCCGGCCACTCCAGCGAGGCCTGAGTGCCCGAGCGCGTCGCCGTCGTCGGGGCCGGGATGGTCGGGCTCTCCACGGCCTGGTTCCTCCAGGAGCACGGCGTCGACGTGACGGTCCACGACCGCGAGCACGTCGCGGCGGGCTCCTCGTGGGGCAACGCGGGGTGGCTCACCCCGGCCATGACGGCACCGATGCCGGAGCCGGCCGTGCTCCGCTACGGCATCCGGGCGGTGGTCAGCCCCGCCTCGCCGGTCTACGTCCCGCTGCGACCGGACCCGCAGCTGCTGCGCTTCCTGGCCGGGTTCGTCCGCCACAGCACCGCTCGCCGCTGGGCGACCGGGCTACGCGCCTACGCACCCGTCAACCGGGGCGCGCTGGCGGCGTACGACGAGCTCGCGGCGGGTGGCGTCGACGCCCCGACGCACCCCGCGGACCCGTTCCTCGCATGCTTCCGCACGCCGGCCGAGCACGCGCCGCTGGTCCACGAGCTCGAGCAGATCCGCGCGTCCGGACAGGAGATGGGGTACGACGTCCTGACCGGCCCCGAGGCGCGCGCCGCGGAGCCGGCCCTGTCCGACGAGATCGGCGCCGCGGTGCGGCTCCACGACCAGCGCTACATCAATCCGCCGGCGTTCCTCGCGGCCCTCGCGGACGCCGTCCGGGCCCGGGGCGGCCGCATCGTCGAGGGCAGCACCGTGACCGGGGTCGAGGACGAGGCGGGCGGCGTGGTCGTGAGCTGTGGACCGCGGGCCGGTGAGCGGTACGACGCCGTCGTGCTCGCCCACGGCGCCTGGCTGGGTGGCCTGGCCCGTCGGTTCGGGGTCCGGCAGCCCGTCCAGGCGGGTCGTGGCTACTCCTTCAGCGTCACCGGGGACCGGGTGCCGCGCGCGCCGGTCTACTTCCCGACCCAGCGCGTGGCGTGCACCCCCATGGACACGCCCGGGGGCGGACGGCTCCGGGTGGCCGGGATGATGGAGCTCCGCGCCCCCGATGCCCCGCTCGACCCCCGGCGCATCGACGCGATCGTCGAGGCCCTGCGTCCGCTGGTGCGTGGCGTGGACCTCGACGACCGGCGCGAGGAGTGGGTCGGCTCCCGGCCCTGCACCGCCGACGGGCTGCCGCTGGTCGGTGCGACCCGGTCGCCGCGGGTGTTCGTCGCGGGCGGTCACGCGATGGCGGGGATCCTGCTCGGTCCGGTCACAGGCAAGCTCCTCGCGCACGGCATCGTGACCGGCACCATCCCGCCTGAGCTGGTGCCGTTCGACCCGCTGCGCTAGCGCAGGATGAGGCGGACCGCGCGCTCCATGTGGGCGGAGGTCTCCTCGGCGCTGCTGCGGCCGGTGACCCAGGCCATCAGCGCCGCGAGCCACACGTCGGCGATGACGCGGGCGATCGCGGCGTCCTCGTCGGGGCCCTCGTCGGTGGGACCGGCACCGCCGGATCCCTGGTCCACGGACTCCGGCTCCATCGCCCGGGTCAGCATCCGGATCAGCAGCAGGCCGACGCCGTTGATCTCCTGCCGGGCCGACCGGTCGGCGAACATGAAGGCCCGGGTGAGCGCCTCGGTGAGGTGCTGGTCGTCCTGGAGACCCCGCGTCAGCGACCGCAACAGGTGGATGACCCGGTCGGCCCGGGTGTCGCCCGGCACGGGATGGCTCGCCATCGCGGCGTCGGCACGCTCGAACTCCCGGGCCAGCGCGGTCACCAGCAGGTGGATCTTGGAGGGGAAGTAGCGGTAGAGCGTCCCGAGCGCGACGTCCGCCTGCTCGGCCACCGCGCGCATCTGGACCGCGTCGAAGCCGCCCTGGCTGGCCAGCGCGATCGTGGTGTCGAGGATGCGCGTACGGCGCTCTCGCTGGACGGGCGATGCTGGGTCGTCGTTGGCCACGTGCGCCATGATAGGAACACGTTCCACTTCGAGAAAGGTCGCAGCACGTGCGCATCGCCATGCTGTCCTACCGCAGCAAGCCCCACTGTGGCGGCCAGGGGATCTACATCAGGCACCTCAGCCGCGAGCTGGTCCGGCTCGGCCACGAGGTCGAGGTCTTCTCGGGCCAGCCCTACCCCGACCTCGACGAGGGCGTGCGGCTGACCAAGGTCCCCAGCCTCGACCTCTACCGCGAGCCCGACCCGTTCCGCACGCCGCGCCCCAGCGAGTTCCGCGACCTCATCGACGTCGAGGAGGTCCTGACCATGTGGACCGCCGGCTTCCCCGAGCCCAAGACGTTCTCCCGCCGGGTGGCCCGGCTGCTGCGGGAGCGCCTCGACGACTTCGACGTCGCGCACGACAACCAGGTCCTCGGCTACGGGATGCTCGACATCGAGAAGATGGGGCTGCCGCTGCTGACCACCATCCACCACCCGATCAGCGTCGACCGTCGCATCGACATCGCCGCCGCCCCCACGCTGCGCAAGAAGCTCAGCCTCCGCCGCTGGTACGGCTTCCTGCGGATGCAGACCAAGGTCGCCCGGCAGGCCCGCACGATCCTCACCCCCTCCGACACGTCCGCGCGCGACATCGCCCGGGACTTCGGCGTCGAGCCCGAGCGGATGCGCACGGTGCTCCTGGGGGTCGACGACGTCTTCGTGCCGCCGTCGGTGCCGCGGGTCCCCGGTCGGATCCTGGCGATGGCCAGCGCCGACGCGCCGATGAAGGGCATCGCGACCCTCCTCGAGGCCTTCGCCAAGCTGCGCACCGAGCGCGACGTCTCCCTCGTGCTCGTCACCCGCCCGGAGCCGGGCGGGCGCACCGAGCAGCTGGTCGACCGGCTCGGGATCGCCGACGCGGTCACCTTCGTCAACGGGGTCAGCGACACCGAGCTCGTCGAGGTGATGGGCTCGGCCGAGGTGGCCTGCGTCCCGTCGCTCTACGAGGGCTTCTCCCTGCCCACCGCCGAGCTGATGGCCTGCGAGACCCCGCTGGTGGCGTCGCGTGCCGGTGCCATCCCCGAGGTCGTCGGCGAGGACGGCGACTGCGCCGTGCTCGTCGAGCCCGGCGACGTCGGCGCGCTCGAGCTGGCCCTGGCCGCCCTGCTCGACGACCCCGAGCGACGCGAGCGGATGGGTCGCGCCGGCCGCCGCCGCGTGCAGGAGCTCTTCAGCTGGCGCGCCGTCGCCGAGGCCACCGCCGCGGCGTACGAGGACACCATCGCCAGCTACCGTGCCGACCGCGAGGCTGCGCCGGCACCCACCACCCGATCCACCCAGGAGGACATCCGTGCTGACCGTTGACTTCGACCGACTCGGGCTCCGCCCGGGCGAGCGCGTGCTCGACATGGGCTGTGGCGCCGGGCGCCACGCCTTCGAGATGTACAAGCGCGGCGCCGACGTCATCGCCTTCGACCAGGACGCCGACGAGCTCGCCACCGTGCGCGAGTGGTTCGCCGCGATGCGCGACGCGGGGGAGGTGCCGGCCGGTGCCGAGGCGGACGTCAAGGAGGGCGACGCGCTGTCGCTGCCCTTCGCCGACGGCGAGTTCGACCGGATCGTCGCCGCCGAGGTGCTCGAGCACATCCCGGCCGACATCCAGGCCATCCACGAGCTGGTGCGGGTGCTGCGCCCGGGCGGGACGCTGGCCGTCTCCGTGCCGCGGTGGTTCCCCGAGATCGTCAACTGGAAGCTGTCCGAGGACTACCACAACGTCGAGGGCGGCCACATCCGGATCTACACCGACAAGGAGCTCGTCGACAAGGTCACCAAGGCCGGCACCGTCTTCGAGGGCAAGGACTACGCCCACGGCCTGCACACGCCGTACTGGTGGATCAAGTGCGCGGTCGGCGTCCGCAACGACGACCACCCGCTCGCCAAGGCCTACCACCGGCTCCTCGTCTGGGAGATCATGAAGAACCCCAGGGCCCTGCAGGTGGCGGGCAAGGTGCTCGACCCGGTCATCGGCAAGAGCATGGTGCTCTACTTCCGCAAGCCCGATGCGGCCTGAGCACCACCTCCCGGCCGTGACGGCCGTCGACGGCGTCCTCACCCCGGCCCAGGTCGAGCAGACGGCCGCGTCCATCGCGGCCATGCAGGAGCCGGACGGGGCGATCCCGTGGACGGTGGGGGAGCACACCGACGTCTGGAACCACGTCGAGGCGGCGATGGCGCTCGTCGTCGGCGGCCAGGTCGAGGCGGCCGAGCGGGCCTACGCCTGGGCGGCCCGCGCCCAGCGGTCCGACGGCTCGTGGCCGATGAAGCTCGTGGCGGGCGAGGTCGAGGACCACAGCGGCGAGACCAACATGTCGGCGTACCTCGCCGTCGGGGTCTGGCACCACTGGTTGGTCCGCCGCGACGAGGACTTCGTGCGCCGGATGTGGCCGGTCGTGCGCCGAGGCCTCGACTGGGTCGTCGGCATGCAGCTGCCGTTCGGCGGGATCGCGTGGTCCCGCGAGTGGCGCGACGGGCGGCCCGGGCCGGTCAACGCCGAGGCCCTGCTCGCCGGGTCGTCGAGCATCTACCAGAGCCTGCGGGCCGGGGTGGCGCTCGCCGACCTCCTCGACGAGCCGCAGCCGGAGTGGGAGCTGGCCGGGGGGCGCCTCGGCCACGCGCTGCGCACCCACCGCGACCTGTTCCTCGACAAGTCCGAGTTCTCCATGGACTGGTACTACCCGGTGCTCGGCGGCGCGGTCCGCGGCGACGCCGGCCGGGCGCTGATCGACGAGCGCTGGGACACCTTCGTGGAGCCGGGTCTCGGCATCCGCTGCGTCTCGCGCAACCCGTGGGTCACCGGGGCGGAGACGTGCGAGCTGGTGATGGCCCTCGACGCCCTCGGCGACCGGCCCCGGGCGCTGCGGCTGCTCGCCGACATGCAGCACCTTCGGGCGGAGGACGGGAGCTACTGGACCGGTTACGTCTTCCCCGACGACGTCAACTGGCCGGTCGAGCACACCACCTACACGGCCGCCGCGGTCGTGCTCGCCGTGGACGCGCTCTCCGGGGGGAGCCCGGGATCCGACATCATGCGCGGCACCTCGCTGGCCCCGGACTTCGACGAGCTCGCCCTCGAGTGCGGCTGTGCGTCAGCGGACCGGGTCGCCGGCGTCTCCTGACGTCCGCCGCAGCACCCGCACCGATCCCAGCGCCTCGACCTCGGCGAAGTCGCCGCTCTCCAGCGCGCGCAGGAAGACGTGGTACGGCGGCCGCCCGCCGTCGGCCGGGTCGGGGAAGACGTCGTGGATGACCAGCAGCCCGCCGGTCATCAGCCACGGCGCCCAGCCGGTGTAGTCGTTCTGCGCGTGCTCCTCGGCGTGCCCGCCGTCGATGAAGAGCATCGACAGGGGAGTGCGCCACAGTGCGCTCACGGTCGTCGACCGACCCACGACCGGGACGACGACGTCCTCCAGGCCGGCCCGCTCGATGGTCCGGCGGAAGACAGGAAGCGTGTCCATGAGGCCGGACTCGTCGTCGACCAGGCTCGCGTCGTGGTGCTCCCAGCCCGCCTGGTTCTCCTCCGAGCCCCGGTGGTGGTCCACGGTGACCACCACGCCGCCCACCGCACGGGCCGCCGCGCCCAGGTAGATCGCCGACTTGCCGCAGTAGGTGCCGACCTCCAGCACGGGTCCGTGGGGCAGGCGCTCGCGGGCGACCCGGTGCAGGAGCAGGCCCTCCTCGTCCGGCATGAAGCCCTTCGCGGCCCGGGCGTGGGCCAGCAGGTCGGCGGGCATCCCGGCCGGTGTCGGTGAGGAGTCGGCGGGCACGTCCGGTGGGGTGGTCACGCCGCGAGACACTAGTGGCATGAGCCATCCCGTCTCGCTGCCCCCACCCGTCGAGCCCGGTGCCCGGGTGGCGGTCCTCTCGGCGTCGTGGTGCGCTCCCGCGCACTTCCCGGCCGTGCACGAGCAGGCGATGGAGCGGCTCCGCGACCTGGACCTGGTGCCCGTCGAGTATCCGACCACCCGCCGGCAGGGGTCGCCGCAGGAGCGGGCCGAGGACCTGATGGCCGCCTTCGAGGACCCGACGGTCGGCGCCGTGATGGCGACGATCGGCGGCGACGACCAGGTCACCGTGCTGCGCCACCTCGACGCGGCCCGCATGACCACGATGCCGAAGCGCTTCCTCGGCTACAGCGACAACACCCACCTGGCCAACTGGCTGTGGGACCACGGGATCGGGTCCGTCTACGGCGGCTCGACCCAGGTCCACCTCGGTCCCGGACCGGCCGTGGACCCGATGCACCTGGTGTCCCTGCGCGCCGCCCTCTTCGGCGGGACGGTCGAGGTCGAGGTGGTGCCCCGCACCTACGACGTCGGACTCCACTGGGACAGCCCCGAGGCGCTGACCGAGCGCGCGCCGGACGCGCCGGCCGAGCCGTGGACCTGGGCCGGTCCCGCGACCCGGGTGACGGGTCGGACCTGGGGCGGCTGCCTGGAGTCGGTGGCCGAGACGATGCAGGTCGGGCGCTGGATGATGCCCGGGGAGTCGTACGCCGGGTCCGTGCTGCTGCTCGAGCCGTCCGAGGAGCGCCCCGACCCCGAGGACTGCTTCCGCGTCCTCCGGGTCCTGGGAGAGCGCGGCATCCTCGGGGTCGCCGCCGCCCTCCTGTGGGGTCGGCCGCCTGTGGGGGACCACGAGCACACACCCACCCCGGAGCAGGCCTCGGCCCGTCGGGCCGACTACCGCGAGGCGGTCCTGCGGGCGGTGTCGGACTACGCCCCCGAGCTCGTCGTCGCGATGGACGTCGACTTCGGGCACACCTCGCCGCAGGTGGTGCTGCCGTACGGCGGCGTGGTCACCGTCGACGGCGAGCAGCAGAGGATCAGCGCCGACTTCGGCTGACCTGTCACACCCGCGCGGGCCGGATCGTCAACCACCTGACGCACCAGCCAGCACCGGGAAGACCCGGTCGGACCCAGGAGGACCCATGACCGTCAGCTCCATCGTGATCCCCGTGAAGGACGTCGCGGCGGCGACCGCCTTCTACCGCACCGTGTTCGGCACGGAGCCCCACACCGACACGCCCTACTACGTCGGCTTCAACCTCGACGGGCTGGAGATCGGCCTCAACCCCAACGGCCACGCGACGGGCATGGTCGGGGCGACGGCCTACCACGCGACCGACGACGTCGAGGCGGCCGTCGCCACCCTGGTGGACGCCGGTGCCACCGTGGTCTCGCCGGCCACCGCGGTCGGGGGCGCCACCGTCGTCGCGATCGTGGCGGACGCCGACGGCAACCACGTGGGCCTCATCCAGTCCTGATCAGGCCCGGGCGGCCGTGCCCGGCTCGTCGCCGGGCGCGGCGCCGGCGTCGACCTCGCGGCCCTGGCGCCAGGAGTTCCAGTGCCAGTTGAGGTAGCGCTCGATCGCGCGCACCACGTGGGCGGAGCGGATCGACGGGAACGTGTCGAAGGCGTGCTGCGCTCCCGGCAGCTCGGCGTACACCACCGAGCTGTTCGACACCTCCCGCAGCCGGTCGACAAAGGCGCGGGCCTGGCCCACGTCGACCAGGGTGTCGCTGGCGCCGTGGATGACGAAGAAGTCGGGCTCGTCGCCGTCGACGCGCAGGATCGGGGAGGCGGCCTCGAACTTCTCCGGCTCGCGCTCCCACGTCGTCCGCAGCACCCGCGGCGCGAGGAAGGTGTCGCGCATCCCGACCGCGCTGCGCAGGCCGGTCGACCCGGCGAAGTCGTAGACGCCGTAGTGCGGGACGGCCGCCTGCACGGTGGTGTCCACCTCCTCGAAGCCGGGCTGCCACTCGGCCTCGTTGGGGGTCACCGCCGCCAGGGCGCACAGGTGGCCGCCGGCCGATCCGCCGGTGATGACGATGTAGTCGGGGTCGCCGCCGTACTCGTCGATGTGCTCCTTGATCCACGCGATCGCGCGCTTCACGTCGACGATGTGGTCGGGGAAGACGGCCCGGGGCGAGAGCCGGTAGTTGATGGCCACGCAGACCCAGCCGCGGGCGGCCATGTGCTGCATGAGCGGGATCGCCTGCCGGTCCTTGCGGCCGGTCATCCACGCCCCGCCGTGGACCTGGAGGAGCACCGGGGCGCCGCTGAGGTCACCCTCGGCGGGACGGTAGATGTCGAGCATCCCGCGACGTCCGTACGTCGAGTAGGCGATGTCGCGCTCGACGTGCACCCGCCGCTCGCGCATCCACAGGGGGTTGAGGAGCTGGCGCCACGGCGTGGCCAGGTCGGCGGGGGTCGGCGGCGCGTCCAGCTGCTCGACGTACTCGACCCCGAGTCCCTCGACCAGGGCGTCCTCGACGTGGTGGCGCGCCCGCTGGCTCTGCCGGACCAGGTGGGCGAGGCCGAGTGTGCTGCCCGCCGCGAGGGCGAGACCGAGCCGGCTGCGGGGACCGCGGCGCAGGGGGGAGAGGTGCAGCGCCGCGTCCGCGGCCGTGAGGGCGAGCACCTGCGGTGCCAGCTCGCCGTACATCCAGCCCGCGGCGAAGGCGGGGATCCCGGCACGCTGGCCGGTCAGGGGACGCAGGGCGTTGGCGGTGAGGGCGGCGATCACGGCCTGCCGACGGAGGAAGCTCACGTACCGATGGTATCCGAGCCACCTAGAACCTGTTCTCATCGTGGGACGTCCCTAATTGGGGACATCGGGGTCTGCCCCTGTCCCCGGTGCTGGCCGATGGCTAGCGTGCGAAGTTGCACACGTGCTGCTTCTCGGGCGCTCGCGACCACAGTCGACCCCGGGAGAGAACGTGAAGGACATCAAGAAGAGCAGGACCCGCATCGCCGCCGTCACCACGGCGGCCGTGCTGGCCGGAGCGGCCGCGCTGGCCGGCACCGCCCAGGCCGCCGTCACCACGGACACCACCGCCCTGCGGCAGGCCGTCACCGTCGAGGGGGTGATGGCCCATCTCCGGGCGTTCCAGACCATCGCCGACGCCAACGACGACACCCGGCAGGCCGGCACGCCCGGCCACGACGCCTCGGTGGCCTACATCGAGGGGCTCCTCCAGGGCGCCGGCTACACCACCACCCGTCAGCAGTTCAGCTACGAGCGGGTCGACTTCACCGGCTCGTCGATGGCGCGGACCGCGCCGGCGCCGACGGCGGACTACGTCCTGGGCGAGGACTACTTCCCGATGGACTTCTCGGGGGGCGGCTCGGTCGCCGCGCCGGTCACGGCGGTCGACATCAACCTGGCGGGGGACCGGCTGTCCACGAGCGGCTGCGAGGCGGGTGACTTCACCGGCTTCCCGGACGGCAACATCGCGCTCCTCCAGCGCGGCACGTGCACGTTCGCGGTCAAGGCCGACAACGCCATCGCCGGGGGCGCCAGCGCGGTCATCATCTTCAACCAGGGCAACGTGGTGCCGGGCGACGACCGGCTCTCCCTCTTCGGCGGCACGCTCGACCCGCCGGTCCGCGACGTCCCCGTCGTCAGCGCGTCGTTCGACCAGGGCGCGGAGTGGGCGGCCACCGTGGGCCTCGAGCTGAGCATCACGCTCCAGATCAACATCGAGGAGGTCACCACCGAGAACCTGCTGGCCGACACCCCGACCGGGCGGACCGACCGCACGGTCGTCGTCGGGGGGCACCTCGACTCGGTCGGTGAGGGACCGGGCATCAACGACAACGGCTCCGGCACGGGCGCGATCCTCGAGACCGCGCTCCAGATGGCCGAGCTCGGCATCACGCCGGAGAACAGGGTGCGCTTCGCCTTCTGGAGCGGCGAGGAGGACGGCCTGCTGGGGTCGGACTTCTACGTCGCCCAGCTGAGCAAGCGCGAGATCAAGGGCACCGCCGTCAACCTCAACTTCGACATGGTCGGCTCGCCCAACGCCGTCAACTTCGTGTACGACGGTGACGGTGACGCGCTGGGTGTCTCCGGACCGAACGGGTCCGGGCTCGTCGAGGACGTCTTCACCGACTTCTTCACCTCGCAGGGCAGCTTCAGCGAGCCGACGGACTTCGATGGGCGCAGCGACTACTTCGCGTTCATCAACGCCGGGATCCCCGCGGGCGGGCTCTTCACCGGGGCCGAGGGCATCAAGTCGGCGGAGCAGGCGGAGATCTTCGGTGGGACGGCGGGGGTCGCCTTCGACCCCTGCTACCACGCGGCCTGCGACACGATCGCGAACCTCGACCTGGACACCCTCGACATCATGTCGGACGCCATCGCCCACGCCACGCTGACGTTCGCCGAGACGACCTCGGCGGTCAACGGGACGGCCAAGGGCAACGGGACGGGCAAGATCGTCTGGCAGTTCAAGGGCAACCACGCCCTGCGGTGACGTGAGCCGCGGTGTCGTCAGGCCGGCAGGGCGCTGACGACACCGCGGACCGTCGCGTCCGTGACGTCCCTGCCCGGGAGCCCGGACATCACGACGAGAGTCATGCGACTAGGTGGGTGGACAGGAACGTCAGCACGGCGTCGACGGCCTCCTGCCGCCGGTGCGCCGTGACGGTCGAGTGGCCCTTGCCCTCGAGCTCGACGCGGATGAACGCGTCGCCCAGCTCACGGGTGAGGGTGTCGAAACGCGTGCCGACGGCCGGGTCGGAGCGGTAGCGGATCCCCAGCACCTGCTGCCCGGCCGCGCACCGCCCCTTCACGACGTCGAGGTCGCCGGGGGAGAGGTTGACGTCGGCCGCACGCCGGCGGCCGACGGCGAAGGGTGCGCTGGGCTGGCAGAGCACGGGTGCGGCCACGGCCGGGTCGACCGCAATCGCGAGGGCGAAGCCACCGGTGAAGCACATCCCGAGCGCCCCGACGCCGGGTCCGCCCAGCTCGCCGTGCAGCTCGCGGGCCAGCGAGCGCAGCCAGCCGGCGACCGGCGTGGTCTCGCCGGTGCGGAGCGTGGTGAACTCGCGGCTCACGCACACCCGGCCCAGGGACGACGCCACGGTCCGCGCCGTCATCGGCGCACCGTCGGTGCCGAAGAGGCTCGGCATCATCACGGTGAAGCCCGCGGCCACCACCTCCTCGGCGAAGGTCGCCACCTCGGGGGTGATCCCGGGGATCTCGTGGATGACGACGACCCCCGGTCCCGTCCCCTTCCTGTACGTCGCGTGGGTGACGCCGTCGTGGGTGTGCGAGCCGCGGGCCCAGCCGTCCGGGAAGGTCATGCGCGCCAGTCTGGCCCACCGGTCCAGCGGGACCGGGTCCACCACGCGAGGGCTCCGGCCACGGCCAGCCCGAGGCCGATCGCACCGACCTGGCCGAGGACGTCCGCCACCCGCTGGTAGGAGTGGCCGGCCGCGTAGCCGAGCAGCGCCACGCCGCCCGCCCAGACCACCCCGCCCACGACGTCGTACACGAGGAAGGTGCGCCAACCGACGCCGCTCATCCCGGCCACCGGGGGAGTCATGGCCCGCAGCAGGGCGGTCATCCGGCCGGCCAGGATGGCGAGGCCACCCCGCCGCCGGACGAACCCGCTGAGTCGATCGACGCGCGCCTCGTGGCGCACCATCGTGCGCCGCCGGCGCAGCCACGGCCCGAACCGGCGCCCCACCCAGAACCCGATCGCGTCGCCGACCACGGCTGCGGCGACGACGAGCGGCACCAGCACCAGCAGGTCGAGGCGACCGATGGATGCCAGCATCCCGCCCAGCAGGACGCTGGCCTCGCCGGGCAGCACGAAGCCGATGAACAGCGCCGACTCGGCCAGCACCAGCAGCGCGATCGCGGCGTACACCCAGTGCACGCCCACGCCGAGCAGGCTGTCGGTCAGCAGGTCCAGGAGGTCGGGCACGGGACCATGCTCGGTCCGGCGGGTGAACGCAGTAAGAACCCGCCGCGACGCGGGTCAGTCCTCCTCGAGGACGCCCTCGCTGCGCGCCTTCTCGACGATGGCCCGCACCTGGGCCGTGCTGCCGCAGCCCTCGTCGAGGAGCGCGTTGCGGCGCTCGGCGAAGGCGGTGCCCAGGTCTGCTCGCACCTGCTCACCGACCTCCTCGCGGGCCGGGTTGAGGATGGAGAGCTCCTCCTCGGTGAGGTGGTGGTTGATGACCTTGGCCAGCTCCTCCACGGCATCGTCGAACGCCTGCGTGTCGGTGCCGGAGAGCTCGAGGACCGCGAGGAGCGCCTCGTTGCCCTCGGCGTGCTCCTCGTGCCCGTGCTCCTCCTCGTGCTCACCGATCGCGTCCTTGCGCCGCAGCTTGGGGTAGACGAGCTCCTCCTCGGCGAGGGCGTGCGCGACGTGCAGCTCGGAGAACGCGCGGCGAGCGGCGTCCCGGTCGGCGGTGGCGTCGCGCATGGTGCGCATCAGGTCCTCGAAGCGTCGGTGGTCCTCGAGGATCAGCTCGACGACGTCGCCCTGCACGGGCCGGCCCAGATCGATGGCAGTCATGGGTCCATCCCACCGCACCGACCACGGTGCGTGCACCCCCGCCCGGGTGGCCGGGGTGTGGTGAGGGTCTCGCGGTCGGTGGTGGGGGCGTGCGCGACACTGGCGGGATGGACCACGACCACGACTTCGAGTGGCGACCCGGCGAGACGCTCGAGGTCGACGGCGAGGCCGCGCGCACCGAGGCCAGCTGGTTCCGCGAGGTGCTGGGCCGCTACGCCTCCGGTGTCACCGTGGTGACGACGATGACGGGGACGGCGTCGGGGGAGTCGCCGATCGGGATGACCTGCCAGTCGTTCACCAGCGTCTCCCTGGACCCGCCGCTGGTCGCCTTCCTCCCGACACGACAGTCGCGGGCCTACGCCGCGATCCGCCGCTCGGGCACCTTCTGCGTCAACCTGCTCGCCGCCGACCAGGCGGACGTCTCGGACCGGATGGCGGGCCCCTCCGACGACAAGTTCGCGGGCCTCGCCTGGCACCCGGCGCCCGGCACCGGCGCGCCGATCCTGGACGGGGTCGTGGGATACGTCGACTGCACGGTGGAGGCGATCCACGAGGCCGGTGACCACGTGATAGTCGTGGGACGGGTCGTCGACCTCGCCACGGGCGAGGACACGAAGCCCCTCGTGTATCACCGCGGCGACTACACGACGACGGGCTGACACAGATTTCACCCTCGGGGTCGTAGCCCGGACGGGCCATGGCGCATAGGTTGACCGGACCAGTGCTCACCACCCGAAGGGATCACCACTCCATGCGTCCCACTCTCGTCCGCTCGGCCGCCGTCGCCGGCGTCCTCGCACTCTCCCCCCTCACCTTCGCGGCCACCCCCGTGTTCGGAGCGGTGGCCTCCGACGGCGTCGTCGCCTGCGAGGACGACTCCTCCGCCGCCCGCGTCAAGAAGGGCCACCCGCTCGCGAAGGAGCCGGCCCTCTACGCGGCGAAGGACGCCAAGAAGTACGGCGTCATCAAGGACGTGGCCAACCTGCCGCTCGGCTCGGTCACCATCGACACCGTCTTCCACGTGATCACCGGCTCGGATGCGACCGACGCCGACCGCACGCGTCTCGGCACCCTGGTCGAGGACCAGATGGAGGTCCTCAACGACTCCTTCGCCGGCACGACGGCCCCCGACGCCGCCGACACGGCGTTCCGCTTCGACCTGACCGACGTCAACTACGTCACGAACGACCGGTGGGTCAACGTCGCCCCGGGCAAGTCGGAGTACGAGATGAAGAAGACGCTGCGTCAGGGCGACTCCGAGACGCTCAACGTCTACACGGCCGACATCGGCGGCGGGCTCCTCGGCTGGGCCTACTTCCCCAAGGGCTACAACAACGGCCAGGACTACAAGGACGGCGTGGTCATCCTCGACGAGTCGATGCCCGGCGGCGACCCCGATGTGGCAGGTCCCTACACGTTCGGCGACACCCTCACCCACGAGGTCGGTCACTGGATGATGCTCGAGCACACCTTCGCGGGAGCCTGCTCGGCCAGCGGTGACGGCGTGGCCGACACCCCGCGTGAGGCCTTCCCGCAGTTCGGCTGCCCCACGGGCGCCGACACCTGCACCGCGCCGGGCCTCGACCCGATCCACAACTTCATGGACTACACCGACGACACCTGCATGAACATGTTCACGGAGGGCCAGGCCAACCGGATGAGCGACGCCTGGGTGGCGTTCCGCGCCGGAGGCAACGGCTGAGACCTGCTCCACTGATGCACCCACGCGGCGTCGACCGGTCCTCCGGTCGGCGCCGCGTGTGCGTTGTCTGGAAGGATCGCGGCCCATGATGGCGTTCCCCCGGCACGGATTCGTGCTGCTCGCCATGCCCAAGTGCGCCTCGACGTCGCTCGAGGCCGCGCTCGCGCCGTACGCCGAGCTCGTCATCGACCGCCCGCCCGGCCTCAAGCACCTCGGTGCGTCCGGCTTCGGCCGGCGGATCGCCCCGCGCCTGGCAGCGGACGGTCACGAGCGCGACTCCTACGAGCTGGTCACGATGTTCCGCGACCCGGTCCGCTGGCTGGAGTCGTGGTGGCGCTACCGCGCCCGTCCCGAGTCGCTGCGGCACAAGCCGGGGGCGGACAGCTCGGAGATGTCCTTCGACGAGTTCGCCCGACGCTACGTCGACGGCGACCCCGACGCACCGACCCCGCGCGGGCGGCCCGGTCAGTTCCTCACCATCGACGACGTGGTCGAGGTCGACCGGGTGCTCGCCGTCGAGCGTCCCGAGGCCTGGCAGCCGTGGTTCCGCTCGCGCCTCGGGGAGGACGTGGCGTTCGAGCGCCGCAACGTCTCCCCGCCGGCCGACCCCGAGCTCGCGGACGGCACCCGGGCCGCGCTGGTCGACTTCTTCGCCCCGGAGTACGACGTGTGGTCGCGGCTGCAGGAGACCGGGCAGTGGGCGGGCGCCCGCGGCACCCGGCTCGTCGTACCGCCCAGAGCCCGGTAGCAGCCCGCCCCGGCGCTCACCGTGCCACGCCCACCCGGCAGTCGCGGTAGTGGCATCCTGACCGCATGCAGCCCGTCCATGTGTGGATCCGGTCCGAGTCCCGCGACACCGAGCGGCGGGCGCCCGTCGTACCGGCCGACATCCCGATGTTGCTCGACGCCGGCTTCGAGGTGACCGTCGAGGAGTCGCGCCAACGCGTCTTCACCGACGACGAGTACGCCGCGGCCGGGGCGACCGTGGTCGGCGAGGGCACCTGGACCGAGGCACCCGAGGACGCCTTCGTGCTCGGGATCAAGGAGCTTCCCGACGAGCCGGAGTCGCTGCGCCACCGGCACATCTACTTCGCCCACGCGTTCAAGGGCCAGGAGGACGCACGCCGCACCCTCGAGCGGTTCCGACGTGGCGGAGGGCGGCTGCTCGACATCGAGTACCTCACCGGCGAGGACGGCCGGCGCGTGGTCGCCTTCGGCTACTGGGCGGGTTACGTGGGTGCCGCCCTGGGCGTGCTGCAGGTGGCGGGTTCCCTGACGGCCCCGCTGGCGCCGATGGCCAAGGACGAGCTCGACGCGGAGCTGGAGCTGGCCGGGAAGGCCGGGGCCGACGAGCTGCTGGCGCTGGTGACAGGGGCGCGCGGGCGGTCCGGCCGCGGTGCCCAGCAGGCGCTGACGACCGCGGGGATGCCGATGACCCTGTGGGATCGGGAGGAGACCCGGGACCTGCACAAGCAGGCACTCCTCGGCCATGACCTGCTGGTGAACTGCGTCGTCACGCACACCCCGACGACCCCGTTCGTGGAGCAGGCGGACCTCGGCCGTGAGCGGCGACTGCGAGTGCTCGCGGACGTGACGTGCGACGTCACCGGCCCGACGAACATGCTCCCGATCAACACGAGCATCACCACGTGGGAGGAGCCGGTACGCCGGTTGGACGGCGGCAGCCGCGACGCGGACAGGTCATCGACGGCGATGGAGGTCATCGCCATCGACAACCTGCCCTCCCTGCTCCCGCGCGAGGCCAGCGAGGGCTTCAGCGCCGACCTCGCCCCTCACCTGCTCGGGCTGGCGGGTGACGGTGGACCGTCCGCACCATGGCGGGCGGCCGGCGACGCCTTCGACGAGGCGAGCGCGGCGCTCACGACGCCGTAGGTCGACGGGCCGACGGCCCGGAAAGCGACGTCGGGAGGATCGGTGGTGCCTCGACAGCCACCCCTGCGCCTCGGGCTAGACGTGTCACCACGGTCGAGGTGTCACCGGTGTCGCAATGCGGACCTGTCACCGCTGTCTGACTGGGCTTGTCCTTGGGCGACACCAGTTACCGGGTCTGCCGAGTTGGGGACGTCGACAGGGAAACCAACTCGGACGGGGCGCATCGGTCCGGCGTTTACCACCGCTTGGCTATGGACACTGCGCGGGCGATCGAGGAGCCTGAAGAGAGGGCCAGGCGCGACCACTGTGTCGTAGCAAGCGACGTCAGTCTTTCGTGCACTCGTAGCGGCCCGAGCACGAGGAGTGACCATGACGAGCATGGGTGAGCGCTTGAGGATGGGGGGCCCGCCTCTTGCGGGATTCGCCAATCTCATACCCTCGCCCGTCGCCACGCAGGCACTGGCGGCGGCGGGGGCTGACGTGGTGATGATCGACCAGGAACACGGCCCCATCGGGCCAGAGAGCCTGCACGCGATGATCGCCAGCACAGCGGGGACGTCGTGCTCACCGTGGGTTCGGGTCTCCCGTTCCGATGAAGCCTCGGTGAAGACAGCGCTCGACGCAGGAGCCGAAGGGATCGTCTTCCCCCTGGTGAGTACTGCAGAGGCGGCCGCCGAATGTGTCGCGCTCACCCGGTACCCACCCCAGGGGAGGCGGGGATGGGGTCCCTTCGTCGCCCACTCTCGTTGGGGAGTGGAACTGTTCGACTACCTGGACCAGCGAGGCCATGCCACGGCCTGCACGATCTTGGTCGAAACTCGCAGCGCCATCGAGAACATCGAGCAGCTCTGCCAGGTCGACGGGATCGACTGCATGACCATCGCCCCGTTCGACCTGTCGACCGAGCTGGGTGTATCGGGCCGCCTGGACGCACCCGAGCTGGTTCAGGCGGTCAAGCACGCGGAGGACGTGATCCTCAAGGCTGGTATCCCACTTGGCGGGGCCGCTCTTACGGAGACCCAGACGCAAGCGCTTCTGGCAAAGGGGTACCGCCTCCTGTGGCACAACTTCGACGTTCTGATGTTGAAGCAGTTCGTGCGGCAGACGGCTCAGTGGAGATCCGCCTGATGCCTGGCAGATGCGGGGCTGCTCATGCGGAGGTCGCCTGGGTTCGGGGACGTGGACCGAGATCCCGTTTGCAGGGCGGGCAAACGTTCGCATCTGCCGCGATCGGTCCGGGAGAGTRCGGCAACTGCTCCGTTGCTAGTCGTCTCCGCGGGAGACCTGGTAGGTCGCAAAGGCTCCTTGCGCAGCGGCCAGTGCGTCGGCCCTGATGGCCTCTGTGTGAGCGGGGCAGGCAGCGCGGCATCGGCTCGTGCGATCGCGTCGTCGACTGGGCCTGACCCTTGTAGGTCTCGCCTCAGAAGCGCCGCGGCTTGGAGGACTGCTCGTGGCGCGGGCTGGGCTTGGTGTCGCTCTGCCAGCGACCTCTCTCGTTGTCGATGAAGGTCCAGTCACGCGTGAGTCAGGAAGGTGGTTGCTCGCGCGCCGGCGTGCAGCTACAGCACGGGGCTGCGCTGCGGACCAGTCTGAGAAACGGCCGGTAGGCGCGACCGGCTCGTAGGGGCACGACCAGGACACCTGCCAGCGTCCTGATCTGCCGCTGATCGCGCGCGGAACTGCCGATGTGCGTGCATCCGCCGTCGAGCCCGGCCTTACCCTCTGCGCATGGGTAGCCAGTTCGGAGATGAAGTGCTGGAGGGTGACGGCTTCCGTCTCAGTCCTCTGAACTCCGGTGACATTGAGGACGTCGCCTCGGCCTGTCGCGACAAGACCACTCAGCGGTGGCTACCACTGCCAACGCCTTACACCGCCGACGCAGCGCGCGCATTCATCGAGGACATCGCACCCGAGATGCACACGAGCGGCGCAGGTCTTGTGCGACGGATCGGGATCGCGGGGAGGCTCTGCGGCGTCATCGACTTGAAGAAGACCGACTGGCTCGTGCGCCAGACAGAGATTGGCTACTGGGTTGCGCCTTGGGCGCGAGGATGCGGCCTGGCGGGTAAGGCGTCGAGGGTTCTGGCCGACTGGGCCCTGTCTGACCAGAACATGGCGCGCGTCGTGATCCATTGTGCGACCGGCAACAAGGCGTCGCAGAAGGCAGCCGTGTCGGCGGGGTTCATTCACGAAGGAGTCGCGCGGTCAGGCGGATTCGTTCACTCCGGGAGAGTCGACCTCGCCGTCTTCAGCAAGATCTCGTCGGACCTGGAGCTCGCGTAGGAGCGCAGCGCCGAGTCTCCGAAGCCGGTCATCCGCCCATTCCGATCAGCGGTCGATCGGAACCAGACTCTCTAGCCTTCCGTCACATGGGCATGACTCCGTCTGGTCGCACGGGTTTCGCTGTGCTTGCCTGCGCCATGCTCACCGCTTGTGGAGCCAGCACAACGGTCAGTGACTTCGGGAGCGACTGCGTCAGCCACCACGACGCAGTGGCTCGTGCGTCCACCTGGAAACACCTTCAGAGCAAGATGATGAAGAACGAGGACTGGGGTTCTGTCGCGGCCGTGCGTACGCAGTCGCGAGGAGGTGACCTGAGCGCAGGCGAACAAGAGGTCGTGCGCGTGGTCGACTTGCTCAGTCGGAGCGGTCGTCGACTGATTCAGGTCGAGATCTGGCGCACGCCCGCTGGAGGGTGGAGCGCAGGCGTCTGGAAGCAGTGCACAGACTGAGGAACGGCAAACATCGCGGTCACAGGAAGCGTCCGCATCTGCTGAGATGAGGGCGCTGGCCGCCAAAGAGGTGGCACCTCTTGTGGCACGCTGGCGAAGTGGCTTCTCCTTCCGCTGACGTGGCCGCCGAGCGGCCGTTCTATGACCGACATGCCGACGCCTACGACGCGTTGATATCGGACCCGGTCGAGCCGTGGGTAGTGGCTGTGGATGAATCATTGCGGGCCGCCGGATTCAGCACCGCACAGGTGCTGGATGCTGGTTGTGGCACAGGGCGCCACGCTGCTGCACTGATCGAACGCGGGCACCACGTCACCTTGCTCGACGCCTCGGAGGCGCTGATCACGATCGCCCGTATGCGCTGCCCCGACGCACCTGCTGTCGTGACAGACCTCTGTGAACCCGCCATCAGCGGAGCGTTTGATGCCGTGATTGCTCGGGGCGTGCTCAACGATCTGTTGACGGATGACGAGAGGGCGGATGCGCTCAACGCCTTCGCAAGGCTCACCCGCGCGGGCGGCGTCCTGGTGCTGGACGTTCGGGAGGCCGCGATGTCTCAGCAACGAGCGGACGGAATCTGGCGCACTGCGGAAGTCGATCTGCAGGACGGCTCGAAGTTGCGGTTCGTCAGTCGACCGACATGGAACGACGGACGGATCGTGGTGGAGGAACGCTATGAACTCGCTAGCGACCACGATGAGACACCGGAGGTGAACGAGTTCCTCTTTGAGATGCGTCCGTGGACGCGTGATGAGCTGCAGCGGCGGTTGTCCAGCGCGGGCTACGGCTGCATCGAGATGCGCGACGGAGTGGGGCGGCGCTCTCCGGACCGACTTCTCGTCACCGCTCGCCACTAACCGACTGCACCTGCCGCGATCCAAGCGTCCGCTCATGGCGAGATGAGTACTTGCGGGGACTGGTCTGCCGGGGCGGCTACAGCGTCGGTCGCCTTCGGCCAGGTCCACACGTAATAGACGACACCGGCCAGCAAGGCGGCCTCGATGAGGCTGCCGAGGATGTAGTAGTAGTTCGGTTCACCGATGGTGCCCCCCGCGATCGTGACGGCGTAGAGGACCGCCAGGACGATGTTGGCCATCCGAGTGACGCTCGCTGACAGGACGAGGCTAAGGAACACCATCAGGCTGGGGATCACGACGTAGATGGTCACGCCGAGCAGGAAGCCTTGTCCGATGGTGAAGGCGAAGATCTCACCGGCTTCAATGTCGGCACGTATGTCGGCTCGGTACAGGCTGAACAGGTCCACGTACGCGTAGATGAACAGCATGGATGCCCACAGTGCGGCGATCTTGATCCGTGGGTTGATCCAGTAGTCCTGGTAATGGGTCGTGGCGGACATGATGGCCTCCCAGAAGCCCGTTCGGGGCTGCGGCTCCGATGACGAGAGACGGAGGATCCCGCCTCCAGTTCAAGTCTCCGCTGTGGTTCCACGGGTTGCCAGAGGCGCAAGTCCTCTCGCGAGAGTGAGAACTGCTGCCTCGTCTCCCGTTTCGATGTCCGCTCATGCCGCGATCCACGCTCGTGCCGATGCGCGAGCACTTCGGGGTCCGCGTAACAGAATCAGGACTCAGCGCGTCTTAGGGTTCAGGAGAGCCGGAAGGGACGCATGGCGACGACACACGACTTCGAGGGCTTCGCCCACGTGCACGCACAACGATTGGGACGTACGGCATGGTTGCTCACTGGCAACCATCACGCGGCGGAGGACCTGGTTCAGGACACCCTCACCAAGTTGTACGTGCAGTGGACGCGAGTCACCCGAGCCGACGACCCCCTGCGCTACGCCCGCGCGACCATGCTGAACACCTTCATCAGCGGACGCCGCAAGCGCAGTTCGACGGAGCGCCCCACCGCCGGCGTCCCTGAACGTCTGCACCAACCCGACCACAACAGCCGTGTCGACCTGCTCCGTGCGCTCGACACCCTCACCGCTCTGGACCGCACCATCCTCGTGCTCCGGTTTTTCGAAGACATGTCCCCACCCGACGTGGGCGGACAACTCGGGCTGACCTCCGGACCCGTCCGCACCCGCACCACCCGAGCGTTGGCCAAGATTCGGCCACTTCGCTCCGATGACTACGCCCCAACCGGGCTGGGTCGACCAGCGCCCTGCCCGACCCAGCCCGGAAGGAGCGACGCGTGAACCCCGATCACTCGCCCGATGACGCCACCGACGTGCAAGAACTGATGCGTCACGCCACTGAGGGCTACATCTATGACACCGCCCGGGTCGTTCGCGAGGCCGCCCGTCGCGGACGACGACAGAAGAGGACCCGCGCCGCCGCCGCTGCAGGCCTGGGTGTCGCCGCCGTAGCGCTCTTTGCGACGGTCGCGGTCTACGGAGTCAGCTCCGCAGGTGAACTCGCCACCCCTGCCGCCGACCCCACCGGGACGGCTTCCGCCACCACAGGACCGGCCCCCACAACACCCACCACCACGAGTTCCTCCCCGACTCAGACACCCGCGAGGGAGCGGACCTTCGCCTTCGCACCAGACCTGCTCGCCGATCAGCTGGCCAAAGCCGTGACCGCCCAGACACCAGGTTCGCGCACCAGCGACCACGCAACATGGTCCGAAGACATCGTCATGACCGACGCAGGCGACATGGAGGCACGGCTGGACGAGAACGATCCCTTCGAGGGAGCCTCGATCGTCCTCGACGACGGACAAGGCGCATCCCAAGTCGCGCTCCTCATAGCCGACAACGACGGCATCGGACTTGTCGGTCCCAACCCAACCTGCCGCACTCTCCCCGACGGGACGCCACCGGGCACGACCTGTCAGGACCTCGACGACGGATCGATACTGCTCGTGCGCGCGCAAGCAACCGAGGCCCGACCCGAAGGGACCCTCGTCTCCAACACGGTGACCGTCATGACCGCTGACGGGTGGATGATCGAGGCGACCTCGCGCAACAGTCCGGCCGAGAAGAACGCGACCATCACCCGCACACAACCAGCCCTCGTCGTCGCCGACCTCGCGAGACTGGTCCTAGAACCAGACTGGCTGGCCGACACGCAGTGAGACAACACCATGGCGCTGTCATGGTTCCCTCAGCCGCTGCGAACATCCGCATCTGCCGCGACGAGTGCGCGCTCGTGCCGATGAGCGCGTGCGGATCGATAGACACAGGCCCGCGAAGCGGTCAGGTCATCCGAGTCGCGATGAGGCTGGCGCACTCCGTGGGTGAGGCGGTGCTGCTGTCCACGACAAGGTCGTAGACGACACCACGGTGAACTGCTTTCGCCTGCCCGGCTGCCATCCCGGCCGGACGGTCCCCCCGTATACGCTCGCGAGCCGCCGCCACCTCAGGGTCGCAATGGACACCGACCCACAGCGCCTCCAGCCCTTCGAGGTGCTCGCTGGTCCGCTGCTGCGACACCGCGCCGTCGAGGAAGACGTCGTCGATGATCACCCCAGCACCGGCTCGTGCCATCGCGGCGACTCCACGCGACCACGCGGCTTCCAGTGCACGCCACTGGTCACCGAAGACCACCCGCCCTTGTGGCCCGTAGGAGACCAACGACGACGGGGCGACGTCGATGAGATCATCTACGCCCAGCAGGAGCCACGGTCGAGGCAGCAAGTCCTGCAGACACCGCCCGATGCTCGTCTTGCCCGCGCTCGACCCACCGTTCAGTACGACGACGTCGACAGCCATGCCCGACATTCTCTGCCGTGTTGATCGGCGGTGGGTGTCGACGGCGCTCCAAAGCTGGTCGTTCCCGGCGCTTGAAAAGTGAGCGGTGTTGCCGAGTCTAGGACTCGGTCTGGTCGGTGGTGGTGCGGATG